>NZ_FNEN01000046.1 GCF_900100185.1 Natribacillus halophilus | reverse complement strand
CTCCGAAAGGAACAAGAAGAACGAATTAATCCCTCACCCGGGGGTCGAGCTGCTCCGAGAGGAACAAGAGGATCGAATTAATCCCTCAACAGCCGGAAAAGTCGCCCCGAGGGGGCAGAACAGCGGTGTGATCCGGAGAAATTTCCATTCCGGACATTTGTAACTAATATTTGGGCTTTGACGAAACCGTGCCCGGGGGAAGACGTGGGTATTTTTCGCTGACTCGATTGTAGTAAAATGATATGCTGGGTATGGAATAGATGGGCGGAATCTTATGCGACAATATGTACAGGAAATCCAAAAAAGAAAAGACCTCTTGGTCTATCTGGTACAATCAGGGTTAAAGGCCGAGAACCGCAATAGCTATCTGGGTTATTTCTGGTGGTTGTTGGATCCTCTGCTCAACGTTCTCGTTTATTACTTTTTGGTCGGTGTATTGCTGGACCGTGGCGGCGACAACTTTGCCGTCTTTCTCGTGATTGGCTTGGTGGCGTGGCGCTGGATCAATACGACGGTCAACGGTTCTGCAAAAGCGATTCTAAAATATTCGTCGATCATTAATCAGGTCTATTTACCAAAATCGATTTTTCCGATGACGATTACCTCGACGCAATTGATCAACTTTGCTTTCGGACTTATTATTATCGCTTCGTTTTTAGTAGCTACGGGTACGGTTCCCGGGTGGCAAGTCATGTTTTTGCCGCTGATTATCGTGATTCAATACGTATTTTTATTGGCGATCAGTTTGTTTTTGGCGTATGTCAGTGTGTTTATTCGCGATGTGGATAATATTTTGTCGCACGTGACCCGGGTGTTTTTTTATGCCTCCCCGATCATTTGGGAAGGCGGTCGTTTAGGCCCGGCGGCTGAAGACAATGTTTGGATAGATATCCTTGTAACCGTCAATCCTATTGCACATATCGTTACAGCTTACAGGGATATTCTCATGGAACAATCCATGCCGGATTGGACGGGACTGTTACTGATCGGATTTTTCTCAATCATAGCGATCGTTGTCCTCATTTATTATTACAGCCGGAATGAACATAAAATTATTAAGGCATTGTGAGAAGGGTTATTATGGTCACTTTACAAAAATC
>NZ_FNEN01000041.1 GCF_900100185.1 Natribacillus halophilus | reverse complement strand
ATCGGGGGATTGGAAGACTACACGAGAGTGGAGCTGGAAGGCGAAACCTCGGATGGTTGGTACCAGATCAGTGGTGAAGGATTCAGTGGAGAAGCGTACGTCTCCGGGGACTTTATCGTTCCGGTTGATTTACCGGAGGAAGACGTTGGCTATGTAGACGCGAATATTTCCCTAAACGTACGAGAAGGCCCCAGCACCTCTTATGATCAAGTCAGTTCGATCCCGCGCGGGGAAGAGATCGATCTCGTTGGCGAAATTGATGGTTGGTATAAGATCCGGATGGATGATGTCAATGAACCTACTTACGTCAGTGCTAGTCTAGTAACCAATGAAAATCCTGGGGCTGTTGGCTATGTTGATGCAAATGTTTCCCTGAACGTTCGTGAAGGTCCGGGGACATCTTATGCTCAAGTCAGTTCAATCCCGCGAGGAGAACAAGTCAACATCGTTGGTGAAACTGATGGTTGGTACGAGATCCGAATGGATGATGTCAGCGGACCTACTTATGTCAGTGCAAATCTAGTATCTGAAAATCCTGTTTCGGAAGTTAAAATCTTCATCGACCCTGGCCACGGCGGTAACGACCCCGGTGGTATTGGCCAAGGGTTGGAGGAAAAAGATGTAGCGCTTGATATATCGCTTCATGTTGCTGAAGTATTAGAGGAAGATTATGTAGGCGTTGATGTCATGATGTCAAGAACGACAGATGAGTTTATTGAGTTACCGGATAGAGCAGCCATGGCGAATGATTGGGGAGCTGATTATTTCGTTAGCGTGCACAATAATGCTTTCAACGGCTCAGCAAGTGGTTTTGAAAGTTTTATATTTAATGGCAATGTATCAAGTACAACAATAGAGAAACAGGAAGAAGTTCATCAGTACATCGCTAATGAGTTAACTGCAACGGATCGAGGGATGAAAAGGGAAAATTTTAGTGTTTTGCGCAATACGGCCATGTCAGCGATATTGTTAGAGTTATTGTTTATCGATAACGCTACAGATGCAGAAATGTTGGGAAGTCCTCAAGGGAGAGAGGAGCTAGGTCACATTACGGCTGATGCCATTGCTCATGCCTGGAATATAGAGGCAAGATAGAAACGAGTAAACTACCAAATTATGAAGTTAAAACTGGCTTCAGGTATTTCTGAAGCCAGTTTTTTTAATAGATGTATTTACATTTATTACATTATAAAGGTATTATATAGTAGTAGATATTGATTTTGGTTTTCAATCTTAATAAAAAAGTATTATTAATAATTTTAGATTTTTGCCGATACATATATTAAAAGAATCATAAAATAAAGGTGGGAAATGATGATATGGAATGTAAATCTATAGTTTCAACTTTTTTAATGTCATTTTTAATAGTTGGCCTTACAGAAAGCCAGCTTTCAGCAGAAGTTGGTACAGCAGAAGAGTTGGAAGAAGTCGACAAAACACATGGCATTGTCCGGTCCCCACTCCTAAATGTACGTTCAGGTCCAGATGAGGAATACGAAGTCATCGGGGAATTGGATGATTATACAAGGGTGGAGCTGGAAGGTGAAACCTCCGATGGTTGGTATAAGATCAATGCAGAAGAGTTCAGCGACGAAGCGTATGTCTCGGCGAGCGCTATTGTCCCCGTAGATGAACCGGAATACGAAGAGGGATACGTGGAAGGTGACCTTGTCAATGTTCGAGAAGGTCCAAGTGAAGACGAAACGGATGTAGCTCAATTAGAGCAGGGCGAACAAGTTGAAGTCGTCGGAGAGATTGACGATTGGTATAAGATCCGGGTAGATGATGTCGAGGGTTCTACATATGTGAATGGCAGTTACATCACTTCCGAAGAACCTGATGCTTTGGATGAAACCGAGGAGAGTACTTCTGAAGAGATTCAGGTTGCTGAAACAGATGAGCGTACTTTCGAAGAAACACAAGATTTGAGCGAACCCGAATACAGTCATGGTATCGTGCAGTCATCTTACTTGAACGTACGTAGCGGTCCCGGTACGGACCATGAAACGATCGGGGGGCTGGAAGACTACACGAGAGTGGAGCTGGAAGGCGAAACCTCGGATGGTTGGTACCAGATCAGTGGTGAAGGATTTAGTGGAGATGCATATGTCTCAGGAGATTTTATCGTTCCGGTTGATTTACCGGAATACGAAGAGGGCTACGTGGACAGTGACCTTTTAAATGTACGAGAAGGCCCTGGTGTAGATGAGGCACGTGTGCATCAATTGGAACGTAACGAGCAATTGGAAGTCGTCGGAGAGATTGACGGTTGGTATAAATTACAACTGGACGATATCGATGGACCGACATACGTGAGCGGCAATCACATCACGCCTGAAGAAACGCTGGAACTGACCGAACCTGAATACAGTCATGGAATCGTACAGTCATCCTACTTGAACGTACGCAGCGGTCCCGGTACGGACCACGAAACGATCGGGGGGCTG
>NZ_FNEN01000040.1 GCF_900100185.1 Natribacillus halophilus | reverse complement strand
GGAAGTTAAGCTCTTCAGCGCCGATGGTATTTGGGCGGAAACGCCCTGAGAGCGTAGGACGTCGCCTGGCGATAGAAAAAATACCCGCATGTTCCTGTTAATGGAATGTGCGGGTATTTTTTGTCCAAAACACCAAAGCGCCAGAATACCCCCGGAAAGCGCCAGATTCCGCTGCCAAAGCGCCAGAATATCCCCGAAAAGCGCCAGAATCCACCCTCTAATTTCCGCTCATACAGGCACGAGTTAGGCACTTGCCACATAAAATAATGACACTCCGATTATTCCTGCAGCGATCAGCCGTATAGTTTCTATAAGAATAGGAAACACTAAAATGAAAATGATACGTGTAGGGGGAAATGACATGTTTTCGAACGGTTCAAGCACGGAAAATTGCGGCGTCTGTGAACAGAATAGCGAGATGGGATTCTATTTGCTTTCCATGTGGATCTGTCTCTCATGTGAACGAAAAATGGTAGAATTGAATGTCGAGGATCCGTCCTATACCTGGTACATTGAACGTTTGCGCGGAAGTAAAATGAACAATCGTATGCTCCTTCATTAAATAATTAGCTCCATCTGTTATAATGAAAGGAAAAAGGAACTGAAAAGATATGGACTGTCCGCTCTTTGAGCAGTTGTTCCAACATGATCAACGGGCGCCGATCTCGATGCACGTGCCCGGTCACAAAAACGGGAATCTATTATCTCCGCCTTATTCGACTTATTTTGAACAAATTATGCGTCTGGATCAAACGGAGTTGCCGGGGCTCGACGATTTGCATGATTCTTCGGGTGTGATTCTTGAAGCAGAGCGATTGGCGGCCCGGCAATATGGGTGTGCTCGTACGTTTTTTCTCGTTGGGGGTTCAACGCTCGGTAATTTGACGATGATACTTGCTTTTTTTCATAGAGGCGAGCAGGTGCTGGTGCAAAGGGATGTGCATCAGTCTGTGGTGCACGGCTTGGAAATGGCGGGTGTGGAAGCCATTTTTATCGCTCCGGAAATCGACCGGGGGTCAGGTTTAGCTACGGGGGTTTCAGAAGCAACCGTCGCTCAAGGGTTTGCATGTTATCCTGAGGCTCGGGGGCTATTGCTGTCTTCTCCGAGTTATTACGGATATGTCGGTGAACTCGAAGGGGCGATGGCTGTCGCTAAAAGAAATGGGGCCCATGTGCTCGTTGATGAAGCTCACGGTGCTCACCTTCATATCGATTCGGCGTTTCCGGTTTCAGCATTAGCCGCGGGTGCCGATGCCGTGGTGCAATCGGCGCACAAAACGTTACCCGCGCTGACGATGGGAGCTTTTTTGCATCTGCGTTCAAAGGCGGATGAATCGCGGTGTCGATATTGGTTGCAACGTTTACAGACGAGCAGCCCCTCTTACCCGGTCCTCGCTTCCCTCGATGTCGCCCGTGCCTATAACGCATCACTCAGCGGTGAATCTATCGCTGCACACTTGCAGGCTTTTCGGGGAAAGTTGGACGAATCTTATCCGGGGATGGTTGTGGAAAACGATGACCCCTTAAAACTGATTTTACGTGTACCGGACGGATGGAACGGCTCGGAATGGGAAGCACATTTACATACGAAAGGCATTTACCCGGAACTAAGCGACCGCCGTCATGTTTTGCTCGTCCTTCCCCTGCAACATCCGCGATACTGGGAAGGGGTGCTGCTTACGGCCCTGATCGCTTTATATGAAAAAGAACAGTTGGAAGACCGGCACGAAGTGGCGTTTCCTTCTTATCCCAGGATTGTGAGCCATTCTTTTCGTGAGGAGCATAGAGACACGGAACTTATCGCGATCAATGCAGCGGAAGGCAGAAAAATGGCAGAAGAAATCATCCCTTACCCGCCGGGCATTCCCCTGTGGATCGTGGGCGAGGCGATTGACGGGTCGCGTTTGCAGTTTCTGCAAGATTGGTTAGCGACAGGCAGACATGTGCAGGCATCATCACACATACATGAAGGGTATCTGCTCGTACAGAAAGAGGTCAATGTCAGTCAACTCCCCCCCAATTAAACCCTAACGGGTTTTGAAGTGGGGGCTTGTGACGACCCAATAGTGCGAGCGATCTTGCGATCTCCTATCTTAGCATGGTGTCACATCGGGGCAGGTTGACAGCTACCCAACCACCCGAATCATGTTCGGGCCGTTTCTTCAACGAGGTACTCTATTCCTTTTCGTTGAAGGTTCATCGCACCGATACGGTCATCATTCGATGTATATCGACACGTCTTACAGCAGAAAGTATGGGTCTTTTTATGGCGATTCGCTTTCTCTGTGTGCTCACATTTCGGACACGTTTGTGAGGTGTATGTCGGATCGATAGCAATCACTTTCGCTTGTGCTTTCAAGGCTTTATATTCAATCTTTTGCCTTAGGTCATAGAAGGACCACGACACCATTTGATAACGGCCTTTGACACGCACCTTTTCCGTTGCGGCTCGCACACCCGTTAAGTCCTCAACAACAAAAAGCGTATCTTGCCCGTACGTTTTAACGAGTGCCTTACTGATGCAGTGATTGACGTCCTGCATCCAACGGTTTTCTCGTTGTCCGATTTGTTTTAGTTTTCGGCGGGCAGAAGGCGTTTGCTTTTGTTGCAGTTCCTTTCGGAGTTGCTTGTATTTCGCACGTTTATGCTTGATAGGCCGACCGTTGAAAAAGGTGGTGTCACTATTTGAATCATAGGAGGTTGCGACAAAGTTAATCCCCATATCAACACCAACAACTTGATGGATATTTGCCAGATCAGCTTTTTCGTCCATTCGTGACCGTTGCTATGATTCGTCTTGTATTTGGCAATCACAGTTTTTAAAACAGACTGTGCCATTTGTGACTTCAAACCGAGATTGGAACGAAGATCCCGATACGTCATCTTGTGGAGATTTGCCTGTACGAGCAGCTTAGACTCAAAGATGACACCAGATACCACGTTGCAGGCTTCTCGATAGGCACGAACGGTTTTTGCTAGTAATTGTTCCTGTTCGTCCGTTGGATTGATTTTAATTTTCGCGGTCA
>NZ_FNEN01000002.1:298248-419186 GCF_900100185.1 Natribacillus halophilus | reverse complement strand
CCAAGGTAAAGTCAAAGTAAAACGATTTTTAAGGGAAATAAAAATCGCCTTTCTAAGACGAGCCCGAGGAAGGATCACATCGCCCTCTCGGATTGGTTCGATCCCCGTCGTTCGAGGGATGGCAATGTGCTTCTTGTCCCTCTCGGAGTGAGGTACCCTGCCTTTGGGGTATGGCAACGTGCTTCTTGTCCCTCTCGGAGTGAGATACCCTGCCTTTGGGGTATGGCAACGTGCTTCTTGTCCCTCTCGGAGTGAGATACCCTGCTTTTGGGGTATAACAACGCGCTTCTTGTCCCTCTCGGAGTGAGATGCCCTGCCTTTGGGGTATAACAACACGATTCAAGTGTCATAAAGATCGGAGCGATCTCCGTTCCCTCGGATAGCCGCGAATATATTCGAACTTTAACGAAACCGCGGAGCCGTCTCTCAGTGCCCTTGACATTTGTACAATTCAGTCTGTATACTTTTTTAGAATGCCTAAGTAGGGTTAAATAAGGGAGGTGGCTTACGATGGCCAAACCAACATTCCAACCAAATAATCGTAAGCGTAAAAAGGTTCACGGATTTCGTGCGCGCATGAGCACCAAAAATGGACGGCAAGTGCTCAAGCGTCGACGTAAAAAGGGAAGGAAAAACCTTTCCGCATAAGGCCACTGCGTCAACAGTGGTCTTTTTTCTACGGATATAGGTGATATTCAGGATGAAGAAAGCGTATCGAATCAAAGATAATGACGAATTTGCGAAAATTTTCAAGGAAGGCAAAACGGTGGCCAATCACCAATTTGTCCTTTACGTCCTTGATAAACCGGGACAAAGCCATTTTCGATTTGGCGTAACGGTAGGGCGTAAGTTGGGTACCGCCGTCACTCGGAATCGTCTGAAACGATGGATCCGGGAAATGATGAGAGAGCATCAAGATGCTGTTCAAGCGGACAAGGATTATATTATTATTGGAAGAAAGCCTTTATTATCTATGAAATATCATACGGCAAGCAAAAGTTTCGCCCATGTTTTCAAACGGGCAGGCGTGTGGAGACCGCACGGGCCCTGTTAAAGAAAACTTGGCTTATCGCCAAGCCTGGCGAAAGCCTTAGTTGCACTTATGCATGATAAGAAAGTTATACTTTCTTATCTGCAAATAAAAGTGTTTGCTTCACCAAGGAGGATTGTGGACGTTGCGAAAGAAAATAGGACTGGCATTGATGCTGGTGGCGCTTGCAGCTATCATGGCCGGTTGTTTTAACATTGACCAACCCATTACGGAGAACCCTGACGGGATTTGGGACACCATTTTTGTCTATCCGCTGTCATGGTTGATAACAACGATCGCGGAAGCGACAGGTGAAAACTACGGTTTAGCGATTATCGTAGTGACGATTCTTATCCGGTTTTTAATTTTGCCATTGATGATCAAACAGACGAAAAGTACAAAAGCCATGCAGGAATTACAGCCGCAATTGATGAAGTTACGAGAGGAGTATAGCGCTAAAGATCAAAAGACCCAACAAAAGTTGCAGGAAGAGACGATGAAACTTTTTAGCGAGAATAATGTTAATCCACTCGCAGGATGTATGCCATTATTTATTCAAATGCCGATCTTAATCGCCTTCTTTCACTCCATTATGCGGACAGAAGAAATTTTTAATCACCAATTCCTCTGGTTTCAGCTCGGTGAGCCCGATTTTATTTTGCCAGTGATCGCCGCAGCAACCACCTTTTTCCAGCAGAAGATGATGATGGTGAGCGCGAACCCGCAGATGCAGATTCTGCTTTATATGATGCCGATTATGATCGGGGTATTTGCTTTCTTTTTCCCGTCAGCGCTCGCGTTGTACTGGGTCGTCGGTAACTTCTTCATGATCGCACAGACGTACTTTATTACAGGTCCAAAGGCACAGGAAAAAAAAAGACAAACGTACTAACCCGGGAGGAGCGAAATAATCGTGAAAACCATTTCGGTGACAGGTAAGACGGTTGAAGAAGCGTTGAACCAAGGGCTTACGGAACTGCAGGCAACTCGTGAGCAAGTTGATTACGTGGAGATCCAGACACCGAAAAAAGGATTCCTGAACTTTTTTAGTAAACCGGCCATTTTAGAGATTACGATGAAGCCTGATCCTGTAGGAGAAGCTGAACGTTTTCTCGCGGATGTCTTAAGATGCATGGACGTGAATCTTGATATTCACGCATTTGACACGGAAGAGAAAAAGGCGCGCCTGGAAATGAACGGGGAAGATGTCGGTATGGTGATCGGCAAACGAGGGCAAACCCTGGAATCGCTGCAGTATTTAACCAACCTTGCGGCCAATCGCCATTCGGATCAATACAGACGTATTGAACTCGATGCCGAAAATTACCGGGAACGTCGTGCGAAAACACTGGAGCAACTCGCGTACCGTCTGGCCGAAAAAGCAAAGCGCACCAATCGCAGGGTCGTACTGGAACCGATGCAGGCCAATGAACGCAAAAAAATCCACCAGACGCTGCAAACGGATACGGCGGTTGATACGCTCTCCGACGGCAAAGAACCACGCAGGCACGTTGTCATTAAACCAAAAGAGACATGATTCGAAACGGTGCCCTTATCCCTATGAACGGTGATAAGGGATTTTTCTTTGTGAACACGCATTGGTGAGAGGCTTATTTTTATGTTATCCTTTAGTGATGGGAATAGGAACGGAAACGAGGTGATGAGATGGAGTTGGATACAGTCGCGGCCATTTCCACGCCTCCCGGTGAAGGCGCAATCGCGATGATACGCATCAGCGGGGATGAAGCGGTGGCTATCGGTGATCGTGTCTATCGCGGTCACAAAAAGTTGCGGGAAGTGGATACACATACGATCCATTACGGCAACCTGGTAAAACCTGCGACGAATGAAACGGTGGAAGAAGTGATGGTGTCGGTGCTAAGAGCCCCGAAAACGTTCACGAGGGAAGACATTGTTGAGATAAATGTCCATGGCGGTGTTGTATCGACGGACCGTGTGTTGCAGCTGGTGCTTACTGAAGGCGCACGTTTGGCTGAACCGGGAGAGTTCACGAAACGGGCCTTTTTAAACGGTCGTATCGATCTATCTCAAGCCGAGGGCGTCATGGACATGATCCGCGCGAAAACGGACCGGGCGATGAATGTGGCCATGAAGCAGGTCGAAGGGCGTCTCGCCCGGCAAATCAAATCGTTGCGTACCGAGTTGCTGGAAGCGATTGCCCACGTTGAAGTCAATATTGATTATCCGGAATTTGATGCGGAATCCGTAACGTTGGAACGTCTTGAAAAGCAGATTACCGACGTTCGTAAAGAAATTGAGCAACTGTTGGCCACCGCCCATCAAGGTAAAATCCTCCGGGAAGGACTGGCAACGGCCATCATCGGTCGGCCGAACGTCGGAAAGTCCTCGCTGATGAACGCCCTCGTTCAGGATAATCGTGCGATCGTCACGGAGATTCCGGGGACGACCCGTGACGTCCTCGAAGAATATGTGAATGTCAAGGGGGTTCCTCTTCGACTTGTCGATACCGCCGGTATCCGGGAAACGGAAGATACCGTGGAAAAGCTGGGCGTTGAGCGCTCACGGCAAGCGCTATCCGATGCGGAACTGGTATTATTCGTCCTAAACGCGAGCGAACCATTAACACCGGAGGATGAAGCGCTTTTCACCGCGATCGCAGATTTCAACGCCGTCGTTATTTTAAATAAAAACGATCTAACACCAGACATCGATGAAGACCAAGTGCGTAAACTTGTCGGCGATCGCCCGCTTGTGACGACCTCTCTTTTAAAGGACGAGGGGATTGAAGATTTAGAAGCGGCCATCGCGCATCTTTTTTTTGATGAAGGGGTCGAGGGTACAGAGATGAATTATGTCTCGAACACCCGACATATTGCCTTGCTGAACCAGGCAAAGGAAATGATCGACGAAGCCCTGGAGGCGGCCCAGGCGGACATGCCCGTCGATATGGTGCAAATTGATGTGACAAGAGCCTGGGAACACCTCGGCGAAATCGTCGGAGAGACGGCGCCGGACCAACTTATCGATCAGTTGTTTTCACAGTTTTGTCTGGGAAAATGAAGACGCCAACGGTGCAAAGGAGGTATAACATGTCTTTTGAAAGTGGAAATTACGATGTCATCGTCATCGGCGCGGGACATTCCGGTGTTGAGGCGGGGCTTGCATCCGCCCGTATGGGGGCATCCACCCTTATGCTCACCCTCAATCTTGACGCGGTGGCCTTTATGCCCTGTAACCCTTCGGTCGGCGGTCCGGCGAAAGGCATCGTCGTCCGTGAGATCGATGCCCTCGGTGGCGAAATGGCTAGAAATATTGATAAAACGCATATTCAGATGCGAATGTTAAACACGAGAAAAGGGCCGGCTGTACGAGCGTTACGGGCACAAGCGGATAAATTCCAATATCAGCAGGAAATGAAGAACACTTTGGAAGAAGAAGAAAACCTGACGCTTCGCCAGGGACTGGTGGAGTCTCTCATCGTTGAAGATGGTGTGTGCCAGGGGGTCGTGACGAATACAGGCGCCCATTACCGGGCCGACTCTGTCATCGTAACGACCGGAACGTATTTAAGAGGCAAGATTATTCTTGGCGATCTCGCTTATGAGAGTGGCCCGAACAACATGCAGCCATCGGTGGCATTGTCGGATCATCTGCGCGAACTCGGGTTTGAAATGGTTCGTTTTAAAACCGGGACTCCCCCGCGCGTGAACGGCAAATCGATTGATTACGAACAAACGGAAATCCAGGAGGGGGACGACACTCCCCGTGCGTTTTCTTATGACACCGTTGATTATATTACCGATCAGCTGCCTTGTTGGCTCACGTACACGAACAACAGCACCCATGGCTTGATTAACGAGAACCTGGAACGTTCACCGATGTATTCCGGCATGATGGAAGGGACAGGGCCGCGCTATTGTCCATCCATTGAGGACAAGGTCGTCCGTTTTCACGATAAGTCCCAGCATCAAATTTTCCTGGAGCCGGAAGGTCGAGACACGAAAGAAGTGTATGTCCAGGGTTTGTCGACGTCATTGCCTGAAGATATTCAATATGACATGCTGAAGACGATCAAAGGCCTGGAAAATGCCCGTTTGATGCGCCCGGGCTACGCGATAGAATACGATTCCATCGTCCCGCACCAGTTGTGGCCAACGCTGGAGACGAAAAAAATTCCCGGGTTGTTCACTGCCGGTCAAATCAACGGTACCTCCGGGTATGAAGAGGCGGCCGGCCAGGGGATCATGGCTGGGATCAACGCGGCCAGACGGACGCAGAATAAAGAAGGCATCATTCTTGATCGTTCCGATGCCTATATCGGAGTCCTTATCGATGATCTCGTCACGAAAGGGACGGATGAGCCTTATCGTTTGCTGACGTCAAGGGCAGAATATCGTCTTCTCTTGCGCCATGACAATGCTGATTTGCGCCTGACCGAACTCGGTTATGAGATCGGGCTCGTGTCTGCTGAACGATATCAGCAGTTTGAAAAGAAAAACGAAGACATCGGCGCTGAACGAAAGCGAATCGAAAACACCATCGTTAAACCCGGGGAAAAAGTACAGTCCGTACTCGAAAATAATGCCTCCGCCCCGTTAAAAGAAGCGGTTTCCGGCACGCAACTCCTTAAAAGACCGGAAATAACGTATGCGGATATCGAAGCGATTATCCCACCGGAGCGTGAGTTGCCGGCTGATGTTAAGGAACAGGTCGACATCCAGACAAAATACGAAGGCTATATCGCCAAACAGATGGAACAGGTGGATAAAAGGAAGAAAATGGAGAATAAGTGGATTCCGGAATGGATCGATTATAGTCAAATTACCGGTCTTGCCATGGAAGCCCGTCAAAAGCTCGAGGAAGTGCGGCCTTTATCCGTGGGGCAAGCATCTCGCGTGGCAGGTGTGAATCCTGCGGACATCTCGATTTTGCTCGTGTATATTGAGCAAGGGCGACAGATGTCGCAAAAAGAGGCGGCAACGTCATAAGGGCAAAAGGATGAAAAGCAGGCTGAACCTTTGGAACGGCCTGCTTTCCTAGGCAGATAAGGAAGTATAACTTTCTTATCATGCATAAGTACAGCTAAGGCTTTCGCCAGGCTTGGCGATAAGCCAAGTTTTCTTTACCCGGGAAACGGAAAGGCGGTCACCCTTATGAAGGAATGGGAAAAATGGTTAAAGGATATTGACCTTTCCCTGGCGGACAGGCAAAAAGAACAGTTTAAACGTTATTATGAGCTCCTCGTGGACTGGAATAAGCACATGAATTTAACAGCGATCAGCGATGAGCATGAGGTGTATGAAAAGCATTTTTACGATTCGCTCCTGGCGACTTGTTGCTATCCGTTTGAGGCCGTTTCATCGCTGGCTGATATCGGCGGGGGCGCGGGTTTTCCCGGCATCCCCCTAAAGATTTGCTTTCCTCATTTGCATCTGACCGTCATCGAGGCGACGAAAAAACGGGTGCAATTTCTCGAAGAGCTTACGAAGGCATTGTCGCTGGAAGATGTGCATCTTATACATACACGCGCCGAGGATGCGGCCAGAGAAGAACACCATCGCGATCGGTACGACATCGTCATCGCGCGGGCGGTGGCCAAAATGCCGGTATTGGCAGAACTTTGTCTCCCGTTCGTTCACAAACACGAGGTATGGATGGCCTTAAAGGGGAAGAGCGGGGAAGAGGAGCTGGCAACGGCCCGGGAAGCGATCCGTGTGCTCAATGGCGGAGACATCGACCGGCATTATTTTGAGCTGCCGACAGAAGCAAGCGAGCGATCTATTTATGTGATCGGCAAGAAGGAAAGCACACCGAAAAGTTATCCCCGCAACGCCGGAATCATTAAGAAAAAACCTTTGTAATAAGCAACAGCGTAGACAAATGTGACAGTCATGATAAAATAAAGAAAAGAGCCATGACTTAAAAAAGGGGGGGAGACGGTGAGAAATTCCATCCAACGTTTTTTCGGTCTAGGCGATGAAGTAAAAAGAGAAAATCCCGAGGAAGGCGCAGGTCACAGTGAGGAAGTTCGCTTATTACCCATCACTGCCATCGTACCGAATCCGTTCCAACCCCGTACCATTTTTTCAGAAGAAACCATTGATGAGTTGGCAAGGACGATCCAGACACACGGAATGCTGCAACCGATTATCGTCAGAGAGCGAGAAAACAATTACGAACTCATTGCCGGAGAACGCAGGTGGCGTGCCGCCCAAAAATTGGAATGGTCGGAAGTCCCTTCGATCGTTAAGGAATTCAACGATGCCCAGACAGCATCTCTGGCTCTCATAGAGAATTTACAACGAGAAGAATTAACGGTTATCGAAGAAGCCAGAGCTTACGAGCAGTTGATTCATTGGCACAAGCTTACGCAGGAGAGCCTGGCACAGCGACTGGGCAAAGGGCAGTCCACCATTGCCAACAAGCTCAGATTGTTGTCCTTGCCTGAAGAGGTGCAAACCGCGCTTCTGCAGCGGGATATATCCGAACGCCACGCACGAACGCTCATTCGACTTAAGGATGAATCCTTGCAAATACAATTGCTGCGCGCGATTATCGATCATTCCCTGAGTGTAAAAGAAACGGAAGCATACGCGGAGCGCTGGCTGGAGAATACGGAAAAACCCGAAGAGAAGAAACGTACAAAGAAACAGCACTTTCCAAAAGATCTGCGTATCGCCATGAATACGATTCGACAATCACTGGAAATGGTCGAAAAATCCGGGATGCAAGTCGAACGTCAGGAAGAAGAACTCGATGATTATTATCAATTTACCATTCGCATCCCCAAAAAATAATCTATCATTCTTTCATGGTAGATTATTTTTTGCAGATAAGTAAGTATAACTTTCTTATCATGCATAAGTGCAACTAAGGCTTTCGCCAGGATTGGCGAAAAGCCAAGTTTACTAATCTGGAAAACGTGCTAAAATATAATTACATATATTCGAGCAACCGCAAGGGAAAGGTTGTGAACGATTTTGGCTAAAGTGATTACGATCGCCAATCAAAAAGGCGGTGTTGGAAAAACGACAAGCGCCGTTAATCTAAGCGCTTGTTTATCCTATATCGGTCATCGGGTTTTACTCGTTGATATCGACCCACAAGGGAACGCAACAAGCGGGGCCGGCATTGAAAAAGGTGATGTCGACGCCTGTATCTATAATTTACTCGTAGAAGACGTTAACGCCCGCGATATCATTTATTCTTCCCCGGTGGAAAACCTCTCTGTCCTACCGGCGACGATACAGTTATCCGGAGCGGAAATCGAGCTTGTCCCGACGATTTCCCGGGAAGTCCGTTTGAAAAAAGGATTGAGCAGTGTCCAGGACGACTATGATTATATTATTATTGATTGTCCGCCATCGCTCGGTCTTTTGACGATCAATGCCCTTACGGCGGCAGAGGCGGTGTTAATTCCGGTTCAATGCGAGTATTACGCCCTCGAGGGGTTAAGCCAGCTCCTCAATACGATCCGACTTGTCCAAAAGCATTTAAACACAGACTTGCGAATTGAAGGTGTCTTACTCACGATGTTGGATGCCCGTACCAATTTAGGGGTACAAGTCATCGAAGAAGTGAAGAAATACTTTCAGGATAAAGTGTTCGGAACAATTGTACCGAGAAATGTACGGCTTGGAGAAGCCCCCAGTTACGGAATGCCTATCGTCTTGTATGCCCCCAAATCGAGGGGAGCCAACGTATACCTAGAACTTGCAAAGGAAGTGGTTGCGGGTGCCTAAAGGATTAGGAAGAGGCCTCAATGCTCTTTTTCCGGATGAACTGGAGACGAGCGAGGAAGCGGTGCATAATATTGCTCTTGAGGATTTGCGCGTCAACCCCTATCAGCCGAGGAAGCAGTTTAATGAACAAGCGATCGACGATTTAAGTGCCTCCATCAAACGCCATGGAATTCTGCAACCGCTCATCGTACGAAAGAGCATTAAAGGTTACGAGATTGTGGCGGGGGAACGTCGTTTTCGGGCGGCACAGAACAGTCAGCTTGAAGCCGTTCCTGCCATCGTCAAGGATTTGACGGATGATCGGATGATGGAAATTGCGTTGATTGAAAACTTACAACGGGAAGATCTCAATCCGCTGGAAGAATCACGGGCGTACGCGAAGCTAATGGATCATTTTGACTTCACGCAAGAACAACTGGCCAAACAGCTTGGCAAAAGCCGTCCTCATATCGCTAATCACCTGCGGCTGCTGCAATTGCCCAAAACGATTCAACAAGCGATTGGCGACGGGGAATTATCGATGGGGCATGGACGTGCCCTTCTCGGCATCAAGCAGGAAAAAGAAGTACCGGATGCCGTGAAAGCCGTCAAGGAGCAAGCACTCAATGTCCGCCAGACGGAAGAACTTGTGCAGCGGGTCAACAACCGGGGTCCTACCAGCAAGCCAAAGAAAAAAGAGAAACAGCCATCGGCTTATATCCGCGAACAGGAACACACGCTTCAGACGTATTTTGGCACATCCGTCCATATTAAAAAGGGCAAAAAGCGAGGCAAAATAGAAATAGAATTTTTAACGGATGAAGACTTGGAACGCATCCTCGAATTGTTGGACCACGATAAAGCATAACCGTTGTAAAAGGGGCCGATCGGCCCCTTTTTCTTATCCATTCTTTACAAACATTTCTCCGGTTGCAAGTTTAGTGCATATGAGCATCCTATTCGGACAATTTTTAACGTTTGATACTGTTTGTGTCCGAATGAATGATCGATAAGGACATTTTTCACCGATCATCCAGTGGATTTGTCCGAATAGACGGTTGTCCAAGTTATTCCCCCTGAAAGTTGGGTTTACGCTTTTCCAAAAAGGCCTGGATGCCTTCTTCGACATCTTTCGTCGCGAAACAACGTTTAATATAGGCATATTCCTGTTTTAATAGCGCCGAAAGTTCAGCGTCCGCGTCTGCGGTCAGAAGCCTTTTGGAGAAGGTTAGGGCGATCGGGGGGCCTGCGGTTATTTCCCGGGAAATGTCCATGACACGATCATGAAATGCCTCATCGGGAAAGACTTCGTTGACCAGTCCCGTGCGCTCAGCTTCGTCAGGGTAAATATCTCGGCCTGTAAAAATCATTTGCGCGGCTTTGGCTTGACCGATCAAGCGAGGTAAAAAATAACTCATGCCGGCATCGGGACTTAGGCCGCGCCGGACATAACCGGTCGTGACCCGTGTCTGGTCCGACATGAAGCGCATATCACAAGCCAGGGCAAGTGATAACCCAGCCCCCGCGGCAATGCCGTTCACGGCAGCAATAACGGGTTTGTCACAGTGGACGATACTGAGCGCCTGCCGCCCGACCCAGCCCAGTTCATCCAACTGTTCATGCCGACTGCCAAACGCATCCGACATTTCCGAAAGATCGAGTCCTGAGCAAAACGCTCGGCCTTTACCGGTGATAACGACGACTCGAACGTCATCATCGGCGGAAGCGTCAGCAAACGCTTGCTCGATTTGCAAACTGATATCATCATTAATCGCATTCATACGTTCGGGACGGTTGATCGTGATCGTTCGTATGCCTTCCTGTGTATCGATCATAAGTGGTTCCATTCTTTTACCCTCCCCCGGAATCATAAATATCGGCTCTGAGCAAGCCATTGACCGCCATCTACGGTCATGCAGTCTCCGTTGACAAAACGGGATTGACTGGAGACGAGAAATTCCGCAGCATCAGCAACGTCATCCAGCTTGCCGATATCAGTGAGAGGATTGATCTTTTTCATTTGTTTAACGGCGTCTTCCGAAGCAAATAGCTTGTCTGCGCCGCCGGTATTTTCGATGGGTCCCGGTGCCATCGCGTTAACACGAATGTCATATTCCCCCCACTCCACGGCCAGGGATTTGGTTAAAGCGAGGATTCCCCCTTTAGCGGCTGCCGAGTGAACGACGCCGGCCGAACCGGTCCAGGCGTATGTAGCGATCATGTTGAGAATGGCTCCACCTCGTTTGTGAGCGATCATTTCCCGGCCGATAAGCTGAGTACAATTCCAAGTTCCATTCAAGCAAATGTCAATGACCGCTTTCCAGCCATTTTCGGATAAATCTTCTGCCGGTGAAATGAAATTGCCCGCAGCGTTATTAACGAGAATGTCGATGGGGCCGAAGGTATCTTTTGTTTCATCGATGGTTCGCTGTACATCCTCACGGTCTCGGACATCCATTTGCACGGTTAGAACGCCTGCATTGCTTTCGCCTAGAATGTCTGTTTTCGCCTCTTGAAGTCGCTCTTCGCTGCGCCCGGTAATGACGACATGAGCGCCTTGAGAAGCAAAACGCGTAGCCATCGCCTTCCCCATACCATTGCTGCCTCCGGTTATAATGGCCGTTTTTCCTGCCAGTGACATAATCATCACCCTTTCTGAAACTGAATGAATATTCATTTTGTATTATAGCATGATATTAAGTGAAGTGTTAATATAGAATAATATTGTTTTTCGTTCACAGTAGATAAAAGGGGATCAAAAGAAGAATGGTTTTACTCGGGACATTGGTGAATGGCGTTGCGATTATCATCGGTTCGCTGCTGGGCTTAATTTTTAAACGTATTCCGGAAAGAGTGAAAACGACAGTTATGCAGGCCATCGCGTTGGCTGTTATTTTGCTGGGGATCGGTATGGGGCTGGAAAGCGAGCAATTTCTGATTACCATTGGCAGCCTTGTTATCGGAGGCGCCCTCGGGGAATGGTGGCGCATTGAGGATCATTTGAACGCGTTTGGGCGCTGGATTGAAAAAAGGGTAGGAAGTCGTGACGGAGAAGGGTTATTCGCCAAGGGTTTTGTCACCGCCTCCCTCGTCTACGTCGTCGGTGCCATGGCGGTGCTCGGTGCGCTTGATAGCGGGCTCCGCCTGGACCACAGTTTACTCTATACCAAAGCGATGCTTGATGGCTTTTCATCGCTGTTTTTTGCATCCATGCTGGGGGTCGGTGTGTTGTTTTCAGTTATTCCGGTTGTGCTGTATCAGGGAACGATTGCTTTGTTAGCCGGCCTGATCAATCGCGTCATTCCCGGCCCGCTGCTGGAAATGTTCATCACGGAGATGACGGCGGCAGGAGGCGTGATGATCGTCGCTATTGGGCTGCGGCTGCTCGGTATTGTCGATATTAAGGTTGCCAACCTTTTGCCGGCGATTCTCGTCGTGTTCGTTATCACATCCTTGCTATATGCCTTCTGATTGATGTCCGCCTTATTCATTGGATGGGGCGGACAACTCCTGTGCAGACGGGTGGATGATGGAGTGGTGGCGCCGCGAGGGTGTGGCAGTGCTCGGCGGTTGATACAACCAGCGATCCGCTTTTAATATAGCCTCTGACGTTCGTTCGGCGAGTTTCATGACGAGGTTTAGACGTGTATTCTGCAGGACGAAGTATTCCATCATTCCTCCGACATTGACGGTAGCTGTGATGTGCATATGGCCGATGTCCGGAAGCTGCTTGTTAACGGCACTTCCCGGGCTTACCGGCCCTGATGCAAAAGTGATCCGACCAACGTTTTGCGGTTTTCCCATGCTGGCATCTATGGCAATGATCAATGGCTGCCTGTATTCAGCCATGATATGATTTATTGTTTCCTGCAAATTCAATGCATGGACAGGATGGTGGAGGGTTCCATAGACGTCCAGACTGCGTGGACTGTTCTCAGTGATCATCGTTCCTGTTAACGGGCCGAAAGAATCTCCTGTGGAACGATCCGTCCCGATACAGACGATAACGATATCGGTATGTAAAGAAAGATGTTTTATTTTTTGAAAAAATTGATCCGCGAAAGGGTGCACCATCTCATCATCGACATGATACTGACATTGAAAGGTGCGTTCTTTTGAAAAAGATCTTTTATAAGACATACCCAGCTCTCCTTTTTCATACTAGTCCCAGTATAAGGGAATCTTGACCGTTCTATACGTCTTGGATCAGAACAATGATGTCCAGGCAATAACGAACGTTCTAAGACAAGGGAGAGACATTGAATGATCGGACGTGGGTTAAAATGGATGTTTCTGCTGACGGGAACGATGATTGGTGCCGGTTATGCGTCCGGACGGGAAATATGGCAATTCTTTGGTGAAGATAGCGTGGTTGCCATTATACTGTTTAGCATTCTTTTTACGATCAGTTCTGCTATCATTTTAAAACTGAGTATTCAGCAGGGGGCGGAAAATTATGTGAGCGTGTTGGAGACGTTGTTGGGCAAGCGTGTGTCTAAATTTTATGATGCAATGATTATTATATATTTATTTACGACTACAGGAATCATGATATCCGGTGGGGGAGCGACGCTGGAAACGTTTGAATTTCCTTATTGGAGCGGCGTGATGCTCATGTGTGGTTTGCTGGTCGTGTTGTTCATCTGGGACCTGAACGGATTAACTTCTGTCAATAATATACTTACGCCGGCGCTGATTGCTGCTTTAATCGGGATTCTGGTTTTATTTCAAATGTCCAATGATGGTGGCTTTGTACTCGAATGGGGAGCGCAAACCAACTGGCCTTCGGCACTTATGTTTATGGGACTGAATTTGTTGCCTATCGTTGCCGTTCTCGCGGTGATCGGAACGAGAATTCAGCATGAAGGGGAAATCTGGATTGCCACCGTAGGCAGCGGCTTGATGCTCGGTGGGGTTTCTTATTTGTACAACCAGTCGTTACTCGTTGTAGCTGATGATATTTTACTTTATGAAATCCCATTGTTTTCGATATTGAGCACTTATCCGTCTATCCTTATTCTGGCTATGACTGTCCTTTTATTCACTGCGATATTTACGACTGCGGCCGCGAATATCATCGGTTTAATCAGTCGTTTTCGCCGTGTGCTCAATGGGCCGGCCTGGATACTCGCGTTAGTGATCATTTTTCCTCTTCTGCCGATGACAATTTTTGGATTTTCTACGCTTGTAGGGTTTCTTTACCCGCTTTACGGTGTTGTCAATCTCTATTTACTCGGGGCGGTTCTCCTGCACCCGTTTATATCTGACAATCTGGAATGATCACGTTCATAGCTTGCAGCGGTAATCCCTCCCTATTCTGCGAAAAGTATGATATAATACACACTGTCCTTTTAGCCAGCCATTGTGAAAGGAGCGGGAACGTTGTCGGACAAAACCTTTCAACTCAATGATATCGTCGAAATGAAAAAACCACATCCGTGCGGAGAAAATCGCTGGAAAATTATTCGCATGGGCATGGATATCCGCATCAAATGTCAGGGATGTGGACACAGTGTTTTGATCCCGCGCAAGACGTTCACCCGTAAAATGAAAAAAGTACTGGAAACAGCTGAAGAATAGGAAGGGAAAAAGACTATGGCGTTAACAACAGGCATCGTGGGGTTGCCCAATGTAGGCAAGTCCACGTTATTTAATGCAATTACACAGGCCGGAGCTGAAGCGGCCAATTATCCGTTTGCCACGATTGATCCGAATGTGGGGATCGTTGATGTACCTGATGAACGTTTACACGTTTTAACCGACTTGGTGAATCCAAAAAAAACGATTCCGACGGGCTTCGAATTTACGGACATTGCCGGCATCGTAAAGGGTGCAAACCGTGGCGAAGGGTTGGGAAATCAATTTCTCTCGAATATTCGGGAAGTAGATGCGATATCACATGTCGTCCGCTGTTTCGACGATGGAGATATTACGCACGTATCCGGTAGTGTGGATCCGGTGAGAGATATCGAAGTGATTAATTTGGAGCTGATTTTGGCCGATTTGGAAACGGTAAGCAAGCGCCTGGACAAAGTCGGCAAACAGGCAAAATCAAAGGATAAAGAAGCGATCGCCGAACAGGCGGTATTGGAAAAGATAATGACAGCGCTGGAAGCGGAAAAGCCCGCGCGCAGTGTAAGTTTAAATCAAGATGAAGAAAAGATTGCAAAAGGATTCCAACTGCTCACGAAAAAACCGATTTTATACGTGGCGAACGTGAATGAAGAGAGCCTGCTCGAAGAAGAAGAAAACGACTACGTTAAGCAGGTTAGGGCAGTGGCGGCTGAAGAAGGAGCAGAAGTGATTACCATCTGTGCGGATATTGAAGCAGAGATCGCAGAGCTTGATGGAGAAGATCGTCAATCATTTCTAGACGATCTTGGCCTGACTGAGCCTGGCTTAAACCGTTTAATTAGAACATCTTATGAATTACTCGGGTTGAATACGTATTTTACCGCCGGTGAACCCGAGGTGCGTGCCTGGACGATCAAAGAGGGGACGAAAGCGCCGCAGGCAGCCGGAGTGATCCATTCTGATTTTGAACGAGGGTTTATCCGTGCCGAGGTTGTGTCATTTACTGACCTGCAATATTATGGCTCAACGGCTCGGGCAAAAGAAGCAGGTAAGGTTCGCCTGGAGGGTAAGGACTATATCGTCCAGGACGGCGATGTCATCCATTTTCGATTCAACGTTTAAGAGCGGATCAACACCCGCTCTTTTTTTGCAGATAAGAAAGTATAACTTTTGTATGAAAACAACCATTATTGGAGCAGCGCAAACCAATCAGTATAACCAACATATGTCACGATTATACTTTTTGCGCTAAATCAGTTGTTTTCATGATAGATGGTGGCGGTATGCTCAGCCGCCATGATGGTTTCTTATCATGCATAAGTGCAACTAAGGCTTTCGCAGGCTTGGCGATAAGCCAAGTTTTCTTTATGGATAAAGCGATAGGGGAGGGGGAGCTTTTTACGATAACTTTTTGCTAATCTATTTTTTGCATAGTATAATCTATTTAATCAAGCAAACTAGTGTTAAAATAAGAGGAAGGCTTAAAGAAACCTAAAAGAATTAAAAATGGACCCACAAAGAATTCTTTCGGGTGTTTTAGCGGAAACTCAGCGAGGGATCTGCCTCTATATCTGCAAAAAGAACCCGCAAAGAATTCTTCAGGAATCCTTTAAGAACCCACAAAGAATCCAATCTTTAAAAACGGGAGAGGGTATACAATGTTAATGGCAGCGGATATCGGAAATTCAGAGACGAAGATGTACATAGAGGATCGCTTTTTAACGCAACCTTCCGTCGTAAAGAGAGTCAACCAAATTCCGGAAACAGCAGATACCAATCTTGCGCAAAGCATCGCTCGCATCGAAGAGGATTTGCTTATCCACGTAACGAGCGATGCGATCAAAAAAAACGGCGCATATTTTGTCGGACAACGCGCGAGCCGCATTAACGATATGGTGGAAAATATCAATATTAAACTCGGAAACAAGTATAAACATGATATTCCTGTTATCGTTTGTCTCGGTATGATCGCAGGTCATGAGGTTAAAAACTATTATGAATCACATGAAGAACTTCCGCAGGTGTTGGAGGTGGACGCTAATCTGTCAACGGCGATCCCGGCTTCAGAGCATACAAATGAGAGAGCCAAACATCTGCAACAACGCCTGGAAGGACGTACCCACACCGTTATTATTTATGTCGCGGATCAACTGGTCACTGTGATGGTCAAATTTAATGAGGTGAACGTAACGACGGAAGGCGTACCCGCGCTCTATACGCTCTTAACCGCAAAAGAGGATATTTTAAAAAATCACGATGCAGAATATGAGTCGAAAATGAAACCGAAGGATATGGCGAACCAGAATATTTTACACGCCGATATCGGGGATGGGACGACCGAATATATCTATACGGAAGAGAAAAATGCCGTTCTTGACCTCTGTGACGGAAAAAGACACGGTGTAGGTCATGCGACGGAAGAAGCGATTAAACTTCTTAAAGACGAGGTAGGAGGCCATCTGTCCCTGAACCGCCAACAATTTATGAACATCTATCAAGATGAAACGAACAATTTACACGAAACAGCTGTTCAATCCCTGGATGAAGCAAGATATTTACAGGCACAACTCATATTGGAAGATTTACAGGAAAGAGCGATGAACACGGCCGGGCGAGTGGATAAAATCATGGTCTACGGCGGCGGAAGCATTCAATTTCGCGATGATATGTATGAAGATCTGCTGGATTATGCCAATGAAGCGAAGATAGAAATCATCTGGGTACCGGAAGCCTATGCGGTGAATATGAATATTGAGGGTTTGAAAGTTCTTAACGAAAAACTTCTATATACTGAATAGGTGATACCATGACGAAGCAGCGAGTGACGTATACGTGGAAAATTAATACCGAACGAAATCCGGAATCGATCAATGAGTGGTTGGATGCGCAATCGAATATCCGGGATTCACTTTCGTTTCTCGTCCAGGTGATGCAGGAGCGTTTCGGAAATGTTGACGTACGCGATATCGAGGCATCGAAGGAACTGCTGCAATTCATGCATCATCAGGAGACGAAAAACGAAGAAAAAGACCCGGTGACGGAAAGGGAGCAATCCGCACCAGAGCGAGATACACAAGAGAACATGTCTACTGAAGAGGATTTCGAACAGGAAACGGGAGGAGATGACATATTTTCAGGAATCGACGATAAAGCGATATTTACGAGGCGCTAAAGATATGGTTTCCTCTGGAAGCAGGTATAGTCTAACCGAGGCTATGCCTGTTTCGCTGTTATAATTTCGATCATATTTTAGAAGAATTTGGTGGAATTGGATCGGTCATGACGACCTAAAGCCCGTGTATACTGTGGGTTAAGTCATCAAAAGTGGGTTATGATGACCTAGCGCCCGTGCATGCTTCGAGTTAGGTCATCAAAAGTGGTTTATGACGACCTAAAGCCCGTGTATACCTTGGGTTAAGGCATCAAATTGGCTCATGGGCCAACCTCGGGTTAGGCTACAGAGTTCACGTGAAATTGCGTGGTCGTTGCAATTTCGTTTTTTTATAATTTTTGCTTGCCTTTCTTGCTGACCATGATATACTGTATTTAACAGAAGCAAACATGTGATCGTCAATATCAAATTACAGCGAAACTCACAACAAAATACGTCCAGGCTATTGTCTATAGGAGGTGTACCTGTTACAATACTATGATGTGAGTAAATAGAGGGCAAACGCCCGGTTTTTGCTCCTTGCTCCCGTCATGGATGGGGGCCGCTTAGACCAAAAGGAGGTGACACGCGTGCGTAATTACGAGATTCTGTATATCGTTAAACCGACATTGGACGAGGATGCGATCAAAGCGTTGATCGAACGTTTGAACCAAATCCTTTCCGATAATGGAGCGGAAGTCACGGATGTCGATGAAAAAGGGAGACGTCGTCTCGCTTATGAAATCAATGATTTCCGTGAAGGTTACTATGTCGTTTTAAAGCTACAGGCAACACCCGATGCCATCAATGAGTTTGACCGCCGGGTTAAACTTTCCGATGATGTCATCCGAACGCTCGTTGTTCGAGATGATGACTAGTGGAATCTTCAAATAAATGGGAGGGGTTGGAATGATTAATCGCGTCGTACTTGTCGGACGTCTCACCCGTGACCCTGAATTGCGGTACACCCCAAACGGTATAGCAGTGGCGAACTTCGGCATCGCCGTTAATCGGCCGTTTACCAACCAGCACGGAGAACGGGAAGCTGATTTTTTAAACTGCGTCGTTTGGAGAAAACAGGCGGAAAATGTCGCCAATTATTTAAAAAAAGGAAGTTTGGCGGGCATTGACGGCCGCGTACAAAGTCGTAGTTTTGAAAATCAGGAGGGGCGCCGTGTGAACATGGTGGAAGTTCAGGCGGAAAGCGTGCAATTTTTAGAGCCCCGTAATGTTACCGCGAACCGGGGTGGTTCCGAGCAAGGCATGGGTCAAGGCTCTGCTCCCGCTAGTTCCGGGTCGTACAATCAACAAGGTTATGGTCAGGAATCGCGGGGAAACACGTCTAACTTGAATGACGATCCTATCTCCAATGACGGAGAACCGATCGATATTTCCGACGACGATTTACCTTTCTAGCCTCTTTGCCGAAAACTGACAGAAGGAGGGAGACCAATGGCACGTCGTAGAGGCAAGCGTAGAAAAGTATGTTACTTTACCGTTAATAAAATCGAAAAAATCGATTATAAAGATGTGGATCTTCTCCGTAAGTTCATCTCTGATCGAGGAAAGATTTTGCCTAGACGGGTAACAGGAACATCCGCAAAGTATCAACGCAAATTGACGACAGCGATTAAACGTGCTCGTCAAGCTGCATTGCTCCCATATGCCAAAGAGGATTAATGGGTATCACGAACACTGCCGAACCGATGGCAGTGTTCTTCTTTCATTTTAAAGATGTATGGGCTACAATAGACCAGTAAAACATAAAGTGAAATGGCTGGTTGAACCTGAATGGCCAAGTTTCAAGGGGTGGCTGCATGAATCAATCACGAAAATTAACTGAGGGAGCCGTAATGACTGCCCTTTTCGCAGTTTTGACGGCGGCAACCGTTTACATCCCTGTGTTGGGGATCATATTCGTCTGGATCCTTCCCCTTCCCCTTCTGATTTACACGATCCGTTTTGGGCCGAAGCCCGGAGCGATGGTTCTTGCTGTCAGTTTTGTTGTCAGCTTATTAATTGCTTCGGCGTTTGCCATTCCACTCGTGCTTCTTTTTGCCGTCGGCGGTTATGTCGTCGGGATCAGTTACTATCGTAAACGCTCAGCCTTTCAGACCCTCTACGCAGGCAGTATCAGCTACATTTTTACACTTGTACTTCTATTCGTCGGTTCGGTTGTGATTCTGGATATCCATCCTTTTGAAGCGTTGCAAAGCGGGATGGAAGATTCGGTTGATTCGGCTGAACAAGTATTAACGTCCCTTGATCAGGAAGTAGATGAGGAACAGCTGGATATGTATCGCGATAATATCGGACAAATCCCGCAAGTGGCCCCATTAATTATGGTTATGACAGGCATTGGGTATGCTTTTTTGACACAGGTTATTTCCCATCAATTTTTGCGAAGGTTCACCTCTCGCGCTTATCGGTTTCCGCCACTGCGTGAATGGTCTCTGCCAAGGTTTTTTCTTTGGTTCTACCTGGCCGGCATTATTATGAGCCTGGCGGTCATCGAAGATCAGGGTACAACGATGCATATGATTGTATCCAATATTTTTCCATTACTGGAATTTGCCATGATCATTCAGGGTGCATCGGTCATGTTCCAGTTTGTCTATATGCGAAATATAACAAGAGCGCTTCCAATCCTGATCCTTTTTCCGGGATTAATGCTTCCGCTCGTCCAAGTGTTCGTACGAATTCTTGGGATATTGGATATCGGCCTTGATTTAAAAAACCGGATCAAATCTGAAAAGAAGTAGGGGTTGTACAGATGCCCAATCTTTTAAAAAAGCATTGGTATTATTATCCGATTGTGTTCGTTTTCGTCATAGCGGTTGTTATGAACACGATACTTGCTTTCTTTCAATGGCAACTGGCATTGGTAGGGTTTGCTATTCTCATCGGTTTTGGGTGGCTTGCCTACTATGTGCTCAAACAAGTGCAGGCGGATTTGGCAAAATACATTTCAACGTTAAGCCATCGTGTCAATCGTGCGGGAGAGAAGGCTGTCACAAATTTGCCTGTCGGTATTTTATTGTATGATCAAAACGAACACATTCAATGGGTTAATCCATATCTGCATGCTTATCTACCGGATGAATATTTGGGAAAATCCATTACCGCCCTTTCCAGCGATTTGCCCGGCTTACTTCAAAACAAGCAGACAGAACATCACCTGCAAATGAATGATCGTGAGTATTATGTGTATCAACGGGCGGAAGAGCGGCTTTTATATTTTTTTGATATGACGGAAACGGTTCAAACACAGGAATTATACGACCAGGAACAAATGGTTATCGCTCATATTTTGTTGGACAATTATGATGACGTGACACAGGGATTGGATGATCAGGTGACGAGTCGTCTGCGGGGAGGGGTGCTTTCCCTGCTCAATCAATGGGCGAATGAGCATAATATCTTCTTAAGAAGTGTGGCTGATGACCGGTTTATCGCGCTGCTGGATTATCAAATCCTTACCGATATTGAGACGAATCGTTTTCAAATCATCGACGATATCCGCGAGCGGACGTCAAAGGAAAATGTCGCGCTCACACTCAGCATCGGCATCGGCAGTGGCGAAAAGACCCCCCGAGAACTCGGGGCACTTGCCCAGTCCAGCCTGGACCTCGCCCTCGGACGAGGCGGAGATCAGGTGGTTATTAAAGAAAGGAACGGGCAAGTCCGTTTTTACGGCGGCAAATCAAATGCGATCGAAAAAAGAACCCGCGTGCGTGCCCGTGTCATTTCCCACGCGCTTCGCGATTTCGTGCTTGAAAGTGACCAGGTGATCGTCATGGGCCACAAAAACCCTGATATGGACGCGATCGGCGCCGGCATTGGCGTATTGAAAGTCGCGGAAGTGAATGAAAAAGATGCCTATATCGTCGTTGATCCCGATGAAGTCAGTCCGGATGTGCAAAAGCTTATGGATGAAGTGGAACAACACGAATATCTCTGGTCGCGATTTATAACGCCAAGCGAATCTCTGGAGCATTTAACAAGGCAAACGCTCCTCGTCGTCGTGGACACCCATAAACCGTCGCTCGTGATTGAACCGAAGCTGCTTAATCGTGTTCATCGTGTCGTCGTGCTCGACCATCACCGCCGGGGCGAGGAGTTCATCGATGACCCTGCCCTCGTCTATATGGAACCCTATGCCTCTTCGGCGTCGGAGCTGGTCACGGAACTTTTGGAGTATCAGCCGAAGCGGGTATCGATGGATGCCCTGGAAGCAACCGCCATGCTCGCCGGGATGATGGTGGACACGAAAAATTTCAGTATCCGCACCGGGTCCCGCACCTTTGATGCCGCCTCCTATCTTAAGGCCAACGGCGCCGACACGACAGCTGTGCAACTGCTGTTAAAAGAAGACCTTGATCAATATATACAGCGCTCCCGACTGATTGAGAAAGCCTATATCTATCATGACGGCATGGCGATTGCGCGTAACGAAGATGAGGCATATTACCATCAAGTACTCATCGCGCAGACGGCGGATACGTTGCTCACGATGAACGGTATCAAGGGATCTTTTGTGATTTCAAAGCTGAAAGATCAACGTGTCAGCATCAGCGCCCGTTCGTTGGGAGATGTAAATGTTCAGATCATTATGGAAAAATTAGGCGGTGGCGGTCATCTTACCAATGCCGCTGTCCAATTGGATACGGTTTCTTTATCGGAAGCTGAGAACCGTTTGCAAACGGCCATCGATGAATATTTGGAAGGAGGAAGTACAGATTGAAAGTCATTTTTCAAAAAGATGTTAAAGGCAAAGGGAAAAAAGGCGAAGTTAAAGACGTATCCGAAGGTTATGCCCGTAATTATCTATTTAAGAATGACCTTGCTGTCGAAGCCACAAAAAGCAATCTCAAACAACTGGAAAAGAAAAAAGAACAGGATGAACGAAAAGCCCAACAGGAGCTCGAAAATGCGCAGCTGAAAAAGATGGAACTGGAAGAGACGACCGTGGAGATTTCCGCGAAGGCAGGCGAAGCAGGCCGTCTCTTCGGAGCGGTATCTACCAAGCAAATTACAGAGGCGCTCAAACAAAAAGGGTTCGATATAGATAAGCGCAAAATCGATTTGAAAGAGCCCATCCGTACGCTTGGGGTAACAAAAGTCGGGATCAAGATTCATCCGCAAATCATCGCTACGGTTGATGTTCATGTTAAAGCGCAAAACTAGACATGAGTGGGGAAAGGAGGCTGTGTGTTGAGTGATTTATTGACCGGGGACAGGACCCCGCCACAAAATATAGCAGCTGAACAAGCCGTATTAGGTGCGATTTTCCTTGAAGCCGAATCCCTTGCCAGCGCTCTTGATCGTCTAAAGCCCGATGATTTTTACCGGGCTGCCCACCAACGGATTTTCCGGACCATGAGCGATCTTTCCGAAAAGGGAGAGCCTATTGATCTTGTAACGGTCACCTCGCAATTACAGGATTATGAATGGCTGGAAGAAGCGGGTGGAATCTCTTATCTCACCGATCTCGCCAATGCTGTTCCCACGGCCGCCAATGTCGGTTATTACGCACGGATCATTGAGGAAAAAGCGCTATTACGTCGGCTCATCCGCGCGGCAACGTCTATCGTTTCCGAAGGGTACACGGAAGAACAAGAAGTGGAAGATGTGCTCGGGGATGCGGAACGAAAGATTCTGGAGGTGTCGAACCGCCGAGCTCCGGGGGCGTTTCAATCCATCAAGGAAGTGCTCATGGAGACCTATGACAACCTGGAAATGCTGCAGAGTCGCAGTGATGCCCTCACGGGGGTCGCCAGTGGTTTCCAGGAGCTGGACCGCATGACCGCGGGTTTTCAGAACAGTGATTTAATCATCGTTGCCGCCCGGCCTTCCATGGGAAAAACAGCCTTTGCCCTCAATATCACACAAAATATCGCGACGAAAACCGATGAGAATGTGGCGATCTTCAGCCTGGAAATGGGGGCGTCACAGCTCGTACAACGCATGCTTTGCGCAGAAGGAAATATCGACGGTTCCCGTCTGCGCACGGGCCAACTGCTGGAAGAAGATTGGGAAAAACTGACGATGGCGATGGGCACACTTTCGCGTGCCGGTGTTTATATCGATGATTCTCCCGGGATTAAAGTCGCGGATATCCGTGCCAAGTGTCGGCGTTTGCAGCAGGAGAAAGGGCTTGGCATGGTTTTAATCGATTACCTGCAACTTATTCAGGGACGGGGGTCGGAAAGCCGTCAACAAGAAGTGTCGGAAATCTCACGTAACCTTAAAGCGATCGCCCGCGAGTTGAATGTGCCGGTCATTGCTCTGTCGCAGCTTTCCAGGGGCGTGGAGTCACGCCAGGATAAACGCCCGATGATGTCGGATTTGCGGGAGTCCGGGAGCATTGAGCAAGACGCGGATATCGTTGCTTTTTTATACAGGGAAGATTATTACGATCAGGAAGCCGAAAATCAAAACATCATTGAAATTATTATTTCCAAGCAAAGAAACGGCCCCGTAGGAAACGTCGAGCTTGCGTTTATTAAGGAATACAACAAATTTGTGAACCTCGATCGCAAATACGACGAAAATGTAGCGCCGCCCGGAGCATAATGACGAACGAAAGAGTGGACGATGGTTGAAACCGTTCGGAAATTTTGACGGCATTTACTCATTTTGATACAATAAAGTCCGGTTTTATGATAAAACATGAACAATAGTCATACGGGAAGAGGTGAGTCTTTTGCCATCCATCGTTATCGTAGGAACACAGTGGGGGGACGAAGGCAAAGGGAAGATCACGGATTATCTATCGGAAAACGCGGAAGTGATTGCCCGTTATCAAGGGGGCAATAACGCGGGGCATACGATCAAGTTCGACGGTGAAACGTACAAATTGCATCTCGTGCCCTCCGGGATATTTTCTGAGCAAAAGATCTGTGTCATCGGTAACGGGATGGTGATTGACCCGAAGGCATTGGTCGAAGAGCTGGAAGGGCTTCAGGCTCGCGGCATTGATACGAGCAATTTGCGCATCAGCAACCGGGCGCACGTCATTCTGCCCTATCACATTAAACTCGATATCGTCGAAGAGGAAAGCAAGGGCGCGAGCAAGATCGGGACGACGAAAAAGGGTATTGGGCCCGCCTATATGGATAAAGCCGCCCGTGTCGGCATTCGCATCGCCGACCTTATGGAAAAAGGAGAATTCGCCGACAAACTCGCGCGTAATCTGCGTGAAAAAAACCGTCTACTGGAAAAAATCTATGAAACGGAAGGGTTTCAGGTGGATGATATTCTCGATGAATATTATGATTACGGCCAACGTCTCGCCGAATATGTCTGCGACACGTCCGTCGTTTTGAATGATGCCATCGACCAGGGGCGGCGTGTCCTGTTCGAAGGGGCACAAGGTGTGATGCTGGATATCGATCAAGGCACATACCCGTTTGTGACGTCTTCGAACCCGATTGCCGGTGGTGTCACGATCGGCTCCGGGGTCGGTCCGTCAAAAATCCAGCACGTTGTCGGCGTATCAAAGGCATATACGACGAGAGTAGGCGACGGTCCGTTTCCAACCGAATTGACCGATGAAACGGGCGAATGGATTCGCGAAAGAGGCCATGAATACGGGACAACGACCGGACGCCCCCGCCGCGTCGGCTGGTTTGATTCCGTCGTCGTTCGGCATGCGCGTCGGGTAAGCGGAATCACTGACTTGTCCCTGAATTGTCTCGATGTCCTATCGGGGCTGGAGACGGTGAGAATTTGTGTCGCTTACGAATACAGGGGCGAACGTCTCGAAGAGTTCCCGGCGAGTTTGAACGTGCTGGCAGAGTGCACACCGATCTACGAGGAAATGCCGGGATGGAGCGAAGATATTACCAACGCGCGGAGTCTCGGTGATCTCCCGCCGCGCGCCCGCCATTACGCAGAGCGCGTCGCCCAGCTTACGAATATCCCTTTATCCATTTTCTCCGTCGGACCCGACCGCGCGCAAACGAACGAAGTGCGCGGGGTGTGGGGTGTATAGGTGAAGAGCTAGTGCAGGTTGGGGTAAATGACCCGGTCCCACCGGGCTCAAGCAAGAACGCACTCCCGCGACCCTTAAAATGAAAAAGTGATCAAAATGGGGGGTGCTGGCGCTTGCTGCGCCCCCCAAAATGCAAGAATGATCCAAATGGGGGGCGCTGGCAGTTCCAGCGCCCCTTAAAATGACGGAATGGTCCATTTGGGGTGCGCGGCTCTCGCCCTGCCCTCTGCCATCATTTGCGGCCGATGTTTCAACTTTTGCTCATTTGGGGATAGATAAGAAAAAGCAAAAGGAGGAGACGCACGACGATGCAATTACTTATCAATGGCCAATGGACAGGCGAGAGCCTTGAACAAACCGATGTGACCAATCCTGCAACGGGAGACGTTCTTGATACCGTTCCGAAAGGGAGCAAAAATGAGGCAGAGAAAGCGGCTAACGCGGCATATGAAGCATTTCCGGGTTGGTCTAAACTTACGGCGCAGGATCGAAGCGACAAACTGGAGAAATGGTTTCAGCTGATCGGCGAGAACCATGAGGAACTCGCGCGCACGATGACAAAAGAACAGGGGAAATCAATTAAGGAAGCGCGCGGAGAGATTAGTTACGCGAATTCATTTATCAAATGGTACGCGGAAGAAGGAAAACGTGCCTACGGGGAGACAATCCCGGCTTCAGCACCGGACAAGCGCTTGTTTGTCACACAGCAACCTGTCGGTGTCGTCGCCGCCATCACCCCGTGGAACTTTCCGGCAGCCATGATCACGCGAAAAATAGCGCCGGCACTCGCGGTCGGATGTACAGCCGTCATCAAGCCTGCCGGACAAACGCCGCTCACAGCCCTCAAACTTGCGGAATTGGCGGGTGAGGCAGGCATCCCCGAAGGTGTCATCAATGTTGTGACCGGTTCAGCCAGCGAAATTTCCGAGGCTTGGCAAAAAGACAAACGCGTGCGTAAGCTCACCTTCACCGGCTCCACAGAAGTCGGAAAAACATTGATGAGCGGTGCTGCCGAAACGATGAAGAAAATTTCCCTTGAACTCGGCGGCCATGCGCCTTTAATCGTGCTTGAAGACGCGGACATCGATAACGCGGTTGAACAGGCGGTCACATCCAAATTCCGCAACGGCGGGCAAACGTGTGTCTGCGCGAACCGTATTTATGTTGCCGAGTCCATTGAAGAAACATTTACGAGCAAATTCAAAAAAGCGGTTGAAGATCTAAATGTCGGAAACGGACTGGACGAAGCCACCGATATCGGTCCGATGATCGATGGGGATGCGGTCGACAAGGTGCTTTCGCATATTGAAGATGCCGAGAAGCAAGGCGCAAAAGTCGTTACCGGTGGTAAAAAGTCCGACGGTCTATTCCTCACCCCCACAGTGATGAATGGGATAACCGAGGACATGGCCTGTATGAATGAAGAAACGTTCGGCCCTCTCGCCCCGATCTCCACGTTTAAAACCGAGGAGGAAGCCATTGAACGGGCGAACAATACGATCTATGGCCTGGCTTCGTATCTGTTTACGAGCGATGTATCCAAAGCGATCCGCTTGAGCGAACAACTCGAATACGGCATCGTCGGCTTAAACGACGGCGGCCCTTCCACGGCGCAAGCCCCCTTCGGTGGCTGGAAAGAAAGCGGTATCGGCCGTGAGGGCGGTCACCAGGGAATGGATGAGTTTCTGGAGACGAAATATATTTCCCTTAAACTATAAAGTGCACGACCCCGGTGCTTGCAAGCATGCCGGGGTCGTTCTTTTAAATGATATCCAGGGGCATTTTTTGCTCCGGTTTTGGGAAAACCTCGTCGATCTTTTCCAGGTCAGCCGCTGACAACTCGATCGTGGCGGCTTCGGCATTTTCAATCACATGAGTGGGGCTCGTCCCTTTCGGTATGGCGATGACGTCATTGGTCCGAATCGTCCATGCCAGTGCGATTTGCAGTGGTTTTGCCTCATGCTTTTCAGCTATTTCCTTAATGGTCAGGTTGTTCGTCAGTTGGCTGATGAGTGAACCGCCCTGTCCAAGCGGGCTGTAGGCCATCATCGGCATCTGCTGTTCCCGGTGCCATGGGCGTAAATCATAATCAATGCCCCGTGATCCTAAATGATACAACACTTGATTCGTGGCACAATGACTGCCATTTTTGATCTCCAGCAGTTCTTTCATATCCGGAGTGTCAAAGTTGGATACCCCCCACCTTGAAATTTTGCCTTCCTCGCGGAGAGCTTCCAATCCCTCGACGGTGTCCTCAAGGGACCCTGAAAATCCTCGCCAGTGCAAAAGGTACATGTCCAGATAATCAGTTCTCAAGCGACGCAAACTGTTTTCACAAGCCGTGCGGATGTTTCCTGAACCTGCATTGTGGGGATACACTTTCGAGACGAGAAAAGCTTCATCCCTGCGTTGGTGGAGGGCCTCGCCGATGACTCGTTCAGACTGTCCATCTCCATACATTTCCGCTGTGTCAATGACATTCATCCCTAAATCAAGGCCGATCTGCAAGGCTTTGATTTCATCAGCCTTTTTGTCGGGGTGCTCTCCCATTTTCCATGTGCCTTGCCCAATGCTGGGAAGTAAAGTGCCATCGGGCAATGGAACCGTGCGATTGTGCAAGGCGTTTCTGATACGTTCTGAACGTTCCATGTTATCCTGCCTCCTCATCGGTTAATACTTTCTCATAATAATAAAACGGTTGCGTTCTGTCGGTCCCTCCACGCGAATATCCGACGAGGTTGTAACCGAGACGTTCGAATAGATGGCGCGCTTTTTTGTTAAGGGCGTACGTATCAATTTTCATCGCTTTTAAGCCTTCATCCTGACATTTAGCTTCGGCAAAACGGATAAGCTCTGCGGCCACGCCGATATTGCGAACAGCCGGATCGACGGCAAGCCGGTGAAACGTTCCGGCTTCATGATCAGGATAGCTCCATGATAGATGTTCAAAGCGCTGAGGTATATCCTGGTCAATCGTGATAAAACCGACCGTACGCTGGTCGTTTTCCATTACGAACAATGTGTGCTCCTCGATGTCCTGCAAAAAATGCTCCACTGTTGGATACGACTCGTTCCATTGATCGCTTCCCTCCGCGTTCATCACCTGGACAGCTTTGGATGCGATGGCCATTATTGCTTCTATGTCTTCATTGCTCGCTTGTCGTATCATTTGTGTTAAGGCTCCTATCGTCAAAAGGTCACTATCAGCATATCAGGTGCAACGGTGCAGAGGCCAGAAGAACACTTTTTGCTTTCTGGCATAATGGAGCAACGGTTTTGTATCGGGTAAGGACAGCCCCTGGCCGGCGGCGATGGTATTTACGTGAATATTGGCTTCGGCTTGTTGCAGCGGCCAGGGGACGTGATGGATATCGAGAGCGTATAACTTGTTTTTATGGGTTGTGTACAAACGATAGCGTTCCGTAAGCCAGTGATCCAGCGTTTGCTTTCCGGCTGTATAAATGGGTGAAGCCGGTTGATAAGTAGCTTCAAAACCATTATCTTCTCGTACGCTGCGATAATCGGTGGTTTCTTTATTCTTTTTCACCTTTATATCGGCATAATCATAAGGAAGGTGGAAAAATGTGCGTGCCGCAAAGACCGCGGGGCGATGAGCAGCACTCAGGCTGAAAAAATAGACCCCCGGTTGGCCATTAAAGGTGACGTACGTTCTAACATTAATTTCGGGAAACGAATGAGCAAAGGGCACGGGTGGCAGAAAATGAGCCCGTAATTGCACGAGGTCAAACGGGATAATCCCGATCCAGGCTTGCCGATCAAAAGTATCAATCTCCAGGGGATCCGGAATTTTAGTTTGCAGATATTCCGGAGAAACGGGCCAATGGGCGAATAATACCTCTTTCCATGTCTGCGTCATTAACCAGGGCTCATCAGGGAGCGGGAAAGGCCGGTGTAAGGTTCTTTTGAACATCGTTATCCTCCTCGTCATTGGGTTGCTGTTGAATAGGATTTTCTAACGATCAAGCTTTCATGCCCCATTGCATTTAAAGCCTGTACATGCTAAGATAAGTTTTGTCTTTAGGTGTTATGAGCCATTAGCTCAGTTGGCAGAGCATCTGACTTTTAATCAGAGGGTCGGAGGTTCGAATCCTCCATGGCTCACCACTTTCACGGGCCTGTGGTGTAGCGGTTAACATGCCTGCCTGTCACGCAGGAGATCGCGGGTTCGATTCCCGTCAGGCCCGCCATTTACATATTGGCTCGATAGCTCAGTCGGTAGAGCAGTAGACTGAAAATCTACGTGTCGGCGGTTCGATTCCGCCTCGAGCCACCACTTTATAAATGACGCCCCGGAGTGATCCGGGGTTTTTTGTAGTGATAAATCATTTCTTGTGCCACTATGTTACAATAAACGAGAATAAAGCAGAAATGGGGAGAGTAGAACATGAATGAAAAAATACTCGTTGTTGATGACGAACAACCGATCGCTGATATTCTTGAGTTTTCCCTGCAAAAAGAGGGCTTTAAAATAGAAGTGGCATATGATGGCACAGAAGCGCTGGAAAAAGTCCATGAATTTGTTCCTGACCTCATTTTACTGGATATTATGCTGCCGAATAAAGACGGCATGGAAGTTTGTCGTGAAGTTCGCAAAAAATATGATATGCCGATTATCATGCTTACGGCGAAAGACTCGGAGATCGACAAAGTGCTCGGCCTTGAACTCGGAGCCGATGACTATGTCACGAAACCGTTCAGCACCCGTGAACTGCTGGCGCGCGTAAAGGCAAATATCCGCAGGCTACAGGTCGTACCCGAAACCGAACGACAAAACACGGACATTAAACACATCGGCGATTTAACGATTGACCCTGAGGCCTATCTCGTTCGTAAGCGTGGGGACCCGATTGAATTGACGCATCGGGAATTTGAGCTCATTCATTATTTAGGACGTCATATTGGACAAGTGATGTCCAGGGAACACCTTTTGCAAGCCGTCTGGGGATATGATTATTTTGGCGATGTACGAACCGTTGACGTAACGATACGTCGGTTGCGGGAGAAGGTGGAAGATAACCCGAGTTATCCGGCCTGGATTGTGACGAGGAGAGGCGTAGGCTATTATTTACGACATCCCGAACAGGAGTAATCGCCCATGGAGAAATTAAAGGGTTTCTTCAAATCTTTTCAATTTAAGCTCATCTTTATATATGTCATGCTCTTGTTTATCGCGCTGCAAGTGATCGGCGTATTCTTTATGGATCGCCTCGAGGAGCAGTTTGTTGAAAATCATCGGGAAGCCCTTGAAGATCAGATGAGCTTGCTTTCATACAATACGGAGCAAGTGTTGATGCAGGCCGATGGAGATGATGAGAATGAGACGGATATCAGCGAAGAGCTTAACGATCTATTCTCCCGTTATGCCGTAAACGAGGTAAGCGGGACGGGCACGACGATTCAAGTCGTGGATAGCCAACAGAATATCTTGGCCCACAACCAACCCGGCACGCAAAATGATGGCTTGCTCAATACGGAAATACGCGTCTCCCAGGCATTGCTCGATGAAGATACGAATGAAATCATGTTGGACTCCGATACCGGTCATCGGATCCGCGTCATCACGGAACCATTGCATGACAACGATGATCAGGTTATCGGCGCCATTCATTTGGAAGCTTCCATGGAAGATATGTACGGCGAAGTAGCCCAAATTAATAACATTCTTATGACGAGTGGAGGCGTAGCGCTGGCTATAACAGCTGCGCTCGGCATTCTTTTGTCCAGAACGGTTACCCGGCCCATTAAGGATATGCAGAAACAGTCGGCGGTCATGAGTGAAGGGGACTATAGTCGTCGCGTCCGGGTTTACGGGAATGATGAGATCGGTGAGCTTGCTTCCTCCTTTAATACGTTAGCGATGAATCTGAAAGAAGCAAATGCAACGACAGAAGGTGAACGTCGAAAACTCAGTTCTGTTCTTTCCAATATGACAGATGGCGTCATCGCGACCAATGAACTCGGCCATATCATCCTTCTCAACAAACGAGCCGAGATTTTGTTGTCATTGAACAGCGAAGAAGCGAAAGGAAAACCGCTTCCCGAAATCCTGCACCTATCCGAACGGCTTTCGCCGAGCGATCTCTACGATTATTCGGAACCGGTCGTCCTTGATTTCAGTGATGAAGGCGAGGATTTCGTATTGGAAGCCAGTTTTTCGGAAATTCGAAACAAAAACGGGGCGATCACCGGATTGATCAGCGTGCTCCATGATATTACCGAACAGGAAAAGTTGGATCGAGACAGACGGGAATTCGTGGCCAATGTTTCCCATGAGTTGCGGACGCCGTTAACAACGTTGAAAAGTTATATGGAAGCATTGGAAGAAGGTGCCATGGCGGATGAAAATCTTGCTCCCCGTTTTCTGGGCGTCATACAAGTAGAGACGGATCGAATGATTCGACTCGTTAATGACCTATTACAACTTTCCAGGATGGATGTGCAGGGTCATTCCATTCAAACGCTCGAGTATGATTTGGTGAGCTGGTTGCACGATGTCGTTGATCGATTCGAAATGTTGACCAGGGACCGGAATATGACTTTGGTTAGAGATTTTATACAAATGCCTTTACAGGTGAATATTGACAGTGACAAAATGACACAAGTCCTTGATAACATCATTTCCAATGCGCTTAAGTTCTCCCCTGAGGGCGGCACGATTACAGTCGGAGCCGATCTAACAGGGGAAAAGGCTCTCGTTTATATCGAGGATGAAGGACAGGGCATTCCCAAAAAGGATGAGCACAAAATCTTTGAGCGCTTCTATCGCCTGGACAAGGCTCGTGCCAGGAGCCTGGGCGGCACCGGGCTCGGGCTTGCCATCGCGAAAGAGTTGGTTGAAGCTCACGGCGGCTCGATCTGGGCGTCCGGGGCCTCCGGGCAAGGGACGAGAATCACGCTATCCTTGCCCTACAATTCCTATCCGGAGGTAGGTGAGAGCAGTGATTGAACAAATCAAATCAGTGATTCTGTCGATATTGATTATCTCCAGTCTCATTCTCACCTGGCAAGTATGGACTTACCAGCCTGATTTAGAGGCCCTGGAGGATGAAAGTGTGGAAGAGAGTGAGCCTCTCGCTGATCAAGTGGAAATGAACGAGGTTATCGCTCCGGTGGCTATGACCTTTCATCGCAACAATGAACCCTGGATGAGTACCGCTGACGATGAAGATTTTATCGATGAGGTTATGGAAGACCTTCTTTCCTCTTCATGGGGTGATTTCGAAATGCTTGAAGATATTGATCAAGAGCAGATTTATGAAGGTCAAGAGGATAAAATAGAGCTTATTTTGCCGACGGAGATTCCCTTGCAGCTGATCGATGACTTTCTGGAAGATGATGAAGTCCTCCTCGAGGAGTATGAAGATACGTTTACATTTGAACGGGTGCTGATCGCAGAAGAAGGAGAAAATGTGCGTGTTCAGTTCGTTTCTTTTGAAGAGCAGCAGGTGCTGGAAGGTTATGTAGATATGGCAACGGTCCAGTTTCAGGAGTACATGGACCATATGGACGACAGTAGTGTCTATTATGCCGTTGAAGAACATGTCGGAGACTACGACGGGCCTTTACAAAAACCGGTGTATTTGCCCTCTGAGTCTGTCACATATCCTTCCCTTCAGTACAGATCCATTGATATTAATGAAGAAATGCTTCTTCCCTATTTATTTGGGGATCCGGAATCTTTGCTCAATGCGGAAGAGGAAACCGTCGGAGAAGAAGAGCTCTATTACTCCAGTGATCGACAAATGAGAGTCAGTAGCCTCGGTAATTTCATTGAGTATGATTACCCGCAAAATCAGACGTCCGCAAATAGTGACGATGATATTATTCGCTCTGCTTATGAATTCGTTAATGCGCACGGCGGGTTTACAAATAGCTATCAGCTTTATGATTGGAATGTATCCGGAGAAAGCGAATTCGCTCAATTCCGAATGATGGTGGAGGGTCTGCCTGTGTTGGATACGGGATCCTCTCCCCATGACTATGCCTCGATCGACGTCGTGCAGGAAAATAGTGAGATCTCCGGATATGATCGGCCTGCTTTTAGTTTTAACGATCAGGAACCTTACGACGAGAATACGGAAGAACTTCCTGATGGTGAAACCGTACTGGCGGCCGTTGATGAAAACGATCATCTGCAGATGAGTGATATCCAGGATATACGGATCGGCTATGATATGGAAAGAGTCGACACTTTTGTTGAGATTACTCCCCATTGGTATGCAAGAAGTGATGACAGTTGGTATCGATTGGATGCTGATGATCGGGAGGAAGAGATAAATGGACTGGAATAGAACAAAGACGATTTTTATTTTCACTTTTTTGCTGTTGAACACGTTCCTGATCTTTCAACTGATGGATAATATGGAAAATCACGCGATGAACGAGGAGACCGGAGAAAGCTTACAGGAGCACATTGACCGCCAGAATATCGAGATTGATACCGACCTTCCTGATGACGACGAGTCTCTGTCTGTCGTTCGTAGCAGCATACTTGATGACCTTCCTGCTGAATTCGACATCTATGAGGAACAGGATGTATTCAGCGATGCGGAATTTGAGGAAGGAGAAATCACGGTTTGGCTGGAGGAACCTTACGATATCGAGGAGGATAATGCCTGGGCCGAACGGCGGGATTTCATCGATAACTACGTGTATGAAGGCGAAGAGTATCGCTTCGCCAACAGAGATGAATCGCAAGTGAATTACTACTACCATCATGAAGGGAGAACCCTTATCGCTCCGGGGAATACCCATCTTTCCCTTTATGAAAATGAAAACGGAGAGATTGAGTCCTTTTCCCAACAATTGATTTACACGGAAAACATGGCAGAACAGCCAACGGACTCCGCAATGGAAGCGATTGACATCTTGATTGAGGAAAACGAAATGACGAACAATTCAACGGTGGTAAACGTTGACCATGTGTATTACAGCGCGTTGTCTGAAGAATTCGCGAGTGATGAGGTTATGTTTTCTCCTTACTATCGGATTGTCGTCCGTGAACAGTATGAGAACGAAGAGCAGCTTCCGGATGTCTATCTCGTTTCGGCCGTTGAAGGGGAAGTGAGAATACAAGAGCCGTAGGAGGAATCGGTATGGGGATGGCCTTTAGTGTTTTAGCCAGTGGCAGCACGGGAAACGCCATGTATGTGGAGACGAGTAAGACCCGGCTTTTAATCGACGCCGGACTCACCGGCAAAAAAATAGAGAAAATGTTTGCGCAGATCGATCGTTCGATTGCCGATATTGACGGCGTGCTTGTAACCCATGAACATAGCGATCATGTCAAAGGGGTCGGTGTCCTGGCCCGCAAATACCAAATCCCGGTCTATGCGAATGAAAAAACCTGGAAGCGGATGGCTGAAGATCTCGGGCCTGTCGACACCTCCCAATGCTTTCATATCGAAACGGGAGGTGTTTATCCTTTTTCCGATCTGGATGTAGAGACTTTCGCAGTATCGCACGACGCTGTCGACCCGATGTTTTTTGTCTTCCATCATGAAAATAAAAAAATAGCCCTGGCCACCGACATGGGTTATGTCAGTCAGCATATCAAGGGGGTACTCGCGGATGCCGATGCCCTTATCTTCGAAGCGAACCACGACATGAATATGCTGAGAATGGGGCGGTACCCCTGGAATGTTAAACGCAGAATTCTCGGAGATACCGGGCACGTATCAAATGATGACGCGGCGAAAGCCTTAACATCGATCATCGGGGATCGGACAAGGTACGTTTATCTGGCCCACTTGAGCCAGGATAATAATTTGAAGCAACTGGCAAGAATGACCGTTGAACAAACGTTGGGAACATATGAATTTGATTGTACGACAAACGGCGTACAAATTCGTGACACAGACCCCTATATGCCGACACCCATCCAGAAATTAATGTGAAATTATGAGTGAAAATCGTTCATTTCGGGTAGATTAAAATAGGTGCTAATATAACTGGAAACGACAGTTTTTTTCTGCAGATAAGTGCAACTAAGGCTTTCGCCAGGCTTGGCGATAAGCCAAGTTTTCTTTAATTTCATTAGAGAAACAGAAAAAGAAAGGTGGAGGGAGTAGATGGGCTACTATGACGATCACGTGGACAATAAAAGCAAAGAGAATCAAAAACGTCGCCGTGGCATGGGGCTATCCGGTTTTGTCGGGGCCATCCTTGGCGCGCTTGTCGTGGGCGCGTCCGTTGCTCTCATGCAAACCGATGACGCAGCAGACCCGGGGGCTCAAGACTCTGCTGAAGAAGGTTCTACAAATGACGATTACTTTGCCGGTGATACGGAGCAGGTAGACTTTGATATTAACACGGATGTTACAGAAGCCGTGGAAGGCGTTTCTGATGCCGTTGTCGGCGTCTTTAATATGCAGGAAGAAAACTTTTGGGGTGGCGGCGGCGGTCCCCAGGGAGAACCTGGCGGTGAAGGCGAAGGCATCGAGGCCGGCACCGGTTCCGGGGTGATTTACAATGTGGCAGATGGCCAGGCTTTTATCGTGACGAATGAGCACGTGATACGGGAATCCGATCAAGTGGAAGTCAGTTTGAGCGAAGGCCAGCGCGTGGAAGCTGAAATTGTCGGCGAGGACATATGGACGGATCTCGCTGTATTAAGTATTTCTACCGAGGATGTTGAGGATGACATTGATACCGTCGCCGACTTTGGCGATTCGGATAATCTGACGCCCGGGGAGCCGGCGATCGCGATCGGGAATCCTTTGGGGCCGACGTTTGCTCGTACCGTTACGCAAGGCATTGTTAGTGGGGTAGACCGTTCCATTCCGGTTGACCTGACAGGCGATGGCCAGATTGACTGGAATTCGGAAGTCATTCAGACAGATGCTGCGATTAACCAGGGCAATAGCGGCGGCCCGTTGCTGAACGCTCAAGGTGAAGTCGTCGGCATTAATTCCATGGAAATCGCCCAGGGAGAAGGGATGGGTTTCGCGATTCCATCATCCATTGCCCTGCCTGTCATTGAAGATATCGAGAACGTGGGTGAAGTGCAGCGGCCTGAGTTAGGGGTCGAGATGGGCTCCATCAGTGATATTCCAAGTTATCATTGGCAGGAAACGCTTAATTTACCGGAGGATGTCACCGCAGGTGTCTTTATTACGAACGTGATTCAAGGCTCTTCGGCTGATAACGGCGGCCTACAGGAATATGATGTGATCGTGGCCATGGATGAACAAGAGATCGAGTTTGCCCACGATCTGCGTATGTATCTCTATACGGAACTCTCCGTAGGCGATGAAGTCACGATATCTTTCTATCGCGATGGTGAATTACAGGAAACAACGATCGAACTCGAAGAACAACAAGACAGTATTTAAGGGCAGCTGATAAAGGAGTCCTCAAGGTTTTGGGGATTCCTTTGCACGTTTCTGTCCACACGCAAGGTAACATATAAGCCGAAGATTCACAGGAAACAGAAGAAAAACCAACAGGTTTTTGTTAATATGTGGATAACTTTTGTGGATAAGGGGTCTGGCAGGATGAACATTCAGTTGCTCGTCGTTGGGAAATGCAAGGAAAAATACTTACTGGCAGGCATCGAGGAATATGAAAAGCGTCTGAAAAAAGACGTGAAATTCTCGATGACCGAGGTTGCAGATGAACGTGCGCCGGAACGTTTCAGCGAGAAAGAAGCGCAGCAGGTGATGAAAAAAGAAGGAGAACGCCTATGGCAACATGTAAAGCCGCAATCGTATGTCATTGCCCTGGATCGTAAAGGCAAAATGTTCAGCTCGGAAGAAATGGCGTCTCATATCGATCAACTTGCCTTGCACGGACGAAGCCATCTTACGTTTATCATCGGCGGTTCACTTGGTCTCAGCGATGACGTTTTACAGCAAGCCGATTTACGTTGGTCATTTTCAACGCTCACTTTTCCTCATCAGCTCATGCGCTTAATGGTTGTAGAACAAATTTATCGAGCACTGCAAATTCAAAAAGGCACGCCTTATCATAAATAGACCAGGCATGTTTCACGTGAAACAAGGGGAGGAGGAATGAACACATTGAAGGTGCCTCTGGACAACGATTGGTCCGAACATTTGCATGAAGAGTTTACAAAAGATTATTACCAACAACTTCGCGCCTTTTTAAAAAAAGAGTACGCGGAAAAATCGATTTATCCGGATATGTTTGATATTTTTAACGCGCTGCATTATACATCCTATGAAAATACGAAAGTCGTGATTCTGGGCCAGGACCCTTATCACGGACCGATGCAAGCACATGGTTTAAGCTTTTCCGTGCAGCCGGGGGTGAAACTTCCTCCGTCCCTTCGGAACATATTCCAGGAACTGGTCAGCGATATAGGGTGTGAAATGCCGGAAAACGGGGATTTGCGCGGGTGGGCCCGACAAGGGGTATTGCTTTTGAACACGGTTTTGACCGTTCGAGCCCATGAAGCGGCTTCCCATCAAGGCAAAGGCTGGGAAACGTTTACGGATCAAGTGATTAAATGCGTGAGCGCAAAAACAGATCCGGTCGTTTTTATTCTATGGGGGCGGCATGCCCAAAAAAAAGTGACCTTCATCGAAAGTCAGCATGCCGTTTTGCGATCTCCTCATCCGAGTCCTTTAGCTGCTCATAATGGCTTTTTTGGCAGCCGACCGTTTTCCAAAACCAACGCGTTTCTGGAACGGTCCGGCCGAGAGACGATTCAATGGTGTGCGAGCGGGGTAGAAGAAGGCTAACGCCTTCATTCCTGTTCGAGGCCCCGTTCGATCATTTGCTTGATCTGTGGGTCATCCGGGCGGGTGGCGCTTTTAAAACTGCCGAGGATTTCGCCGTTTCTGGAGATAATGAACTTCTCAAAATTCCAGTCGATTTGGCCGCCGGGGTTTGACTTGTCGAGCAACCATTGGTAGAGGGGATGCTGAGCCTGCCCGCGTGCATGAACCTTGTCAAACACTTCGAACTCGACACCATAATTTTCTTCGCAAAACGCCGCGATGTCTTCATTGCTCCCGGGCTCTTGCCCGCCGAAATCGTTGGACGGAAAAGCGAGGACTTCAAACCCCCGGTCCCGATATTCTTCGTAGATGTCTTCCAGTTGTTCATATTGAGGCGTGAATCCGCACTCGGAGGCAACATTCACGATCAGCAATACGTTTCCCTGGTAGTCACCGAGACTTATCTCTTCTCCGTTGGCTTTTTTCACGTTCATTCGGAAAAGACCTGAATCTGAGCTCATGATTGACAACTCCTTCTAGGGTGATGGTTCCTATCAGAATGATACCCACAAATGGATATGTAAAAACGTTCATTTAGCCTGTTTATCGTTTTCCGATTACGGGAAAACCTAAATACACCATATGTCCGGAGGTGAAACGATGATTAAAATCGATGATATGCAAATCCCGGCAGAGCGATACGAAGATGTTGATCGCGCTCGGGAGGCATTGCAACAAGATGAAGTGATCGTCAAGGATAATGAAGGCAGCTATTGGATCGTGGATAATGAAAATTTCCCCAAAATCGAACCTTATGGATATGAGCGAGTGCAACCACGTTGACACTTTAACCGGGAATAGGACCTTATGGGAAGGTCCTTTTTATCGGTGAATTTTTTATATGGGATGGTGTAGAGATGTCAAAACTACAGTGGGATTTATCGTCCATTTTTGACGGAGGAAGCGTAGATTCTTCGGAGTTCACATCTTTTGTTGAACAGTTGGAAACGGATATTAAGGGTTTGCAGCAACGAGTGGAATCGCTCGCAAAAGGGGATGTCGAGACGTTTGCAGACCACTTTCTTGAATTGGAGAAGCTGATGGCAAAGCTGCAGGAAGCATTTGCCTTTACCACATGTCTTGTCAGTGCCAATGTGAAGGATCAAAGGGCAAAACAGTGGAAGGCAGATCTTAAGCCATTGCGCACACAATTGCAAGCTCATCTTTTACATATATCGGACAAAGACTGGCAGAAGCTTTTGGCACGTCCGGACATGGCGAAGCGTTCCTTTCCGCTTACCGAACGCCGGGAACGAATCAAGAAAAAGATGAAACCGGAACAGGAACAACTTGCCGAGGCATTAGGCCAGGATGGCTATCACGGTTGGAACGACATGTACAGTACGCTGGTGGCGCAAATGCGTGTAACCGTAGATGGGGAAACACTTTCTGTCGGCCAGGCGAATAATAAAACGGGGAGTAGCGATCGTGCAATACGGGAAAAGTGGTCGCGAGCCCTCGCTGACAAATGGGAAGAGCATGAAGATTTATTCGCCGAAACGATCAATCATTTAGCGGGTTTCCGTCTCGGCCTTTATGAACAAAGGGGTTGGGAGGATCCTTTGAAAGAACCATTGATGATTAACCGTATGCAAAAAGAAACGCTGGACGCCATGTGGAGCGCGATTGAAGAGGTGAAACCGACGATTGTTGATTTTATCCGCCGTAAAAAAGCCTGGCTCGGCATTGAGTCGTTAAACATGCATGATATTTCGGCGCCGATAGAGACAGACGTCGGAAGCGAAGAGATTCCATATGATGAAGCTGCGAACGAGATCGAAACACGTTTTCGCAACGTCAGTCCGGCCATGGCTGATTTTGCCCGGAAAGCATTTGACAAACAATGGATCGAAGCCGAAGACCGTGACAACAAAGGCCCGGGCGGCTTTTGTACATCCTTTCCCGTCTCCGGCGAGAGTCGTATTTTTATGACGTATGACGGGTCGCCGGGCAGTGTACAGACATTGGCACACGAGCTGGGTCATGCTTTTCATCAACACGCGATGGAGGAGTTGCCGCACTTTACGACGAAATACGCGATGAATGTCGCCGAAACCGCTTCAACCTTCGCCGAGCAAATCATTGCTGAGGCCGCCGTTCAGGAGGCCGAAACCAGAGAAGAAAAAATCAAGCTCCTCGATACAAAAATCAATCGCAGTTGTGCCTTTTTCATGAATATCCACGCCCGGTTTTTATTTGAAAAACGTTTTTATGAACAGCGAAAACAGGGGTGGTTAAGCGCGGATGACTTGAAAGCGCTCATGGTAGAGGCTCAAAAAGAAGCGTATCGTGAAGAGTTGGATGAATATGATCCCCACTTTTGGGCGTCGAAACTGCATTTTTTTATCACGCAAACGCCGTTTTATAATTTTCCTTATACGTTCGGGTATTTGTTCAGTTTAGGGGTTTACCAACGCCTGCGGGAAGATCAGGATGACTTTGAGGCGGCCTATATTTCTTTGTTAAAAGATACGGCGGCTATGCCCGTTGAAAAATTGGCCGAGAAACACTTGAATGCAGATATTACGAAAAAAGACTTCTGGCTTGAAGCCACGCGTCCGATTGTGGATGATATTGAACAATTTCTCGAGTTAACCGAATAGCCGGGGAACGATGAGGGGGGATTTGATGCACGTCTCTGCAGAAACGTTGATAGCGAAAATCAAGCGGGAAACAGAGCAACTTGAGCGTACGGTTGCCGATGGGGCTTCAGCTGAAAAGATACGGGAACATGCGCGGCTGCTGCGTGCATACAGCGAGTTGCTGGCAGAGGGCAGTGAGACTTCGGTAAAAGCGGAACCAGCGGATGCGGATGGCCCCGTGTCCATTCATCGCCCGCGGGAGGAGCAAGAAGGATCGAATAACAGCAGGAATTTACTGGAATTTTGATCATGAAAACGCGTTAGGGTGTCAATAATGGCAGATGACGTCCTAACGTATCGTGTCATCTGCCGTTAGGTCGTCAACGTTGGCCAATGGTGCCCTAACGCGTTGTATCGTAAGGCGTAAGGTCGTCAACCCTGGCTAATGAAGCCCTAACGTATTGTATCGTAAGCCTTTAGGTCCTCAACGTTGCTGTATGCACCCTTAACGTATCATTGTGGTAGGGCAGAACGAAAAAACATGCTCGCGAAAGTGTGGTGAAAATAAAATGGCAAGAATTATATTGGCCATCGGAACCATAATGGCAGCGCTCGCGGTAGCCATAGGCGCATTCGGTGCCCACGGCCTGGAAGGAAGGGTCAGCGAGCGAATGCTGGAAAACTACCAAACCGGCGTCCAGTATCATATGTTTCACGCGTTGGGAATGATCGCTGCTGGGCTGACAGCAGCGCTGGCTGGGGGTAATGCCCTCCTCGGTTGGTCGGGAGGATTGATGTTTTTCGGCATCATTGTCTTTTCCGGGAGCCTTTACACGATGGCATTGACCGGAATGACCTGGCTCGGCGCGATTACACCGATCGGCGGCGTAGCTTTTATCGTCGGGTGGATTTTGTTAACGGTGGCTGTATTTAAGATTTGAACTAACGAAAAAACGCATCCATCCCCAGGTGAACCGCAACACCGGTAACGATCGACCAAATGGCAAGACTAATGATCATCCATATCGATACGTAGGCGCGGTTGCCTCCAAAAGTACAAGCCATAAGGGCTGTTAAATGGCTGCTGAGCAAGCCGGTCCCAAGGATCGCGAGCCCTGGCAATCCATATTTGTCCCATAATTTATAGGCTTTTTGGGTTTGTTTGCTTGAGTACTTTTCATACGCGGAGGTTTCGGCGGTATCGTCGGCTTCCGTTTCCATGTGCTCAACACTATCTTCTTCAGCAGCTTCAGCAGGCTCGGGAACAGGAGCCTTTTCCCTTCTTCTTTTCCTTATGAGCTCGCGCACCTTGTCCACGAGTAAGATGAGCAGAAGCACGGTGGCTAAATTTCCGAGAAAGGCGATTATAATAATTGGTATGGTCGGTAACCCGACAATAATACCGATGGGAATAACGACCATATATTCGATAAGAGGGATCGCAGCTCCCACGAATACGATAAGCAGATAGATCAAATAGTCCATAAGTCACCTCATTGCTTGTGTTCGACTCTTCCGAGAAAAAAGGCAACAGAAAAGCCCAGGATAAAGGCGATCAATGAAGCCAATAGTCCACTAACGCCGGCAGGTATCCCCTGAAATATCACCGACACAGACCCTAATACCATGCCGGTGACCACCGCGTATGTCCCCACCGGAAATTGTTTCAAAAAGAAATGCACGATTTTACTTGTAATCAGGACACCGATACCGATGCCTGCGATCAGGGTCAGCAAAATCGGGAAATGAAAGTTTTCCAGTGCATCAATAATCGTCCTGTAATAGCCGAACAACAGTAAAATCAGGGAGCCGCTTAATCCCGGCAGAATCATGGCCGAACTGGCGACCCAGCCGAGAAAAAAGATGGCTATATAATTCTGGGTAGTGAGCGAATCAAGCATACTCATTTGTCCGCCGGGATTCTGTACAAACCCAAACCAAACGATCAAGGCAAAGGAAATAAATAAGATAAAATAATGAATACCTGAAAAGGACCGTTTATAATCAATACTTTTCAAAAGAAAAGGCACAACCCCGATGATTAATCCGAGAAAAAAAAATGAAAGTTGATTCGGGTAATTTTCAAAAAGCCAACTAATCGCCTGGGCGCTTGAAAAGACAGCCAATAAAATGCCGGCTATAAGCGGCACAAGAAAAGCGAGACTATCTTTCCATTGTCGTGTCGACAATCCATTAATCGAGGCGATTAAACGTTCATAAATGCCGAGAACGATGGCGATGGTCCCGCTGCTGACCCCGGGAACCGTTTCAAATCCCCCCATGATTAATCCGCGCCAGAGGTTATGCAAATCAACCTTCCCCATATGTATGAATCCCCCTCACTTTAACTGTTATACCACGCCAGCCCTAAAAAAATCCACCGGGAAAAAAAGCAGATGCTGACAACCTGTAAGGTTGCCCGCACCTGTACCGAAAAAAGTATCTGACTATCCTTCATAAAAAGCGCGGTTTATTTCGATGTATTGAGCTTCTTCTTCCGGTACTTCATCGTCTGGATAAATAGCTTCCACCGGACATACGGGCTCACATGCACCGCAATCTATACAGATATCCGGATCAATGTAGAACATGTCCTTACCTTCTTCGATGCAATCAACCGGACATACTTCTACACAAGATCCGTTTTTTTCTCCTATACAGGGTGAAGTAATGACGAATGGCATCTGTATCTCACCTCCCTAACGTGATTATAACGGATAAATGAAAGTGAATAAAACACTTTATAGCAAAAAATCCTATATTGATAACCATCAATCAGACGTTGCCCCGTATTGTAACATATCTGTGTCCCTAAAAGGGCAAATACATGTCAAAATCGTTGATCTCGATGTTCAGCTAAACACTTGCTGCTGAAACTGCGACTGATACAGACGTCGATAATGGCCGTTTTTTTCCAGCAATTCCCTATGCGTTCCTTGTTCGATCATACGCCCTTCATCAAGGACGATAATGTGATCGGCATTTTGGATCGTTGAAAGACGGTGGGCGATAACAAGCGTTGTGCGATCCTGAAGCAATTCCGCCAGGCCAGCCTGAATCGTCTTTTCCGCTTCGGTATCAAGGGCAGAGGTGGCTTCATCGAGCAAAATGATGCTCGGGTCTTTTAGCAGGGCGCGGGCAATGGAGATCCGCTGTTTCTGCCCCCCGGAGAGCTTCACGCCCCGTTCGCCGACAGTGGCTTCATATCCATCCGCCAGCTCTTCGATAAAACTATCCGCGTAAGCCACGCGCGCGGCTTGCCTGATGTCGTCAAAACTGGCTTGTGTCTGGCCGTAGGCAATGTTGTCATAAATCGTGCCATTGAACAGGACGACATCCTGGCTGACGACACCGATTTGCGAGCGCAGAGACGAAAGCGTGACCTCGTCAATGCGCGTGCCATCTATAGTAATGTGACCGTCTGTAGGATCGTAAAACCGACTGATCAGCTGCGTAAGGGTAGTTTTTCCCGAACCCGAAGGACCGACGATTGCGGTTGTTTTTCCGGCATGAAAGTGGGCATCGACCTCTTTGAGCACAAGGTTATCTTCATAAGCGAAAGAGACATGATGAAAATGAATATCCCCGTGGCGAATGTCTAACGGTTTAGCGTGGGCGGGATCCTGTATGACCGGTTTCGTCTCCAGGACCGCCATAATCCGGTCATAGGCTGCCGCCGCCTGTTGAATCGTGTTCATCAAGCGACTCACCCGTCTGATGGGGTTTTGTAAAAGACGCACATACACGATAAAGGTGGCGATCATGCCGACGGTCATTTCCCCGCCGATCGTTTGCCAGGCGCCAACGACAATCACGATGGCCATGCCTAGGTAATTGACAAAATTCACGAGAGGTCCAAACAACGAGAAGTTTTTGGCAGCATGAATGTTCGCCTTACGGTTTGATTCGTTGCGTCTGGAAAATTGCTCCTCTTCATGGCCTTCCATGGCAAACGATTTGACGAGGCGAATGCCCGAAAAGGTGTCCTGCAAATGATTATTCATGTCAGCCAGGGTTCCCTGGACCTCCCAATAAGCCCTTCGTATCCGTTTGGCAAAATAACGGGTGAGAAAAAAGAGAAGGGGAAACGTCAACAAAATAAGCGTGGCCAGCTGCCAATTGACATAAAACATATACGTGGAAATCGCGATAAAGATGAAAATATCCGTCATCAAATTTAAAAGGCCCGAAGACAGCAACTGCTGCAACATATTGACGTCGTTCGTCATCCGCGACATTAAATCCCCGGTGCGGTTACGGTCAAAAAAGGAAACATCCGCGTGCTGCATATGGCTATAAAGATCATTTCGCAGCGTATAAAGAGCCCGTTGACCGACGATCGCCATCAGATAGCTCCCCGTAAACTGAAAACCTATGAGAAGGGTGGCCCCGCCAATGACACCGACGATAATCCAGATGAGCATATCCAGCTGCTGTTCAGGAATGACGACATCAATCGTGTATTGTATAAATTGCGGAAGAGCAAACTCAATCAACGCCACAAACAGTACGGCGATCAGCGCGATCAAAGTCAAGCGCCAATGCGGCCGAACCCTGGAAAATAAATCAGCAAACATTTGACGCACACTTTGTTTCCGCGGTTTTTCTTCCAAAGCACTTCCCTTCATCGACGGGACTCCTCCTTTGACGTACAAAGAGCGTATCGGAAAATAAGTCAGCTTGTCAAAGCTATAGCTTGCGTTTAACATATATAGCTTTCGGAAATAGTCATTAAAAACGAAAGGTGGATTACCATGGCCTGGAATATGAATGACTATCCCTCTTCATTGAAGAACCTTGATAAAGCAGTTAAAAAGAAGGCCATTGAAATCGGGAATGCCATGCTCGAGGATGGATATGATGAGGGAAGGGCGATACCGATCGCTACTGAACAAGCGAAGGAGTGGCATGAGAATGCTACCGATAAGGAGATTCAGCAATTTTTAAAAGAAGGAGATACGAGTGTGGAAGGCGATCGGGATAACAGCCGTCCCGAATTGCTCGAGCGCCCGCAGTTTGTGACTCCGCATCAAGACGGCGGTTGGGCTGTCCAGGCGGAAGGCGCTTATCAGCCATCCGAAGTGTTTGCCAATAAAAAAGAAGCGGTTAAACGTGGCCGCGAGATCGCGCGTAATAAGGGAACACAACTGGTGATCCATCGCCAGGATGAAAGTGTGGAAGAAAAACAGAATTATGAACGATAATCAGGATTGTTGAAGTATATTATGCAAATCTCAGCCGAAATGGCTGAGATTTTTAATTGACAACTTTAGAGGCCTTTTTTATACTAATTGTATTAGTTTAACTAATACATATAGATGACCCCCAGAGGAGGGCATATATGCTTACCATTGATGCGAGGAGTACGGAGCCGATCTATCGTCAGATTATCAATCAAATTAAGGAACAAGTGGCCCGGGGGATTTTAAAAGTTGATGATAAAATTCCTTCTGTTCGGGAATTATCTTCACAAATCGTCGTCAACCCGAACACGGTCAGCAAAGCGTATCAAGAGTTGGAAAGGGAAGGGATTATTGTCACGATGCGCGGGAGGGGCACATTTATTAACGAGTATATCCCAGACGAAATTCCTACTAAAGCTATCGAACATGTCAGAACACAAATCAAACAAATCGTTCTGGAAGGATACTACGCCGGAATTGAAAAAGAAGTCATGCAGGACTGGGTTGCATGTTACTACAATCAGCTTGGGGGAAAGTCATGATACAGGTGCAAAACGTTTCCAAAACGATAGGACAACAACAAGTTTTAACGGATGTAACATTTACTGTGGGGAAAGGAACTATTACCGGAATCGTAGGTCGAAATGGAGCCGGCAAAACGACATTATTACGGACGATGGTTACCATTGTAGATCCCGACCAAGGAACAATTTCTGTGAATGGCAAGGATGTGCTTGCACATCCTGAAACAAAAGGACCTATTATGTACGTGGAGGATAGTGTTGAGGCTTTAAAAAATTATTCAGTTTCCGGCATTGTGTCATTATACGCTGATATTTATCCGAAATTTGACCATGCTTATTTTCAGGAATTGATGGATCGGTTTCAAATGACGAGAGCGAAAAAGGTGAAACAATACTCGAAAGGTCGAAAAGCGTTGTTCTCTCTCATTCTCGCTTTTGCGACTAAGCCTCAATACGTACTCCTTGATGAGCCAACCGATGGCCTTGATGTCATCGCAAAAAAAGAGCTTATGCGTTTCATGCTTTATGAAGTGGCGAAAGAAGAGATTTCTATCATAATCGCCACCCATCGACTCGATGAATTGGAAAGCTTGGCTGATCAACTGTTGGTCATCAAGGAAGGGGAGATCGCTGAAACGTTCCTATTGGATGACTTGCGTGACACTTATAAAAAATGGCAGGTTGTTTACCGTGAAAAAATGCCGGATTCGCTTTGGGATCAACTTTATATCTTGCAACAATCAGGGCGAGCGTATACGTGTCTGGCAGTCGGGAATCTTCAAGAGTTGGAAACCGAGTTGCAGAAAACTGACCCCTTGTTATACGAAGAACTTCCTTTAACCCTCGAAGATCTATTCGTGGCTAAGTTAGGGGGCGAAGAGATTGCTGAATAAAGCTTTACTTAAAAAAGACTTCAAGCTCTCAGCGATGGTGATATTGGTTTTAACGATGATTTTCGTGATTGCATATCCTTTGAGAACAATCATGGAACTGAACCAACTAAGGGTGTTCGATGATTATCAAACGCAAACGCATATGTTTGAGCAATCTTATCATGGTTTTGTAGAAAACATTTTCATGAACAATCCGCTAACGATGTTCAGTGTTATTGGCGTTGTCGTATTGGGAGGGGTGTTGATCGGTTTAGAACGCAACACACGCCGTCATGTTTTTAACCTTTCTCTCCCGTTTGCCCGCCGAAAACTATTCGGTACGAAGGCCATTATTGGCTTGGTGTCTATAACAACTATGATGACGTTAAGTGTTTTGGCCGCCTATAGTATTATCTGGTCATCCGAATATAGCGAGCTCCTTACTGAATTCCATTTAGTGGATATGCTCGTCATTCCATTACTTACGTATTTAGCGATTTTCGCCTTCACTCTATTTACGGGAACTGTTGCAGGGGAGATGATTTCCCAGATCGTCTTAAGCTTCATCTTTTTGATTTTTCCGTATGGGTTTCTGATTTTGACCAGCCTTTTTCTAAGGACACATGGGATGGTCTCGCCCCCGATCCACACAAACGAATGGATTAATGATATGGTTATGAGTTTAGTCTTGCCATTACAGTTAGGGGAGAGCGGATATATACACGAATATCAATGGCTGATAACGTTAATCTTTCTCGTAGTCTCCTTATTTCTTGGAAACGCTCTATATAAAAAAGGGAAAAGTGAACGCAACGGTGAGTTTTTGTTATTTCCATCATTAAAACCTTTCTTTATGATTGGTATTGTCGGTTGTTCCGCATTGTTAGGAGGCATGATTTTTAGTGCCTTCGGACAGCCCGCAGGAGCAGCGATTCCTTTTTATTGGCTAGGTGCGATTGTTGTTGGTGGGTTAGCTTTTTGGATCACAAGGCGCTTGTTGCAGATGAATGTCACAATGAAAAATAATTAAGAAAAAGAAAACGAAAAAGAAAAAGCTCTTCACCAAAATCTATCGTTGATATCTGTGAATATTTATGGTAATAACACTAGCTAGCGGAGGAAAAACACGGAGACTCCTGTGGGAAAGCGCAGTGGGAAGACCCCGCAGAAAAAAGCGAATTTCTTTTTTCGAGGAGGCTGAGCGCAAGCCCACGGAAAGCGTAGTGTTTTTCCGTAGCTGTTACCATCGTTCATGATTATATCTTTTTTTAACCATAGATTTTAGTGTTGACCCTCAATTTATTATTGAAAACGAGCATGTGGAAATAAGGAACATACAAATCACGGCTGGATTTGGAAGTACGGTTGCTTTAATTGTGTATGAGCGCATTTAAATATAAAGAATAGCGCATACGTTGAGCCAATATTTTATGGCAAGGGACATATGATGAAGAGGGAGGGTGATAGCGAATGATTCATAAAACACATGTCACATGGACGAAAAAGGAAACCAAAGAAGAATCGGAGGCTACCAAGCACGCACTTAAAAATGATTATCTTCTTAATCAATCTATACAAGCGGTGAAAGATGACCTTGTAAAGAAAGGTGTGATCTCAAAAAGCAGCCAGGATGTCCGCGTCAGTTTCGAAGTGGACGGGGAGATATACAGCGAGAAAGAGGAGGACGAATTGACGTTCAACTTGAAGTTAAACTCACGCTAATCCCCTTCACCAACGAATAATAGCTACCCAGAGTTTTTATACTTTAGGGTAGCTATTAGTTAATCATCCCCCAAAAGCGAAGAGAGCCATGGCGGGAGGTACGATAAAGGGATAATCATACCCCAAAAGCGAAGAGAGCCATGGCGGGAGGTATGATAAAGGGATAATCATACCCCAAAAGCGGAACGTGCCCTCGCGCGAGGTATGATAAAATCATAATCGTACCCCGAATTAGCTGAGGAATCTACAGACGGTGTTTTTGCTAATGCTCCTGACGAAACCGAGGAAGAACGAAAATAGCCGCAGTCTCCAAATTGAAGACTGCGGCTATTCGTTAACCGGTTATTTCTGCTCTTGCCTTTTGGGCGGCATTTACCATTTTTTTCAGTGCCGCGATCGTTTCTTCCTCGCCGCGCGTCTTCAGGCCGCAATCCGGATTGACCCAGAAAAGGTCGGCCGGGAGGACGTTGAGGGCGCGATGAAGGATATGGAGCATTTCGTCTTCGGATGGTACGCGCGGACTGTGAATGTCATAGACGCCCAGGCCAATGCCTTTGTCATACACGTTGTCTTCAAACGTTTCCAGGATGTCTCCCTGGCTGCGAGAAGTTTCAATGGAAATGACGTCGGCGTCCAGGGCGCTGATCGTCGTAATAATGTCCTGGAATTCACTGTAGCACATGTGCGTGTGAATCTGGGTGGTATTTTTCACATGGGAAGAGCTGAGTCTAAACGCATGCACGGCCCAATCCAAATACGTCTGCCAATCTTCGCGTTTCAGAGGCAACCCCTCGCGTAAGGCAGGTTCATCGATTTGGATCATCTCAATACCCGCTTCTTCGAGCGCGCTTACTTCCTCTTTAATCGCTTCGGCAATTTGAAAAGCGACTTGCTGTTTCGGTAAATCGTCACGTTCGAAAGACCAGTTAAGAATCGTCACGGGACCGGTGAGCATGCCTTTTACAGGTTTATCGGTCAACGATTGCGCATAGACGGTTTCTTCAACGGTCATGGGTTCCTTGAAGCGAACATCGCCGTAAATAATCGGAGGCTTGACCCCGCGGGAGCCATATGATTGCACCCAGGCATGTTTCGTAAAGGCGAAACCTTCCAAACGTTCCCCGAAAAATTCCACCATATCGTTACGTTCGAATTCGCCGTGAACAAGTACGTCCAGGCCGATGTCTTCCTGGTGCTCGATCCATGTCCTGATATGGGACTGAATGGCCGATTGATATTCCTCCTGAGACAGTTCTCCTTTTTTATACCGCGCCCGCAGGCGACGAACATCTCTCGTTTGCGGGAAGCTGCCGATCGTTGTCGTCGGAAGCGTGGGCAATGGCCACTTCTCAAGTTGTTTTTCCCGCCGTTCTTCATAGCTTAACGGACGGCTGACTTCCTGGAAGGCAGAGTTATCAGGCTCTTCCTTGCGCCAACCCTTTGTTTTAAGGTCTGCAAAAATCTGTTCATTGTCTTCCAGTATTTTGGCATTCGCTTCAGATTCGCCTGCAGCTAAATTGTGCAATGTAATAAGCTCTTCCATTTTCTCATCCGCGAATGAAAGGGCGCGTTTTAAAGTTTCGTCAAGGTCGGGCTCATTTTCCACGGTGACAGGTGTGTGTAATAAACTCGCGGAAGGCTGCAGCCACACGTTATCTTCATCTACAACGATTTGAATCTCCTGCAATAATACGCGTTTATCCCGCAATTTTGCTTTCCAGATATTGCGCCCGTCAATGATGCCCGCCGCGAGCACTTTATCTTCCGGGAAGCCGTGTGTTTGCAGGGCGTGAAGGTTTTTGCCCTGATCATGGACGAAGTCCAGGCCGAACCCGGCTACGGGAAGTTGAATGACTTTTTCATAATGACTGACTGCATCAAAGTACGTTTGCAAAAGAAGGTTGAGCTGCGGCACTTCTTTTTGCAAAGTTTCATAAGCTTTGGCGACGAGAGTGAGGTCTTCCTCCGGAATCGTTGTGACAAGGGATGGTTCGTCCACCTGCACCCATTGCACCCCTGCATCAGCCAGCTCCGTAAAGAGTTGCGTGTACACGTTGGTCAACTGCTCAAGCAGTTCGGGAAAGGCTTCGCTCTCGTAATGTTTTGCCAATTTAAGAAAGGAATAAGGCCCGATAACGACCGGTTTGCCTTCTATGCCGAGTTCTTCCCTGGCTTCTTTATAGGCTTCGAGCAGGTAGTTCTCTTTCAGGGACGGCGTTGTATTGCCGATTTCCGGAACGATGTAGTGATAATTCGTGTTGTACCATTTCGTCATTTCCGAGGCGTGCACATCTTTATTGCCGCGGGCCATGGCAAAGTACGTATCCAACGGGACTTTCCCGCCCTCGTAGGTGAAACGCTCCGGGATAAACCCGAACATAGTGGCTGCGTCCAGAATATGGTCGTAATAAGTAAAGTCGCCAACAGGGATATATTCAATGCCGGCATCCTGTTGTTTTTTCAGATGGTTCAAGCGGATTTTTTTCATCTCGGCATGGAGATCTTCAGCGCTCAGATTGCCGGCCCAATGGTCTTCCAGCGCTTTTTTCCATTCTCGCTTTTCTCCGATGCGAGGATAGCCTAATAGACTCGTGTTCACCAGTATCGCCTCCTGTTAAAAAATGGATATTTCCACCCTCAATGGAAGGTAAAAATATCCATTGTTATGCATGTTCTTTTTTATTGGATACTTTAAAAGATAAAAGAAGCGCCGGCATTTGTCAAGGTTTATTCCGATAATTATACTTGGAAATAATCGGCGATCGCGTCCTTTTCCAATACATTCCCGACGTAAAAAGCGCCAAATTGGGCAAAACGTGCCGATGCTTCATCAAAACGCATCTCATATACGAGCTTCTTGAATTGAATAACATCGTGTGCGAATAACGTAACGCCCCATTCCCAATCATCAAATCCGACGGAGCCGGTAATGACTTGCTTGACGTATCCCGAGTATTTGCGGCCGACCATCCCGTGGCCATACATTAATTGCCCTCGCTCTTTCGCGGGCATCATGTACCAATTGTCATCGCCTTCTCGTTTTTTATCCATCGGGTAAAAGCAAATGTGTTCCCATTTCGGCAAAATCGGGAAGACGCGCTCGCGAACGCTCGGATCCTCGAGGGGGTCTCCTTCTCCGCGAAACATGTATTTGCCGAGTTCAACGACGGAGATGTACGAATAAGCCGGGATTGTATATTCGGCGAATCGTGTCTGGTTAAAGGCTTTCTCAATCCGCTCCAACTCCTGCATGGTCGGACGGAGCAACATAAACATGAGATCCGCTTTTTGGCCGACGATAGAATAAAGGGCGTAACTGCCTTCTTCTTTTTGTTCATTGTCTATCCAGTCTTCGACCATGGAAATGAATTCCGCGAGGATCTGGTGTCGTTCATCTTCCGGTACCCGTTTCCACGACGTCCAGTCAATGGAACGAAAATCGTGTAGGCAATACCAGCCATCAATGGTTTCTGCAGGCTCAGGCATAGGGGCATGCTCCTTTCACTATGTGATACAAGTCCTATCATAGCACATTTGTAAGCTGTAATGAAAAAGAGCGTATGCAGGCGTATTATGTCAAACTATGTCATAAAATGAAAAATTTACTTATTTTTCTATCAAAAGGCTTGTCAATCCGACAAGTTTCCGGTACAGTAATGTCAAATCAAAAAGAAAAAAAGGGGGGGTTGTCGAAGAGGTGAGAATGTGAGTTATTTTAAACAGAAACTAAAAGAAGCACTGGAGAATGATCGGACCCTCGCGCAAACATTGGTGACCGTCACCGGCTTTTCCAACCCGACACCGATTTACAAATTTGTTAATCAACCCGGGCGAGAATTCCAGTCCTTTAGCACTATATTGGAAATTATAGAGACAGTCTTTCCGGGACGGGAACGGGAAATGATGGCCAGCTATATCCCGACGCTTGATCCCAACGGGAAAAATGCAAGAGTATCGCTGGAGTATACAACGAAAGAATTAAAAGACATGCATGAGGGCCATATTGAACGCATCTTAAATGCAGACAATGATGAAAGCCGGTTATGGGCGCAATATTATGTACTTAATCAAAAGAGACGCAAAAACCAAATCGATGGACTCGAATTTATCACACAAGTGTCGGAACTCCCTGCCCATAGTTCGGAGCTGCAAATTCTGAAGTACCTCTCATTGACGTATATATTTCATTCGAAGCATGTACAGCCTCTCGTTAAGGAATATGCGATAAAAGCGATGCAACTGGTGGACGACATTTCCGATCCATACATTAAGGCCAATTACAATGCTCGACTCCATATCGCGTTGGGGGATGGCTGTTTAAAAGAAAATGATATTCAGAGTGCGCGTCATTACCTGTTCAGGATCAAGGATATGGAAAGAAACGGGATGATACACTTAGTTAATTTACAACTTGGAAAATCATTTATCCTTTCTGATTACGACAAGGCTGAGCATTTGTTTAAAGAAGCATTGGCAAATGTAATCGATGAACAAAGTGCTCATCGACAGGAAATCAAAAAGAGTTTAAATTTTTTGTACTCTTATTGGGGCGTCGATAGGCATCATTCTTTACACGATAAAAATGCAGGGAATATAGCATCGCTGATTTATTATTTAATAAGTCGAAATAAAGAGAAAGAAGCCCGGCATTACTTAAACCAGTTAAACTTTGCCGACTTGAATAATTGGGAAAGAGCCTTTTGTCTCTATTATGAGTATAGACTGTCGGGAAACGTTGATTATTTGTATCAGTCCATTGAATGTTTTAAACAGTCCGGGGAGCGTTATTATCGGCAAATCAGCCTCAGGCCGTTACAAGATAAAAATCCCTATTTATTGGGGGCTTTGCAAGTATAAAATTGAATGGAGGAATCGGAAAATGAAAAAACTGCTCATGACGCTTATGGTGGCCGCTTGTGTTGCGGGAAGTGGATTTAGTGTCGGCATGGTCGATGTACATGAACAAGCTAATCCAAGTGATAATATTGAACCTTGATCGACGTAAAAAGAAACCCTGCGATGGGTTTCTTTTTACGTCATCAACACTTTTTGATTCCGTTCATAGACGAGATGTAATCTTTTTCGGAAACGTGTTTCTTCAATAGATGAAAGCTGAGTTTCTGCCAGCGTGATCCCGTAATCATTGAACACGCGTTTCATCCGAGCCTCGCTGTCAGGGGTAGTCATGGCCTGATGATAAATCTCCGATAACGAAGCCATCGTTTCCGGTCGGACATCCGGTGTCGAGGGCCTATACTCTCCACCGGCGGTTTGATAAAAGTCACGGATGATCGCTGCCCGTTCGGAGCCGAGGCCGGTAATGGCCAGATATACTTGCACGGCTATCCCGTTTCGCAGCCGCCGTTGCGATACCCCCGCGAATTTCTTGCCTTCAATGCTAAGATCATAGTTTCCCGGACAGTAAGATCCGACGATTTCCCCGGCGCTAATTTTTTGGCTTGCATCATCATACATTTCCTGCACGAATGTCCACATTAATGTATAAGCCGCATCGATGGTGAGGGCTTTTGTATCTTTCATAATCAGGGAGATATTCAGTATTCCCGGATCAAGAAAGACGGCGAGGCCTCCGGAATTGCGAACGATCGTTTCAATCCCTTTTGCTTTTTGTTCCGTCATCGCCTCCTGAAGATAAGGCAAGCGGCTATCCAGCGTGCCGAGGACAATGGTCGGCTGATGGATCCATGTATGGACGATCGGGGCAGAATATTCTTCACCGACACTTTCACAAAGCGTGTCGTCATAAGCAAATGAATAAAGGGGATTGTAGTTAAGCCCCTTTTCTGAATGGTTTAGCCAACGCCACTGTGCTCCCGGTAACGAATTTAAGGTTGTCATGCGCCGCTCTCCGTTCAAAATTATTCTCTTTTTCCATTATAACATTAAAATAAGCGGGCTTGACGAACGAACAATTGTTTGATATCATATATATGCATAGCCGTTATCCGTTTCCTTGTAGGCCGTCTTTCGTTATAATAAAGGAAAAGATGGAAAGGCTGGCTTTGACGCCTATGAGCAAAGGCAATGCAATGTTACAGGAAGAAAAAGTCTTCAAAGACCCGGTGCATCGCTATATTCATGTCCGTGACCAGTTGATCTGGGATTTGATCGGTACGAAAGAATTTCAACGTCTGCGGCGTGTACGGCAGCTCGGCACGACGTTTCTCACCTTTCACGGCGCGGAACATACACGTTTTAACCATTCCCTCGGTGTCTACGAAGTGACAAGGCGCATGATAGAAGTGTTTAAAGGCCACCCCCACTGGAATGAAGATGATCGTTTACTTTGTCTAACAGCCGCACTGCTCCATGACATTGGGCATGGACCGTTTTCCCATTCGTTTGAAAAAGTTTTTGAAACCGACCATGAACACTGGACACGGGCGATCATCCTGGGAGATACGGGCGTAAACGCGGTCCTTCGCCGCATGGGGGATGAATTTCCCCGTGAAGTGGCGGATGTCATTGAAAAGATACATCCGAACAAACTCGTCGTCAGTATGATTTCCAGCCAAATCGATGCCGATCGCATGGATTATTTACAGCGTGATGCGTTTTATACAGGCGTGAGTTACGGTCATTTTGATATGGAGCGGATTCTCAGGGTGATGAGACCGCTGGAGGATCAGGTCGTGATCAAAAACACCGGCATGCACGCGGTGGAAGACTATATCATGAGTCGCTATCAAATGTACTGGCAAGTTTATTTTCACCCTGTCACCAGAAGTGCCGAGGTGATTTTAAACAAAATTTTACGAAGGGCGAAAGCCCTTTATCTGGACGGGTATGCGTTCAAACAGACCCCTGTCCACTTTATCCCGTTTTTTGACGGGAATCCGACGATAGCCGATTATTTAAAGCTCGATGAAATGATTGTATTCTATTATTTTCACACTTGGGAAGAAGAAACAGATGCCATTCTTGCCGATTTATGCCGTCGGTTTTTGCATCGGCGTTTGTTTCAATATGTCGAATTTACGCAGCATTTTATTATGAATGAATGGTCAGGGCTTAAAGAGCGATTTAAGGCGATTGGTGTCGATCCGGACTATTATCTCGTCGTTGATTTTTCTTCCGATCTTCCCTATGATTTCTATCGGCCGGGAGAGGAAGAAGAGCGTATGCCGATTCATTTGCTTATGAATGACCGAAACCTTCACGAGTTATCAAGGGAATCGGAGATTGTCGAAGCGATATCCGGTAAAAAACGGACGGATCATAAGCTGTATTATCCGCAGGACATTCTGCACACGCCTGGTCAGGAAGATACAAAACGTGAAATCCTGGAAATTTTGTCAAATTGAAGAGAGGAGGCGACGTGTTGGAGCAACATATAAAGGTCATGTCGCTATTGCAAAAGGCTGGAGACATTACCGGACGGAAAAAGCTGCAAAAAATGATTTATATCGGCAAAAAGTTAGGTATGCCTTTTTATGAAAAATACGACTTTCGCCGTTACGGACCGTATTCGGAAGAATTGAGCCTACGCCTTGAGGAATTACATCAATTCGGCTTCATTTCGGAAGTAAGAGAGGAAAAAGCGGGTTATCATCAATATCGCTACGAGCTGGCACCTATGGGGGAACATTTTCTTGCCGGCAAAGCCGAACGCGCGACATTTGCGGAGCAAGAAACGATCATTACGGAAATGAACGCCTGCTCCTCCAAATTTCTGGAGTTGATCTCCACCGTTCTTTTCCTGGAACCTGCACGAAAAGAAGAAGTGATCAGGAAAGTACATACCTTAAAGAAAACCCAGAATTACTCCGGCGAAGACATCGATCGCGCTTATTCCTACATTGAGCGCTGGAAACAACAGGCAAAATAAAACCCAATGGTGAGGTATTCCATTTGGGTTTTTTTGTGGGGGAAACAAATCATTTCAAAGAGATTACAAACAAATTACGACATATACCGGCATCATTTTCCATTATACTCGAAAAGTATTAAAAAACCTTTAGTTAGGCATTTTCACTGGCATTATATGAAAGATAGATGTAAAAACTAGCAATTCCCTTCATTACATTTAGACTACAAATGCGTAATAGATATTGTCATTCCCAAGATTAAATTCTATAATTCAACCTGTAGAGTTAATAGCGGTTAAGAACAAGACAAAACGCATAATTACAGGGAGGTGACCATTCACTCATATCGATCGTTCGTCCTAGATTTATGGGCTTACATAAACGACAATAACAGAGGAAATCTAGTTTTCTACGTGTTACGAACTATAGATGAGTGAATAATCTATGAAAAAATTTGCTTTAAGCACGGTAGTGGCCGCAGGGTTAGTGTTCGCACCAAACGCCGCTGATGCATTCAGTGTAGAAGCCGATTCAATGTCTGAAGGGGATGTCAATGATTCCGTCAACGCCCTACAGCTTGAACTCAAAGACCAGGGTTATTTTGAGGGATCGACAGGTTCTACGTTTGGACCGAGAACGTTAAGCGCCGTTAAAGCGTATCAGGAAGATCATGGCATTTCTTCCCCGGCCGGCAATTTCTTCGGGGTAGCAGGTCCGCAAACGCAAGCATCGCTTGAGGACGATAATGCCTCCAATGAAACGGCAGAATCCAATGGATCTTTGGAACGTGGAGCTGTCAGTGATGCCGTAAGTAATCTACAAACACAGCTACAGGATCTCGGATACTATGACGGACAAGTAGATTCCATATTCGGAACGCGAACGGAAAGCGCAGTTCAGGCTTATCAGGAAGACCATGGCATTTCTTCCCCGGCCGGTAATTTCTTCGGGGTAGCAGGACCGGCGACGATGAGCTCTCTTGAAGGACAGCCGAGCGGCGATTCCGGCGGCAGTGACAACTCCGAGGACAACTCATCCGAAGGAAGCAGCAATGCCGAAGACAACTCAGACGACAATGCGTCCGGTGGAGACAATAACTCCGGTGGCAGCTCCGACGATGGCTCTTCTGATGAAGGAGAGGTTGTCGCGTCCGCTTCAAACGATAATAATTCCGGCGGCAACGAGTCCAGTGACGACGATAACTCCGGTAGCACTGGTGACGTCAGCGGCTTGATCGATACAGCCATGGCACAACTGGGCACACCATACGAATGGGGAGCAACAGGCCCGAACACTTTTGATTGCAGCGGCTTCATCAACTATGTGTTCGACCAGAACGGAGAAGGTTTTGATCATCGCGCTGACACATCTTCTCTATACAACATGGGCACCCCCGTATCGAATCCGAGTGAAGGTGATGTCGTCTTCTTCGATACCAGCGGCGGTGTATCCCACGCGGGCATCTATATCGGCAATGGTGATTTCATCCACGCAAGTGTTTCCAACGGCGTAACAATCGACAGCATCGATGACCCTCACTATTGGGGAGACAAATACCTCGGAGCCAGAAGCTTCTAAACTTCGCAAGTGAACGGAATAGTTAACTTTACCCTCTGACAATAACGTTAAACGTTATGTCAGGGGGTAAATTTTGTTTGGCGAAGGCGAAAACGTTTGGTTGTTTATGGACCGGGCTGGTGTGATACACTGGATAAAAGCAGAATGTCTTCAGTGAGGAGAGGATTCTCGTGGAACTTTTTAATAAAAATACAGAGAAACGTAAAAGTTCAGGTTTCAATATATTAAGCGGCGACTCGACCGATGGACATGGAGGTTACGGTGTGGGTTCGCTCAGTCTGGACAATTTAACACCGGTCATTATCGACCCGGTTGAGGAGCGCGTGTTCATCGACATGGGAGCGATCCACGCCCGCTCTGAAATTGAGAAAAAGATTAAGCTGCTGGAAAATAAAGATGATCTTAATGATCCGAAAGAATACTGGATGGTGTGGGTGACGACTGCCCATACCGAAGATGGTGAGCCAAAGTATGACGGCATCGGTGCCTGCCGATTTTATCGGGAAGAAGAACCGCCCGAAGGAAGTCGTTTTAAGAGAGGCTACAAAAGCATGCCCGAACACGTGAACAACCTGGACAAAGCATTGAAAGGCCGCGTGGTTATCGACAATATGGATGAAAAATCCCGCTACATGTTGGGAGAATACTTGAAAGGCTTTAGCGAGGAGTATTGGAACAACTCCGCAGATGAGCTGAGAGAAGCATTCGCGGATGAAGCGAAGGAATAAAAAATCACCCCTTGTATTATGATGGCTGTTTATGTACAATAATCGACAAGACCTTATATATACAAGGTTCTCAAGACACTAAAGTGCGCGAGGGTACCCACCCCCTTGCGCGTTTTAGTGTCTTTTTTTAGCAGGTAAGGCTTTCGCCATCTTGGCGAAAAGCCAAGTTTTCTAACATAATCCTTACAGAATGGGGGACGTTAAAACTGTTTGGCACATAAAAAGGAGATTCCGAATGAGACTATTTGTAAAAAACAGTGTCCTTCTCGTATTAATGGCTTGCCTGGCTTTTGCAGGCGGGTCACTGAGCTTCTCGCAGGCTGAAAATCAAAACGATGGTAAAGACTTGATTCTGTATGAAAATATTGAGCAAGTGGATGTCCTATCGCCTGAGGAGATTAGCTTTCAGGCTATGAATGTTTATGAGGACGGGGATTTTACTTTTGTCAATGACGGTATTGCGTGGCACTCCAATAATGAAGATGTGGCCACGGTGGATGAACACGGAGATATTGAATGGACGGGGCAGCCGGGAAGAACATACATAGAAGCGTCGAATGGGAGCGATCAGGACCAAATTGTCCTCCATTATAAACCGGACGAAGAAGGCGGACCTGACATCGTCAAGCAGACGGATGAACGGCATGCACTCGTGGAAGATGCTATCAACGGTATGACGATTGAAGAGAAGGTCGGGCAGATGCTCATGCCTGAGTTTCGCACGTGGCATAACGAAAAAGTAACGAAAATGCTCCCGGCCATCGAGCAACTTGTTGAACGTTATCACTTGGGTGGGGTCGTTTTATTCGGAGAAAATGTGCAAACGCCCGCACAAACGGTGGAGTTGATCTCGGATTATCAAGCGGCCAGCGATAAATACGGGATGCTTATCACGAGTGATCAAGAGGGAGGGCTTGTGACCAGGCTCTCATTCGGAACCGGAATGCCGGGCAATATGGCTCTTGGAGCCGGGAATAACCCAGCCATGTCGAAACGAGTAGGGAGAACGATAGGAGCCGAACTGGAAGCTCTCGGTATCAATATGAATCTGGCTCCGAGTTTTGATGTTAATAACAATCCCGACAATCCCGTCATTGGTGTTCGCTCTTTCGGCGAAGATCCTGTGGCGGTAGCCAGGCATGGAGTGGCGGTTATGGAGGGCACGCAGGAGGCCGGTGTCGCGGTGACCGCGAAACATTTCCCCGGCCATGGCGATACGGATGTAGACTCTCACATTGGCTCTCCGGAAGTGCCCCACGATCGCGATCGTCTGTCTGATGTTGAATGGCATCCTTTTCAGGAAGCGATTAATCACGATGTGGACGCGATAATGACCGCCCATGTCGCACTTCCGGCCATTGAAAACAGCGGAAAAGAAATAACCCTTCCCGCCACGTTATCAGAAAAAGTGCTCACCGGCCTCATGCGTGAGGAAATGGGGTATGAAGGAGTCATTTATACGGATTCGCTACAAATGAATGCGATTGCTTCGCACTTTACCCCTGTCGAAGCGGCTATTCGGGCCATCCAGGCCGGGTCCGACATTGTGCTCATGCCTGTAGATGTTGAAGAGGTCGCTGAATGGCTCATCACAGCCGTGCAGGAAGGGGAGATTTCAGAAGAACGCATTGATGACTCCGTGGAGCGGATATTGACATTAAAACTCAAACGGGGCATTGTCAAAGAAGAACACCCCTTTCCGGTGGAAGAAAAAATCGAGCAGGCGGAAGCAACGGTAAGGTCAGATGAACATCTGCAAGTCGAAAAGCAGGCGGCCGAGCAAGGGGTAACCGTCGTTAAGAACGAGGATAATGCCCTTCCGATCGATCCACTAGAGGGAGAAACGGTAGTAGTCCTCGGCACTAAATACGCGGGGAAACTGGCCAACGCGCTGGCAAGCCACCATCCCGAGGTCGAAGCCATCGCTTTACCGGAAAACGGTAAGTTGAGTACTGCCCACCGCCAAAAAGTGCAACAGGCAGATGTTGTGATTGCAGAGACCCATACGTCGGATGCAGACATGAGGCAGGCCGATCATCCGCAAATGGAAATGGTTCGCCAACTACAAAACGAGATCAGTAGCCCTCTTATTTCCATCGGGATTCGTAACCCGTATGATCTGATGGCGTACCCGGAAGCGGATGTCTATGTAGCTCAATATGGCTCATTCGATGCCAACTTTGCTGCGACGGCCAATGTGCTATTCGGAAAAGTAAACCCGGTTGGCCGCCTGCCGGTCACGATCCCGTCTGCAGAAGGCGGCGTGCTGTATGAAACGGGGCATGGGTTGTCTTATCAGGATGATGAGGAATTTCCTTTTTAGAAACGTCAATGGGGTTATTTTTTGCGTGGGTGTTGATATTTTTTGTACTTTATTATAGTGTGTAAGCGGCTTCATTTTTTTGGGAGGTTTTATATGTTTGATCATTTAGGAACGGAAGGAAGAAATGACAAAAGCCAACGGTTAGACGAAATCTCCATCAGCGAAGTTCTTACGACGATGAACGAAGAAGATCTGTCTGTGCCTGAGGCAGTAAAGGATGCCATTCCTGCCATCGAGCCTCTAGTCAAAGAGGTCATTCACGTTTTGCAGCGGGAAGGGCGGCTCATTTACGTCGGCGCGGGAACGAGCGGTCGGCTCGGTGTGCTTGACGCGGTGGAGTGCCGCCCGACTTTTGGTGTTCCCTCTTCGGTCGTTATCGGACAAATGGCCGGAGGATCATCGGCCTTCACGGAAGCGGTAGAGGGGGCGGAAGATTCGCCGCAGGCAGCGGCAGAAGATTTAAAAGAATGGGAATTAACATCAAATGACGTTGTCATCGGACTTGCCGCGAGCGGGCGTACCCCTTACGTCGTCGGGGCCTTGCAGTATGCCCGCCGGTGCGAGGCGGTCACCGGGAGTGTCGCCTGTAACGTCGCCGCGGTCATAAGTGAATACGCGGATTATCCGATTGAAGTGAACACAGGGGCGGAAGTCCTTACGGGATCCACGCGCCTGAAAGCCGGAACCGCCCAGAAACTGGTCCTGAACATGATCTCTACGTCCGCGATGGTCGGAATAGGGAAAGTCTATGAAAATTTGATGGTGGACGTACAGGCGACGAATGAAAAGCTCTACAAACGTTCTCATCGTATTATTATGGAAGCCACCGGGGTAGAAGAAGAGACGGCGGTTGCTACATTTGAAGCTTCCGGCCAACACGTCAAGACCGCCATCGTAATGATTCTCGCAGATGTCACGGCTAAGGATGCCCGAAACATGCTTAATGAGGCCAATGGGTTTATCAAAAAGGCGATACGAGGGGGAGCCTAAATGAATAAAGAAGAAGCGATTGTTCAAGATCTCCTGCCCTTGTTGGGCGGAGAAGATAACATTACCTCGCTTTCCAATTGTATGACGCGGCTGCGGCTGAACTTTAAAGATTATGACAAAGTTCAGCTGGAGGAGATCCGCAATTTGGGCGATGTGTTAGGGGTCGTCGAAGACGAAACCTTGCAAGTCGTTCTTGGCCCCGGAACCGCGAATAAAGTGGCGATTGCACTTTCGGAAAAAACGGGGCTCACAGCAGGGGAAGACGAGGACAGTCATGTGGCTGAAGATACGAAAGCGCAAATGAAACAACGACAAAATAGAACACCGGTTAAAAATTTTCTAAAACGTATCGGAAATATTTTTATTCCTCTTATTCCGGCATTGATCGCATCCGGACTTATTAACGGAGGGGCTGGCCTCGCGGAAAACCTCGGAGTAGATGAACAGACGACCTGGCTGCAAATGGCACAAGTCATAGGCGGAGGACTTTTTGCCTTTCTGAGCATCCTTGTCGGTTGGACGACAGCTCGGGAATTCGGGGGAACACCGGCGCTCGGTGCCGTTGCCGGTATTTTAATTATCAATCCTGAACTGGAAGCCATCACGCTTTTTGGAGAGGAACTTGTCGCCGGCCAGGGCGGGGTGTTCGCTGCCTTGTTAGCGGCTTGGGTCATGGCTATGGTCGAACGGTTCGTTCGCAAATTTATACCCTCGGCTCTGGATATTCTCCTTACGCCGTTTATTACCGTTCTCATCGTTGGATTTGCGACGCTTATCGTTTTGCAACCGATCGCGGCTGGCTTTTCTGATGTGGTACAAATGGGCATTAACTTTCTGCTGGAGATCGGTGGTCCAATCGCCGGGGCTATACTCGCCGGATTTTTCCTTCCGCTCGTCATGATCGGCATGCACCATGGATTGACGCCCATTCATCTCGATTTCATCGAAACGATCGGGCATACGCCGATTCTTACCATTCTCGGCATGGCCGGAGGCGGCCAGGTAGGTGCGGCCCTTGCCGTTTATGTGAAAACGCGAAGCCAGAAGTTAAAAGACAGGGTTAAAGGTACGGTACCGGCCGGCTTTCTCGGTGTCGGGGAGCCGTTATTATTCGGTGTAACCTTGCCGCTCGGGCGTCCATTCGTGACCGCCTGTTTAGGGGCAGCCGTCGGCGGCGCTTTCCAGGCCGTCATGGGCACCGGGGCTACAGGCATCGGCATTTCCGGTTTATCCATGATCCCGATCATCGCCGAAGGGCAATATATCTCGTATATTATCGGGCTTGTGATTGCGTATGTGTTTGGCTTTTTGTTCACGTACTGGTTCGGTTTCAAGGAAGATATGGTGAGAAATCTGGATTAGAAGTAAAGGAGGAGGTCCCTTCGGGGGCCTCTGTTTTGAAGGTCCAGTATGTTTTATCGGTGACCTCGGGAAAAAATCAGCGAACAGGGTAAACCCTGTTCGCTTTCATAATTGATCCGTTATTCGCGATTCCGCAGTTTAATGATTTCGTCGGCGACGAATTGGACCTGGGTGCCGACAACCACCTGGATATTATGCTTGCCGACAACATTAACGCCCGGCACGCCGGTGGCTTTTATTTTCGCTTGATCGACTTTGTCCATATCGTCCACCTCAATGCGCAAACGGGAGACGCAGTTATCGATGGAGGCAACGTTGTCGTCTCCGCCCAAACCTGCATAAATCTTTTCGGCCATTACAGCCGTTTCATCTTTTGCAGAAGCAGCGGTTCCTTCAGAACCGGAATCACTTTCTTCACCAGCTGTTTCCTCAACTACATCGTCATCTTCTCGTCCCGGTGTTTTCATATCAAATTTTTGAATCAGAAAACGGAACAGGAAGTAGTAAACAACAGCAAACCCTACCCCTTGGACGAGCAGCATGAACGGTTGGTTGGCAATCGGCACCGCTAAACTTAAGGTATAATCCACAAATCCGGCACTAAAGCTGAACCCGGCCGTCCACTGGAATGTTGCCGCGATAAATAGCGAAAGTCCCGTCAAAGCCGCGTGCACGACAAACAGAAGCGGAGCAAGGAACATGAAAGAGAATTCAAGCGGCTCAGTGACACCGGTAAAGAAAGAAGCGAATGCGGCAGCCATTAATAAGGATGCTGTAGTCTTTCGCTGTTTCGTTTTCGCAGTGTGATACATGGCCAAAGCGGCTGCAGGCAGTCCGAACATCATGATCGGGAAGAACCCTGCCAGATAGCGGCCGGTAATTCCCTGCTCCCCTTCACTCGCCCAAAAATTTCCAATGTCGTTGATGCCGGCCAGATCAAACCAGAAAACATTATTTAACGCATGATGCAATCCTGTTGGAATGAGCAAGCGATTAAAAAACCCGTACAAACCTGCGCCGGTAGGACCCAAATTAGCAATCCAGGTACCAAATCCTACCAGACCGGAATAAACCGCCGGCCATACGAAAAACAATACAGCTGATATAAGCAACATCGCTCCCGCGCTCATAATGGGAACAAGTCGCTTGCCGCTGAAGAAGGCGAGCGCGTCTGGCAACCTCACGTGACTAAAACGATTGTACATGACAGATGCAATAAGTCCGGATAAAATACCAGTGAACACGTTGTCAAGGTAGATGGCGTCAAAGGCCGGATTGACAGCCCCTTCTTCAACGCCCAGTAATGAGCCAACTTCTCCCGGTTGCAGCGTAAATGTCACAACCAAAAAAGCGGTAAGACCACTCAAGGCGGCCGCGCCATGTTGATCTTTCGACATGCCGATCGCAACACCGACCGCAAACAGGATACCGAGATTGCCAAGAATAGCATCAGCGCCGAACATCATGTAATTGGCGATCACATTCTCGCCAAACCATTCGATAATCCAGTGAGCAAGACCGGCCAGAATGGCAGCGACGGGCAATACCGCGACGGGCAGCATCAATGAGCGACCGAGATTCTGCAAATACTTCATCATTGCAATGTTCCCCCAAACGATATTTTTCTTTTGCAAATGAAAAAACATGCCAATAAAAGTGTTATAGGGTGCTCATTTTTATTGGGTAGGCATCACCTCTTATATCGAAATGAAAGCGATTTCCTATAAAGTTCTACAGGGCTGCCCATTAAAAAGACATGACGGCGTTATTAAAGGGCATACCCTTTCCAATGTACCACCATGCCTAAGTTTTAATGGCTTATCCCTCTTATACTGGCTATATCATACCATGTAAGTGGTTAGAAAACAATTAAATATGTACGGTATTGAAAAAAGAGAGCGATAACGCTCTCTTTCCTACATTTCCACTTCATCACTGCCAAACCAGCGTTTCAATTTATCCGTGAGCTTTTCTTTTTCTTTATTTTTACGCTCTTCATGGGCATCTTCTTCCGCTTCCTCATCATCAAGATACTCCACGCACGATTCTTCCGGTTCAGTATCTTCCTGGAAAGCAACCGTATAGGAAGGGCCGCAAGCTTCATCGGCCAACAATCCTGTTTCCAGGTCAATGTTGACTTCCTCGACGCCATCAGGGGTTGAAAAGTCCTGTTTGAGCTCATCCTGCAACCCGCTCTCAAGGGCATTGACCCAGATACGTTTCGCGATCTGACCGTGTTCACCGTGATCCAGCGCGGTATTGTCATCATAACCGACCCATACGCCGGTGACGAGTTGGGGGGTGTATCCGACCATCCAGCTATCAGATGGGGTTGAGCCGCTTTTTCCGGCAGCCGGACGCTGGAGAAGATGTGCAATCGAATGCCCGGTGACCGAAGCATAATCGTTTATGGTCGGATTAAACATCTCCTTCATCATATCCGTCGCGATATAGGAAAGATCAGGGTTAAAAACTTGTTCCCTTTCCGGTTCGGTTTCCAGCAATACGTTGCCATCGTGGTCTTCCACACGCTCAACCAAGCGATGGTCTACCCGTTCCCCGCCATTTGCAAACGGACTGTAAGCATTAGTCAGCTCCAGTACGTTCACTTCCGAGGTACCGAGGGCAAGGGACAAGTTTGCTGATAATGGACTTTCGATACCGGCGGCCTGGGCGGTTTCGACAAGGGCATCCGGTTCTTGCAGGACGTTGGTTTTCACTGCGTAGATGTTATCTGAATAGGCCATCGCTTGTGCCATGGTGATAAAGTCGTTCGCGTAATTCTCATTGAAGTTTCCGGGCTCATAACTCTGGTCTCCGTCCGGATCCGGAAAAGATGTCGGTTCACTTTTCAGTGGTGTAGCTGCTGTAAAACCATTTTCAAGCGCAGCGTAATAAAGAAACGGTTTAAAAACAGAACCGGGGGCGCGCTGTGCATCGACCGCACGATTAAATGGGCTTTCGTTATAATCTTTTCCTCCCACCATCGCTTTCACATCGCCGTTCCTGGGATCGATGGAAACAGCAGCCCCCTGCAATGGATCATCTTTCGGGAGCTCTGCTTCCACGTATCGTTCAGCCGCTTCTTGTAGATCAGGGTCAAGCGTCGTATAAATATTTAAGCCGCCGGCTTCCAGCACCTCGGGATCGAGATCATAACGTTCAACGAGCTCACGTTCTACTGTATCCTGAAAATAGGGTGCAGATGTCGCCTGTTCTTCTTCCTCCTCCGATTCATACGTTAAATCATAGGCGAGCGCTTCTTCGTATTCCGCCTGGCTAAGGGCATCCTGTTCATTCATCATGGATAAAATGAGCTGTTGCCGATCTTCAGCCCGATCCGGATGACTATAAGGAGAGTAGTAAGAAGGCCCCCGTGGCAGACCGGCGAGCAAGGCCGATTGCGCCGCGTTCAACTCGGATGCCGGAATGTCAAAATACATCTGGGCGGCTTGCTCAATACCATATGCCCCGTGACCAAAATTAATCGTATTGATATAGCCCGCAAGGATGTCTTCTTTAGGGACATGCCACTCCAGACGCAACGTATAAAAGGCTTCCCGGATTTTACGGTCCCACGTCTGATCATGACTCAAAAACAGATTTCGCGCGTATTGTTGCGTGATGGTACTTGCCCCTTCTGATAAGGCCAACGATCGGACGTTGTTCAATACAGCTGCACCGATCCGTGTGTAATCAAATCCGTGATGGTCGTAAAATTTACGATCTTCCACGGCAACGAAAGCGTCCATCACATGCGGGGAAACATCATCCAAGTCCGTCCACTCCCGTTGTTGGCCCTGATGCTGTTCGTTGATCACTTCCCTCTCATCGCTGTAAATCGTCGTCGATTGTGATGTTTCCATCGGTGGGGGTCCCATCATATACGCAAGGCCGAAAATAACGAGCAAAATGAACGCACCGAGAATCCCAAACCCGAGCGTTAGACGAAAAAGCCAGCGCCATTTGCTTCTGCGCCGATTGGCCTGCTGCCTCGTTGCTATCTCCACTGCCAGCACCTCATCTATCAGAGATATATAAGTCTGCTATCAGTGTCGGTTTTTTGAGAGGAAAATAAACACAAGTGTGTAAGGTTTTTTTATTGATCAGATGAAGAAAAAAGACATAAATATTTAACTATATGACAAATATATGTTGCAAAACGCCACCATGGATGTATAATAATATTAAAAAGGGGGGCGTAAATAAATGTTTTTTACCGGCAGTAAAAGCGGGAAAGATGAGCGAATCATCCAGATGCAGAATAAAATTTACAGGGAATTGTATTGGGTTGTCGTCTTTATATGTTTTCTTTCCATGGCTATCAAGATTTCTGTCTTTGGATGGGGAGGGGTGACGATCGTAACTGAATTCGCAATCGTATTGGCATGTGGAATATATTATCTTATCCGTTCTTCCTATTTAGGGTTATTTTCAGACGAAGTCGAAACCTATAATGAAAAAAGTAAATTTTCTACTGACACAAAATTGGTCTTTTTTATAGGCATTGCCGGAGTTGCGCTCGCTCTTTACATGGGGATCAATAGTGCCGTGCAGTATGCGGAGGGAACGGCTCAATCATGGGCTTATTTTGGATCAGTTTTCTTGGTAAGTATTGTGATGTATCTTGGTTTTTTCACATTTTTGATAGGGATCCCTTATTTGCTGGCCAAATCGAACAGCAAGCGGATAGCGAATAAAAACGAGGAAGAGTAAATGAAGAATATTAAAATGAAGGTTGCAAGAGTGGAAAAGGACCTGTCCCAAGCGCAGTTGGCAAAATTGGTCGGCGTCTCGCGCCAGACGATTGGTTTGATTGAGCTGGGGAAGTATAATCCAAGTCTCGCGCTATGCATCTCGATCTGCAAAGCGTTATCCAAGACGTTGGATGACTTGTTTTGGGAAGAGTGAATCCTCCCTACCAAAAGAGGGAGGAGAATTCCCGAATGGCTGATAAATTTCAAATCACTTCAATAATTTTATCGCTGGCTTCTTCGGCATCGAGATAGTCCACAGTTATGCTATGATGGTGGTGGGCATAAATGGCTTGCCGCTCTTCATAGAGCTTGTAGATGTCCGATATCGTTTTGCCGTGCAGCACAGGCCGCGTCGCAACAATCATATCCATACGATCAAGCCACGCATCCCAGGAGATATGTAGAAAGACGACCGTCGCCTTTTGCAGGCAAAGGTCACGGGTTTCTTCCTGGAGGAAGGCACCGCCACCTACGGATATCACCGCGTTGTTGTCGGCATGCAAATAATCGGTGATTTCTTTTTTTTCTTTAGCGCGAAAGGCCGCCTCGCCCTCATTTTTGAAAATGTCCTTTATGGGCATGCCTTCTTTATTTTCAATAATTTTATCAATATCCGCGAACGGTTTGTTAAGCTTTTTGGCCAGGGCTTCACCGATCATCGTTTTGCCGGAGCCCATGAAGCCCGTGAGAAGAATGTTTTCGTCTATAGATGTTGCCACGTGAACAACCCCGCTTTCATAACTTAATTAATTGCTATTGTAGCAAATCATACTTGAAAAGCAACGAGGAGGATCTGAGATGAAGCAAGGGTTACAATTGCAAGCACGACAAGACGACGAAGCCATCCAGCCAAAAATTTGTGTTCCGTTGGTTGGTGAAAGCGCAACAGCATTGCGAAAACAACTTAAACAGGGATCCAAACAATCGCCAGAAGTCTTCGAGTGGCGGGTGGATTATTTCGAAAAAATCAAGAACATAAAAACCGTCACCAAAATGGCAAAAGACATAAACAGAAAAACAAAACGCCCGCTACTGTTCACGAGACGATCGGAAGCAGAAGGGGGGCAAGCGACTCCGCTCGCCGAAAAAGAAGTGGTGAACCTTTACGAAGCCGTCATCAAAAACAAGGCTGTGCAAGGCATCGATATTGAATTAAGCCAGCGGGAGAAGGACATTCGCCATCTACAAGGGCAGGCGCAAGAGAAAGGGATTGACGTCGTTCTCTCCTATCATAATTTTATGGAAACGCCCCCGTCGGAAGTGTTAAAGGAAAAAATCAATAACGCTGTCGATCTTGGAGCAGATGTTGCCAAAATCGCGGTTATGCCCCAATCAAAAGCGGATGTTCTCAAACTGTTGCAAGTCACAGAAGAGATGAGCCGCGAGATCCCCCTCCCACTGATTTCGATGGCCATGGGCGGGGATGGTATGATTTCCAGATTGGCGGGAGGCATATTCGGCTCTGCGCTGACGTTTGCGTCGGGATCGCAATCTTCCGCCCCGGGGCAACTCCCGCTCGCGGACGTTGAGCAAGTCCTTCGTATTCTGGATCGGAATATGTAATCATATAATATATGGATATCCAGATTTCAAAGTTAAGCAGGTGTCACATATATTTTATTTATTTATCATCCTCGTGGGCAGTTACTTATTGAATGAAGTCTTTGCACTGGAAGCATTGCAAAATGTCATTGGCATCACTTCAATAGCCATCATCTTATTAACGGTAAAAAAAGCGGGTCCGCTGTATACATGGGTGGGCCTGTCTTTCTTGTTGCTGGCGATTATTTCTTATGTGACCGTGATGCCGATTGATGAGCCCTTTTTGTCATTATTCGGGTCACTCGGGGGATTATTATCCTTGCTGTTTTTATTGCCGTGTATGAGCGTGGTCATATCTATTGGCCGCTATGATCAAGCCTTGGGGAACATAATCAGTCACGGGCCGCGGCCCACGGCCACAACGCTTTACCGGCGAACGTCTTTGGTCACCTATATGCTCACTTTATTCCTGAACGTGGCGACGGTACCGGTGGTCGTTTCCGCGGTGAATAATAAAATCAAGTCATTGGGAAAAGAAAAAATCCAGCAATTTTTTTCCCACAGCTTACTCCGGGCGTACGCCTTTGTATTGTTGTGGAGCCCAACGGAGATGCTGGTGGCGGCGACCATTGACATAACCGGGCAAAACTTTTTGACATTACTGCCAACGTTACTTGTGATCAGCATTCTGTTCATGAGTGTCGATTGGTATTTGCACAGCAGGCGATACAAAGGGATCAACATTGATGCCCTTGAAGCGGGCGAAGGAAACGGGCAAAAACATGTAACGAAAAAACTTTTGCAGATGGGACTCGCGATCACTACTTTTATTGTGCTCGTGCTTCTGTTTAACACGCTAAGTACACAGACCTTTTTGTTTATCGTAACGACCTTGATTGTGCCTTTTACGTACGGCTGGGCGTTGTTCATAAAAAGGGGAAAGAGGTTTCGGACGCTGGCTTTTACGCGGGTGAAGGGAAATGCCGGGCAAATGCACGGGTTGTTCTTTTTGTTTTTGTCGGCCGGTTTCTTCGTCGAGGTTTTCCCGTACACGGGCGTGTTTGAACAGTTGCAGATGATGCTTCAGCACGTGTATGACAATTATACGGTTTTGCTTTTTTATGCCATCATTGGCTTCTTTATTTTCGGGCTCGCCCTTATCGGTTTTCATCCATTGATTTCGATTGCGTTAATCACACCGTTTCTCGGAGATGTGGTTGCGGCCTACCCCTATGGTGTAAGTATATTGCTCATCGGGGGAGGGCTTTGCACAATCATGATCGGACCGCTCAATGTTACGCCGACCATTCTCGCAATGCAGTTAAGGGTGTCTCCGTTCGCGATCATTAAAAGAAATATCCCGTTTGCACTCGTTTTTCTCACGTTTATCATTTTGGTCGCTTATGGTTTTTCGGTGCTCATGAGTTGAACAGTGGCGTAGGCTCTAGCGCCGTACTCGAACACCTTTCTAAACTGTGCGCATGTCGTCCATACGGACAAAAGCAGGGGTTGATCAGCATAAATTGTCCGAATGAGAGGCTCATATGGACATAACCAGCATCGATCGGCAAAAAAATGTCCGAAAGAGTCGTTTATACGGACAAACCGAGTGTTCAAGCGGTAGAAATTGTCCGTAATAATCTTGGCCAGGGGCGACCGGGCCATTTGACCGCCCTGCGCTTCGTTCGTATAGTAAGGTAGCATATTTTTAACAGTTGTTGTATAATACTGTATAGGGAGAAGGGGAAGGTCCCCTTCTGGTGAATATGGCGATTGATTCAATCTTTGAACCAATCGGCGCATTGTAAGGCAAGCCGGCGCAAGGCTTGTCTTACTTTCTTTCTGTCCCATACTGCTTGTACAAGCAAGTATAGCAACAGTAGAAATAACGCCTCTGCCAATATTCTCACCCCCTTTCTATCGGGAGTGATAGCCGTTCCCTACACAGTAACCGGCTACAGCTATAGTATAGTACATGCAGTATATTTTTCCATGAGCAAATTTTACTTAACCAAGTCATAATAATAAAGGGAGACCCCCACCAGTGGTTGGTGAAAGCCTCCTTTTTTCACTACATCCGCTCTAGTTGCGCAATGCGGTCTTCCAAATCCGGGTGGGAGGAAAACAGGTGCGCGACGCCGCCTTTGTTGTTAATTTTCATCGTTTGCAGCGCGGAGTCGTCGGTCCGGTCATCCACTTGTGCCCGGTTGACATGTTGCTGCAGCGAGCGCAGGGCATGGGTCATTTTGTCCTTGCCGGCAAAATCGGCTCCGCCGCGATCGGCGTGGTATTCCCTGCGGCGCGAGAACGCGTTGACGACCAGGCTGCCGAGGATGGAAAAGAGGATTTGCAAAATAATAATGGCCGCAAACCGTACGATAAACTGCAGCTCCGAGCGTACTAACCGTGAGAGTATAATGGCGGCCACGCGAGACAAGAAGACGACAAAGGTGTTGACGATCCCTTGCAGTAACGTCATCGTGACCATGTCACCGTTGTCCACGTGGGCTACCTCGTGAGCAATAACCCCTTCGACGGCATCTTCATCCATCTCCTGCAACAAGCCGGCTGATACAGCGATAAGCGAACGTTTTTTGGTAGGGCCGGTGGCGAAAGCGTTCACTTCTTTCGATTGATATACCCCGACTTCCGGCATATGCACAAGCCCTGCTGCACGCGCCATGCGATGTACTTTTTCCACAACCGCGCGTTCCGCCTGGCTCAAATTATCCTCAGGATCCAGCACTTTCACCCGCATCATTTTCTTCGCCATCCAGCGGGACATGGCGAGGGAGATCAGGGCGCCCCCAAATCCAAGCAACAAACTAAAAATCATCAGCGATAAAACATTAATACCCAGAACACCGTCGCTCGTCTGAAAAGAGCCGTCGATATCCGTAAATGATACGATCAACGACCATACGATGGCGACGGTGGTTAATACAAGAATATTCGTTAAAATAAACAGTCCGAGTCTTTTCCCCACTTTAATGCAGCACCTCCGATAAACATTCTAGCTCCTATTATAACAATTGCATCAATATACCACCACCTGTACGTTCTTATTGTTCCGCTCTATAAAAGAAAAACTTTTTTGGCAGATAAGAAACAATGTGGCTACGCTGCCCGTAGCCACCAAAGTTGTGTTATGGCTGAACTCAATGTCGTCGCTTATGGTAAACATCTTGCATAGCTTTAAGGTTACAAAAACGTCTGGACTGTGGGGTCTGGACGTTTTTTTGTATATTTTTTTCGATTTTTGTTGGACACGCATCGGATGAACCCGTCTAATGCACGGATTTTTATCGCCCGGAGTGTCCATTTCTTTGTTGTTTCGGCTTTTTTTCTTCGTCGTCTACTTATGGCAATCACCTCCTTGCTCATGAGGTGATTGGGTTGTCACTGTCTTTCAGCCTGCGGGCTCCTGAACAAATTATACCATGGATAAACAGGGCTGTCCGGCATTGGACAGCCCTTCCTTTCATTTTTACAGTTCATCAAACTCATTATCGGCATCCACTTTCTCATAGCTGCGGTTGCGGGCTTCGAAGAAGTCGGTTTTCGTTTCGTCGAAATTGTCGACGAAGGCTTTAATCCAAGGCATGCCGTTTTCCAGGGCGTCGGGATAGATCGGGTCGATGCCGAGCATTTTCAGCATTTTGTTGGCGCGGTATTTAATATACGTGTGCATTTCATCGAGGTCGATGCCGACGATGCCATCGAGGACTTCATTGGACCAGGCGATTTCGGATTCAACGGCTTCCTGGAACTCGGTTTCGATGAACTCGGTGAGCGCTTCATCGTTCAGATTCGGGTTTTCCCCGAGAATGGCGCGCAACAGTTCAGACATGAATTTGCCGTGCACGAGTTCATCGCGATTGATAAAGCTGATGATCTGGGCGGTCGCGTTCATCTTTTGTTGTCTGGCCAGGTTATAGAAGAAGGCAAAACCGCTGTAAAAGAAGATGCCTTCAAGAATGAGCGAATAGACGATCACGCGGACGAGCTTTTCTTCGGTCGGGTTTTGAATGAAATCATCGTATGCCTGCATGATCCGTTCATTGCGGGCGATGATCGTTGGGTGGCGCCGCGCGTCATCGAAGATTTCTTTTTGCTCTTCAAAGCTGAACAAGGTGGAGAGGGCGTACGAATAACTTTCATTGTGCACCACTTCCTGCTGGGCGATAATGGCCGCGATAGCATGGACGCTGTCATCGCTCACGTATTCGCTCACGCCGTGAATGAGCCGTGCCTGGGGCGTATCCAATGTGGCCAGCAGACCGATCGTTAATTTATACGCGCGCAGTTCTTCATCGGACAATTCCATAATGGACTTGGTATCAGGGCCCATATTGACTTCCTGCGGGATCCAGAAATTCGATAAGAGTTCGCGGTACGTCCGGTAAAAAGAAGGATAAGCAATATCATTCCAATTTAAAATGCCGCTGGATTTCCCGTGAATAATGCCCGTTGATTTTACCGGGTTGGCCGGTTCCATAATCGCTACTTTTTGCATAAGTTTAGTCATCACTAATCGCCTCCAGCCATTTTTCAATTTTTTCCTGGTCACTGCCCGAGGGCATCTGCTCGATGTCCAATACGGAAAAGGGGCTTTGATAATGCCTGGCGATCGTATAGGCCGCCAGGCAATACGTCTCTCCCCACTGCGTGTCCCCGGTACCGAAGGCAGCAACTTGCTTGTCGGATAACGTGTGTGTGTCCATCAACTCTTCCAGCGGTTCCGGGGGGAGGTGCTTGTCGTCGGTGTAGGAACCGATCATAATCGTTCGGTATGGTTTCAGGATGTCTTCGGCCTCTTCATAGGAAAGATCGAGAAAAGACCGAAGGTGGATGCGTTCGGTTGCAGCGCCGGCTTCTTCCAATAAATCCTGTATCACCGCGGCGAGTTGCGCGGTGTTGCCGCTCAACGATTCGTAAAGGATGAGGGCGCGTCGGACAGGCGTCAACTTTGACACCACTCGCATTCGCGGATGTCCACTTTGCTGCTGCGTACATAATAGGTCGTTTTCAGTCCTGATTTCCAGGCCGTTAAATGCAGGTCGAGCAACGTTTTCGCCTTGATGGAGGCCGGAACATACAGGTTAAAGGACTGTGATTGGTCCACGTGTTTTTGGCGCGCGGCATTGTGGCGGATGCTCGCGAATTGATCTTGCTGGAACGCTGTTTTCTCATAGAATTTGTAGTTTTCCCCGTCGATATCCGGGGCTGTCACCGTAATTCTGTAGTCTTTTTTCTCTTCCACGTAGCTAGGTCCGAAGGTCGGGTCGATACCGGCGGTGCTTCCGGCGATCGTCGCAGTGCTGCTGTTGGGAGCAACCGCGAGCAGATAACCGTTGCGGATCCCGGTGTCCTGAACTTGTTTGGCGAGTGCTTTCCAATGATCGTTGCTGCCGAACGAGGCATCTTCATCCTCATCAAAATAACCATGCCGTTCAAAGTAGCGCCCGTTTTCCCATTCCGAACCGGGATAGGCGGGATAAGCGCCTTTTTCAATCGCAAGGTCCGCGCTCGCCTGAATCGTCCGATAAGCGATGTCTTCGTAGATCCGGTCCGCGAGTTTTTCCGCTTCCGGATCATCCCACGCGATGCGATGCTGGGTGAGCAGGTGATGCCAGCCGAAGGTTCCGAGGCCGATGGCGCGATATTTATGGTTGGTCATCTGTGCCTGAACGACCGGCAGATTGTTGATACCGATAACGTTATCAAGCATCCGCACTTGTATCGGAATTAGTCGCGGGAGTACATCGGCTTTTACCGCTCGTCCGAGATTGACCGAAGAAAGGTTGCAAACGACGAAGTCCCCGGGTTTTTTACGGACGACGATTTCGCCGTTGTCCTCGATTTGCTCGATAACGACCGTCTCTGACATATTTTGCATGATTTCCGTGCAGAGATTGGAGCTGTAGATGATCCCTTCATGTTTGTTTGCGTTCATGCGATTGACTTCATCGCGATAGAACATGTAGGGGGTGCCGGTTTCCAGTTGCGATTGCATGATCCGTTTCATGATGTCGATGGCTTTCACTTTTTTCTTGCTGTTCAGTTCGTTGGACTGCACGCATTGCTCATAGCGCTCACGGAACGTGCCGTTGCCTTTTTCTTCGTCATAACTGTCTTCCAGCGACCAGCCGAAGACTTTGCGTACTTCGTGCGGGTCGAACAGATACCAGTCGCCGCGCGCTTCGACTGTTTCCATAAACACGTCGGGCAAGGTGACGCCGGTAAAAACATCATGGGCACGCATACGCTCATCTCCGTTGTTCAGTCGCAAATCAAGAAACTCAAAAATATCCGCGTGCCACACATCGAGATAAACGGCAACAGCGCCCGCGCGTGTGCCGAGTTGATCGACGTTCACGGCTGTGTTGTTGATTTGGCGGATCCAGGGAACTACGCCAGAAGACGTATTCTTATACCCGCGAATATCTGAATTGGCCGCTCTGACTTTGCCGATATAAACCCCAACGCCGCCACCGTACTTGCTGACATTGGCGATGTCGGTGTTACTGTCGTAAATGCCCTGCAGGCTGTCATCCACCGTATCGATAAAGCAGCTGGAAAGCTGTCCCGCTTTCTTGCCGGCGTTGGCGAGAGTCGGCGTGGCCACGGTCATATACAGGTTGGACAGAGCCCAATACGCCTCTTTTACGAGTTCAAGGCGATGGGAACGGTCTTCCTGGGACATGAGCGTAAGCGCGATCGTGAGCCACCGTTCCTGGGGCAGTTCGTAGACTTCCTTCCCATCATAGCCTTTTGCGAGATAACGATCGCTTAACGTTCGCAAACCGGCATATGTAAGAAGGTGGTCTTTGTCAGGATCGATATAACTGGCGGCTTCTTCGATTTCCTCGCGCGTGTAGTCCCGGAGAATGGTCGGATCATAGATCCCCAAATGGCCCAGGCGTTTCTGCAGGCCGTAGTAACTGCCGTATTTCTGCCCGGGATCGTAGCTGCGGTTGTACGCGGCTTTTTTGTACAGATCCCGCAGAAAAATCTTCGCGGCCGTGTACGTCCATTGCGGCATATCGATATCGTTATTTTCCGCGGCGGTTAAGAGTAACAGTTGGGTCACTTCTTCAGCGGAAAATTGTTCTTTTGCTTCGATGGTTTTGATAACTTTTTCCTTATACTGATCAACATAGGATTGAATGGGAATATCGACGGTGACTTCGTCAATGAATGCATAAAGACGTTCGGGATCAAACGGCATGGTACGCGCGCCGTCGTCCTTTGTAATCTTCGTCGTAACTGTCGTCATCATGTGCCACTTCCAATCTTTCGATTATATGTTTATTTTACCACATATAGTGGGTGATTTAAACATCTCATACTACAAATTGTGTTTATGCGCTTGTCACGGCGGTTTCGAGTGCTTTACAAATACAAAAAAGATAAGACGATCAATGTTAGGCCCAACAATAAATAAACAATCGCTACAAACCATTCCCGCTTCGTCTGCCTGAAGTAATGAATGCTCAATACACAAAGCGCGAGTCCGAAGAGGATAATGCCGGTAATCATATGTAAAAAAGCCAGGAGGAAAGAGAAAATGATCGCGGCGATGCCTATGTATTTGAACAAAATGACAGCCTCCTCTTTATTCGCCAGAGCTATTTTACCATAAGGGCCTAAGAAAGTGGCGGGAATTGTCGATTTGTTTTTATTCATTTTTTTTTTTGCAGAGCAGGATTTCATCATGGGTAGCGGCGAACCTGTTCGGTAGCACTTGCAAGCGGCGAGCAGAGTGGATAAACTCTATATAGGAAAGGGGAACCCCAATGGCGACCGAAGGCATTCCCATTCATGTTACGATGAAAACCGAAGTACAACAAGGCGGCGAACAAAAAGATATACACGTGAGCGGCGAGGGAGAGTTCGTGGAAAAAGAGCATAGTACCTACGTGACGTTTACGGAACAGCTGCAGGACATCGGTGAAGTAAAAACGGTGATTAAAATTCAACAGGAACCAGCGCTTACGATTATTCGCTCCGGGGCGGTGTCCATGCGGCAAGCCTATGCCGAAGGGGAGGAGAAAAAAGGCTCCTACGGCACCCCATACGGCACGTTTCAAACGTTGGCAAAGACGAAACGCGTGCAAGTGGCGTACCCGGAAGATTTATTGATGAACATAAAGCTGGAATATGATCTGGAATTACAAGGACAACTCGCCGGACATTATCAGGTGGCGATTGCCGTTAAGGAGACTTAGAAAAACATGAACATCCTGGAAGAAACAAAACAAAACATCAGAGAAGCCTTGCGCGAAGCTGTATTGGCGAATGGTTTCGCGAAGGAAGAAGAGATCCCGACGATTATACTGGAAACCCCACGGGACAAAAACCATGGCGATTATGCCTCGAACCTCGCGATGCAACTTGCGCGTGTGGCGAAGAAAAATCCGCGGGAGATTGCAGAGGGGATCGTTGCCCACTTTGATAAAGAGAAGGCTTCCGCGCGTACCCTTGAAGTAGCAGGCCCGGGCTTTATAAATATTTTCCTGGACCCGCGCTTCCTTCGCCAGGTGATTCCCGCGGTTCTTCGTGACGGGGCGGCGTATGGACGCTCGGAAGCAGGGGAAGGAACCTCCGTATTGGTGGAATTCGTGTCGGCGAATCCGACGGGAGCCCTGCATCTCGGTCACGCACGCGGGGCCGCTGTCGGGGATTCCCTCTGCAACATTCTCGATATGGCCGGATACAAGGTCGAGCGGGAATACTACATTAATGATGCCGGCAATCAGATCGACAAATTGGCCCTGTCTCTGGACATCCGTTATTTGCAGGCGCTTGGGCAGAACGTGGAAATGCCTGAAGACGCCTATCAGGGACCGGATATTATGAGGATCGCGGACGCAATCGTGAACGATCACGGAGACGCATTCGTGTCCTTGCCGGAAAAAGAAAGACGAGAGAAGTTTCGCGAGCTCGGCCTCGATTACTTATTGGAAAAATTGAAGGCGGACCTGAAGGATTTCCGTGTGTCTTTTGATACCTGGTTTTCGGAAACGTCCCTTTACATGTCGGGAAAAGTGGAGGAAACGCTTGAGACACTGCGGGCAAATGGTGAAGTCTACGAGGAAGACGGCGCTACCTGGTTTCAGTCCACCCGCTATGGCGATGACAAGGACCGTGTGCTTGTAAAAAATGACGGTGCATACACGTATCTGCTCCCCGACATCGCCTATCATAAAGACAAGCTGGACCGCGGATTTGATACGCTCGTCGACTTGTTCGGTGCCGATCACCATGGTTATATCGCCCGTATGCACGCGGCCATTCAGGCGCTCGGTTTCCCGAAAGAAAAACTTGAATTCCAGGTCGGGCAAAATGTAAATCTCGTCAAAGGCGGCGAACGGGTCAAGATGAGTAAACGCACCGGGAACGCGGTAACGATGCGGGAGCTCGCCGAGGATGTAGGGCTGGATGCCACGCGCTATTTCTTCGCCATGCGCAGCGTGGATACACACTTGGATTTTGATATGGACCTCGCCGTCGAGGAATCCAATGAGAACCCCGTTTACTACGTGCAATACGCCCATGCCCGGGTGAGCAGTTTATTTGCGCAAGCCGCGGAAAAAGGCGTCGCTTACGATCCGGAAGGCGAGCTTGACTTAACGCTCATCGATTCGGAAAAAGCGTACGAGCTATTGAAAAAAATCGGCGAATTCCCGGAGATGGTCGCCGGCGCCGCCGAACAATACGCCCAACACCGCATCCCGAATTATTTACATGAGCTGTCATCGGCCTTCCATAGCTATTATAATGCGGAAAGAATCGTGGACCCGGAGGCGCCGGCTTTGACACAAGTTAGGTTAGCGCTCGCGAATGCTACGCAAACAGTATTGCGAAACGGCCTCACACTCGTCGGCGTGCACGCGCCGGAGCAGATGTGAGGGTGAAGGAGGATATGAATAGCAAAACTCGGTTATGGCGACCTAACGTAGGTGGATCTTTCGGGTTAGGTCGTCAACAGGGGCTTATGACGACCTAACGCCGGTGTATGCTTCGAGTTAGGTCATCAAAAGAGGTTTTTGGCGACCTAATGCCTGTGTTTGGCTCCGATTAGGTCTTCAAAGGTGGTCATGAAGCAGACAGGCAAAGGGTAAGAAGAAGTTATATTAAAGTAAAACGCCCAGATTGAGGGATCTGGGCGATAGGCTCTACAGGGAGCCCTGTGGCAAGTTTCATGCTACCAGCAGTTAGGCGTTGAGATCACAAAACCCAACGTGTATACGATTATTATAATGTAAGAAGACGTTTTTGAAAATTAAATAAGGGGTAAAAGGTGATTAAGTGTCCTGGCTTTGAGTTTGGAGTCATACCTATGAAATCCCTTGTGAAGAAGATAAAAAATTATTTAACGTCCACTGTTTTTACACCGACTATCGATCGTTTTATCGGAGTCGGGTTTGCTTTTATCGGAGCTTTTACTGGTAGTTTTTTGAGTGGGACTATCCCTTTTTGGCAAATGGTTTTATACTTCCTTGCTTTTTGTGTGGTTTTTATCCCGATACTCAAATTTGCAGGGAAGCAATGGAGAGAGGCAAAAAATTTAGACAAAAAGGAATTAAAACCATCCATCCGGGCAGAGCGTATCCTATCAAACGCACTCGTAGGTCTTGCCGTTGTTTTGTTAATATTTACACTTGTTGTGAATATATTAGATGAAACATTCAATTGGATATGGTTTGGAATTATTTTGTTTGTTGTTCTATGGAGTTTTTTATGGCGTTATATCAACGTCCGGAGGTTAAGGGGAATATTTCCTTCATAAACTGTTAGCCGTTAAGTACAAGATTATGCGCATAGAATACCAAATGACAGAAAATGTGTGCGAAGTGCCAGATTACGCATACAAAGTACCAGAATACGAACACAAAGTGACAGATTAAGTGGGAAAAGTGACAGAATCATCCTGCAAAGGAGAGAGAATACGTTGCGCTCAGAGCAAGAAATCATGGACTTAGTTTTAAGTGTAGCCAAGGAAGATCATAGGGTTCGCACTGTTGGTATGAATGGTTCGCGAACGGACTCGAATGTACCGAAAGACCCTTTTCAAGATTATGACATTGCCTACCTTGTCGAGGATATAAAATCCTTTATAGACGATCCGCAATGGATCGATATATTTGGCAAACGGATGATAACACAAACTCCGGAAAATATGGCGATGTTTCCTCCCGAGTTAGGGGGACGTTTTTCTTATTTGATGCTATTTACAGATGGGAATCATATTGATTTAACGCTTGTTCCTATAGAGGAAAAAGATGAGTATTGTTATGAAGATGGATTGACCGTCATACTACTGGATAAAGATAATCGCTTACCATCTATCCCATCACCTACGGACAAAGAGTATTGGGTAAAAAAACCTTCTTCTCAAATCTTTACGGACTGCTGCAATGAATTTTGGTGGGGTCGACATACGTAGCGAAGGGACTATGGAGGAAAGAGACTCTGTATGCTGAGGAACAAGAACCGCGAAGTAATACCCCAAAAGTCAGGATGGATGCTGCGAGAGGAACAAGAACCGCGAAGTAATACCCCAAAAGCCAGGATGGATGCTCCGAGAGGAACAAGAATCGCGAAGTAATACCTCAAAGGCCGGGAAGCGCCATCCGAGAGGTACAAGAACCCCCGAACTGATCCCCTTCAAATGCAATGATTTGCATTAAATATTTCCATTCATCTAAGATATATTGATATACTATGGAAAACTAAACGAGAGGGATGCCGGAAGATGGAAAATAATACTTTATTCTCGCGCTTTCTATCAAAACTAAAAGTCATCGGTCCGGGAGCGATTATTTCCGCCTCTTTTATCGGGCCTGGTACTGTTTCAACCGCGACGGAAGCGGGCGCTTCCTTCGGATATGCCCTCCTGTGGGCTATTCTGTTTTCGATCGTCACGACGATGATTTTACAGGAAATGGCGGCACGGATTGGCATTGTTTCCGGAAGTGGCTTGGGGGAAGCGCTTCGCGAACAGTTTACACGCCCTGTACTGAAATATGCCACGATCACGATCGTGGGCTTATCGATCGGGGTCGGCTGTGCGGCTTACATGGCCGGTGATTTAACGGGCGGTGCTCTCGGCATATCGTTGTTAACCGGTATTCCGCAAAACTACATTGCCCCGATTCTCGGTATTATCATTCTCATTCTTGGTCTCATGGGGACATATAAGTTTTTCGAAAAAATACTGATCGTTCTCGTCGGCATCATGAGTATCACTTTTATTACGACGATGGTTGTCGTGCGGCCTAATGTGCTTGATATTTTTGAAGGAGGCTTTGTGCCGTCTATTCCGAGTGGTTCCATTGTGGTGATTGTTGCTTTGATCGGCACGACGGTTGTACCCTATAATCTTTTCCTGCACGCCTCGGGCGCTCATGAACGCTGGAGCAACACTGCTGACCTGAAAAAATCCCGTTTGGATATTCTTATTACGATCAGCGTCGGGGGATTGATCACTGCTGCGGTTTTGATTACCTCGGCAACGGTGATTCGCGGCACGGATGTGACAGGCATCGAGGAACTCGCGCTCGCCCTTGAACCTACCCTTGGCGAATGGGCAACAGTGTTTATCAGCATTGGGATGCTGGCCGCCGGTTTTTCCTCGGCGACCGCGGCTTCGATGGGTGCTGCTTATACGATTGGTGGCGTTGCGAATTGGGGCACGGGCTTTGATAACTCCCGCTTTAAAATGATTTTTGTCATTGTGATCTCAATAGGGATTATTACCTCGGCAACCGGATTTGAGCCGTTGGAATTGATTTTGTTTGCGCAGGCGCTGAATGGACTGATTTTGCCTGTCATCGCGATTTTTGTGCTGATTGTGGTGAATAATAAAAATTTGCTCGGCCAGTATGTCAATTCGGTAAAACTGAATATCATCGGTGGGATTATTGTAGTGATTGCCAGTGGACTCGGTATTTACAGTCTTGTTGAAGCGATTATTGGTTTTATCACCGACGTTTAGCAACGAATAAGCTGCCTCATCCCGGAAACCTTATGATTAGGGGTGAGCAGCTTGTTTTTATTTAAAAGTTTCGACGGCACGCAGCTACATTATGATAAAAAAGGCGATGGGTGGCGGACACCGCTTTATTTTTTTCATCCGCCGGGGGTGGGAGCGGCGATCTTCCGGGAACAAAGGCCGCTGGCGAAAAAAAGGAAGGTTGTCGCTTTGAACGCGCGTGGTCATGGGGCGAGCGAAATTGGTTATCGACCACTGACGAACGAACAGTGGGCTGATGATACATACGCCCTCGCCAAGCATGAGGGCGACGATCGAATCGTCGTATGCGGATACTCCCAAGGGTCGCTGGGCGCCCTCGCGTTCGCGCTTCGCTACCCCGAGCGGACAGCGGGTGTGGTGTTGATCGGAGGATATCCATTCGTCGATACGTTTGTATTGAAGCAAGCCCTTCGCTTAGGGGTCTGGACGTCTGCTCTGAACTGGCAACCGCTGATATCCCTTGCCCTGTCGCGCATACATACGAAAAATAAAACGACCCGCAGCATGATCGCTGCGAGCGTTAGAAGTGTAAGGGCGGAAGTGCTGAAGCGTTGGTTCGAATTAGGTGAAATAACCGATTATCACGATCGCCTGCATCACATCGCCGCACCCCTGCTTTTAATCTACGGAGAACACGATCCTTATGTTCGCGGATACCAGGAGATCTTTTATTCCCGTGTCAAACGCACGCCTGTCCAATCTGTGTATATTGAAGGCGTCGGCCACCAGGTGCCGACGAAGCGCTCTGCGGAATTGAACGCGATCCTGGAGCGTTTCTAATCAAGCTGGTTGGTAAAACCTCTCATCCAGGGTCCTCAAGTCAGTGTCCCCAAAAAAGCTTTGAAAATGCGTCTGGTATGACGTTCATAATATTCACCCTCTTGGACTCATTATAACACAATGGCGCAATTGACAAATGGTCAAATTCCTTTACCATCAGGGATATAGACGAAGGAGAGGATGGAAAACGATGCTCATAGATATTGAGAACCTTACGCTTACGAGGGATAAAAATATTCTTAAAGATGTGAATTGGCAAGTCCGGCGCGGGGAGCACTGGGCGATGCTCGGGATGAACGGAGCCGGAAAGACAGCGCTTTTGAACGCCATTTGTGGTTATGAATTCCCGACTAAAGGCACGGTACGTGTGCTTGGAGAAGCATTCGGAAAGTATCCGTGGCAGGACATACGCAAGCAAATCGGCTGGGTCAGTTTTTCTTTTTCAGAAATGATGCACGACCAATTGCAAAATATCGGCCTGGAAGTCGTGCTAAGTGGTAAGTTTGCTTCGATCGGGTTGCACGAGTATCCGGCTGATGAGGATTTTGCAACGGCCAGGACGATTATGCAAAACTTGGGTGTCGACTACCTTGAAAAACAACCTTATGCCCACATGTCCCAAGGGGAAAAACAGCGGCTGCTCATCGGACGAGCCCTTATGGCCGAGCCTGACATTCTTTTGCTTGATGAACCGTGCAACGGGCTTGATTTTTTCGCGAAAGCGCAATTGTTGCACACGGTCGAACAGCTCGCAGAGCGGCAGGAAACGACGATCATTTATGTGACCCATCAAGTCGATGAAATTCTGCCCGTGTTTGAGAAGACACTTCTCATTCGCGATGGAGAAGTGTTCGATGCCGGGAGAACGGATGAACTGTTGACCTCCGAGACATTAACCGCATTTTGCCGGGCGCCGGTTCAGGTGCAGCATAAGAATGGCCGCTATGTGCTCGAGGTAGAGGAAGAGCAGCCATTATGAAACAGAATTTTCTCGTCTTATGTGGGAAAGAACAGCTTGAGTGGCGAACGAGAGATCTACCGCCTTTAGAGAACGATGAGGTATTGGTTAAAACGATATTGGGTTCCATCAGTATTAGCGCAGAACTGCCGCAGTACAATGAAACGGACTTGACCGAGCTCCCTCCTGAATATCCGAAAAACACGGGTTATGAAAGTTATGGAGAAGTGATAAAGGTTGGAAAAGATGTACAGTCAGTACAGATGGGTGACCGCGTCATTTCTTTCTATGGTCATAAAGATGTCGCGATCATTAAAGAAAATAAAGCCATTCCTGTCCCCAAAACTATATATGGCCCTCGTGCGTTGCTAACCATTTTATCCTGTGACGCAGCAAAAGGCGTTTTTAAGGTGAACCTGAAACGAAACGATAAGGCTCTCGTCACCGGCATGGGGCCGATAGGGCTGCTAACCGCTCACTTTCTCAAACATTATATGAAGATCAATGATATAGATATAGTGGAGCCAGACCCTCACAGGCGTGAAATAGCCAAAGTTTTTGGCGCTGGTACTAACGTTTGTATGGAAAACGGCTATAATATAGGCTTCGAGTGTTCAGGGAAAATCATGCGTTTCAGCAATTGCAAGAGAGCATGAAACAACAAGGAAAGATCTGTATTTTATCCGATGGAAATAAAGAACAACTCCAACTACAACCAACATTTTATGAAAAAGAATTGCATATCATTGGTTCAAGTGATGGATGGGACTATCAAAAACACGCCCGGTGGTTTTTCCAATACACTCCCAATATTCCTTACATAGATAAGTTGTTTGAATATGAAATTAATAAAAACGCACTTATCAAATGCTTTGATGACTTAAATAACGGAATAATTAATCCATTAAAGGTATTAGTCCGGTATTGAAGCTTCTTTTGAAAAAGTCATTAGGGATCCTCTGTGATATAATAAGGGCAAATGGGACGGAGGGGTAAAATGCGTTGGCAGGAAGTAAAAAAACGATTCCCGAATGAATGGGTTGTTCTGGAAGTGATAAAGGCGCACTCAGAAAATGGATATAGGTATATTGAAGACGTAGTAATTATAGATAGATTCGAAAATTCTTTAGAAGCAATGGAGCGGTATGAGGAATTACGAAAAGATCAACCACAACGAGAATATTGTTTTTTCCATACTTCTAGACAAAATTTAGTGGCTCGTGAAAGGTATGCAGGGATTCGAGGCCCAAGATGAAAATTAACATTCAGTATGGACTTCCATTTGTCGGACTTGAAGTGACATTTCGTGGAAAGAAATTGAGATTAGATAACGTATTATTGGATACAGGATCCGCAGGAACAACTTTCAATGCAAATGTTGTAGAAAATATAGGCGTTGTACCTGAAAAAAATGATATTGTTGATACAATTAGAGGTGTTGGCGGTGTAGAATACGTTTACGTAAAAAATTTTGATTTGATTCAGCTCGAAGAAATTAGCCAAAATGACTTTGAAGTTGAAATTGGAAATATGGATTATGGGATGACAATGGACGGTATCTTAGGATTTGATTTTATCAGTTCTGCAAAGCTCATTGTTGATACGAATAAAATGCTAGTTTATACGTCGAAATAATATGGGGATATGCTAAGATTAGCTTTTTATTGAGAGCAAGTAATTCATAATATAAATAAGTTGAGGAAAGCTTGATAGTAAAAATTGTCAAAACAATAAATAAAATTAACTCTAAAACAATACATGCTAATATCAGGGGGCAACTATTCCTTAAATGAAGCGCATATCAGAGCGCAGAAGTATTTCTCTGTATGTGCCCGTGAACACTTTAGCTCAGATCGAATTCAATGAGAATATATCTTAACTTAATGGAGGTGTGTCGTATGTCTATTCCAGATAAAATTATCAAGGAAATTGACATGTTGAGTGAGCAAGAAAGACAAAAGGTGCTCGATAAAATTAAAGAAAAATATATGTCTAAAGATGTTATTTTACTAAGTGAAAATTATGCTTGGTGGGATAATGAGGAGGATAACATTTACAATGAGCAGTAAGGTGAAACAGGGTGAGGTTTAGTTGGCAGAAGTAAGCAGCGCCCTGTTATTATTGTCGGAAATGAATTGGCAATAGATGTGGATGTCATCATTGCCCCAGTTACCAGCCAACAGCCCAGAAATCAATTTGATGTTGTTTTGAAGTATTGGGAAGAATCCGGATTGCTAAAGCCATCCGTAGCACGCACCTCAAATATTATTTCTGTGCATGGATCCGAATTGAAACGTCATATAGGCAAATTACATAAGCATGATCTTGAACGAGTGCTCCATATGTGCAGAAAAACTTTTACAATTTTAATTTTTGTTCTATTCAGCTAAAGAGGCGCATGAGTAAGCGTAGTAATGTCAGGAGGTGTTTTCATGGTTCACCCATTAATGGCTTTACTTATAATTGCTGCTGCTACCTACGGAGGTTATTGTATCTTTAAAGAGGATCTTAAAAAAACAGGATGGTTAGAAAAGATGTCTATGGCAGGAAAGATCGCAATATTTTCTGTATTTATTATACTCGCAGGAGCGTTTTATGTAATCATTAGTTGGCAATACATTAGTTTTTAAATAGCCCAAAAAACGATTGTTTTTAAGTGAATGCTTTTGCATTTAACGAAGCGCTTATCATGAATAAGCATCAGAATTAATTTATTTTGATAAAAACGTTGAACCTCTACCTGCGTCATCTTTTACACTCAGAGAGTAAGAGATAATGTAGGAGGGGATGACAATGAGTCAGCCATCAAAAAAAGAAATGCTTTTTGCACAAATTATGCTTATCACTTCTATTCCTTTGGGATTTTTCCCACCTCTGATTATGTTTTTAATCACTAAAAACAGATCTGAATTCTACAGAGAAACGAGCCGTAAAGCACTCAATTTTCATTTAACGTTAATACCTTTGTTTTCAATGGTATTTATTTTTGAATTACATTTTATGTATTCTTTTATTTTGTTAGGATTTGAAACGATAGTTTTGCTGAACGCTGTTATCAAAGTTTTTCTGAATAAGCCGTACTCATATCCTGCGATTCCATTTATAAGATCCAAAGTTCTTACAGGTAGAATGCAAGCTAATAGTTGAAGATGAAAAGAGGATAATTGCATGACGGATCAGCAACTCACGATAGGTCAACTATCAGAGAAAACAAGCGTAACTATCCGCACGTTACGGTATTATGACAAAATTGGATTGTTAAAACCAAGTGATTATAAAGAAGGAGGTCATAGGCTCTACAATGCTTATGAACTTCTTCGGTTACAACAAATCCAGGCTTTAAAATTTATTGGGTTTTCCCTCAAGGATATTGCGAACATGCTAGATGAGCAATGGATTGATCAAAACCACCTTAAACAGACCATCAATTTCAAACGGAAAGAACTTATGGCTCAATTAGATGACATTCAAAAAACCATTGATCAGCTTGACCATATGGATATGGTGACTGAAGAACCACAGCGTGTAGATTTAAGAGTGTTCTGTTTTATGATCAACGCCATCATTTGGGAAGAAAAACATATGAATGAGCATGATAATCTCAAAAAGATTTATAATCATTCTCGTAGTGAAAGAATCAAACTTGACCAGAAGTATTTTAATGTGTTCACCGAAATAAAGCATTTAGTGGCATTAAACATCAGCCCTTCTTCTACTCAAGCACAGGCATGTGTTAAAAAAATTGTAGAACTTAGTAGTGAAACGATGTCAGGATCATCAGATGAAGATATAAAGCAAATTAAAGAGCAGAATTTGGTTAATGAGTTTAATGTCCTTAAACCTTTTACACACGAAGAACAAGAATTTCTTGAACGTTCGATGAGTTTTTATTATAACAGTACAAAATAGCATCGGGTTATATCTATACTCACAAGTTGAGTAAGCATCCATTAACTGTTTATGCCGCAATACGATCGAAGCGCGATTGTTGAATAACAGGGATTGCGCTCTCCTAAATATGCTGGACGAAAGTAGGGGTAAATGAGAGATGAAAAATCGAACATGGAATATCATTTTCCTTAAACGGAACGCAAGAATTTAATAGCGATAGAATGTTTCAGTAGTTTGTTCCACGAGAGGGGAGACTAAGTTATGAACTATTTAATCAAAGGATTAGTCGGAGAAAATTCTCACGTCAACACATTGACTATTTTTGATGGACTAGGTATCAATCAAGCAGGTGAGGTGGTTCTTAACCAGCATTCAATCTGGCAAATTTTAAATCATATGATCTACTGGCAAGAATATATTTTACGTATTCTGAAGGGAGAAGAGACAGTCCCGCCAAAACATGCTTCAGAGACATGGCTTACAGAGGTAAAACCACCTGACAAAAACAATTGGGAGCTGGCTGTAAACAAATTTACAGATGGTTTAAAGGGAGCGATACGTTTTGCAGAAAATAAGCATGGTGTTTCAAATTACCAAACGGAACATCTTTTATCGTTAATGAGTCATAATAGTTATCATTCCGGACAAGTTGTAATCATCAGACGCTATCTGAATCAGTGGCCGCCTCCTATGGGTGGCGATACGTGGTAAAAGCATATTATTGAAATGACCAATATTAGTAGCACAGTCTTACGAACGAGTCGATCTTCGCCCGAATAATCATCAAAGACCCTGGAATGTTTCGATGTCACACGAGGAATAGGCTCCCTCTCTTCGGTATAGATGGACTTTTTCAAGCGAATAACAAAGCCTTTGTCATCGTCTTCAAGTCCATCAAAATCACGGATGGTGGCATAAGCCCGGTCTCGAACCGTCGTGATCAGTTGGTGGGCAAAGGAATCGGCAATGGCCGCATCATGCGTCAATCCTTTTGAGGCCTCCACTTGGATCGGAAGTAGCGTATCTACGCGAAAAAATGTATGCATTTTAACGCCGGAACGTTTTCCGTGATAAGGCGTCCAGGGGAGCTTGTTTTCTCCTACAGTCATCGTCGTTGAATCAAGCGCTCCCAAAGAAACCGGTAAATCCAGGGCGTGGCGGGTCTCGCGATTGAAACGGGAGCCTAAAAGCTCCAGGATTTCTTTGACGGCTTCATAGGGAATGACGCGGGCCTTTTTCGCTAACGTCGTGCGATCAACGGCTTTGAGCTCCGGGACACATTTGAGTTTGTTCTCACTTTCACGATAGTGTTGCCATTCTTCGCTTGAGGCCAGTAGCCAAAAGAAAATATGATCTGGGCCTTTCCAATCTCGCGCGACCTCTTGATAATCGTGAGAACAAAGAATATCTTTGATTCCCTCAATGGATACGAAGGATTTAAATACGTCTAAAAGTGTGTTAGATTGTCCCATGAAGGCATCGCTCCTTTGGTAGGGTTTACCTTTATGGTATTAGCGGTGCCTTCATTTTTTAAATATTTTGCTTGGTTAATACTGGATAATCAACGCGCCTGGATAGAGGGGTTTCCGTAATACGATCAAGGCGCTTTAACAGAATAAGGAACCATATAGAAATCATCCCCATTGAAGAACAGGGATGATTTTTAAACTTTTACTCAATGTATTATACAATTTAGTTAAAAAGAAAAGAGGTAATACTGTTCCATAAGTTTTTAAACCAGCCATCATTGCTGGTTCCACCCATGCCTGTTTGAGGCATTTCATCCGGCATCATGGCTGCTTCTTCTGCATCTCCATCTAATTGTCCGCGAATTTCACCGTCCGGATTTTCCTCTGTGTGAAGGTTTACATATACTTCACCAGCTACAAGCCCCATCGAAAACTCTTCCCAAGTCATATCTCCTACCAAGTCTTCTTCTGTCAATGTACCAGTGGCTACTTCGCCGTCATAATCCATCGGCTCGTCATTTTCAAACAAGAACAATTCTACAGGCCCATCTTCGCCTACCGCACCACTATGCAAATGCCCTTCAACTGCATCCTCCAAATCCCAAGCATGCACTGAATATTCAAGTGTTTCCCCATCTTCACTAACTTCAAAATGGGCTTCACCCGTCGCATAACTTTCTACTTCATGAACTTCCTGATCAGGAGTCATCTCAACCAAAAACTCTCGTCCTTCATGATCGGCGGATGCTGTGACTGCAAAAGTCGAAAAGGCAAACAAGCCAGCTAACGGGGTAACAAGTGCTTTTTTCATAAAACAGATCTCCTCTCTAAAATATTGTTCCCGTGCCATACACGAATGAAGTATCTAATTCTCCCTCCTTCCTTTTGTAACTAATAGTACGGAAAAAAAATCAAAATGGATCACCTCATTTTAAAATTTTTTAATACATGATTTTTCAGCAAAGAAAAACAAGCAGTAACTCTCGTGATTCTCATTCATGTCTGGCTTTTTAATGGGGTATCGATATATTGCATGAAAAACATAACTCCATTTTCGTTTTTTGAAAAAAACATACAAGTATGTAATCCAACATGATCTTTTGTACGTAGTAGTAAGTGAGTATCATCAAAAAGGAGTGTGGAAGACATATGAAAGTAAACAGAATATTGATGTTGGTCATGAGTCTGTTATTATTGGTTCCTTCATTTGCTATGGCAGCAGATCATGATGATGAAGGCTATGAAGGGGATGAAGAGGCGGATGTTGCAACTCCGGCTGGTGATTTGAGGGCAGATTTGGACTATCTCCTTTCTGAACACGCCTATTTAGCCGTTGTGGCCATGCAAAAAGGTGTTGATGAATCGGAAGATTTTGAAGAAGCTGTCGAAGCGCTTGACGGAAACACCGAAGATTTAACAGAGGCGATCACGGATGTTTATGGAGAAGAAGCCGGGCAAACGTTCAATGATATGTGGAACGATCACATTGATTTCTTTGTCGATTATGTCACAGCCACTGCGGAAGATGATGAAGAATCCCGCCAGGAGGCTCTGGATAATCTTGAACAGTATCGTGATGATTTCTCCGAATTTTTATCTGAAGCAACCGAAGGGGATTTGCCTGCAGGTGACTTGGCTGATGGCCTTCAAGCGCATGTGGATGACCTGATAGGCGCATTTGATAACTATGTGGAAGAGGATTTTGAAGCCGCATATCAAGACATAAGAGATGCGTACGCCCACATGTTTCATCTTAGCGAAGATCTAGCCGGGACAATCACTGAACAGTTTCCCGAAGACTTTGATAACACAACCGTTAATACGCCGGCTGTAGACCTTCGTTCCGAGTTAAACCACGCGTTTTCCGAACATGCGGCTTTAGCCATCTTGACGATGCAGAAAGGCATTGATGGTGAAGAAGACTTTGATGAGGCTGCTTGGGCCTTGGACGAAAATACAGCAGACTTAACTGCTGCCGTCGAAGATGTATATGGAGAAGAAGCCGGTGCTGAATTCCAAGAGATGTGGGATGAACACATTGACTTTTTCGTTGATTATGTCAACGCAACAGCTGAAGATGACCAGCAAGGCCAAGAAGAAGCCTTAAACAGCCTTGAGAACTATCGTGACGATTTCTCTGCTTTTCTTTCTGAAGCAACGGAAGGCAACATGCCTCAAGAAGAATTGGCTGATGGATTGCAAGCACACGTTGATCAGCTGATCACGGCTTTTGACAGTTATGTGGAAGGTGACTTTGATACCGCTTATGATAATGTCCGGGAAGGCATCCACCATATGTATATGCCGGCTGAAGGATTAGCCGCAGCGGTGGTTACTCAATTCCCTGAGGACTTCGATGGTGAAGCGATGCCCGATGAGATGCCGGAAACCGGTATGGGAGGTGCAACCTCCGGTGACTCAGGAGCTACTATGATTTGGATCACACTCGGGGCATTCTTTACCTTGGCCGCAGGATTTATCTTGTTTCGCAACCGCCTGGGACATCGACAATAAAAAGAAGAATATAAGGGAGGATGATTCCTCCCTTTAGTTTCATGACTGGTTTTGGTCAAGAAATGAGGGTCACCAATATGAGCATACAATTGAAAAAAAAGATTCTCATGCTTTTATCGATGAGTCTGCTCGTACTCTTGCCCATGGGTTTTCAAATGGGTATCTTCCCATTTGTTGATGCAGAGGAAGAGGAAGAATGGGGTGAAGATAATCAGGGTGAACGTATAGATATTTCCACGGAACTCGAAGGGACACTTTCCGAAGAATTTAACAGATTAGATGCAACCGCAAGTGATTCGCAACAACCTGATCAAAATAATGAAGGTATCACCCCTGCATCCATTGACATTCCTGCCATTGATGTAGAAACTGACATCGAAGAGGTGGGGATCCTTGATAATGGGCAAATGGGCGTGCCTTCGGATGAGGATGGCGTGGCCTGGTTCGAGCCCGGAACAAAGCCCGGGGCAACCGGCAATGCTGTGATGGCAGGTCACGTGGATAGCTATGAGGGGCCGGCCATTTTCTTTGATTTAGAGGATTTGGCGGACGGAGATGAGATTATCGTGAGCGATGAAGAAGGAAAAGCATTAATCTTTACCGTCAGGACACAAGAAAGTTATCCCCTGGGGGAAGCCCCCATGGATGATATTTTTGGTTCCAGCGGCGACACAAGTCATTTAAACTTGATTACTTGCGCTGGAACATTTAACGAAGAGGAAGGAACACACGATGAGCGGCTCGTGGTTTATGCGGAATTGGATGAAGAAAAAAGCGATATTGAACAGGAAGCGCCGGATGCTCCTACAAATGTGGAAGTGAATGATTCATTTGTTTCCTGGCACGCCGTCGACAATGACGATGTGGCCGGCTATCGCGTTTATCGGGGTGAGCTAGGAGATGACAAAGGTGAATTTGAACAAGTGGAAAGCGTCTCTGTCCATGAACGCAAGCGCATCTCTGACACGGCAGCTGATCCTTCCGAACACAGCTATTATATCACTTCCGTTGACATTCACGGCCAAGAGTCGGAGCCCTCTGAGAAAGTAAGTGAAGAGTAGGAAGGTACGAGTTTTTGACTTGTCTGGAATGAGGTGAAAGATAATGAAAGAACGAGTTTCATCATTGCACACAGGCTGTCCACGACTCGCGACGCAGCTCTGATCTTGGTCATGAACCAAGGAAAAATCATCGAGCAAGGCAGCCATGAGGAACTGCTCTCAAAAGGCGGTTTCTATAAAGAACTCCAAGACAGTCAGTTCTCGAAGGAGGAGAGAGCACAAGTAAGTGTATAAAATAAATCGGGGAAAACCCTTTTCAGACCAAATGCCGTAACCATAGTTGTCATGGTTACGGCATTTTTAAATCACAATTCCTCGGTCAATTCTGCTGCCAATATCATATCGCCTCTAGGTTCATCGCCGTCTGCGTCAGGTTCAAGAGTAATGGCAATCGTATCGTAATTATCTTGTTCAAACGTATAATGTAGGGCTCCCTGGCCTGCTTCCGTATGGAAGGTTCCGGCATTCACCGGCTGCCCATCTTCCATCAACCATACTTGAAAAGCTTCATTGCCTTCCAACTCTGGCATGTCGTCCGCCTGCACCATTAAGTGCGTCCCGTCGGAATCGACGACAATCGTAGCCAAACCTTCCGCCACAATGTCCTCAGCTGCTGGGGCTAACTCGACAACATCGTTGAACTGCATGGGGTCATCCAGGGAAACGACCGCTTCATCCAACTCTTCTTGCGTCTGGCTTAATTGCTCCTCTGTTGCCAATAAATCGGTTTGGGCGTCCTCGAGTTCATTTTCGGTCGCCGCAAGTTCCTGCTGAAGTTCATTGATTTGTCCTTGTTGTTGTACGGAAAAAATGCCTAACAGAAGCGCTGCTGCACTTACACCGATCACCCCGAATCGTCCCCAATGACTCCTACGGGCGGATGTCTTTACAGGAGAGGAAGGGGTAGCTCTCTCTTGGTCTTCATCAACGTCGTCTTGTTGATCATCTCCTAATACGTGGCCAAGCACACGGTCTTTCATCCCGGGTGGAGGTTCCACAGGCTCTGACGTAAGCGGCAATAAACCAACGACGTCTTGAAATTCACGAACTTTTTCTTGACATTCCGAACAGCTCTGCAGATGATCTTCAAATGTTTGTTGTTCTTCGTCTGTCAATCCACCTAGAACGTACATTTCCACATTTTCCGATTGTTGATGGTGACTCATGCCCTTCCCCTCCCTTCTTTTTGGTTTGGAGCCATATGCTTCTGGAGATTTTTGAGGGCTAGCCTTGCTCTGCTTTTTACGGTTCCTAATGGGATAGCGTATGTGTCAGCCACTTCCTGTTGTGTGTACCCTTGAAAATAGATCCATTCTACAATGTCTTGTTGCTGGCCATTTAATGCTTGTAGCGCTTCTTTAATGTCATCCGCCAGCATTTGATCCTCCATGTGCTCTTCAACATTTTGCGAAGTATCTTTGACGGTCTGGAGTGTTTGATCCTCTACGGGATGATCTGAAACTCTTCTTCCCTTCTTTCGGATAAGATCAATGGAAATGTTCCGCGTTAATGTGAACATCCATGTACTGAATTTGGCTTTATCCGAATCATACCGATAGGCCGAGTTCCATACACGTAAAAATAATTCTTGCATCACTTCTTCAGCCATCATCTCTTCTCCTACCAGTCGGTAAGCAAAAGCATAAATCGGCCGTTCATACCGATGATAAAGCTGTTCGAGTGCTTGAGGATCCTTATTGACGATTTGCTCAATTAATTGCTGCTCAGAAGGTTCCTCACTCGCCATAAGAAAGCTCTCCTTTCTTCACCTCCCTACCGATAATTCGTTTGTTTGATAGGAATGGATGACTTTTATTAAAAATAAGATCGATATCGCTGGTTGTGTAGACCGTTAACTAATCCCAGACGTCCAATTAGATGATAGTGGAATATTTGGGGCAAAGTATTAATTCCGCCTCACGCTAATAAGAGATCTTGGCTTATTCAAGAAACGAGCGCTTATGCGGAACAAGGATGACGCATTCCTCTGCTAGTCTGTGAGTGATATTGTTAGGCATCCATCCATTTGTTAATCTTTGATACGAAAGGGTGAGGATTATTAATGGGGGGGGCAGCTATTTTGCAAATCATTTATTTCTCCATTGTCGTAGCTTTTACAGTCGGTATCGGAATATTGATCGTGCAAAGCATTATTTTTTTGCACCGTAAAAATAAACAATTAAAGGAATAATATCAAAGGACTATTCCGTTAACGGGTACCTTAATTGAATAAAAGCGCCCGTCACAATGGGTAGATCGCTCTTAATGACAGAGATGCTGACTCTAGCATTATAACAATTCCAAATACTTCTCTAATGCACCTACTTCTAAAGATGCCACCATATCAATAAGCATCGTATAGTCATTGTTCACACCAGCATGATCCAGTGCCTCATAATATTTTTCCCGATCATCCACTTGGATGATAACCGGGAGGTATCCAGCTCTCATTAGCTCAAAATTCATCAACAGACGCCCCGTTCGTCCATTGCCATCCAAGAAAGGATGGATGTTTACGAACTTGCTATGAAGCATGGACGCAATTTCAATGGGATGGTCATGCTTGTTCTTTACGGCGGAGGTATACCAACGTATCAGTTCCTCCATGTCCTCAGCTATTTTAACATGTGCAGTGACCGAGTGTGATGCGCCTGTAATGACCACGTCTTGACGGCGGTACGCTCCCGCATGATCCGTATCAATCCCTCTTAAAATCAAGGAATGGATATTACGAATGAGGTATTCTGTCAGTGGTCGCGTGATCACACTTTCTACGTACTGAATGGCATCCCGATGGTTAATGACTTCCATATGCTCTCGGAGTGTCTTTCCGTTTCCAACGGTTATGCCATCCTCAAGGATCGCTTTTGTTTCATAAATCGTCAGTGTGTTTCCTTCAATTGCATTGCTGTGATATGTGTTTCTAATGAAAAAGTCCTCTTTCAAGCGCTGAACGGTTACAGCATCAAGAGGTCGTTGACGATCCAATTGTTCCTTGAGTTCAGTAGCCTGCTTTATATTTTGCATTTTACTAACCTCCATATTTTTGTCTCTGGCCACGTATGTTTTCCAGAGTATATCCATACTATCACTGTTTTTGAAATATTCCTATAGGAGTATTGTTCCTTGAACAGGCGCGTTAATCGAATTCACGATTGCGCTCTTTCTTTGTGTGAGACTATCATGTAAACTACCATATGGACGATCAACCTGAGTATACGGAGGAAAACAACAATGAACGACAAATTCACAATCAGCAAAGAACCGCCGGATCCTACTGAATATAACGATTTGCGTTTGGAAGGTGGCATAAGTGTAAAGTCACAGGAAGCCGCAACCGTTGGTCTGAAAAATTCATTGTGTGCAGTATGTATATACGATCAAAAAACATTGATTGGGATGGGTCGAGTCATCGGTGACGGCGGCGCTTTTTTTCAGATCGTTGATATCGTCGTAAAACCAAGCTATCAGGGGCAGGGGCTAGCAAAGGTGATTATGACGGAGCTCATGGACTTTCTGGAGCAAAATACATATCCCGGTTCTTATGTCAGTCTGATCGCTGATGGCTCAGCCAACAAACTTTATGAACAATTTGGATTTAAGAACACCTATCCCGGATCACAGGGGATGTTTAGAAAGTATTAGAGGGCATGAGTTCGAGGATCCGGAAGGAAATATGATTGAGTTGCTGTATAAGCCGGAATAAGTGAATGTTCAGCAACATGCACTTATTCCATCTTCGTCTATTTTTTACCCAAATAAATCAAAATCGCGTCCCGTAAATTCGATAACCGGAGGAATTTATACGGGCCGGCTTGAGCAATCCGATTTGATCATAGTAGCGAATCGTTCGACCACTAACACTTGACAATCGCGCCAATTTGTTCACTGTATATTCCATGGAGCACCCCCTGACAATCATCATCATAAACCATGACGCTACGTGACATCCTCTCGGTATTAAAATACCGAGCATCCATGTGGATGAAAAGGGGGTTGCTCGCTCCTGTGGAGGGCACATACCGTTCAGGCTAGTAGCCCCGTTGTTCCCTTTCGGACCCACATTCGACGCGACAACCATACCTCATGCCACAGTGAGGCTCCTATGTCAGCTTGTACTGCATAGGCACTTGGTCTATCGGACTTAGTCCTACACCGCCAAGCTCGTGCTTGTTGCTATATTATTCGCAGCATTCATATCAGCGTGCGCTTTATGCCCGCAGCTTGTGCATTGGAATCTATCCCGATGTCGATTGTCTTTTTCTGCATGCCCACATCCAAAACAGGTTTGGCTGGTTTTGTATGGATTTATATCAACCACAGGGATGTTATGCTTGGCCGCCCGCTCTTTAATGAACCGTTTCAATTGATAAAACGCCCAGGAATGAATCGTTCTATCCGCTTTTTTCATTGATTTTGCGGTTTTGCGGATATCATCCAAAGCTTCCATTTTAATGAGCGGTCGATCAAATTGCATAGCAAAATCGACAATGGCTTTGGCTAATTTCCGATTATAGTCTTTCATCCAGCGTTTCTCTTTTTGACCTACACGTTCAATGGCTCGCTGAGCCTTCTTCTTACCTAACGAACGTCGCAGGGAACGGAAGTGACGACGGATATAACCCACTTCTTTACCGGAGAAAAATTGTCGCTGGCCTGATATCGGTTCGGAAAGCACAGCCAGATGTCTTAAACCGACATCTACACCGATAGGGGTATAGGCCTGCAGATTTATGTCTCGATCTAATGGAGAAGATACTTGGATAGGGATCGCCATATACCAATGACGGCCTTTCCTCAACAACTGGATCGTGCCACGATAATCATTATGTTTTTTGGTTAACCATGGGAAAAATGTCTTTACGTCGCTACTTTCCACAACCGGAAGGGTTTTCTTTCCTTGATTGCCGGTGAAGGACATATACCAGCGACCATTCTTTTCGACGGTGTTCCAATTCTGGCCATTAATCCTAACACCTAGAGAGTTTTTAAAAGTAGGAATGTTTTTTGCCTTTTGCTCTTTGAAGTCAGTGACAGCTTGTTTAGCTAAACGAATCGCTTCATTTTTAATGGCGGCCTTTAAATCGGCATCCACATTTTTGGACGAGAGTTTTTCACCATTATTTATTCTCTCCACGCATGTATTTACCGTGGAAGCAAATACTTGTTGTTCATATAACCATTGCTTTTGTTTCGATTTTGACGGGTTTTTCAGTTGAACGAGGATGGTTTGAATCGCCATGGTTGTTCACCTCCCTTTAACAACCATTATACCAAACTATTGTTCGTAACACAACCTAAATAACTGATTTTTCAACGTTGTATTCAAAAAGACCTTGCCATTCATCCCCTTATTTCAATAAGGGGCGTTCTGGCAATTGCCCGTAAACCTCAAGAGGGATTTTTATGCATAAAATGACTCCTTTTGACATAATATACACCCTACAAATTTCATGTATAAGGGTGTAAAAATCATGAACAAATTTGTGGCCGGTGACCGTGTTCTTTTGGCCCGACAATTTTTTGGCGTGGCAGATAATATTTTTCATTCCATTTTTACGGTTGAAGAAGTCAGAATGATCGGGATCGGTGTCTGGTATGACATAAGGTCGGAACGGAATAAAGGGGAGCTGGTCCCATGGATCCCTGAAAGAGAGCTTGAAAAAGTTCACTCCCATTTAGAAACGCGTGAGCAGATTGACGCATTACTGGACGAATATAAAGATATTATAGCTTTGCGAGATCATTTCCAGGATTCACAATACGAGGAAAAGGCAAAGCGAATAGAAGACAAAATAAATCGTTTATTAGAATGAATCACTCCCTGCAAATGTTGCAGGGAGTTTTTGCCCGTTATAAGATGAGAGGAAAGAATTCTTAAGGAGCAGGTATGGTATGCACAGTCAACTTAGAAACATATGGATTAAACGCGTGAAGGGAGGGCCCATGGACCAAGTCGAAGAAGCGATTTTGGAAAAAGATAAGGGGATCGCGGGAAATGCCAATCAGGGAGGCCGTCGTCAGGTGACGATCATTGAAGAGGAGATATGGGAGAAAATGATGAACGAATTGGGCGCCTCTCTGGATCCTTCGCGTCGACGCGCCAATTTGCTGATTAGTGGCGTGTCTCTGCAGGAAAGTCGTGGAAAAATTCTTCGTATCGGAGATAGCAGCATTGAGATATATGGAGAAACCAAACCTTGTCGGCAAATGGATGAAGCCCTTCCCGGTTTAAAGGATACGATGTTTCCGGAGTGGCGTGGCGGTGCTTTCGGAAAAGTATTGAGTGATGGTCTGATTCGACGGGGCGACAAAATCGAGTTACTGGATGATCAGGGGATATGAGTGTGGAGGTCAGAAAAGCAACGGTAAATGATGCAGCTGAATGTGCTGAATTGATGCAACATTTGGGGTATCCGACCACGGCGCAAAAAATGGAAACGAGATTACGTGAGATCACATCCCACCCTGATTATCATACCTTAATCGCTGTACATGACGGTAAAACTGTCGGGATGATCGGGTTAATCAAAAGCTTTTTCTATGAAAGGGATGGCATCTATGTTCGTATCGTAGTGAATGTAGTAGATAACAACTATCAAAATTTGGGAATAGGAAAATCACTCATGCAAGCAGCAGAACATTGGGCGAAAACAATAGGAGCAGATGTGATGGCCTTAAATAGTGGGGATCGATCAGAGCGTTCAAATGCGCACATGTTTTATAAAAAATATGGCTTCGCGGAAAAGAGTGTTGGATTTGTGAAAAGCCTTTGAAAGGGTGGCAAGGTTCACTCTTCTGTGATCTCTGGGATATTTTCCAATATGTCATTGATGGTAAAGGAAACACACTGGAGTTGTTCTGATTGAATGTCGTCATCCCCGGTGTATACATAAGGTATTGTTCAAGCGCCTCATTTGCGGGGTCGACGATCCAGAATTCCGGGACTTTGTAAGTGGCATAGGAGCGCATCTTGCTTTCCCTGTCTCTTTTTACGGAAGAAGGTGATAAAATTTCCACGACAAGATTGGGAGCTCCGATGAGGCCTCTTTTTTTCACTACTTCAGAAAAGCGGTCTCGGTGAACCAGCACTAAATCCGGTTATCTTTCATTGCATTCACCTCCAGTATCACCATGATAGCATAAAATAATAGCGAGATTTTTGTGTTAGATTTAGATCCGCACCGCTGCGTCCACGGGTTTCATAAAGGATCCTTTCGATATGTACGAATCATTTGTAGGAACCAAGTTGGCTATTCGGACAATTCCACTGATGATCGGTGAAAACTGTCCGAATAGAGCGCTCATTCGGACAAAAGAAGGGGCTGATCAAGTCAAGATTGTCCGAATGGGAGGATCATACGGACACAACCAAGATCATTCGGCAAAAAAATGTCCGAATCCGAAAGACGCGTTTTTCGACCACATCACCAGATTTTTTGTCTTGATATAGGTCTTCAGTTCCGCTATTTGCGCACGTTTATATTACATCCCGCCTTAGATCACCACGCTTTCCAGGATATCGATATGTTTATTCGTCGCATCTACCCGGGTGCCAGCCCCGAGTGGTAGTGTAAGTTGGAAGTCCCCGTGGCCGGCTTGCACATTATAAATCGTCGGCTTGCCGTAGGGGGCGAGGATGCGTTCACATACCGCGAGCACGTTTTCGCCCTGTGGATAAGCTGTGGACGTACAATCCTTGCACGTTCCGAGAATGAATCCCGCTGCCTCATCAAGTTTTCCCGCTAATGCCAATTGCGTAAGCGCCCGATCCACCCGATATGGTTCCTCGCCCACATCTTCAAGAAAAAGCACCTTTCCGCGTGTATCAATTTCAAAAGGTGTGCCCATCAATCCGACAAGAACGCTTAGATTCCCGCCGGTTAAAATGCCCGTTGCCATCCCATGAACAAGGGTTTTCATCGGATAGTGTTCCGGATTCACCAATCGCTGCGGCCAGCTTTCAGCTCGCAGGCTTTGCAAAAAATGCTCGACCGTAAAAGGGGGAGCCTCAAGCAGGTCCGTCGCTGCCATTGGTCCATGCAACGTGATCATTTTACTATTTTGCTGGAGCGCAATGTGCAGGGCGGTGATATCGCTATAACCGATCAATAGTTTCGGATGTTTTGCAATCAATGAATAATCCAGGTGAGGGAGAAGGCCCGGGGTTCCATACCCTCCGCGTAAACAAAGAATCCCGTCGACTTCAGGATCGACAAAAAGCTGGTGCAATTCGCCGACACGACTGCTGATATCGCCGGCCAGAAAATGAGGGTTATTTTTTTCAAAACGACGGGCCAGTTGGGTATGAAAACCAAGATTTTCAATCACAGCGATTGCCTTATCCAACGCTTCCTTTTTAACAGGGCTCGCGGGCATGGCGAGCCCGAGTGTATGTCCGGGGCGAAGCGCACGGCTTTTTATTTTTTTCAAAGCAGTCAGCTCCTTCCAAGGCCGTTATTCATCCATATGCTGTAAGGTGAGTAAAAATAAGAACTTTCGGGTATGGTAACGATAGCCAATATTTGAAGGGGGAAACTATCGTGTCCAGGGAAGAATTGCAAGAACGCGTGGCCGAAGTATTGAAATTGAACCGCATAGGCGTATTATCCACGATTAAGGATAATCAGCCTTATGCCCGGTATATGACGTTTCACCATGAAGGGTTTACCCTTTTTACCCCTACAGCGGAAGATACCCACAAAGTGGAGGATATTGAAGATAACCCGCACGTTCATATTTTGCTCGGGTATGAAGAACGTGAACGCGGTGAAGCTTTCCTTGAAATTGAGGCGGAAGCGGAAATCGCTACTAATCCCGACGACCGCAAGAAAGCCTGGTCAGAAAAAGTCGCCGAAAAATATAGTGGACCGGAGGATGATCGTTTTATCGTCCTCATCTGCCGACCGACCGTGATCCGTTATCGTAATGATGACGAGCTGGAGACGCCGCAGGAAATTACGTTATAAAATGAAGAGGCTTGCGCACAGTCAGCGCAAGCCTTCACTAATGTTAATAAGCTGTGGATAAGTCGGGTGTCCCTTGCCGCTTTCGAGTAATGAATTGAATAGCTAGAATCGCCACAAGAATGGCCAACGAAATAACGTCTGACATCACGCCCGGGTAGAGGAACATGATCCCTCCAACGGCCATTAATGCGCTGAACAAGAGATTAAGCTTGTAGAGAAAATATCTTTCTGCCGCGATACCAATCATTAGTACCCCAACGGTAGCGGTTATGATAACGAGGATGCTGTTCAGTAAGGCTGTGTCAATCAATAATAGCGACTCGTTATACACAAACATAAACGGAACGACAAACCCGGCCAAGGCTAATTTCAGCGCGTGGAAACCTGTTCGCATCGGGCTGCCTCCTGATAAACCGGCGGCAGCAAAGGCTGCGAGCGCCACAGGCGGCGTGATGTTGGCGAAAATGCCGAAATAGAAGACGAACAAGTGCGCCACAACCGGCTGAACGCCGAGTTGAACGAGAGCGGGAGCGGCCATTGTCGCCGTAATGATATAGGCGGGAATACTTGGCATCCCCATGCCGAGAACAATACAAGCCACCATCGTGAATAGAAGGGTTAAGAACAAGCTTTCGCCGCCGATGGCCACGATCGCATTGGCGAGGTTAATGCCGAATCCCGTTAAACTGGAAATACCGACGATAAACCCGACTGTGGCACAGGCAACGGCAACGGTAACCGTCGTGCGTGCTCCCGTTTCCAACGCATCAATCATATCTCTAATGTTCATACGTGTGGATTTGCGGAACGCGCTAACGACGACGGTAACGACAATGGTCCAGGCCGCGGCATAAATCACCGTCACTCCGGCGATGAACAGCATATAAATAAGAAAGAAAATCGGCAACAGCAAGTGCCCACGCTCTTTCAGAACGTCGATGATGTTTGGTAGTTCAGCGCGTGGAATCCCGGATAGATTGTCTTTGGTCGCACGCACATGCACTTGCGTGAGAATGCCGAGATAATAGAGTAGGGCCGGTAAAATGGCAATTAAGGCAATTTCCGCGTAAGGCACGCCCAGTGTCTCCGCCATAATAAAAGCGGCAGCCCCCATAATGGGCGGCAGAAGTTGACCGCCCACCGAAGCGGAAGACTCCACAGCCCCGGCGAAGTTGCGGTGATAGCCGATTTTCTTCATTAAGGGAATCGTAAAGTTACCGGTAGTAACCGTATTCGCGATCGCCGAACCCTGAATGCTGCCGAGAAAACCGGTGGCTATGACCGATACTTTCGCGGGGCCGCCTTTCTGTTTCCCGGTAATAGCTAAAGCGAGATCATTGAAAAGTTGCCCCATTCCCGATTTTAATAAAAAAGCACCAAAGATAATAAAGAGAATAATATAAGTGGATGATACCCCAACAGGCGTACCAAAAATCCCTTCCGTCGTCATATAAAACTGCTCGGCTAATTGTGACCAATCATAACCCCGGTGTGTAAAAATCCCCGGCAAATCCTGGCCAAACATCGCGTAAAGAATAAAAAGTAATGCGAGAATCGGCAGGGCAGCGCCGGTTACCCGTCGGCCGGCTTCAAAAACAAGGATGACCAGTAACGTCCCCATAATGATATCTTCGGTAATGGGCAATCCACCACGGGTAACAATGTCCTCATAATTGACGAATAAATAAATCGTGGAAGGGATAGATAAAAGGGCCAGTCCAATATCATAAAAAGGCAGACGATCTCTTCTTGCTTTTTTCGTCGGCGGAAAAAGAATAAAAACAAGGATGAGTATAAAGGAAACGTGTAAGGCACGATGGACGAGTGTTGGGACGGGTGGTCCGGTAAAAGCGGTAATAAGATGATACAGCGACATGGATACGGCAATAACTGTAACAAGGATCACGAGAAAACGGTTATTAAAGCTGCGGAGACGGGATTCCGTATCATATTTTTCAAGTACTTCTTCCTGGTTTTGATCCAGCTGTTCATCAGTTCGCGCATTTTCCTGATTCATGATGTTCGTTCACCCTTTCTGTCAGAAGAAGCTAGATACGAACGGCACCTCCCTTTCCACTTTCATTTCCATCGGTGTCTGATCGGGAAGCGCGGTGGTTTCAATGGTTGTCCGGTCATTAATCGAGATGGTGTAATCCACGTTATAGGAATGAAACCAATGGTAGGCCTCAAACGTTTCGTGTAAATCCGTGATGATCATAAATCCGTCTTCCACCCTTAATGTACCGTCTGTGTCCTCCGGTGTGCCAGCGCCATACGATTTAAACCGTGTTTCGGTCAAGATCAAGTGGTCTTCTTCGTTGATCCGAAACGTTTCGATCCATGGTGTGTGTTCGACGGAGTGAATCCAGCCGATTTCCACTTCATCGCCTGCTTCGACCGGTTTTTGTAAAACAACTTCATCCGTACGCTGGGAAGAGAAGGTGAGGTACGTTTGTTGCGGAAGAAAATACCAGAAAGCGAAAATAAGGATAACAAGCGTAAGCGTTCCGATTATTATTTTTTTCATAAAGAACATGAGGGAGCGGACATACCGCCCCCTCATCCCCCTCGCTTTCTTTTTATTCGTCGAGAACGCCTTCTTCTTCGAAGTACTGTTCAGCTCCCGGATGCATAGGCACGTTTAATCCTTCTTCGACGTCTTCAATGTCAATATCTTCAGCAGCATCGTGGGAGGCGTGAATATCATCCAGGTTTTCATAGAATGCACGGGTGAGTTCATAGACTTCTTCGTCGGATAGATCGGGATTAGGGATTAATTGATTCGTGATGGCAGCTGTCTGAATGTCTTCATCATTGTCATACGTATCGGCCGGAACTTCGTGTTCAAGGAAAGATTCATAGTTTTCCTCCAAATACTCCATGCCGTCGTCTTCGACTTCGACAACAGTGACATCATTGGTGCTGCTCAAATCCATAGCCGCCGGGTTGGGAAGGCCACTGGTGACGAACGCGGCATCGATGACGCCGTTACGGATTTGGTCGATCGCTTCCCCATAATCCAAATAATCTTCATTGATATCGTCATAGCTCATGTCATGAGCTTCGAACATCATACGCGCGTTTAATTCTACACCGGAATTGGCATCGCCGATAGCTACATCTGCGCCTTCAAGGTCGGAAAACGTTTCAATGCCTGACCCCTCCGTTGTAATGATTTGAACAACATTCGGATATAAACCGCCGATGCCGACCAGGTTATCCATGGGCTCTTCATCCTCGAATGGGCCGAAGCCTTCTTACGCTTGCTCGGTGGCATCGGCCATCACAATGGCAAGCTCTGCCTGATCGCTTTGCAACAGGTTAATGTTTTCAACCGAAGCTCCTGTCGCCTGGACAGATGTATCGATCCCTTCGTCTTCATAGATATTGGACATGGCGCCGGCAATCTGATAATAAACGCCTTCCGTCCCACCGGCAGCAATGGTCACGAACAAGTCTTCCACATCTTCGCCGTCATCTCCGTTTTCACCGGCATCTTCGTCTCCGTTGCAAGCGGATACAAGTAAAGCCGTTGTGATGACCCCAAGGAACTTCATCATCGATGTTTTTCTCATGCTATTATTCCCCCTATTATAAAAAATTAATAATGTATAATTATAAATCAACACATTGTATTCAGCAAGTTTTAATTGTATGTCCCTGCACTGAACACCTCCCCAGAATTCAGCCTAAAAAAACCAGTCTACTCTTTCGTGCACGATCTTTTGCACTGGGCAGTAAACTGGCTGATAACATAACCCTAGAACCTATCCGGGCGCTGGATAGGGTAAGATCTAATCAGTTTATCGTGTTCAAAGATTATCATTGGAAGCGATTTCAGTCAAGTGCTTTAAAGCGCTACTTGATTATGTGGAAAACAGTGTCAGCAAACGGTTAAAAATGAGTGATCTCCTGTAGCTGTGAATTGGTTTATGACGCCCTAACTCGTTAAGGAGAGAGTCGTTAAGTCGTCAACATTGATTTTTGGAGCCCTAACTTGTTAAGACGGAAGTCGTTAGGTCGTCAACGTTGGTTTATGGCGCCCTAACTCGTGCGACCGTCACAAAAGATCCGAAATCCACGTAGCGACTTTCGTCTTCGCTTTTTCAAACCATGTGCGCTGTTCAATGTCCTGCATCGTGATTTGTTTGGCTGATGACATATCTTCCCGCACGATGGCTTCAGCGTCGGCTATCATGTGTCCGGGTTCATGAAAGAAAAGATCCAACTCATCATTTAAGAAAAAGCTGCGCTTATCGAATTTCGCTGAACCGATATTCAGGAATGTTCCGTCGATGATAATCGCTTTGCCGTGGAAAAACCCGGGAGTGTACTCATAAATATTGACATTAGCTTGCAATAGTTTGCGAAAGTAGGCATAGGCTCCGTCCTTAACAAGCGGGTGATCTTCTTTTCGTGGAAGCAAAATGTCGACTTGTACTCCCCGTTTGCCCATGTCGACGACCGCACTCTGAATGAGATTGCCGGGAACGTAATAGGGGCTGGCAATAAGGACATAATTCTCGGCCGACTCGAACCATTCAGCGAGGTGGTCAGCATGGCCAAGCCCTTCGGTTGCGAATAACTGCAATGGCTCTGATCCTTGCTCCCGGGTTGCGGGCAAAATATTATTCGGAACGGTCCCGCCTGCTTCTGCCCAATCGTCCAGAAAGACTTCCTGTAAATCGGCGACACCTTCTTTTTGTAATCGTACATGGTAATCCCGCCAGTATCCCATTTGTTCTTTTCCCACGTATTCATCCCCAACATTAAAGCCTCCGCAATAGGCGATCTGTCCGTCGATAACGGTGATTTTACGATGGTAGCGACGGTTCCCGCTATAGAAGATAAACGGAAATCCCGGCTTATGCGCATAGGCAAAAGAAACGCCCGAAGCTTGTATGCGTTTGATCGTAGCTTTACCGAGTCTGCTGCCAAAGCGGTCCACGAGCAGGCGCACCTGTATGCCGTCTCGTGCTTTCCGTTCCAATAGCGCCAATAGTTGCGTGCCGATACCTGGTTCCTTGATAATAAAAGTGGACATATGAATATGGTTTTGCGCCTGCTCGATATCGGCAAACAAGTATTGAAAATACTTGCGGCCATCCTTGAGCAATTGGGCCTCCCCGTGGCGGCGGTGAAATACTTTTGCTGTCGACGCAAGGTGTTGATGCCGTTCGCGGCCATATCGAAAATCAATGATGAACCAAATGGCGATGATCAGCACAACGACGATGATCGTGATCAGGATCGTCATGAACATAACTGCTGCCTCCGTTCTTTTGTACTCCTTTTTAATATGCCCTTTATTATTGTTGTCATGAACATTTTTATGCTGTTAAGGTCCCTTCTATATTTCACGGAAGTGAAAAAATGAATGGATATTCAGTCTGTTTTTTGTTATACTTGTCTCAAATCATAAAGATAAACATATGGGAAAGGGGAAGTTGAGAGTGGGAGACATCCTTTATTGGTTACATGTAATCGCTTTCCTGGCGGTGACACTCTATGCCCTGTTTTTATTTTATAGAGCGGTGAAAACAAGGGTTGATTTCATACGCCTTGGCGATAAACCGAATTTTATTTATTCTCTGAAGGAACGGTGGAAAGCAGTGCTGGTCAATGTGTTTGGCCAGAAGAAATTGTTAAAGGATAAGAAAAGTGGCATTATCCACGTGATTTTCTTCTACGGGTTTATCATCGTTCAGTTCAGTGCGATTGATGTCATTTGGAAGGGTTTAAATACGGGGGGAAGCTTGCCGTTTGGCCCGTTGTATCCATTTTTTACATTGTCACAGGAAATTGTCGTACTCATCATTCTTTTCGGTGTCGTCTGGGCGTTTTATCGCCGGTATATCGAGAAGATCGTCCGTTTGAAGCGCGGCTGGAAAGCCGGCCTTGTCCTTATCCTCCTCAGTGGGGTCATGGTGTTTAAACTGGCTGCAAAGGGAGCGGAAACGGTTTGGCTGGCAGGCAGCACGGCGAGTATTTATGAGCCGGCCTCTTCTGTGATTGCCCTTGCGATTGAGCCGCTGGGAGCAACCGCTGCCGGTGTGTTATTCTACGTTTTCTGGTGGGCACATTTACTGTTTTTGCTTACATTCCTCGTCTATATTCCGCAATCGAAGCACGCCCACTTGATCGCGGCTCCGGCCAATGTGTTTGTGGGACCGACGAAGCCGACCGGTAAACTAGAATCGATTGATTTTGAAGATGAAACAAAAGAAGAGTTCGGCAAGAACAAAATTGAAGATTTTGATCAGAAACAGTTATTGGACTTGTATGCCTGTGTGGAATGCGGGCGTTGTACGAATGTGTGCCCGGCGACCGGGAGCGGGAAGATGCTGTCGCCGATGGACTTGCTGATCAAGATGCGCGATCATTTGACGGAAAAGGGCGCCGCGATCACCTCGCAATCCCCCTGGATGCCCGCGTACGCGTTTAGTGATGCGACAGGGAACCAGCTGGCCGACCAGGGTGGGAATGATGAAGTGGCCGCAACGAAAGATGTGCACAGCATGAATCTGATCGGCGATGTCATCACCGAAGAAGAACTATGGGCTTGCACGACGTGCCGCAATTGCGAGGATGCCTGTCCGGTGGCGAACGAGCATGTCGATAAAATCCTTGATATGAGACGCTATCTCGTTCTAACAGAAGGAAAAATGGACCAGGATGCGCAGCGCGCGATGATGAACATCGAGCGCCAGGGCAACCCGTGGGGCATTAACCGTAAAGAACGGGAGAACTGGAAAGACAGTCGTGAAGATATCGAAGTACCAACGGTTAAGGACTTGAAGAAAAAAGACGAATCGTTCGATTATCTCTTTTTCGTCGGTTCGATGGGCTCCTATGATAAGCGCAGCCAGAAAATCGCAGCGTCGTTTGCGAAATTGCTCAACGAAGCAGGCATTTCCTTTGCCATCCTCGGCAACAAGGAAAGAAATTCTGGGGACACACCGAGACGGATCGGCAATGAGTTTCTTTTTCAGGAGCTTGCGACCAAGAATATCGAGGAATTCGCCAAAAATGATGTGAAACGTATTATCACCATCGACCCGCATGCGTACAATCTCTTTAAAAATGAATATCCGGAGTTCGGTTTGGAAGATGTGGAAATCTATCACCATACGGAATTTCTTATGCAGCTTTTGGAGGAAGGAAAAATTCAGCCTACCCATGAGGTGAATGAGACGATCACTTACCACGATTCTTGCTATCTCGGGCGTTATAATGAAGTATATGATCCACCGCGGGAAATCCTGCGCGCCGTTCCCGGACTTAACGTCGTGGAAATGGCACGGAATCGCGAAGAAGGTATGTGCTGCGGTGCCGGAGGCGGCTTGATGTGGATGGAAGAAGAAGCCGGCCAGAGGGTCAATGTCGCGCGTACCGAGCAGGCATTGGAAGTGGATCCGTCGATGATCGGCAGCGCCTGTCCTTATTGCTTGACGATGCTCAGTGACGGTACGAAAGATAAAGGGCTCGAAGATGATATCGAGACGCTTGACGTTGTGGAAATCCTCGAACGTTCCGTTGTCGGGACAGGTTTAAAGGAAGCATCCGCATAATTCAATCAGGGGGGATTAAAATGGCAGAAACAGTAATTGTATCAGGGGCAAGAACGCCTTTTGGCAAGATGGGCGGCGCGCTGGCTTCGTTATCGGCGATGGATCTGGGCGGTCACGTTTTAAAAGCAGCGATGACGCGTGCCGGAATGGAATCGAACCAACTAGATGAAGTCGTGATGGGCCACGTGCTCCAGGGCGGCCAGGGTCAGTTGCCTTCAAGGCAGGCCGCACGTGCCGCTGACATTCCGTGGGATGTCAAAACGGAAACGATCAATAAAGTGTGCGCTTCCGGGATGCGGAGTGTGACGCTTGCCGATCAAATCATCCGCAGCGGCGATGGCAAACGGATCGCCGCCGGCGGGATGGAATCCATGAGCCAGGCACCGCATTTTCTGCCGAGTTTACGTTTTGGCCAGAAAATGGGGGATGCGAAGCTCGTGGATGGCATGGTCCATGATGGCTTGACGTGTGCCTTTGAAGGCGTGCACATGGGTGTTTACGGGAATCGCAATGCATTTGAGTTTAATATCAGCCGCGAGGCCCAGGATGAATGGGCTGCGCGCAGTCATGAACGTGCACAGCAAGCGACGGAGAGCGGACGATTTCAAGATGAAATCGCTGCGGTAACGGTTCCGCAAAAACGCGGTGACGACGTCGTCATCGACCGGGACGAAGCGATTCGCGAAAACGTATCTGCAGAGACATTGGCGCAACTGCCCCCGGCCTTTGACAAAGACGGGACGATTACAGCCGGCAATGCTCCGGGGGTAAACGATGGGGCCAGTGCCTTAATCATTATGGAGCGGGAAGCGGCGCGTGCCGATAACCTTGAACCGTTGGCGACGATCGTCGGGCACACGGCGATCGCTGTGGAAACAGAACGCTTCCCGCAGACACCGGGGCTTATCATCGATAAACTTTTGCAAAAAACCGGCTATCGCCGTGGCGATATTGATTTGTTTGAAATGAATGAAGCGTTCGCGGTCGTCGCCCTTCTCGGGGAGCAGCTATCCGGCGTGGATGCTGATAAAATCAACGTTAACGGCGGCGCAGTCGCCCTTGGACACCCGATTGGAGCCAGCGGCAACCGCATTTTGCTGACGCTTGCCCACGAGTTGCGACGACGCGGCGGCGGCCTCGGCATCGCGGCGATTTGCAGCGGTGGCGGTCAAGGAGATGCCGTTCTTTTGCAAGTGTAGAATAAATGTTATTAGCGGAATAAGGAAGTGTGACCGATGGACAAAAAACAAGTCCCCGCGATGGTCAAGGATGAACAATTGATTCAAAAACGGCGCGACCAAATGGTGAGAAGCGCCGTCAAGCTTTTTCAGGAAAAAGGCTTTCACCGTACGACTACACGGGAGATAGCCCGCTCATCAGGCTTTAGCGTCGGCACGTTATACGAATATATCGGTGCCAAGGAGGATATCTTATATCTCGTCTGTGATGCCGTTTATGATGAGGTGACGGTCCGTTTTAACCGCTTGCTGGACCAAAGCTTGCCTGCCGCTGAACGGTTCCGGCACATGGTGACGGTTCTTTTTCAAGTGATGGATGAAATGCAGGATGAGGTTCTCGTCATGTACCAGGAGGCGAAATCCTTACCGAAAGAGTCATTGCGTTACGTCTTAAAAAAAGACGAGAGTATGACCGCCGATATACGGAAAATGATTCATGAATGCCGGGATGAAGGTTTTTTGCATGTTAGTGATGAATACGCGCACTTCATGGCTGAAAATATTACAGTGAAAGGCCACATGTGGACGTTTAGACGGTGGGCATTAAGGAAACATTATACATTGGAAGAATACACCCGTTTGCAGCTTGATATGCTGTTATCCAAAACGGATGCAAAGATCTAGCCATTTTTATGGCATAAACAGTGAAATTATGTTTATAATGGTTGATATGCATCTTAATGCCGACAGTTTTTAAGAAAAAACGTTCTTTTGAAAGGGTGTCTGACACTGTGACGATGAGTGAACTTAAACGCGAGCAGGTAGAGGAAATGTCGGCCGTGGAGCTCGCTTACAGAGTACTGAAAGAAAAAGGGGAACCTGTTCATTATAAAGACTTGTTTTCGAAAATTGCGCAGGTCAAGGAAATTGAGACCGATCAGCTTGATGATCGCCGTGCCAAACTGTTCACGGATCTGAACATCGGCGGAAGCTTTGTTCATTTGGGTGCCAATCATTGGGGCCTCAAAGCCTGGTATCCGGTGGACCAATCGGAAGAAGATTTGAGTCGAACCATACAGGCACCTACGCAAAACACCGAGAGTGAGGACAACACGGAAGGCACTGATGATGACCTGGAAGATATCGAAGATGAACTCGACGCGCTTGCCAACGAGGATGACGCCGAAAGCAACGAAAACAATGAATTTGACGGATTTGACAGTGATGAAGACGTTGAGAACGAGGAAGCTGAAGACGACGAGGGTTAATACCTAAAAAATGTGTCCCGCCTATAGGCGGGACACATTTTTTACCGTAAAAGGGTGGTGGGAAAACGTAAGTAAAAGATCTGTCGCCTGGAGATATCTTACGGTAAACGCAAGGTAAAGTCAAAGTCCAACAATTTATTAACAGAAATAACATCCGTCTTTCCACTCTGTGAACCCTCAAGTGGAAGTATTGCCTCTTCGAGAGGGATCAGAAGCGCGAAGTAATCCCTCTGACGGTGATCACACTACCCCGAGAGGGATCAGAAGCGCGAAGTAATCCCTCAAACGGAGTTCGCACTACCCCGAGAGGTACAAGAAACGCGAAGTAATCCCTCAAACGGAGGGAATTGGTATTTTTCGTCTCTACACGCCCGGACATAAGTGATTATATTAACTTTGACGATGCCCTGATGGTAAACGTCTATAATCTTGACTTTTAATTTCGGCGTAGGTAAAATAATTTTTGGGCTTGTTCCGTATACTAAGAGACTAAAAAGTGTGCCCCACCCCGTCGGTGGTCGGCCACACTTTTTTTGTTTTACGGCTTCTAACTTCTCACCTTAAAGAAAACTTGGCTTATCGCCAAGCCTGGCGAAAGCCTTAGTTGCACTTATGCATGATAAGAAAGTTATACTTTCTTATCTGCCAGTAAAGGAGATGGCATCTGGCATGTCTGTAAAATATATATTCGTGACCGGGGGCGTTGTCTCTTCCCTTGGCAAAGGGATTACGGCAGCATCCCTCGGCAGGCTGTTGAAAAATAGAGGCCTAAACGTCACCATTCAAAAGTTCGACCCGTACATCAATATTGATCCGGGGACGATGAGTCCTTATCAGCACGGGGAAGTATTCGTAACGGACGATGGCGCGGAAACTGATCTGGATCTTGGCCATTATGAACGTTTTATCGATATTAATCTCAATCAAAACAGCAATGTGACGACGGGGAAAGTTTATTCAACCGTCATTCGCAAGGAGCGGCGCGGAGACTATCTCGGAGGAACCGTTCAGGTCATCCCCCACGTAACCGATGAGATTAAAGACCGTGTCTACCGCGCGGGGAGCGAATCGAACGTTGATGTCGTGATTACGGAAATCGGCGGAACGGTCGGGGACATCGAAAGTTTGCCGTTTCTGGAAGCTATCCGCCAGATCAAAAGCGATGTTGGTGTGGAAAATGTCATGTATCTTCATTGCACATTGATTCCCGTTCTGAATGCGGCCGGGGAAATGAAATCGAAGCCGACCCAGCACAGTGTAAAAGAATTGCGTTCCCTCGGCATACAGCCGAATGTGATCGTTGTCCGCACGGAACAATCTGTGCCTGCTGATATGAAAGAAAAAATCGCCCTTTTTTGTGACATCGACAAAGACGCGGTCATTGAATGCCGGGATGCGGAGATTCTTTATCAGGTCACCCTCGATTTACAGGCACAAAACCTGGATGCGATCGCCTGTGAACACTTGCATTTGGAAACCCCGAAACCGGAAGCGGACATGACGGAATGGAAGGCGCTTGTGGAAAGGGTCGGTCATCTCTCCAGGAAGATAACGATTGGTATTGTCGGCAAGTATGTGGCCTTGCCCGATGCTTATCTTTCCATTGCCGAAGCCCTTAAACATGCCGGATATGTGTATGACGCGGACGTGGATATCCGCTGGTATAACTCGGAGGATATTACCGACGATAATGCCGCCGATCAGTTTAAAGACGTTGACAGCATTCTTGTCCCTTACGGTTTTGGACATCGCGGCATCGAAGGAAAAATCAGCGCGATTCGCTATGCACGTGAGCATCACATTCCGTTTTTTGGTATTTGTCTCGGTATGCAGCTCGCTTCCGTCGAGTTTGCCCGCAACGTGCTTGGGTATGAGGATGCCGACTCGGCAGAGTTCATCCAGGATACGGAGCATCCCATTATCGATTTACTTCCGGAGCAAAAAGAGATCGAAGATTTGGGAGGCACCCTTCGACTCGGTCTATATCCGTGCAAGCTTAAAGAAGGTTCGGTGGCCAGAGCGGCTTACAGCGAAGAAATTGTCTATGAACGCCACCGGCATCGTTATGAATTTAACAACGCCTACCGGGAAGAATTTGAGCAGGCAGGGCTCATTCTTTCGGGGCAGAGTCCCGACAATCGTCTCGTGGAGATTATCGAATTAAACGATCACCCTTTTTTTGTGGCTGCACAGTTCCACCCGGAATTTGTGTCCAGGCCAACACGGCCGCAACCGCTTTTCCGGACCTTTATCCATGCGGCGTTGCCGGAAGAATGATTCAATCAATCATATCCAGGATCTCAAATATAATCGCTTGATACGCGTATATGATCGCGATTTCTGTAGGATAACCGCGCCTGTCTCCATCATAATCGGGAACGATGGGAGAGGAAGGAGTTGTGATCACGATGGGATCTTCCATGCCTTCGACAAAAGTGAGACGTGGATGGGCCGGTCCCAAAAATACGAGGGGAATATAAGCTTCCAGCAATTGTTGTAATTGGCTTGTATCCTCCTCTGTTTCCGATCCATCTGTAAGGACGAGCAAACGATCGGCAGCGGTTGCTTGTTCTTTTTTATACCAGGGTATAAAATGGATGCGCCCAGGTGTATCTTGATTATGCACGATCGTTTCTGCAAGTGACGCAAAGGGCTTGCCTGCACATACATAGATGTTTCCATTTCCCACAAGTGCTTGTGCCAAAAGACGCGCGCCGTCGGCGATCGTTTCTTCCTCGTTACGAATGGTCGTAAAAACATGTTGCAATTGGGTCGTATAACTCTTTAACATTGAATCATCCCCTTCTTCTCTCACTGTAACAAAAATTTTGTGAAAGGTGTGGTCAATAAACTGACGACAGGATTCTGTGTATACCCTACACATATGAGGAGAGGCCTATGCGAAAAGTAATGGTCGTTGATGACAAGGAAGGCATTCGCACATTGCTCAAAGAAGTTTTACAGGAAGAAGGGTATCAGGTCGAGGAAGCCGCAAATGGTTGGGACGCCCTCGAAAGCGTGAGGAAAACCAAGTATGACCTCATCCTGCTAGACGTAAAAATACCGGGGATTAACGGCGTTGAAGTCTTAAAGAAAATGCGCGCGGAAGATATCATGACAAGGGTCATGATCATGACAGCTTATGAAGAAATGAACACATACGGAGATTTGAAAGAACTCGGGGTGAGTCAAGTATTTTCCAAACCGTTTGATATCCGGGAGGTGCTCCGTAAAGTGAATCAACACATGGCTGCTCGAGAATGAATTTCCAAACACAGTAGTAAAAAAATAGACAAAATGTGTTACAATTGAGCTGGTGGGACACTGATGTTATGACGTTAGTCTGGCGTATGAATACATAAAAGCATTCACTTAGGAGGGATCTTATGAAATTTTTTGTTGATACAGTTAATATAGATGACATTCGGTTGGCCCATGATCTTGGCATTCTCAGCGGGGTAACGACGAATCCGAGTCTCGTTGCCAAGGAAGGCGTTGACTTCAGGTCGCGTTTACAGGAAATCACGGCCATCGTCAATGGGTCTGTCAGTGCGGAAGTGATTGCCACCGAGGCTGAAGATATGTATAAAGAAGGAAAAGAACTGGCGGCGATTGCGCCGAATATTACCGTAAAGGTGCCGATGACGCTCGATGGCTTAAAAGCCGTAAAAGCCTTTAAGGAAGAAGGCATCGAAACGAATGTGACCCTGGTCTTTTCAGGCGCTCAGGCCCTTTTGGCAGCCAGAGCGGGAGCTACGTACGTATCCCCTTTCATCGGTCGCCTCGATGACATTGGTCATAGCGGCGTCAGCCTTATCGGTGAGATCGCAAATATTTTTAATGTCCATAACATTGATACACAGATTATCGCAGCCTCCGTCCGTCATCCCATGCATGTGACGGAAGTGGCCAAACAAGGAGCGAACATTGCAACGATTCCACCGAAAATCATTCACCAGCTCATCCAGCACCCATTGACCGACAAAGGGCTCGATGCGTTCCTTGCCGATTGGGAAAAAGCGAAAGGCGATTGAATGCCGAAGCAAGTCTACAAGAATGGTGCATTGTCTATACTGGAAATATTTGAGGATTGAGTAATAATAGGTGGACGAGGAAGTGACACAGCGATGGAGAAGCTAATGGTAGAGGGAGGGCATGCCCTGTCCGGTCAAGTTCATATTAGCGGGGCAAAAAACAGCGCGGTTGCTTTAATACCGGCTGCTATATTATCGGATTATCCGGTTACGGTCGATAACCTCCCGTTGATCTCGGATGTTGAAATTCTGTCGGATCTGCTCCAGTATATCGGGGCAGATGTGGATCTGAACGGTGAAGCCATAACCATTGATCCCCGCGAGATTAGCCCTATGCCATTGCCGAACGGTCATGTGAAAAAAATGCGGGCTTCCTATTATATGATGGGAGCCATGCTGGGGAAGTTTAAAGAAGCTGAGATCGGTCTCCCCGGTGGCTGCAATCTTGGCCCTCGACCTATCGATCAGCATATTAAAGGATTTGAAGCGCTCGGAGCGTTTGTTTCCAACGAGCAAGGATCGATTTACTTACGGGCTAATGAACTTAGGGGAGCAAGAATTTACCTTGACGTCGTCAGTGTGGGGGCTACGATTAATATCATGCTGGCGGCCGCGCGGGCAAAGGGTCGAACCGTGATCGAAAACGCAGCAAAAGAACCGGAAATTATTGATGTTGCGACGATTCTATCCAGCATGGGTGCGGTCATCAAAGGAGCAGGAACGGATGTGATCCGCATCGAGGGTATCGAAGAATTGCAGGGATGCGCCCATACGATTATTCCCGACCGCATCGAAGCGGGCACATACATGATTACGGCTGCGACGATGGGGAGAGAAGTGACGATCGAGAATATTATTCCCGATCATTTGGAATCGCTTACGGCCAAATTACAGGAAATGGGCGTTGAAGTCGTAGCCAAAGATGATGCTATGGTTGTGCGTTCCCACACGAATCTCAAAGGGGTAGATATTAAAACGCTTGTGCATCCGGGCTTTCCCACTGACTTACAACAGCCGGCAACCGCGTTACTGGCGAAAGCCAATGGCACGAGCATTATCACGGATACGATCTACAATGCACGTTTCAAGCATATTGATGAATTGCGGCGAATGGGTGCTGATATAAAAGTGGAAGGACGTTCCGCAATGGTGAATGGCGGCATAAAATTGGAAGGGGCACGTGTAAAAGCCAGCGATTTGCGGGCAGGTGCTTCCCTCGTGATCGCGGGTCTCTTCGCCGAGGGAATAACGGAAATTTCCGGTGTGCATCACATTGATCGGGGATATGAAGCTTTTGAGGACAAACTCATCGGATTAGGCGCGCGTCTTTGGCGAGAAGAAATGACAGATGAAGAACAGGAGCAACTGAAAAGTTCGTAATGGGGGAGAGGTAAATGGAAAGAAGTTTATCGATGGAGCTCGTACGTGTCACCGAAGCAGCCGCACTTTCGGCTGCGAGATGGATGGGCCGCGGTATGAAAGAGGAAGCGGATGATGCGGCGACTAGCGCCATGCGCGATGTCTTCGATACGATTCCTATGAAAGGAACCGTCGTTATTGGGGAAGGGGAAAAAGATGAAGCCCCGATGCTCTATATCGGTGAAAAGCTCGGAACGGGTTTTGGCCCTCGTGTCGATGTGGCCGTCGATCCCGTCGAAGGGACGAATATCGTTGCCAACGGGCAATGGAATGCCCTGGCCGTCATCGCGATCGCCGATAACGGGGAATTGTTACACGCACCTGATATGTATATGGATAAAATCGCCGTCGGTCCGGAAGCTGTCGGGGCGATCGATTTAAATAAGTCGGTAACGGACAATCTCACTGCTGTGGCAAAAGCGCGCGGAAAAGACGTTGATGACCTCGTCGTAAGCATCTTAAACCGAGAACGTCATCGGGACATTATCGAAGAAGTCCGATCAGCCGGTGCGCGCATCAAGCTGATACAGGATGGCGACGTGGCGGCCGCTATTAATACCGCGTTTAACGAAACCGGCATGGATATGTTAATCGGGGCCGGCGGCGCTCCGGAAGGCGTGATTTCAGCGGTAGCTTTAAAGTGTCTCGGCGGGGACATTCAGGGCTGTCTGCTCCCGAAAGACGAAGCCGAAGCCGAGCGTTGCCGTCGGATGGGCATTGAAGACACAGGGAAAATTCTGAAAATGGATGACCTCGTCGGCGGCGAGGACTGTATTTTTGCCGCGACGGGCATAACGGACGGCGAATTGCTCAAAGGGGTCCATTATAAAAGTACAAAAGCATCGACGCAATCGGTCGTTATGCGGGCAAAATCCGGCACGGTCCGCTTTGTGGACGGCAAGCATAATGTCGATAAGAAACCGGACTTTGTGTTTAAATCATGATGAGTCGCTTCTATTTTTGTCTTACTTTGTCAGAGTGGTTTTTTTAAGCACCGTGATATGTTACCTTGAATTTACCTTTACAGACCGTCCAACTTTACGGGAACTGCCTCGATTCCTTCAGCAAAAAATGGACTGCTGTATTTGCCTCTCCTCATTTATTCCTTATAAAGCCCGTGTTAGTAAAAATATAGAAAGTAGTGATGAATATTGAGTTTATCCCTTGCCGAGCTTGAAGATAAGACGTTGCGCGATCTTTACCGGCTCGCGAAAGAGTATAAAATATCTTATTATAGCAAGTTGACAAAGCAAGAGCTCATCTTCGCGATTTTAAAAGGACAAGCGGAACAGGACGGTCTCATGTTCATGGAAGGTGTCCTTGAAATTATTCAAACCGAAGGTTATGGATTTTTGCGACCGATTAATTATTTGCCGAGTTCCCAGGATATTTACATTTCAGCTTCACAAATCCGCCGGTTTGATTTGCGCAATGGCGACCGGGTTTCCGGAAAGGTTCGCAAACCTAAAGATAATGAGCGTTACCACGGGTTGTTGCAAGTGGCAGCGGTCAATGGCGATGAACCCGACACAGCGAAGGAGCGCCCGCATTTTCCGGCTTTAACCCCGTTGTTTCCGAATGAACGCATGCAGCTGGAAACAAATCCCGGCCGGCTATCGGCCCGGATTATGGATATTATTACCCCTGTGGGTTTCGGACAGCGTGGTTTGATCGTGGCGCCTCCGAAAGCGGGTAAAACATCTTTGCTCAAACAAGTGGCCAACAGCATCACGGAAAACCATCCCCAGTCGGAATTAATTATGCTGCTTATCGATGAGCGGCCCGAGGAAGTAACGGATATCGAGCGTTCCGTCGATGGTGAGGTCGTTCATTCCACCTTCGATGAAGTGCCGGAAAATCATGTCAAAGTGACCGAGCTCGTGTTGGAACGGGCGATGCGGCTTGTGGAACAAAAGAAAGATGTCGTTATTTTAATGGACAGCATCACACGGCTCGCGCGGGCGTATAACCTGGTCATTCCGCCGAGCGGACGAACGCTGTCCGGCGGTATTGATCCCGCGGCTTTCCACCGTCCGAAACGCTTCTTCGGCGCTGCACGCAATATCGAGGAAGGCGGCAGCATGACGATTTTGGCTACAGCTCTTGTAGATACTGGTTCCCGCATGGACGATGTCATTTATGAAGAATTTAAGGGCACGGGTAATATGGAGCTGCACCTGGACCGTCGCCTCTCCGAAAGACGTATTTTCCCATCCATCGATATCAGGCGCTCCAGTACGCGTAAAGAGGAACTTCTCATGCCCAAGAGTCAACTTGAAAGTTTATGGGCGATGCGTAATACGATGAACGATTCCCCGGAATTCATCGACCATTTCATTCGCCGCATCAAAGATACGAAAACGAACGATGAGTTCTTTGAACGCATGGAAGAAGATAAAGCGAAGGCCAATACCAAAACAAGAGTAAGCAGCTATTCTTCGAGTTAAGGATGATCGGCGAATACACGGTTCCGTCAAAGTCCAAATATATTCGCGGATATCCGAGGGAACGGAGATCGCTCCGATCTTTATGACACTTGAAGCGTGTTGTTATACCCCAAAGGCAGGGTATCTC
>NZ_FNEN01000002.1:219009-297938 GCF_900100185.1 Natribacillus halophilus | reverse complement strand
AGAAGCGCGATGTTATACCCCAAAAGCAGGGTATCTCACTCCGAGAGGGACCAAGAATCACGTTGTCATCCCTCGAACGACGGGGATCGAACCAATCCGAGAGGGCGATGTGATCTCCCTCGGGCTCGTCTTAGAAAGGCGATTTTTATTTCCCTTAAAAATCGTTTTACTTTGACTTTACCTTGTCGGCGAATAGCGTTGGCTTGAAAAATTGTAACGACGTTGGTATAATCACTTCATGTGCGAAACGAGCTCTTAGTTGATCAAGAGCGTAGAGGAGGGACGTACAATGAGAAATGACATTCATCCGCAGTACCAAAATGTTGTCTTTTTAGATACAGGTACGGGCTTTAAATTTTTGGGTGGCTCAACAAGCTCCTCATCTGAAACGATTGAATGGGAAGATGGCAACACGTATCCGCTTCTGAAGGTGGAAATCAGCTCAGATTCCCATCCATTCTATACCGGCAAGCAAAAAGCTGCTGATGCCGGTGGCCGTATCGATAAGTTCAAAAAGAAATACAATTTGGATTAAGACTGAAGAGGCTGTTCCGGTTATTTGCCGGGAGCAGTCTTTTTATTTTTCCGTGCTACGAAAAAGAGGCCTCTCTCCCCTATAAAAGGCAGAGAGGCTTCTTCATTATTTGGCGCGTCTGGCCGCTTGTTGCAATGGATCCCATACCCCGTTATAGGGCGGAGCGTAAGAAAGGTCGAGATCTTCAAATTCATCGATGTTCATGTTGTGAAAAAGTGCCGTTGCTACGACATCAATGCGTTTATCCGCGCCTGATTCCCCGATCACTTGCGCACCGAGGAGCCGTTTGTTGTCGGTGTGGTAGACGAGCTTGATGTGCAGAGGCTTTTTCTCTGTAAAATAACCGGCGATATCTGTACCTTTATAGGACACGGCGTCAGCAGGGATGGCCAATGCGTCCGCTTCTTTTTCCGAGAGGCCTGTGCGGGCGGCTGTGAAGCGAATAAAACGGAAAATGGCAGTCCCCACCACCCCCTGAAAGGTTTTCGTCTCTCCGCTCATATTGGTGCCGGCGATCCGTCCTTGTTTGTTCGCATGCGTACCCAAAGGAAGAAAATCATTCTTTTCTTTAATCCGATGGTATTGCAGGGCGCAGTCACCCGCTGCATAGATATTTTCAATGTTCGTGTTCATGTAGGCATCAACGTTGATCGCCCCATTTTTGTTCAAGTCAACTCCCGTCGCCTGTAAAAAAGATGTATTCGGTTTAACGCCTGTTGCGAAGACGACGAGATCGGTGGAAAATCGTTCTTCGTCCACGATGAGGGCGTTAACGCGTCCGCGATCATCCGCTTCGACTTCCGTAACGGTTTTTCCGAACAAAAGCTCAATGCCTTGCTGTTCCGCTTCTTCATGTAAGTGCTCGACCATGTCCGCATCGAACATTTTGGCCAACTGCCGGTTGCGCTCGATGATACGAACGGAAAAATTCTGGGCTACGAAGGCTTCGGCCAGTTCCAGGCCGACATAGCCGCCACCGACAATCGTAATCTCCCGATGCCCGTGCAGATCGGAGCGTAGGCGTTCGAGGTCGGGGATTGTTTTTAATGTATGAACCCCTGCAAGATCCGTTCCCGGCAAGGAAGGAACCACAGGATCTACCCCGGTGGCGATTAACAATTGGTCGTAAGGGATAGTAAAGGATTCGTTTCTTTGCAGGTTCGTACCGTAAACCTCCTGCTTCTCTGGATTGACATCCGTGACTTCATGTTGCACACGCGCATCGATGCCGTATTTGTTACGAAACGTATCCGTCGATCTGGCAATCAAGTCATCCGTTGCAGCGACGGACCCTTCAATGACATAAGGCAAACCGCACTGGGCATAAGAATAGATGGACCCTCTCTCCAGCGTCGTAATTTTGGCATCGTCGGGCCCGCGACGAACGATTTGCATGGCGGCGCTCATTCCCGCGGCGTCACCGCCGATGATTACATATCGTGTCAAACTCTCACCTCCATGAGATATGTTCCCCTTTAATCTTGCCGGGAAACCGAATGATTGGGCGAACGTCGTTTTGACGCTCCCGGAACCTTATATTATACTAAAGAAAGTAGAGATGGGGTGAATGTTGTGTTCGATAAATTACAATCAGTGGAAGATCGCTACTTTCAACTTAACGAGTGGCTAAGTGACCCTGATATTGTTAATGATCCCGATAAATTACGCGATTATTCGAAAGAACAATCGGACCTTGAAGAAACAGTGCAAACCTTTCGTGATTATAAAAAGACCAGTGAAGAGCTGGATGAAGCGAAAACGATGCTTGACGACAGCATGGATAATGACATGCAGGAAATGGTCAATCAGGAGATAGAGGAATTGAGCGCAAAAAAAGAAGAGCTTGAAGAGCATTTGCGCGTCCTGCTTATCCCTAAGGATCCGAATGACGACAAGAACGTCATCGTCGAGATTCGCGGCGCCGCCGGCGGGGACGAAGCCGCATTGTTCGCGGGTGATCTTTTCCGGATGTATAGCCGTTATGCGGAGATGAACCGTTGGAAAGCCGATGTGATTGAATCCCATGAAACGGATATGGGCGGCTATAAAGAAATCATTTTTGCCATTAACGGCGACGACGCTTATTCGAAAATGAAATATGAAAACGGCGCCCACCGGGTCCAGCGGATTCCTTCGACCGAGTCCGGCGGCCGTATTCATACGTCAACCGCGACGGTCGCCGTCTTGCCGGAAGCCGAAGACGTTGAAGTGGAAATTCATGACAAGGATTTACGCATCGACACCTTCGCCTCCAGCGGTCCCGGGGGCCAAAGCGTCAATACGACGATGTCAGCCGTTCGCATTACCCATGAACCTACCGGCATTGTCGTCTCCTGTCAGGATGAGAAATCGCAAATCAAAAACCGTGAAAAAGCGATGAAGGTGTTACGGGCCCGCATCTACGACAAGTATCAAAAGGAAGCGGAAGATGAATATGCCGAGAACCGCAAGCAGGCGGTCGGCACCGGTGATCGTTCCGAGCGGATTCGCACGTACAATTTCCCGCAAAGCCGTGTCACCGATCATCGCATCGGCTTAACGCTGCAAAAGCTTGACCAGGTGTTGCAAGGACATCTGGACGAAATCATCGAGTCGTTGCTCGTCGAAGAGCAAGCCGAAATAATGGAGAACGCGGGACAATGACAGAAGCGCCGCGTGTATTCGAAGCCCTGCAGCGGGCTTCGTCTTTTTTACAGGAGAATGGTCTTGAAAAAAAAGCAGCGGATACGCTGATGCAAGAAGTGTTGCAACTGGAAGGAAGCGATCCCCGTTACCACCTTCATAAGCAGGAAAGGTTAACCGTTAAGCAGTACCGACAATATCAGGAAATGGTGGAACGGCACGGCCGGGGTGAACCGGTGCAATATATCACGGGTGTTTCGTCTTTTTATGGTCGTCGTTTCAAGGTGAATGAGACTGTTCTGGTTCCGCGGCAGGAGACGGAAGAATTGGTCGAGATTGTATTGGAAAAAGCCGGGAAACTTTATACACAGCCAACGATTGCGGATATTGGCACGGGCAGTGGCGCTATTGCCCTTACGCTGGCACTTGAATGGCCGAAAGCCGAGGTGCTGGCGTTTGATATTTCCGATGATGCCATGAGGGTGGCCCGGGAAAATGCCCGGACCTTGGGAGCTCCGGCAGTTAAGTTTATACACGGAAACATGGCATCGCCGCTTCGGGAGCAGGCTCGGCGTGTGGATGTGCTCGTCGCCAATCCGCCTTATATCGCTACGCGTGATTGGCGGGGGCTCGATGCGATTGTGCGGGATTACGAGCCGCGCCAGGCTTTGGATGGCGGCGGGGATGGCTTATTTTATTATCGGCAATTGGCAGAGGATCTTCCTTATGTTCTGGCTGAAGGTGGTATGGCTTTCCTTGAAATCGGCGATTTGCAGGGGCCGTCGGTCGCGCTTCTCTTCGAGCAACAATTACCTGCGGCGGATGTTGACATCGTCCAGGACATAAATAGAAAAGACCGTTTTGTTGTGATAGAATCATAAACACAAACATTGTCGAACGTTTATGCGTTTAGGCCCTCCTCTCCTCTGCCCAGACTGATGGGTAGGAGAGGACGGGATGTAAAAATGAAATCGGCCATTATTTATGTTTTTATCGGATTATTTTTAGTCGTTGGAAATTGGGAGAGTCAACAGCAGCATTGGCCTGAAGAGGATCCGGTACCGGAAGACTCCCTTCGTTTACGCATTTTTTCCCATGATGATTCACTGTTGCACCAACAGATCAAACAGGAAGTACGGGATGAAGTGGCGATCTACAGCGCCGAGCATATGGAAGACGTGCCGACAAAAGAGGAAGCGCGCGAGGTCTTTGCCGCTCATTTGGATACGATTGAAGAGAAGGCCGAAGACATCGTCCACAGCTATGATCCTTCCATGCCTGTGGATGTATCGCTGGACGAGGATGTGGCCTTCCCGACCAAGGTGTACGGACCTCTCGTCTATCCGGCGGGCGATTATGAGGCGCTCGTGGTCGATATTGGAGATGGAGAAGGGGAAAATTGGTGGTGTGTCCTTTTTCCGCCACTTTGTTTGACGGATTTAGGCATCGGCGAAGAAGAGGACGAAGAGGAACAAGAAGACCATGAATCCGAAGAAGTTGATGAAAATGAGCCGGAATTTACATTTTTTCTGGCAGAAGTTTGGGAAGACTGGTTCAGTGCATGAGTGTGGATAACTCTCAAAAGCGAAAGCCGTTGTCACGAAAGAGTTACAGGAGATGAAGGAGCGAACATTTTGAGTTACCAACAGACGGAACACTTAGTTGTGGATAACCATGTTAATGGCGAATGTGTAGTAAAAGCGGCACGACTTCTGCAGCAAGAAGAGCTTGTCGCTTTTCCGACGGAGACCGTATACGGTTTAGGTGCCCATGGCTTATCCACACGTGCTGTGCAAAAAATATTTGCAGCCAAAGGACGTCCAAGCGATAATCCACTCATTTTACATATTGGCTCGCTGCAACAGTTGGACCCCTTAATTGAGATGCGCACGTCTGTGGCTGATCCATTGATTCAGCGCTATTGGCCAGGCCCTTTGACGTTGATATTTCGCGCTAGTCCACAGGTCCCTGCTGTAGTTACGGCCGGGTTGGATACGGTAGCTGTTCGCATGCCCGCTCACGAATTGGCCCGTGCGATCATTACAGAAGCAAGTGTGCCTGTAGCAGCGCCGAGTGCGAATCGGTCCGGGAGGCCAAGCCCTACGAGCGTCGAGCATGTGTATGAAGATTTGGAAGGCCGCGTGGCAGCGATTATCGATGGAGGAAACACCGGATATGGCCTCGAATCAACCGTGCTGGATGTGAGTGGCGGGGGGGACGAATCTCCTCGCATTTTGCGGCCGGGGGGTATAACGGCAGAAGAAATCGAAGAAACGCTCGGTTTTTCGTTGACATCCGGAGGTGCGCAGCAGGTGCGTTCTCCGGGAATGAAATACCGCCACTATGCGCCGGAGACGAAAGTCGTGCTTGTGGATGGCTCGGCAGAGATGATGCAGGAACGGGTGAATGCGGCCCGTGATCAGGGGAAGAAAGTAGCGGTCGCCGTCACCGCGGATCGGGCCGGGGAAATGTTCGCGGATGAGATGCTTATTTTAGGAGATGCTCATGATTTGGCAGGCATATCGGCCCGCTTGTACGAGCATTTACGGGCTGTGGATAAACTTGCTGTTGATATCGTGTTTATACAAACGTTTGATGAAAAGGGACTTGGAAGCGCGATTATGAACCGCTTGTCCAAGGCGGCGGGTCATTCAGGAAGCTAAGAGCTTGGACAGTTTTACGGGAAGGCGCGAGTGAAAGTCCATTAAATTGTCCGATGAAGCCCTAATCCGTTATGCCGGAAGCCGTTAAGTCGTCAATCGACGCGGATGAACCCCTAACTAAGAAACGCAGAGGTAATTAGGTCTTCAACGCCACCCGTTGAACCCCTAACGCAATGATATGGAAGTCGTTAGGTCGCCATCGTAGGTTTATGGCGACCTAACGTGTCGTAGGGGGAGCCATTAGGTCGTCAACGGTGTTGGCCGATCGCGTTTCCTTCCGCCACTCTACTGTTTTCTGGTAATCGCACCAACACCTATTTCTAATCCTACCCTTGTCCGCATATGGTGAAGAGACAGGGGGGCGCGCGATGACTGAATGGCTTAGTATGATGCTGCTTGCAACCGTATTGGGGATGGACGCGTTTGCCATAGCCATGGCTCTCGGTTTTCAATCGTTTCGCTTCAACGCGTTTAAAGTCGGCGCTATCGTAGGCCTGTTTCATATGCTCATGCCACTTTTGGGTATTGGCATTGGCCATTGGATGACGAGTATGTACAGTTTTAATGTCGCTCATTTCATAGCCGGTTTTATTCTCGTATGGATCGGCGTTCAAATGATGATCTCGAGTCGTAAGCGCGAAGAGACATCTTTGCATTTGCGTGGACTTGGGTTATTTTTGTTTGCATTCGTCGTTAGTATGGATAGTTTTTCCATCGGGATATCGCTCGGAATATTTGGCGCTGAAGCTATATTGGTCATTCTCTCTTTTGGATTTACGAGCGCCTTCTTGACTTGGCTGGGGTTGATACTGGCGACGTTGATTCGTTATCGCATCGGTCACTGGGGTGAAATGCTGGGCGGCATCATTCTGTTATTGTTCGGTCTCAACACCCTTTGGTATTAGGGAAATGTAAAAGCATTGCCGGCCTATCTATGTTAAAATAGACGTAAAGCAAAGATGGAGGAAAGACACAATGGCCGTAAAACGGATCCTGCTCGTCTGCACGGGTAACACATGCCGTAGTCCGATGGCAGCGGCTCTCCTGTCCAGTAAGGGAAAAGACGTGGAAGTGAAATCCGCCGGCATGCAGGCATTATCCGGCAGCCCGGCTACCCCCCATGCACGTATCGTTGTCCGCGAACATGGAGCCGCATTGGACCAACACAGTGCTGAACGATTAACCTTGTCATGGCTGGATTGGGCGGACGAGGTCTGGACGATGACACAGGGACAGGCTTCCCGGCTCGTACGCTGGTATCCCGACCATGAAAAAAAGATCACGACACTCGGGAAAGCAAGCGGTTTTCACGAAGATATTTCCGACCCCGTCGGCGGTGATCTTGATGAATATCGCGATACCGCCAGGCAAATCAATAAAATGCTCGAAATCATATATGAATCAAGGAAGGAAGAGCGGCCATGAAAATAATCATTGGATCTGATCATGCCGGTTGGGCACTAAAAAAAGAAATTCTCCCCTATTTGGAAGAGATGGGCTTTGCATATAAAGATGTTGGGGCGAACGATGCCGAAAGCGTGGATTATCCGGATTTTGCAAAACCTGTGGCCGAACAGGTCGCTTCCGGGGATTACGATCAGGGCATTCTCATTTGCGGAACGGGCATCGGCATGTCGATAACTGCGAACAAGGTTCCCGGTGTCCGCTGCGCCTGCGTTACCGAGCCGTTCAGCGCAGAAATGGCCAGACGCCACAATCACGCAAATGTGCTTGCGATGGGAGAGAGAGTCGTCGGACCGGGGATGGCCAGGGCTATCGTCAAGCAGTGGTTTGACGCGGATTTTGAGGGCGGCCGTCACGAAAAACGAGTGGAAAAAATGATGGAAATGGATAAATGACAATCGAAAGGAAGGGAGGCCCAAACATGAGTGTTAACGCCATCGGTGTCTCGCTGGAAACCCTTCTGAAAGATTTGCATGCGCAGGCAAGCCTTGAGCCCGGGTCTTTGCTTGTCGTCGGCGCCAGTACGAGTGAGATGGCCGGAGAGCGCATCGGAAGCGCGGGTTCTGAAGCGATCGCCGCCGATGTTTTCCATGCGTTCGAGGACTTCCGGGCACAAACAGGTTGTTCAGTCGCATACCAAGGCTGTGAGCATATCAATCGCGCACTCGTCGTAGATCGGCAGTATGCCAGGGACCATGGCTTGGACATCGTATCGGTCATTCCGGCCCCCAGAGCCGGCGGGGCAGTAGCTACCTATGCCTATACGCACGGAAACGACCCTGTCGTCGTAGAAAACGTGCGCGCCGATGCCGGCATCGATATTGGGGCGACATTGATCGGCATGCATTTAAAGCCGGTGGCCGTTCCGGTTCGGGGCAGCCTTGCCTTCGTGGAACAGGCCCCCGTAACGATGGCGCGCACGCGGCCGAAATATATTGGCGGCCCGCGGGCGAGTTATTAATTTTGCAAACTCGCCGTGTTAAAATAAAGAGATAGCCTGAAAGGAGCAGACGTATCATGAAAAACATTCAGCAACAGGATCCGGACATTTTTGCAGCTATTGAAGACGAGCACGCGCGCCAAAGCAATAAAATTGAATTAATCGCTTCCGAAAACTTTACGAGCGAAGCCGTCATGGAGGCGCAAGGGTCTGTACTTACCAATAAATATGCGGAAGGGTATCCGGGGCGCCGCTATTATGGCGGTTGTGAACATGTTGATGTCGCCGAAGATTTAGCACGTGATCGTGCCAAAGAACTTTTTGGCGCCGAGCATGCCAATGTACAACCCCACTCCGGGGCGCAGGCGAATATGGCGGTTTATTCTACCCTTCTGGAACCTGGTGACACCGTGCTTGGCATGAACTTATCCCATGGCGGACACCTCACACATGGCAGCCCCGTAAATTTTAGCGGTATTCAATATAATTTTGTGGAATACGGCGTAAATGAAGATGATCAGCTTATCAATTATGAAAATTTACGCGACATTGCCCGGGAGCATTCACCGAAATTAATCGTCGCGGGCGCTTCCGCGTATCCGCGGAAAATTGATTTTAAAAAGTTTCGCGACATTGCCGATGAGGTAGGCGCCTATCTCATGGTCGACATGGCTCATATCGCCGGCCTTGTCGCGGCAGGCGAGCATCAAAACCCGGTTCCCTACGCGCAATTCGTTACGACGACGACACATAAAACATTACGTGGCCCCCGAGGCGGCTTGATCCTTTGTGAACAGGCGTTTGCAAAGAAAATTGACAAAACGGTATTTCCCGGTATGCAGGGCGGCCCGCTTATGCATGTGATTGCGGCCAAGGCGGTTGCTTTTAAAGAAGCGCTTGATCCTTCTTTTGCCGTCTATGCCGGGCAAATTGTTAAAAATGCGAAGCGGCTCGGCGAGGCGTTGCAAAACGAAGGCATTGATCTCGTCTCCGGCGGAACTGATAATCATTTGCTGCTTTTGGATTTACAAAGTCTGAATGTGACCGGAAAAGTAGCTGAGAAAGCCCTCGATGACGTCGGTTTAACCGCGAATAAAAATGCTGTGCCCTTTGACCCGGAGAGTCCCTTTGTCACAAGTGGTATTCGTCTCGGGACAGCCGCGGTCACGACACGTGACTTTAAGGAAGAAGACATGGATGAGATCGGGGCGATCTTTGGTCTGGTGCTGAAAAATATTGATGATGACGCCAAACAGGCAGAAGCCCGCGAGCGGGTGTATGCCTTGACGAATAAGTATCCTTTATATGCATAAGGGATAAAGAAAACTTGGCTTATCGCCAAGCCTGGCGAAAGCCTTAGTTGCACTTATGCATGATAAGAAAAATCTGCAAAAAGAAGGGGCCGCGACTTGATGCCTCTTCTTTTTTTCTGTACAATTTTGAAGGATATCAAGCTGCGGATGCTAAAGGAGAGTGAATCGCTTGGGAAAAATTCATGTTTTTGACCACCCCCTTATCCAACATAAACTCACGTACATTCGGGAGGTTTCGACGGGGACGAAACAGTTTCGGGAACTGGTGGATGAAGTCGGGACGTTGATGGCCTTCGAAATTACGAGAGATCTGAGCCTTGAAGATGTGACGGTGAATACACCTGTCGGTCCCTCACTGTCGAAAGTGATCGCGGGAAAGAAACTGGGGCTTGTTCCGATTTTACGGGCAGGTCTGGGGATGATGGACGGAATACTTAAATTAATGCCGAACGTTAAAGTGGGGCATGTCGGTTTATACCGCGACCCGGAAACATTTGAACCGCACGAATATTATATTAAGCTGCCAAAAGACATTGAAGAACGCGATCTTATCGTGATCGACCCGATGCTGGCAACCGGGGGTTCAGCCGTTGCGGCCATCGACTTTGTGAAACAACAGGGAGCGCAAAGCATTAAGCTGATGTGCTTAATCGCCGCTCCCGAAGGCGTGGCGGAAGTGCAAAAGGCGCATCCCGATGTCGACATCTATCTGGCTGCCCTCGATGAAAAACTCGATGAAAAAGGCTACATTGTGCCAGGCCTCGGCGATGCCGGTGATCGTCTCTTCGGGACAAAATGAATGATGAAAGAACCGCCGCCATAAGGGAGTGGCGGTTTTTTTGATGCGGAAAATAGGCTGCTACAGAATTAGTGGATGTTTCAGAAATCCGAGCCAAGAGGAGCGACACCCCAAACCGTCAGAACGGCGAAGCGAAAGGTGTCACCCGAGGGAAGTATCACCCAGGGTGAATGGTCGTCCGAGTAGAGCGCAGCCCGGACACTTTTGCAAGTTAGTTGAAAAAATGTTCAAAGTTGAGCCTATCGTCAGGAGGAAAAGCGTTGCACTAGGCGAATAACCATGTGTGCATGAATCCGGCAGGGAACGTACAAGCTATAAGGGTGTCCAGCTGAACCGTTCATTAGAGGAGGCCACACATGAAACGTCGTTGGTTCTTATTTTTTATCATAACGCTCGCCGGGTTCGCCTTTGTCAGCGAAGTTGACGGACAGGAAGCGACGAAAACGGTTATCGTCCATGTCGATGATGATGTTGAAGACGTCCGGGAGGCAATCTCGGAACAATCGGGTATTGAACCGGATTATATGTTTACCTATGCTTTTAATGGACTGGCATACACCCTCCCGGAGTCAGACGCCGAGCAAATAGAAGGACACCCAGGCGTAAGCCGTGTCGACGAAAGCATCCAATATGATCATGCTCTAAGGGAAAGCGTTCCTTTTATCGGAGCGGAGAATTTACGGACAGAACTTGATGACCTTGGAGTCAGACTTGATGGCCACGGAGTAAAGGTTGGCATTATTGATACCGGCATCGATTACAATCATCCGGACCTGCAACGAAATTATGTCCAGGGTTATGATGTCATCGATGGCGATGACGACCCCATGGAAACGAAACGAAAAGGAAAAGCAGCCACGTTCCACGGAACGCACGTCGCGGGTATTATTGCCGCGAACGGTAACGTCCGGGGGGTAGCGCCGGATGCAGATATCTACGGTTATCGCGCGTTGGGTCCTGAAGGCCAGGGATCGACAGAACATATTCTGGAAGCGATTGATCGCGCGGTGCTCGATGGTGTAGATGTACTCAATCTTTCCCTGGGAACGCCTGTCAATGGACCCGATTGGCCGACGAGCAAAGCGTTGGATGAAGCGACGGATGCAGGGGTGATCACGGTGACTTCAAGTGGCAACAGCGGTCCTGGCATGTGGAGTGTAGGGTCGCCGGGAACGTCCCGAAAATCCATTTCCGTCGGTGCTTCAACGCCTCCTCTAAAAGTGCCGAGATTAAATGTGCCCGAGATTGAAGATGAAGAAGAAAGAGTGATGGATTTGCAACCGATTCAGGGAACGAATCCCTGGGAGCTGAAAAGACGTCTGAATGTAATCGACGGCGGGCTCGGCTTGCCGGATGATTTGGAAAATGTGCGAGGACGTGCGGTTCTCATTGAACGCGGGGGGATCCCGATTCACGATAAAATAAAAAATGCCGATGAAGCAGGAGCGAATGCGGTTTTACTTATGAACAACGTTCCGGGCACGTTAATGACCGCGGTGGAAGAACCTCTCGACATTACAGCCGCTGCCATTGAAAACGATGCAGGCGTCCTATTGCAAAAAGCGATAAAAGAAAATGAAAACAAGGAAGTGGTGATTGAGACAAATTATGAGGAAGAAACCGATCATATGGCCTGGTTTAGTTCCCGCGGCCCGGTCACACAAACGTGGGACATTAAACCGGATGTCGTTGCGCCCGGGGTGGATATTGATAGCACCGTTCCCGAAGGTTATCTCGAATTGAACGGAACGAGCATGGCAGCACCTCATATTGCCGGCGCCGCTGCCTTGATCAAACAAGCACACCCGGATTGGGAGCCGGAACAGGTGAAAGCCACCCTGATGAATACAGCGGTTTCACTCACGACCGACGAAGGGGAAGCGTATCCGCCATTTGTCCAGGGCGCGGGGCGGGTGGATATCGGCGCCGCGGTTGAAAACGATACGCTCATCCATCCGGGGGCCTTATCCTTTGGGGTATGGGATGCTGATGAAACGAATCAACGTTTAAAAAGAGACATAACGATTGAAAATCAAAGCGAGCACAAAAGGACCTATTCCTTTGACGTTCCGACGTCATTGGGGACCGGCCTAGATTGGAAAATGCCAATGCCCATGACGCTGGATGCCGGAGAAAAGGAAACAGCGACCATTCAGGTTGAAATCCAACCTGATATCATTGACTTCAAACGGATTGACGGGGAGATCAAAGTCAATGGCGGCAAGCAGGATGTGTCCCTGCCATTTCTCCTCTTTAGCGATGAGCCTGATTATCCGCGCTTGAGTGGTTTTCAATTTGACCAGCTTCCCGACAGCGACGCCTGGATGTATGAAGTCTTCCTGCCCGGCGGGGCTGAAGAGTTGGAAATCACCCTTTATGACCCGGATACATTAGCGTATATAACGACCATTGATCGGCAAAAAAACTTACCGGAAGGTCCATTTGAAAGGGAGTTCCAAGAAGGGGAAATTGATTTGGAGCCCGGGGTGTATCACGGCGTTGTTTATGCTAAACTTAAGGATCGGGATGACACTTTGGAGACAACCATTGTCGTTATGGAGGAACAGGAATAAAGAAAACTTGGCTTATCGCCAAGCCTGGCGAAAGCCTTAGTTGCACTTATGCATGATAAGAAAGGAATGGGCCAAGCCCATTCCCGTAAGGGAATTGTCATTGTTTTGACACAATACATTCTCTTCCAACCCTCCTCACACCCACTTCAAACCGTGCGAGAAGCCGTTGACAGAAGGTAGTCCCTATTGTAAGATTACAAAGGGTCATCCTGATTGATGGTTCAGTCTATCCCATGCAGGATGAAATGAGATGGAATAATGGCCGAAGGGAGAGGCTTCATGGCCAAAGGTAACGGAAAACGTAACCCCTGGCGTAGCTCAGTGCTCGTATCTGCTATTTTGTCATCCATTGTCGGATCGGTAGTCGGCGGAGTTTTCCTCGGATATTGGCTGGACAGCACCTTCGATACAGCCCCCCTTTTTATCATTATTGGTATGTTGCTGGGGATTTCGTCAGGTTTTTATGGCGTTGTACGGGCGGTTAAGCCCTTTTTGGGGGATGACGAATAATGCCGCTGCTCCGACATCGAATGAAGCTTTATTGCTGGGTCGTGGCAGTCGTCGTTTTCATAAATATTTGCGCTCTTTTCCTGACACCATATCATTCTGTCATGTTCGGTTTTTTGCTCGGCATGGCTTCTTGCTTCCTTGGCTTTACTTCCATATATATGAAAGCTCTGGTGATCGAGAAGGCAGCGGTTAGGAAAACGCCCGGTATGCTTTCCTATCTGATGACTGCGTTTGGGGTTGTTCTTCGGTACGGTTTGATAGCCGTGGCTGTTGCCATTGCTCTCATCTTTCCCGAAACATTTCACCTGGGGGCTGTATTGGCAGGATATGCAGGTCTTTATCTCTACATTACAGTGGATATGTTTGTACAATTACAAAAAGAGAGGTGAACACAGTGCATCAGGATATAACCTTTACGGTGCCGATTGGCGATTTCGACCTGAATTTCAGCTTCACGGTGATGCTGATGTCGACTGTCGCGGCAGTCATCGTAGCGATTTTCAGCATCGTAGGCGCGCGGAAGCTCGCGATGCGGCCGACAGGTTTACAGAACTTCATCGAGTGGGTTATGGATTTCACGAGATACATCATTACATCCAACATGTCCTGGGACAAAGGCGGGAGATTCATTGCTTTGGCTTACACGCTCTTGTTTTATATATTCGTAGCCAATATGCTGGGGATTCCGTTTGAACTGGCAACAGAGACCGATCACTTTGTCCTATGGAACTCACCGACGTCGGATCCTGTGCTCACGCTTACGATGGCTGCATTCGTGATCATTCTCACGCACTTTTACGGTTTAAAAATTCGGGGACCGAAAGAGTATTTTCTTGATTACTTTCGCCCGTCACCGATCCTTTTGCCGTTTAAGATCATTGAGGAAATTTCAAACTTCCTGACACTGGGATTGCGTTTGTTTGGAAATATTTTCGCCAAGGAGCTTGTTACGATCCTGATCGTTTCGCTTGCGGGTGTAGGAATATTAGGGGCCTTGTTGGCATGGCTTCCGTTAGCCCCCTGGCTGGCGTTCGGTATTTTCATCGGGGCCTTGCAGGCTTTCATTTTCACCATGCTCTCGATGGTTTATATGGCGCACAAAGTTGAATCACATTAAAGACATGAATAACGCCTACTATTCCGGAAGTCAGATGTCGGAAGCCGGAAGCCGGATCCGGCCCCTCCGGAACGGTATGTTATCAATATTATTTTTTTATTACATTAAAGGAGGATTTATCCAATGGCTCAATTGTCAGCAGGGATAGCAGCAGGACTCGCGGCCATCGGCGGAGCTATCGGCGTCGCGATTATCGTAAAAGCTGTATTGGAAGGTGTAGCTCGTCAACCGGAACTAAGGGGATCATTACAAACTTTAATGTTCATTGGTATTCCGCTTGCAGAAGCCGTTCCGATTATCGCCATCGCGATTTCGTTCATGTTGGTCTTCGGCATCGGCGGATAATAATGCCCGTCCACATCCAAACTGGAATGGCGACTTCGCCATTCCTTATGTATCGTAGGAAGGAGTGAACCAGGGAATGGACACCATGGAGTTTATAGCCGATATTGAGTGGGGCAATGCCTTGTATCAGTTGGTGGTCTTTTCATTGCTCATTTGGGTTGTCAGTCGCTGGGCGTTAAAACCGTTGCTTGGTGTTATGCGCAAACGGGAACAACAAGTGAACGATAACCTCGACAATGCCGAAGAGAGCCGCGTGGAAGCTGAGAAGTATCTCGAACAACAACGCGAAGAACTCAATAACGCGCGTCAACAGGCACAGGAAATGATGGATAATGCCACTAAAATGAGTGAACAACAGTCCAGGGAAATCATCGATAACGCTAAAGCAGAAGGCGAGCGCTTAAAGGAAGCGGCGGCCGCCGATATCAACCGGGAAAAAGAACAGGCACTGGAGTCCGTTCGTGACCAGGTTGCCACGCTTTCGGTCGCTATTGCCACGAAGGTGATCGAAAAAGAACTGGATGAAAGCGAACAGGAAAAACTGATCGATAGCTACCTTAAAGAGGTGGGTGACGAATGAGCGCTCCTGCAGTAGCCAACCGTTATGCCAAAGCGCTTTTTGAACTGGCAAAGGAAAAGGGCATTGTCGAACAAATCAACGATGAAATTCAGGGTGTACAAGCGGTTTTTGAATCCGTGCCGCAATTGCAGGAAGTGATGGCACATCCCCGTATGTCAGTGAAAGACCAGCGCACATTGCTTCAAACAGGGTTTTCCGACTGCCATGCTATCATCTTAAACACGCTTTATGTCATGGTCGATCGCGGGAGAATCGATATCATCGCTCCTGTCGCTCATGCTTTTCAATCGTTTGCCGATGAAGAATTTCAGATTGCACGGGCAAATGTTCGTGCTGTTCGCCCGCTTTCCGACCGGGAAAAAGAGGAAGTCGCCCGTCAATTTGCTAAAAAAGTCAATAACCGTCAAGTCGTGGTCACCAGCGAGGAAGACGATGATCTTATCGGCGGTTTGATCGTTCAAATCGGCGACAGTGTCTACGACGGCAGCGTCCGCGGGATGCTGCGACGGATGGAACGAAAACTTGTCACTACCAACCGTTAACTGAAGGGGTGAAAGAATTGAGCATTAAACCTGATGAAATCAGCTCGCTGATTAAGGATCAGATTTCAGATTTTCAAGCGAACGTCGAAGTCAGCGAGGTTGGCATCATCATAGAAATCGGTGACGGGATTGCTCGTGTATATGGCTTGAGTAACGCCATGTCCGGCGAGCTTCTCGAATTCGAAAATGGTGTCATGGGCATGGCCCAAAGCCTTGAAGAAAATAATGTCGGTGTGACGATTCTCGGGCCGTATGATGACATTCGTGAAGGAGAAGAGGTCAAGCGTACCGGGCGTATTTTGGAGGTTCCCGTCGGTGAGGAGCTGCTCGGGCGTGTCGTAAACCCCCTTGGGCAACCTTTGGATGGCGAAGGGAATTTGGGCACGACGAAAACGCGCCCGATCGAAAGCCCTGCGCCATCGGTTATGGATCGTAAATCCGTGGAAGAACCATTGCAGACGGGCATTAAGTCGATTGACGCGATGATACCCATTGGCCGTGGCCAACGGGAGTTGATTATCGGGGATCGACAAACCGGGAAAACAGCCCTCGCCATCGACACGATTTTGAATCAAAAAGATGAAGATGTCATTTGCATCTATGTCGCCATCGGCCAAAAGAAATCCACCGTAGCCCAACTCGTGGAAACGTTCCGCCAAAAAGGCGCGATGGAATATACGATCGTGGTTGCGGCAAACGCTGCCGAACCGGCACCTCTTTTGTATCTGGCACCCTATGCAGGGGCATCCATGGGTGAAGAATTCATGTATAATGGCAAGCACGTCCTCGTCGTTTACGATGACTTGACGAAGCAAGCGGCCGCCTATCGTGAGCTTTCACTTTTGCTTCGACGCCCGCCGGGACGCGAGGCGTTTCCGGGGGATGTTTTCTACCTGCATTCGCGCCTTTTGGAAAGAGCGGCAAAATTAAATGATGAAAAGGGTGGCGGTTCACTGACTGCATTGCCGTTTATCGAAACGCAGGCAGGGGACATTTCCGCTTATATTCCCACCAACGTCATTTCCATTACCGACGGCCAGATCTTTCTGGAATCCAGTCTGTTCAACTCCGGTCAGCGACCGGCGGTCAACGCGGGAACATCGGTGTCTCGTGTCGGTGGATCGGCGCAGTTAAAAGCGATGAAGAAAGTGGCCGGTACATTGCGTCTCGATTTGGCTTCGTACCGGGAATTGGCGTCGTTTGCCCAGTTTGGGTCCGAATTGGATAAAGCGACCCAGGATAAGTTGAACCGCGGTGAGCGCACCATGGAATTGTTGAAGCAGGATTTAAATCAGCCGTTAGCTGTGGAATATCAAGTGTCGATCATTTATGCGCTCGTAAACGGCTTTGTTGATGACATCCCCGTAGCGGACGTTCGCCGTTTTGAAAAAGAATTGTACAACCATCTCCAGCAAAACAATAAAGAAATACTCAATCATATTCGGGAAAAAGGTACGTTACCGGAAAAAGAAGACTTCGACAAAGCGATCGGGGACTTCAAGAAAATCTTTCATCCTTCTGATTCATAAGGATCGATAGGAAAAGGTGGTGATTCGACAGTGGCTTCACTACGTGAAATAAAAGGTCGGATTAGCTCTACGAAAAACATGAAGCAAATCACAGGCGCGATGCAGATGGTCGCGGCTTCCAAGCAATCGAGAGCCCAGGCGAAATCACAAGCGTATGAACCCTATATGCAGAAAATCCAGGAAGTGGTGGCAAGCATCGCCATGGGCAATAGTGATGCCAGCCACCCGATGATGGAACAGCGCCCGATTCAAAAAACGTGTTATATCGTCGTCACCTCCGATCAAGGGTTGGCCGGCGGATACAACTCCAATTTGGTGCGATCCTTGCGGCAGACGATTTCTGAGCGACATCAGTCCACCGATGAATATTCCATTATTATTATTGGAAAAATCGGCCGTGATCTTTTGAAGCGCCTGAACTTTCCCATCGAGGCAGAATACACGGGATTGTCGGACAACCCTTCTTTTGACGAGGTGAAATCCATCACCCGGCAGTCTGTCGGTATGTTTGAGGAAGAGAGCATCGACGAATTATATATGTGGTATAACCACTTCGTTAATACGATGCGCCAGGATGTCACCGAGACGAAGCTTTTGCCTTTGACGGCTTTGGCAGAAGAGCTGGAAGAAAGCGTTGGCGCGACGCCAAACTACGAATATGAACCTTCCGAAAACGCTATCCTTGAAAGCCTTCTTCCCCAATATGCCGAAAGTCTTATTTATGGTGCATTACTGGATGCTAAAGCCGCGGAATTCGCCGCCCGAATGACAGCGATGAAAGCGGCCTCTGACAATGCAGATGACCTTCTCGATGAGCTGCAATTGTCCTATAATCGTGCGCGCCAAGCTGCCATTACGCAGGAAATCAACGAAATTGTCGGCGGTGCCGCGGCACTGGAATAAAAGGGAGGTAAAATCATGAGCCAAGGATACATCACTCAAGTGTTGGGTCCCGTTATAGATGTTCGTTTTGACGACGGTGAGCTTCCGGAATTAAACAATGCCCTCGTCGTCGATCAAAATGATGAAGAACTATCGGTCGCCGTAACCCTTGAAGTGGCGCTTCACCTCGGGGATGGCAGTGTTCGCACCGTCGTCATGGGCTCGAGCGAAGGGCTCAAGCGCGGAACGCCTGTCCGCAATACAGGTGCGCCCATCTCCGTACCGGTCGGGAACGCTACGTTGAGTCGCGTTTTTAACGTATTGGGAGAAAATATCGATCTTGACGAACCGGTTGGTGATGAAGCAGAACGAAAACCGATTCACCGGGAAGCCCCGGATTTTACAGAATTGACGACAGGCACCGAAGTGCTTGAAACAGGCATCAAGGTCGTGGACTTGCTCGCCCCTTACGTGCGAGGGGGAAAAATCGGCCTCTTCGGCGGTGCCGGCGTTGGGAAAACCGTTCTTATTCAGGAGCTGATCAACAACATCGCCCAGGAACACGGCGGGATTTCCGTGTTTGCCGGTGTCGGTGAGCGTACACGTGAAGGAAACGACCTTTACTATGAAATGAAAGAATCCGGGGTTATTGAAAAAACAGCGATGGTCTTCGGGCAAATGAACGAACCGCCGGGGGCTCGTATGCGTGTAGCTCTGACCGGTCTTACGATGGCGGAACATTTCCGCGATGAAGAAGGCCAGGATGTGCTTCTTTTTATCGATAATATTTTCCGTTTCACCCAAGCTGGACAAGAGGTATCCGCCCTGCTCGGCCGTATGCCTGCCGCGGTTGGTTACCAGCCGACATTGGCAACGGAAATGGGTCAACTCCAGGAGCGGATCACAACGACGAAAAAAGGGTCGGTTACATCGATTCAGGCGATTTATGTTCCTGCCGATGACTATACAGACCCGGCACCGGCAACGACCTTTGCCCACCTGGATGCAACGACGAACCTGGAGCGTAGCCTCTCGGACATGGGGATATATCCGGCTGTTGATCCTTTGGATTCAACATCGAGAGCCCTCGCACCGGAAATCGTCGGCGAAGAACATTATGAAGTGGCCCAGGAAGTGCAGCAAACCTTGCAAAAATACCGGGAACTTCAGGATATTATCGCGATCCTCGGGATGGATGAGTTGTCGGAAGACGACAAATTAACCGTTTCCCGCGCCCGTCGCATTCAATTTTTCCTGTCCCAGAATTTCCACGTGGCCGAACAATTCACCGGCCAACCGGGTTCGTATGTTCCAGTAAAAGAAACCGTCCGTGGTTTCAAGGAAATTCTTGACGGCAAACATGATGATGTTCCGGAAGACGCCTTTCGACTTGTGGGCCGGATCGAAGATGTGACCCAAAAAGCGGGAGAAATGGCGTAAGCCCGTAGGGCCTAAAGGAGGACGATCACCTTGAAGACCAATGTTAGCGTCGTTACCCCTGACGGGAATGTATATGAAAATGAAGCCGACATCGTTTCGGTGAAAACGGAGATCGGGGAAATCGGTGTCCTGCCCCGACACATTCCTCTCGTCGCTACGCTTACCACTGAGGCCGTTCGCGTCAAAAATGACGGCAACGAGGAGAGTATTTCGGTCAGCGGCGGCTTTATAGAAGTTCGCTCCGATAAGGTTACCATTCTTGCCGAAACGGCCGAACGTCCGGAGGACATCGATGTTGAACGCGCCAAAGAAGCGAAAGCACGGGCAGAGGAACGGTTGAACCAGCAAGATGAAACGATTGATCAAAAACGGGCAAGACAAGCGTTGCTACGCGCGGAAATGCGCTTAAAAGTGGCCGACCGCCGCTAATTCGAATCCGGGAGAGTTTTTTAGGGACTCTTCCGGTTTTTTATGTACATCAGGACATATAACCGCTTGGGAAGAATATATTCAAATTGATGTTTTTTCGTAACAAATGCCGTGGCTGCCTTTATCGACAGGACTATGTTAATCTGATATACTTTTTATTGTATCGTAGAAATCGTTAAGGCGGGTCAAGTTAACGAAAACGTGCAATAAAAAGAGAAAAGCACGGAAAAAGAAAGGGACGTTGAAAAGGAATGCCCGGTGAAATTGAATTTGGACAGCAAGCGTTGCTACATATTTTCTTTAACCTGTTCGTACTGGTTATTGTATGGTGGAGCTTGCAGGCGTTTAAATTTGATGTTCTTGTTCGTCATCCGCAGAGCGCCAAAGGTGTCATGTTGTTTATTCTGGTGGCTATCGCAATCACCCATTTAGTGAGCAGCTTTTTCCTGGATTACCTCAATGAAGCGTTAAATTTGCGTTATCTTTTCTAGAGCTTAATTGCCAAAAAATGGATGTCGCCGTGGCAAGTATGCCGCAAACGCAAACGTGAACAATAAAGGTAATCAATACAATCGACGTATATTGACAAAGCTAAACATGGGTTTGGCAGAAGAGCGGAATGGGAAAAGCCAAACAAGCCGGGAAAAATTAGAACATTTTTTTTAAAAAAGATGTAACCTTTATTGGACAATGTCGTCTGATAAGACGGAGACGTCATGGTACTTACTGGTTCGTTTGGAAAATGTCGAACCGGCTCGAAATGAAGAGCCCGAATTGGAAACGGCAGGTTATGTTTACGCCCAGGGAACGCCCAATTAATCTGATGAATAGAATAAAGCAAAGTGAATGATCCAACATGTTGTTCGCCAGCCATGAGGCAAAGAATTACTGGACGCGGAGGGGAATACGTTGAAAGAAAAATTTAAAGTTCGAGGAGGAAAGAAGCTGTCAGGAACCGTCAGGACAGAAGGCGCCAAAAATGCTGTTCTACCTGTACTCGCGGCTTCGCTTTTGGCTGAAAAAGGAACCAGCACGATATATGATGTTCCTCCTTTAGCAGATGTATACACGATGAAAAATGTTTTAAATCACCTGCAAATGAATGTCTCGTATGAAGATGGCGTCTTTACGGCAAACGCCGAACGGAAAACGTTACGTCCGACTGCCCCGTTTGAGTATGTCCGAAAAATGCGCGCTTCATTCCTTGTGATGGGGCCGTTGCTTGCGCGCACCGGTCGCGCGAATGTCGCTTTACCCGGTGGGTGCGCGATTGGATCCCGACCCATCGATCAACATTTAAAAGGCTTTGAAGCCATGGGTGCACAGGTAGAAATCGGGCAAGGCTATATTGAAGCCAAGGTGGAAGGCCGTTTAAAAGGAGCAAAAATTTATCTCGACTTCCCAAGCGTGGGAGCGACCGAGAACATTATGATGGCCGCGACTATGGCTGAAGGAACGACGATTATTGAAAATGTGGCCGAAGAGCCGGAGATCGTTTGTTTAGCAAACTACCTGAATGCGATGGGTGGTGTCGTTCGCGGTGCGGGGACCGATTCCATACGCATCGATGGCGTGGATCGTCTTGAAGCGGCGGATCACACGATTATCCCGGATCGCGTGGAAGCCGGCACTTTCATGGTAGCGGCGGCCGTCACCGGCGGAGACGTTTTTGTCGAGGGCGCGCTCACCGAACATTTACGTCCGCTCGTAGCCAAGATGCGCGAAATGGGTGTTGTCATTGAAGAAAAGGATAATGGCATGCGCGTCATTGGTCCGGATATTTTACGGCCGGTAGACATTAAGACGATGCCGCATCCCGGATTTCCGACGGATATGCAAGCGCAGTTTATGGTTTTGCTCACGCAGGCAAAAGGAACGAGTATCGTCACCGAAACCGTGTTTGAGAACCGTTTTATGCACGTCGAGGAATTTCGCCGTATGAATGCTTCCATTAAAATTGAAGATCGCTCGGCGATTATTACAGGTCCGACGCGCCTGACCGGCGGTGAGGTGTCCGCCACCGATTTGCGGGCAGCCGCGGCGCTTGTAACTGCAGGTCTGGTCTCAGAAGGCGAAACAACATTAGCGGAACTGCGGCATATCGATCGAGGCTACGTTGATTTTCACAGGAAACTGCAACAACTTGGCGCGAGAGTGGAACGAGTAACCGTCGAGGAAGAAAAAGAAATTTCCGGCCAACGACCGATAGAAATGAATAACGAAGCGATACACTAAGGAAAGGAAAAGAACTGAGGCTGTAAGGCTTCGGTTCTTTTTTTAGCAGGTAAGAAAGTATAAACCACTTTCTTATCCTGCATATTATTGGACCTCTCTTTTTTTCTTCGATGAAATCCGCTAAGATGATCATATAGAGAGGGGGAGATTGTGTGATGAATGACCCGCGTTTTAAAATCGCGAATCGTGAAGCGCTCATTGGCGTGGGCCTTGCGCTGTTCAACTTTATATGGTGGTATGCTTTTGCTTATGGTTTAGGGTCGCAACCGGTTGCAGATTACGATTTTATCTTCGGCATGCCGGCCTGGTTTTTTTATAGCTGCTTAATCGGTTCCGTGATCATGATTATTCTCGTCGTGTTTATGGTCAAGTTTTTTTTCAAGGAAGTGCCCCTGAATGAGAAGGGGGATGAATCGTCTTGAACTGGGAAGTGATTATTCCGCTGCTCGTTTTTATGGCTGTCGTTTTCATGATCGGTTTTTGGGCATCAAGGTATGTATATCAACGAAGCAATTTCCTGCAGGAATATTTTCTCGGGAGCCGTGAGCTTGGCGGCTTGATTCTGGCGATGACGATGATCGCTACATATGGAAGTGCGAGCAGTTTTATCGGCGGACCAGGTGCAGCTTACCAGGAAGGACTCGGCTGGGTGCTTCTTTCCATGTCACAAGTGGCCACCGGTTATTTTGTGCTCATGATCCTGGGAAAAAAATTCGCGATCATGGCGCGTAAATATAACGCAGTGACATTGGTCGACTATTTAAGACATAGATACAACAGCACGCTTGTCGTCGTTTTGAGCGCGATGAGCATTATCATTTTTTTATTTTCGGCGATGGCGGCGCAATGGGTGGGGGGTGCCCGACTGATTGGCGTTGTCACCGGTCTGTCGTATACGTCGGCACTGTTTATTTTTGCCGTTGCCGTCCTTATTTATGTCATCATCGGCGGGTTCAGGGCGATCGCGGTTACCGATGCCATGCAGGGCATCATTATGTTTGTCGGGACCCTTGTCTTGCTGGTGGCTACGATTATCGCCGGAGGCGGCATGGGGAATATTATGAGCGATCTGGCCGCTGAAAATGAAATGCTCATCACGCCGTTTGGAGCGGAAGGAGACCTCACCGCTGTATATGTGTCTTCATTTTGGATACTTGTCGGCGTTGGCGTCGTCGGGTTGCCGCAAGTGGCTGTGCGCGCCATGTCTTACAAAGATTCCCGTTCCATGCACCGGGCGCTTATCATCGGCACTTTCGTTACGGCTTTTATGATGTTTGGCATGCATTTGGCGGGAACGCTGGCAAGACCGATCATACCGGGTCTCGAGGTCGCTGATAACGTCATGCCCACGCTCGCGATGACCGTTCTGCCCGCGTGGTTGGCAGGCATTGTACTGGCGGCTCCGTTGGCGGCGATTATGTCTACGGTTGACGCGCTCCTTTTAATGGTGAGTTCAGCGGTCGTCAAGGACGTCTATCACAACTATATTAACCCGAAAGCGTCGGTGAAAAAAATCAGAAAAGTGAGTGTTGGCGTGACGGCTATTTTAGGAGTATCGGTTGTACTTTTTGCCCTTAGTCCTCCGGAACTTTTGATTACGCTGAATTTATTTGCTTTTGGCGGGTTGGAGGCCGCTTTTGTATGGCCGCTCGTCCTGGGACTGTATTGGTCAAAAGGCAATCGCCATGGTGCATTGGCTTCGATCATACTCGGCGTTGGTTCATACATCGTCATCTATATTTTTGCGGGAGAACCTTTGGGTCAGATGGGACCGTTCGGTATGCACTCTGTGGTCATCCCGGTCGTTTTGTCGCTGATTGGTTACGTGATCGCGAGCATTGCTACGCATAAGAAAGTTATGCAGACCGGATATGTGTAAGTGCAACTCAGGCTTTGCCAGACTTGGTGAAAAGCCAAGTTTTCTTTAGTTCTAGTTGGAGGGTTCCGTCCATATATATAGAATAGACGACGGAAGCAAAGGTTGTGATAGATTTTGCGGATGACGAAAGTACAGGGAAAGGCACCAACCTTGAAAAGGGCGGCGGTGGCGATCGTGCTCTTTACGAGTATACTCATTGTTTTACCGTCATTACTCGTGCTTCTTTTTTCCGGGACAGAAGAAGGGACCGGTTCGGCGACTGAGCCTGTATCTGAACCGGACACATCCGAGGAAGAAGAGAGCGGCGAGCCCGATAGTGAAGTGGTCGTTCCGGTTTATCGTGATGCGCAAGATACAGTGGAGGAAGTAGAACTGGAAGCGTACGTTGCCGGTGTCGTATCTGCAGAGATGCCTTCGGACTTTGAAATGGAAGCTCTGAAAGCCCAGGCGCTGGTGGCCCGAACTTTCATCGTGCAGCAAATGGAGCACAACAGCGATGACGTGCCCGGAGATGCCATCGTTTCGGACACGACAGATCATCAAGTCTACCAAAGCGCTGAGGAATGGGAAGGGGGCGCAGAAGAAAGAGACAAAATTAACGCGGCTGTAGAAGCGACGGCCGGTGAAATCGTCACCTATGATGATTCCCCGATTACAGCTTCCTTTTTCTCGACGAGTAATGGCTACACGGAAAATGCCGAAGACTATTGGGAAACTTCGCTGCCTTACCTCCAGAGCGTTGAAAGTCCCTGGGATGAAGATTCTCCCCGCTATGAAAATACCGCGCGCTATTCCGTTGCGGAAGTGGAACAGCAATTGGGGGTCACGATTCCCGAGGATGCGGATTTTACGACGAATAAAGAAACAACCGAAGGCGAGCGCGTAGAAAGTGTGACCATTGGAGAGGAATCGTTTCATGGCAGAGAGATTCGCGAGGCTCTTGATCTGGATTCCAGCGATTTCGAATGGCAGCGGGAAGGTAATGAGATCGTCATCAATACGAGAGGCTGGGGCCACGGCGTCGGCATGAGTCAATACGGTGCCGATGGCATGGCTAAAGAGGGCAGAGATTATCGCGACATCATCAACCATTATTATCAAGATGTAGATATAAGTGCGGACCATCAACATATGGAAGCTTTCGTCTATCATCAGGAAGAGGAAGAACAGGATTCATAAATCGCCACCTCGATTCAGGAGGTGGTTTTTCACGCCTTTCACACCAATTCTGAAAAAAATTTCAAATCGAAGTATATCTTTCTATCAAATTGATCAGACTGGTGGTTGAGGTGGTGATAAGATGAAAGATGAGGAGAAAAAAGCCTCTGAATCCCGGGAAAAAGAGAATCCGGGGGGTCAAATAAAACAATGGTCGAAAAAACCTTGGTTCTGGCCTGCGGTTTATTTGACAGTATGTGGTGTGTTGCTTAGTTCTTTCTTCGCCTTCCAAAGTGGAGAGACAGATATCGCGGAGGAAAGCGAACAAGACGAAGGCTTTGGTGTCGATGTGGATCCTGAAGATGAGGAAGCTCTACCCGTAGGCGCCGAAGCTGAAGAGATGCAACTACCCGTACAGGATGAGGACGTCGTTGATGTTGTCGGTTATTTCTATGATCATGATGCTTCCGCCGAAGAACAAGAAGCTGCACTCGTTTACTACAACCAGATTTACTATCAAAACAAGGGCATTGACTTGGCCCATCCGGAAGGTGAATCTTTTGAAGCCGCTGCCGCACTTAGTGGCGAAGTCGTAAAAGCCGAGCAGGATTCCCTCCTGGGAAATGTTGTTGAGATCAACCATGAAGATGAACTCGTAACCGCCTATCATAGTCTGGAAGATTTGGAAGTCGAAGAAGGTGACGTTGTAGCCAAAGGGGACGTGATCGGTACCGCCGGTGAAAATACGTACAACCGGGATGCCGGAGTCCATGTTCACTTTGAAGTCCGTCAGGACGGAGTCGCTTTCAATCCGGAAGATATGTTGCACCAAACCGTTTCGGAAATGACTTTCGATGAGGAAGAAGGCCTGGACGCAGAAACGGACCCATCCGAGGGAGAGCGCGATGAAGATGGCGCTGAAGAAGCCCCTGCTGAAGAGGATCCTTCTGACGAACCAGAAGAAGATGAAGGCGACGAAGACGAGGAAGAAAACACTGACAACGACGAAGATTAATAGAAGTGCAACGCTTGGCACGCCCTCTTATGAGGGCTTTTTTTGTTGAGGGGGGCTGTGGCAAGTGATGGAGCCTTAACTTAGCCTCGCGGAAGCGATTAGGTCGTCAACCGTGGCAAATGAAGCCCTAACTCGATAGTGCGTAAGTAGTTAGGTCGTCAATCGAGGTGAATGAAGACTTAACTAAGAAACGCAGAAGTAGTTAGGTCGTCAACGACGCCAGATGAAGCCTTAACTCGATAGTGCGTAAGCAGTTAGGTCGTCAACCGGAGCTGATGAAGCCCTAACCCAATAGTGCGTAAGCGGTTAGGTCATCAACGACGGATAATGACTGAATATAGCGAAAGTGTATCGGTTCTCAACACGGATGATCAAGCCCTCGCTTAGCCGCCGAAACGTTTAGGTTACAAACGTTGGGTGATGGAGCCTTAATTTAGCAACGCATAAGTAGTTAGGGCGTCAATCGAGGTGAATGAAGACTTAACTAAAAAACGCATAAGTAGTTAGGTCGACAACGAAGCCAGATGAAGCCCTAACCCAATAGTGCGTAAGCAGTTAGGTCGTCAAAAACAATTAATGGATCCCTAACTCAATTTCAGTCAATATAAGATGAGATTTTTCCATGATTGATGCGAGTGAAATTTTTTGCCAGTACTCTTTGGACTTTTTTTGCTGAAACGGTGTTCCCGCACCAATCTCGAATCGTATTTGTCGTTATTTTATGCTCCGGAAACAGGGTTTTAAACTCTGCTACATGACGCATGATTGCCGTTTCATTATCTTCGATACGGCCACATCTGTTACATCTCATTTTTCTGTCTCCTGCGATCATCCATGATGCACAATGTGCGCAGACAATCCCTTTTTGCAATTGTGCGTAGTTGTATGGAGGCATGCGGGTAAATGGGGAATCAGTACGATGACGTGTTGCTAATTGTTTACCAAGCTGGTGGTTTTTTTGGGTGACTTTGGAAAAATGACCGTTTAATTTTTTTATGAAACGGTCAATTTGGGAGGGAAAAATGATGGGCATCTCTGGGGAAGCATTGTATAAAGTAAAATGAGGATTGACAAACACAAGGTGAGGTTGAACCGGGAAGGGTATCTTGAGGTTTTTATAAAGCAATTGTTTCAGCAGGGATTCGTTTCTTTTCAGTTGATGAAGGGGGTTTTTAATGATTTCTCCTGATATCGTGGACCATTCATCAGCCTGGATGTCAAAGTCACCTTCGAAATTTTTGATTTCAAAAAGGTGAATGTTCTCCTGGAAAATGATCGACGTGTCAATTTGAAAAATGTTTCTGTTCTGTTCAAGCAACAGGTCGGGTAAAATCAGGCACTCCGAGGTTAAATCGACTAATCGAGAATCGAAGATTACTTCGCCTTCATAACCCTTTTCGAGATTGTGATAGTGCTGTTTATCTTTTGGGGGTAAACGCATTCTCACATTTAAATACCTTAACATCTGTAACTCCAGAGGTACATCGCGAGGTTTTAAGAACACTGAATCCTCTCCTTTGCATTAGTTTCTCTCTTATTCTAGCACATATGTTATCATTGTATAATCAAGATAAACAGAAAGAAGGATAAATGGCCGATGGAGTTTCCCGCGGAAATCATAGAGCAATGCCAGTCAGCCCTCAGCGCTCACCAATTGGAAGGTTTCCTAACCGGGGCCGGTAATGAAGATGCTGATATTATGTTCATCGGTGAAGCCCCGGGTGAAAAAGAAGCCGAGACCGGCGAACCTTTCAGTGGCCGTTCCGGAAAAATATTGGATTCGTATCTGGAGGCGCTGGCAATTACGCGCACAGACGTGTATATAACGAGCGTCGTGCGCAGCCGCCCTTACAAATGGGGAGAGCGTCGTCCCAAAGGTGAACCGGTGCTGAAAAAAATCAACCGCAAGCCGACGGCAAAAGAAATTTTCGCCCACGCACCGCTCCTTGATTACCAAATAACCGCTATCCGACCAAGGATCATTGTTTGTCTCGGCGGCGTCGCGTTTAAACGCCTGCTCGGAAATAAAGCTACGCTATCTACCATGCATGGAAAGCCCGAGTTTTCGCCTGTGCAAAAGCGGGAACAAGATGCCTATCAATGGAGTGAAGAAACATATACGGTTTTTGGCTTATACCACCCCGCGGCTGTCTTTTACAATCCGTCGATTCGTCAGGAGATCGGTGAGGATTTACACACATTGAAAACGGTCATCGCGACTATGTAGACATGCCATAAGCGTACGTGGCTTGGCTTGTACACAGGAAAATCACACAGCTTTAGCGTGTGCTCGAGGTGAAGCCATCCAATCGCCGATCACCGCTATTTATGGCGCCACCTGATTTTTCACCTCACCCGAGCGGTAAATCCGTCCAAGCCGGGCTCGCCTAAAACTCCTCATAAACCGCGGGATCTTGATCTTTTCTTCTGCCATCCGGCCGGGTTAATTCGGTGATCATGCCCATTTCCCGGTCATTTAAAGCAAAATCAAAAATCGCTATATTTTCCCGTTGTCTTTCCGGGGTAACAGATTTAGGGATCGGGATGGCACCCAGTTGATAGTGCCAACGCAGAATCACTTGTGATACCGACTTGTTATGAGCGTCAGCGATCTCCTTGATCGGTTCGTTTTGCAGCAGCCCCTCCGCCCGTACTAAGGGGCTCCATGATTGGGTTTTAATATTATGCTTATCATGCCATTGTCTTTGCTCTTCCTGGTTGAAAAAAGGATGTAATTCAATTTGGTTGATGCTCGGCATCACACCCGTTTCTTTTTCCAGGCGCTCGAGGTGTTCAGGCAAGAAGTTACATACGCCGATCGAGCGGATCAATCCCCATTTTTTGGCGTCGATCAGAGCTTGCCACGCTTCCACGTAAATATCCTGGAGCGGATTGGGCCAATGAATCAGATAAAGGTCATAATAATCGAGGTTCGCGCGATACAAGGACTCCTGAATGGCTGTCACAGCCTTGTCGTATTGATGGTAACGGCCAGGTAATTTTGATGTCAGCAGCACTTCTTCCCTCGGGATCGAACTGCGGCGAATCGCTTCACCGACTGTCCCTTCATTTTCATAATTGTAAGCAGAATCGAGGAGCCGATAGCCTGCATTCATCGCGCTGTTAATGGCGTTGACGCCCATGTTTCCATCGAGCAGGTATGTACCGAAACCGATCGCCGGTAATGAGATGCCGTCATTTAATGTGATTTCTGGAATGGATGTGCTCATATGAATCACTTCTTTCCGTGGAATTCTTGCTCATATATGATTCCCTTGTTTTCTTGATCTGAAACACAATTGGAAGGCGCATGGTAATGACCGACTTTAATCATCATTATTGGACATAATATTTGCTATTTTTTAACAAATAAGCTACATTAGTACTATCAAGTTCGTTCAAGTGAGGTGTTCTTAAATGAATAAAGGGAACATACTTATTGTCGAAGATGACACAGCCACTCTGGAATTGTTACAAGCCTATTTGGAAAAAGAACATTATCAAATCGTCATAGCAAAAAATGGGAAGAGGGCTTTAGAAAAATTTCGAAAATACGACCTTGATCTGATTTTGCTCGATATTGTGTTACCGGACATGGACGGTCTTCACATATGCCGAAACATTCGCTGGCAATCGAATATTCCAATCATATTTTTAAGCGGCAGGCGTGAGATGAATGATATCGTTACCGGTTTGGATGTCGGGGGCGATGATTACATAACAAAGCCGTTTGACCCTGACATTCTCGTAGCGAGAGTCAATGCCAATCTGCGCAGACATCGCTATCTTGAAAACAGCCAGCCCGATAAACAACCACATCAACCCGTTGAATCCCTGACAAAACGGGAAGTTGAAACGTTAGCGCTGATTAACCGCGGGTTGACAAACAAGGATATAGCGAACCGGTTGTTTTTATCCGAGGGTACAGTTAAAGGATATAACAATAATATTTTTCAAAAACTTGCCGTGAAAAATCGTACGGAAGCCGTAAACTTAGCGCGGGAACTAGGTTTGTTGTGAATGGGGAAAGTTATATTTATTTTGACTTTTTTATATCTTTTTATCGTCAATGCCGAGACGACTGAAGGAAAGTCCGAACCAGCGGCTGAGCAGGGGCATATCTCATTCGATCAATGGTCATTTCAGCAAGATGGTTTTACTCATCTCGATGGTGAATGGGAATTCTATTGGCAGCAATTGTTGGAACCTGCCGATTTTGGTGAAGATAGAAATCGGCTGGACCCTTATTATATGGAGGTTCCCCATGCATGGTATCAATCGGATATGGACGGGGAAAGTCTCCCCCATGAAGGCTACGCAACTTATCGTGTAACGATGGACTTGCATGAGGATGATCAGGATCAGCTCATGTCCATCTATCTTCCAAGGGTTTATAGCGCTCATAAGATCTGGGTTAATGGTGAACGTTTATACGAGCAAGGGGTCGTTGGTGAGAGTCGTTCGGAAATGCATCCCGACGAGAACACCCAGGCACTTCCTTTTCAAGTCGAAAGTGATTCAATTGAAGTTGTTTTGCAAGTTTCCAATTTCACCCAACGTGCCGGGGGAATATGGGATTCGATGTATTTGGGAACCGAGACGGATATGACTTCTTATCTGGAAAGTCAGATGACTGGCACGTTGTTTTTCGTGGGAAGTTTGATTATGATCGGTTGCGTTTTCATCTGTTTTTACCTTTTTCGCAGAAAAGATCGAGCTCCCCTTTATTTTGGCCTTTTGTGCATTGCTATCGGTGTGCAAACGTATTTGCAAGGGGGTAAATTTTTTTCCCTGGAGGCTCCCTATTGGAACTGGGAGTTGAGGTACAAACTTGAGTATTTGGCGAATACTGCTGCTTTGGGAAGCTTTGCCCTTTTCGTCCACAACTTGTATCCACAAGAAATGAAAAGGCGTGTTCGTCAGATCATCCTGCTATTCTGCAGCAGCTATGGCTTATTTGTTGCCGTTACGCCTCCGCATATTTTTTCATACACCATGCTCTTTTTCCAATTGGCCATCATTGCTTCGCTGGCATATATCTTTTATGCCTTTATTAAAGCTGCCATAAGGCGTAGATCCGGCATCTCCCTGCATATTATCGGATTTTCGGTCCTGTTCGTCACCTTGATTTTCGATATTCTATATTATAATCAACGGGTCGCTGCAGAGGAGACATTGCTTAATTATGGGATGTTTTTCTATATTTTTATGCAATCCCTGCATTTGGCAAAAATGTTTGCCGGTGCCTATACACGCGTTGAAGAATTATCAAGTGAATTACTCTCCTTAAATGTCAATCTGGAAGAAAAAGTGAAAGCACGAACGCAGACGATACATGAAAAGGAAGCATTGCGTAGGAGGATGATGACGAATATTTCCCATGAACTGAGCACGCCGCTTTCATCGATTCGAGGCTATATAAGAGGGATGCTGGATGGCGTTTTTCGGCGCAGAGATGACCGATATATGGAACTCGTTTATGATAAAACGCTTTTGCTGGAACGGATCGTAGGGGATCTCCATGACTTGAGCAAATTGGAAAACCAACAGATTTCTTTTGTATACGAAAAGGTCAACATTCATATATTTGTCCGTCGCTTGTATGAAAAATATGAAACTGAAATTAATGAAAGCGGCCAACGACTCGACTACAATGATTCACGCGTGCATGATATGGACGTTTCTGTCCGAATCGATCCCGACAGGATTGAGCAAGCGTTTGCCAACCTTCTGTTTAACGCGGCGAGATACTCTGCTGCAAACGGGACCATCAACGTTGAACTAGACACGGACGAAGAATACGCTGTCATCAGCATTATTGACGCCGGGAGCGGAATTGAGGATGAAGAACTTCCGTTTTTGTTCGACCGCTTTTACAAAAAAACGTCCGAGGAAGGGTTCGGCATCGGTTTAACCATTTGTAAAGAAATCATTGATCAACATGACGGTGACATTGGGGTAGAGAGCAGTGTCGGTGTCGGCAGTCGCTTTTATTTTAAACTGCCTGTGCAATGACTGGATCCTGTAGGTCACTGGAAAAAGCGCACTTTGTTTTTAACAAAGGTGCGCTTTTTGCTGTGGGAAATATGTTGAAATAAGGTAATGTTCTATAAAAAGAACAAAAATAGCAGTTATTCAAAGGAAAAGTAAGATATCAGTTTTAAATTCTATATAAAGAACGAATTTGGTTCTATATAAAGAATATTTGGCGTGTATGGTATTTTATTTTTTTCGTGGACGCCTTTATAATTCTATATATAGAACGGAAGTTAGATGACAAATTCATTATCTCGAACGGAAAAGGCGTGAACAGATTGAAAAAAACATTAAAAATGTTGAAAAGCGGCGTATCTACCATACTTACCGTTTTCATCGTGTTCATCGTTGCTTTTGTCGTACAAACACAGATGACCGGTGGAAATGCACAAGTTTTGGACTATGAAATTTTGACTGTGCTTTCGGGATCAATGGAACCTGATATTCAGACCGGGTCCGTCATCGCCATTGAAGCAACCGATCAATCGCGTGAATACAGCGAAGGAGACGTCATTACGTACGCGATACCTGACGATCCTGATACGTATGTGACACACAGGGTGGTTGACGTTCAGCAAAATGAAGGTGAAATCAGCTATGTAACCCAGGGGGATAACAGCAGTACCCCCGATCGTGACCCCGTGCAATCCGAACAAGTCGTCGGACATTACAATGGCATCACCATCCCGTACCTCGGTTATGCCGTTGATTATGCGAAAAGTGATCAAGGGATTGTACTCATGTTGATTGCGCCCGGTTTTTTGCTGTTAATATCATCGTTTGTTCAAGTGTGGAGAATTGTGCGCGACACTGAACAGCCCAAGGAAATCGCGGCCACGGAAGCTGTGGAGACTGATAAGCAGGAAGGTCACGAGAAAACATTATGAATCTCTTTTTGGCCTATGCAGAAAGGAGGGTCGGCTGTTTCTGGCTGAGAGGGGTTTCAATAAATATTAAACCTAGCCTTAGGTAAAATAAGGAGGATGCAAATTGAAAAAAAGACTATTGGCGGCAATGGGAACAATGGCTCTTGCAGCACTTTTGATAGGCGGAGGCACGTTCGCCCTCTTCACAGACACCGCAGCGAATGAAGGAAATACGTTTGCTTCCGGAACGCTAACGATTGAGGACATCACGAATGGTGGCGGTAGCGCGGCCATCGAATTAGACAATTTAGCACCCGGTGATCATACTTCCGGTCAAATTGATACGTATGCCGAGGTTCAAGCAGCAGGGGAAGGGGAAATCGGTCCGAATAAGTTGTGCTGGATTCTCCCAATTCCTTGTGATGACCCTGACCCTGAGCCACCTAGTGATGCCACTCACGAGCCAGGTGAAATTACCATTGTTAACGACGGTTCATTGGATGCCTGGGTTCAGCTCAGCGATATAGCGACTGACGGGGTTCTTTTCGATGGTGACAATCCAATTGCACTCGGCGTTGATGAAGATGCTGTACTTCTTAAGTCGGGTGAAGAGCGTACATTCACTGTACACTGGTCATTCCCGCTGGAAGCTGGTAATGAATATCAAGGAGAAGACGGCATCGCGGATTTCCATTTTGAAGCCGTCCAGGCAGATAACAACACCAATGACGAAGGCGACGGACCAAACTCCTGGAATGAAGATGCGTCCTAATTTTTATTAACAACCAGCACCACGGCATGGGATATGCCGTGGTGTGTGGCATTTAATAGCCATGGCAAACGAGGAGGATCGTGATGTGGCCAAACGTGACTTGAAGCTTTTCATACTGCTGTTCACCGGTTTGTTCATATTGTTATTCATCGTTTTATTGGTAGGGGGTGCGCAAGTTTTAGCCGAGGAAAATCAACCGGAGTCGCATGCTGAAATCGATATAGCAACCGTTCCTTCCTCTGCGTTTATCGAAGGCAGCAATCTGGCTCCAGGAGATCAGGTTCGCTCCAGCATTGACATTCATAACCGTGGTCAAAATGATTTTGAGTACGATATTTCAGCTTCGAAACAATCAGGGTCTGAACTCTTATACAATGTGTTCAATCTAGAAGTTGAATATGAAGATACCGTTATTTTTGCAGGATCCTTACAGGAATTTACCCACTTCGAGATGGGATCTTTGAAGAGCGGGGAGCATGAGCAATTAACGTTTACGATTGAATTCCCCCTGCAGGCAGGAAATGAATATCAAGGACTGGAAACGATCGTCGCTCTTGGTTTTTCTGCTCAAGGGGAGGACACAGATGGCGATGTATCCCCGGTTTCTTCTGAAAAATCTGATGATGAAGATACTCAGCCGGTTTCACCGGTTTCATCTGAAGACATTCACGATGAAGATTCTCAACCGGTCGTATCTCAACCGGATGACGGTAGCCCATTCAGCGGAGGGTTGTTGCCGGATACAGCTTCAAATTGGCTTTTTATGCTATTAATAGGCCTTTTGCTCTTGGTCGCGGGGATTAGTTTGCTGAAGATGTATAGAAAGAATACTGAAGAAACCATATAAGAAAGAACATATTTGTAGGTGAAAAAGATATGAAAAAACAGATAATAGATACTTCCCTGTCCAAGCTGGATTCGGAATGGGTGCTCCTCATGGGAAAGGCTAAACATATGGGGTTGAGCTGTGAGCAAGTCCGAACATTTATCCAAAACGCCTCCACGACTAAAATATCATGAAAACAATAAAAAAAAGCAACGGCTTTACCAGTAAGCCGTTGCGTTATTAGGTTTTCTTATAATTCCTCCTCATCGCTTTCTTGGTCGTCCCCATCTTCATTTTCATCATCAGTAGTGTCTTCTTCATTCTTGTTATTTTCCTCTGAAGGTTTTTCTTCATCTTCAGAAGATTTATCCGCCGATTCTTCTTCTTTCTCTTTGTCATCATGGTCGTCGTGTTCTTTATCGTCAGGGGAGTTCTCGTTGTTCTCGTCTTGTTCATCCGCTGATTTTTCTTCTTCGTTTGTGTTCTCTTCGTCGTCAGCAGAATCCTCTTCTGCCTCGCTCTCCCAGTCGGCTGTGAAGTTCATGCGTGCTTTTTCATGATCGTTGAGCAGCGCACTTGTCGTTTCGACTGCATGAGCAAAAGAAAATATCAGAATAAAAATAAAGACCATTAATTTCATCATCTGCATTTGCGTTACCCCCTTGGCGTTCCATATAACGAATACCTTTCAAGTATAACGGATGATGCTGCAACTAGAAAGTCGCATTTAGGGTCAAAATTCTTTAATAGGAACAGTTATCGTTCTATATATAGAATTTTCGCTCGTTTTCTTATAATCGCTAACTTTTAAGCGGCCGGCGTCAACAAGGTTCAACTTGACGTTCGTCATATAGATGGATAAAATATTTATAAGGTAACATGAATGGAAACGGATGACAATTTTGATATGAATAGGGAGATTAAAAGTGATTGGTAAACGCATTCAGCAGCTACGCAATGAAAAAGGTTTGTCTTTGTCAGAGTTAGCCGAGCGCGCCGGTGTGGCTAAGTCTTATTTAAGTACGATCGAACGAGATGTGCAAAAAAACCCCTCCGTTCAATTTTTGGAAAAGATATCGGGTGTCCTTGGCGTATCCATGGATTATCTTTTGCAAAATAAGGCCGATCGTCAGGATGACCATGACCTTGACCCCGAATGGCAAAAGCTCGTCGAAGAAGCGATGGCATCCGGGGTAAGTAAAGAGCAATTTCGGGAGTTTTTGGATTACAACAAATGGCGGATGAGCAAAAATCATAACTTTCGATAGGTTTTTGTACTATGTGAGTAGTGCTATAATCATTGTATTGAATATAGCCGGGAAGGGGGGTTATCCGCCGCAAAATGCTTTTATGTATAGGAATGGTCCTTCTTTTCCTAAAGTCAATCCAGCCACTAAATTTAAATAATTATGAAAAGTAAAAGGATATTAGTTGGCCAGGGGTCTTTAAGCACTTTCGGGTTTTTAAAATACTTATAGATGATCCTCAGCATCATCTGTGGATAAGAAATGAAAATCAGGAGGGGCATGAAAAAATGTACGAAAATCTGAAAAGAGAAGGTCACGTGTCGAATGTCAACCATATGAACGTGGATCCGGAATGGGTGGAGCTGATAAAAGAAGCTCGGGATATGGGAATAAGCAAGGAGCACATTGGCCGTTTTTTTGAAGAAGCCACCGTGATTAAAAATACATAGAAATTATAAATACGGAGTGACTCATCAACTTGTTGATGAGTTTTTTGGTTCGACAATAGTCGCGGTCAACGAAGTGTAAGCTTAAAGGGCCTGTTAAATCTGGGTTACAGCCTGGATTATTTCTGCAAACCCTTGTCCTGCCTGACTTTTTGGTATATATAGCGGTCTTGGATAATAAACTGTAACAAACCATCCAGACTGGGAGGCGAGGGGTGTGCATGACTACATCAAAGAACGGACCATCAAGATTGGAAGGTACGTTGTAGAAACCCGAAAAACCGTCCGGACGATCGCCAAAGAGTTCGGTGTTTCCAAAAGTACCGTCCATAAAGATTTGACAGAACGGCTTCCTGACATTAATCCTGAGTTGGCGAACGAAGTTAAACTGATTTTAGATTACCATAAATCCATACGGCATTTGCGCGGCGGGGAAGCCACGAAAGTAAAATATAACAAGAAGGGGGAAAAAATTATACAGCCCTAGAAAAGTGTCTGTAATGTCATAATTTTTGTGTATTTTTATGTTGCACATAAAAAAGGTGAAATACGAAGCTGTTGTGGCTTCGTATTTATTTTTAGCAGGTAAGAAAGTATAAACCACTTTCTTATCATGCATAAGTGCAACTAAGGCTTATCGCCTTAAAGGCTTGGCGATAAGCCAAGTTTTCTTTATGCAGAACGTTACACGTGAAACATTGAAAGTGAAGGGGAAATAAAGGAGGGGAACGTTATCGCCTTCCCCCTAAACCTTATTCCTGCAAATCTTCAATGGAATCGATGTCCATGTACTCAGGCACTGCCAGTCCGATACGAGCGTTTTCAAGGTTCGGTCCTAAATCGACAACGTCATCACCATATTCCTCGTTTTGGGCAGCGGCTGTATGTGGTAACCATCCGGCAACATGCGCGTGAGCTTCACCTTCGGCAACGGCTGCCCACATAATCGATAGTTCCATAGTGGATACATTGACATTATATCCCATATCTTCAAGCATGGTCTGAACGACGGCTGTTGATGAAAGTTCGGATTCCCAGGCACCGGAAGATAACTCAATGTTCTCACCATCCACTTCATCGACACCCTCTGTCCATTCAGCGACCATGTCTTCGTTATCATCAACCCAGGTTCTTCCCGCTTCCTCAGGTTCTACGTCTTCGGCAAGCAGTCCCATGACTTCACCCATGTCATCTTCATCCCAATAAAAGTTATCGAGCATCTCAAAGGCTTCCGGGTGCTCTTCTTCCAGGTCGGGGTGTACGATAGTGTGAATGTCTTCAGTTTCGCCGAAGGATCCTTCGGGATCATCCAAAAACTTAATGTCATGGATGTTGAATTTCCAATGGGGCGTCCAGGCGGTGACGACAATGGGCTCTTCATCTTCAATAGCCGTTTCCAGTTCCTGGGCCATGGCAGAATCAGAGCTTGACTGCAAATTAAAGTCAAGATCATAGTCCTCAATCGCATCTTCGGTAGATGCCATCACCCCTGTTCCGGCGTCGATGCCGACAATATTATAATCCATTTCTTCATTGTAGTTGGTTGCATCCTCTCCTTCACCATTTTCATCAGAAGATTCCTCAGCGCCTTCTTCTTCGTTCCCGATCTCATCCTCTTCACCACAACCTGCAGCCAAAAGAACCATCGATACGCTGAAAACAAACCCAAATCTCATCCAAGTTTTGTTCATGCTAATCATCCTTTCAATACTAATAAATGCTCGATACGGGCAGTTTTACGCTAGGGCATCCTTATTCCTGCAAATCTTCAATGGAATCGATGTCCATGTACTCGGGAACGACGAATCCGATGCGGGCATCTTCAAGGTTCGGTCCTAAATCGACGACATCATCCTCTTCCGCAAATTCCTCGTATTGAGAATCGTTCGTGTACGGTAGCCACGCGGTAAAATGCGCATGGGCTTCACCGTCGGCGACGGCTTCCCATAAAATCGCTGTTTCCATAGTGGTTGAATTGACATCGTATCCGATATCTTCGAGGACGGCCTGGACGACTGCTGTAGCTGCGAACTCAGATTCCCAGGCACCGGTGCCCAATTCAATGGTTTCGCCATCGACTTCTTCAACCCCTTCGGTCCATTCGGACACTTGATCTTCGTTATCATCGACCCATGTCCGTCCTGCTTCTTCGGGTTCTACACCGTCTTCAAGCATCTCCATGACTTCACCCATGTCGTCTTCATCCCAATAAAAGTTGTCGATCACTTCAAAGGCTTCCGGATGTTCTTCTTCAAGGCCGGGATACGCGATGGTATGAATATCTTCGGTATCACCGAAGGCTTCTTGCGGATCGTCCAAAAACTTCAGATCGTATGTGTTGAATTTCCAATGCGGGGTCCACCCTACGACGACGATCGGTTCCTCATTTTCGATAGCACTATCCAGTTCCTGTACCATCGCGGCATCGGAACTGGATTGTAGATCAAAATGATCAAGGTCATAGTCGTTAATCGCGTCTTCGGCAGCTGCCATCGTTCCGGAGCCGGCATCAATGCCTACGATGTTATAACCCAATGCCTCGTTATAATCGGCAGAGCCATCTTCTTCAGCTTCTTCTCCGCTCTCTGCGTCCTCGCCACATCCGGCAACTATAAAAGCCATTATTAAGCCTGAAATCATCCATCCTTTTTTCCCATATTTTTTCATCTCATCATTCATCCTTTCTGGACAAGATGGTAGAGAAATGTCGATAGTAAGTCAAATGTCCGATAAATGATTTCACATGAGCAATTTTCTTTTCATTGCACCTTAAATGTTGTATGGTTTCCTTTAAAAAGGCTCATCCTCTCTAAGAGGAAGTGAAAGGATGTATAAAATGAGTACCGATTTTTCCTTATCCGTTCTGGATTTAGCGCCTGTTCATGGGGAGCAGACGCCAAAGGATGCGTTTGAAAATAGCAAAAAGCTGATTCAACATACGGACAAGCTCGGTTACCACCGCTATTGGGTAGCTGAGCATCACAATATGAAGCCGATTGCCAGCACGGCGACCTCTGTGCTCATCGGCTACCTGGCCGGACATAGCGAGAACATTCGTGTCGGTGCAGGGGGTGTGATGCTTCCGAATCATGCCCCGCTTATCATCGCCGAACAATTCGGGACGTTGGAGACGATGTACCCGGACCGCATTGATTTAGGTCTCGGGCGGGCTCCCGGTACTGATCCGATGACGATTCGCGCCTTACGTCGTGACCAAATGAGCAGTGTCAATGATTTTCCCGATAACGTGAAAGAATTGCTGACTTACTTCAGCAAGGAAGATGCGCCAGTAAAAGCGATCCCCGGTCATGGCCTCGAGGTTCCGATCTATATGCTTGGCTCGAGCACTTACAGTGCCCAGCTGGCAGCCGCGCTTGGGTTGCCGTTTGCGTTCGCGAGTCATTTTGCCCCGGGAGAGCTGTATAATGCGCTGCGCCTTTATCACGAACGTTTTCAGCCGTCGAAGTACTTAAGCGAGCCGTACGCGATGATGACGATCAATGCTGCCCTCGCCGATACGGAGGCAGAAGCGGAAAAACTGGCGACGACGAATTACTTGCGGTTTTTAGGTATGATCCGCGGGAATTTTGACATCGATACAAGGCCGGTCGATAACATGGATGACTATTGGACGGAACTCGAAAAAGCCCAGGTGTTCCAATCGTTAAAATATACATTCGTCGGCACGCAGGAAAAAGTGAAAAAAGAACTCGAAGATTTACACGCCGAAGTAAAATTCAACGAGCTGATCGTGTCCTCAGACATTTACGATCAGGAAAAAAGAAGATACAGCTACGATTTACTAGCCAATATTTGGCGATAAATACTGCTGAACCGACTGTAAATCCAAGTTCCCGCCGCTCGCCACGAGCACCACTTTGTCTTCAGGGTGGTGCTCGATTTTTCCTGCGCGCAAGGCGGCGAGTGAGACTGCGCCGGACGGTTCGACAACTTGTTTCATCCGTGACAGGTAAAAGGTGAAGGCGTCACGAATGTCATCCTCACTGACGAGGACGACATCATCGACATACGTTTCGATGAGCGGGAAGGTGAGCTGTCCGGGCGTTGATGACCGCAGGCCGTCGGCAACAGAAGTGGAAGCTTTTATCGATACGCGCTCACCGGCTTCCCGGGATAAAAAAGCTCCGTTCGCTTCTTGCGGTTCCACGCCGACCACTTTTACGGCAGGGTTAATGGATTTAATAGCGGTCGCTACCCCCGCGATCAAGCCGCCGCCACCGATCGGGACAACAACAGTAGAAGGCTGCCGGACCTGGGAGAGGATCTCCAGGCCAACCGTTCCTTGTCCCGCGATGATGTCATCATCATCATAGGGCGGGATAATGGTCGCGTTCATTTTTTCTTCCAGCGCTTTTGCGTGCTCAATGCGTTCTTTTGACGTCGTGCCAAAAGGAATAATGTCACTGCCGTAATCGCGAATGGCTGCCAGTTTGGCCGGGTTTGCATCCTCGGGAACGACGATCGTTGCCGGCAATCCGAGCGTGCGTGCGATATAGGCTACGGCTTGACCGTGATTGCCGGAAGAAGCGGCAAGCAAATGGGTGGCGCCGGCTTCTTTTGCCAGTGTTACCCGGTTGGTGGCTCCTCTGATTTTGAAAGAACCGGTTTTTTGCAAGTGTTCCGCTTTAATGAAAACTTGCGTGCCGATTTCATCGTTCAGTGTCTTCGATGAAAGCACGGGTGTTACGTGTGTCCGCTCCTGAAGCCGAGTTCTTGCTTCATTAAAAGCGTGCATCGTCATCATCGATCTCAAACTCCTTTCACAAAATAACGGAAAATTCGACGTGTAGATTCATATTTCGATACGAATGTGTTAAAATAAAGCATTGACTATGTCTTTTTAATGAAGAAAAGAAAAGGGTTACATATAGAATAACACACGTTGAGAGGAAGGTGCCGTATGTTTGGCAGGGATATTGGCATAGATTTGGGAACGGCAAATGTGCTCATGCACATTAAAGGTCAGGGCATTGTGCTGGACGAACCGGCGGTTGTCGCCATTGACAGCATGACCGGAAAGGCCATGGCAGTAGGTGAAGAAGCTTTTCAAATGGTCGGTCGGACCCCGGGGGATATCATCGCGCTGCGTCCCCTGCAAGATGGCGTGATTGCCGATTTTGACTTAACGGAAGCGATGCTGCGACATTTTTTGGCAAAAGTCAATGTACGCTCAACATTCGCAAAACCGCGGATTTTGATCTGTTGCCCGACCAACATTACCTCGGTGGAACAAAAAGCGATTCGTGAGGCTGTTGAGAAAAGCGGCGGGAAAAATGTATACCTGGAAGAAGAACCGAAAGTCGCCGCCATCGGCGCAGGAATGGAGATTTTTCAGCCCAGCGGCAACATGGTTATCGATATTGGCGGCGGCACAACGGACATCGCTGTTTTATCCATGGGTGGCATCGTAACGTCGAAATCGATAAAAATCGCCGGCAACCAATTCGATAATGATATTTACCACTATGTGAAGCGGCAGTATAAATTACTGATCGGTGAGCGGACAGCAGAAGATATTAAGATGAATATAGCCAGTGTGGCCCCCGGCGGGCGTGAAGAATCGTTCGATATTCGTGGCCGTGATATGGTGACCGGTTTGCCGCGTACGATCAGCATCAGCTCCGAAGAAGTGAACGCAGCGCTGAAAGAATCCGTCTTTACCATCATTCAAGCGGCCAAAATTGTGCTGGAACAGACACCGCCTGAACTTTCTGCCGATATTATTGATAAAGGTGCCATTATCACAGGAGGGGGTGCAGAGTTGCACGGGATGGACGACTTATTTGTTGAAGAGTTAAAAGTTCCGGTTGCTACTGCCGAAGAGCCCATGCATTGTGTGGCAAACGGCACCGGGCTTATTTTGGAAAATCTGGACAAAATGTCAAACAAAGTACGTGCCTGACAATGAGGGGGAAACGAGATGATCAGGGGGTTTTATCAAGCAGCATCAGGGATGATGACACAACAACGGCAGACGGAAAAGTTGGAGGATAATCTCGCGAATGTACATACTCCCGGACATAAGGCTGATCATGGGGCGATACGAACATTTCCCAATATGTTGATTCAATCCATGAACAGCGACGGACCCGGAATGAACAACGGTACTATCGGAGAGCTCGCCACGGGCGTTTATATGCAGGAACGTGCCCCGGATATTCAGCAGGGAGATCTGCGTGAAACCGGGGTGGGGACCGATGTCGCTCTCCTGCAGGGCGTGCTTGAACCGGAGGAGGAAACCGGAGAGCCGGGTATGCTCTTTTTCGCCGCCCAGGACGATAGCGGGGATGTGCAGTATACCCGTAATGGGAATTTCACGGTGGATGGTGAAGGGTTTCTCACTACGAGCCAGGGACACTACATCCTCGGTACCGACGGGGAACCTTTGGAAGTGGAAAATGAATGGTTTACGTTGGCGAGCAATGGTGAGATTACGATGGACACAGAGGAATACGTCGGGCAATTGGAGGTGGTTTACGCCGCTGATCCCCAGCAATTAATCAAGAGCGGCGAAGGGCTCTTGCAAAATGAAGGGGAGGCGGAAATGGTGAGCGCCGTGGATAATGACGACTACCCGTATGATTTGCAGCAACAATTTTTAGAACAGTCCAATGTGGATGTCGGCCAGACGATGGCGGATATGACCCGAGCGTTTCGACAATTTGAGGCCAATCAGACCGTACTGCAAGCCTATGACCAGAATTTACAACGGACAGCGAACGATATTGGCAGTCTCAGCTAATATTTCCCGGGAAATTTGTCGAAAATAAGCAGGAGGGGTTATATGTTATCATCGGCAGTCACCATGGGGCAGTTGCAGCAAAGCATGGATACGATCTCCAACAATATGGCGAATGTTAATCGCAACGGTTACCAACGGCGGGAAGATCTTTTTTCCGATTTTCTTTTTCAACAGGCGGATCATCAGCGCGTGCCCCAACCGGAAGGCAACCGTCTAACCCCCGAAGGGATTCGCGTGGGGAATGGCGCAGGTGTTTCGCAAACGGCGATGCGTCATGATCAGGGGGCTATGCATGAAACGGAGCGCGCCCTTGATTTCGCGCTTACGGAACCGGGTAGTTATTTTCCCGTGCAGACGACCGTAGATGGTACGGCGCAGCAAGCGTTTACAAGAGATGGTGCCTTCTACTTGAGTGAGAGTGCGCCGGGTGCAGATACGTGGCACCTTGTCACCCAGGAAGGGGACGTTTTAACGGATGGAGCCGGTGAGCCCCTGGTGGTCCCCGGACAAGCGAGTGATTTTACCCTTCAGCCCGATGGGACGCTCGTCGCTGTAATGGCTGACGGCGAAGAGCTTGAAGTCGGGGACATTGAAGTGGCGAATATTACACGCCCCCAATTGCTGGAAGCCATGGGAAATAATCTTTTGCAGCTTCCTGATTTGGATGGGCTTGATGTGGATGAAGCGGGCGTGCTGTCATTTGCTGTCGGCGGTGAAGAACAGGTTATGCAAGGGGCATTGGAGCAATCGAATGTGGATATGGCCGCAGAAATGACGAAACTGCTGGAGATGCAGCGGAGTTACAGCATGCATGCGCGCAATATCACCCAGAATGATGAAATGATGAGCCTCGTGAATAGCCTGCGATAAGGAGCTCTGCAATGAACCAGAAAGAATACAGAACACGCCTTATACCGATGTGGATGCGTCTGCTCATCGTTCTTTTTTTACTTATAGTAAGTATGACCTCCGGCCTGGTGATCGGGTACTCGGTTATCGGCGAAGGCGAGGGGCTGCAGATATTGCATTGGGACACGTGGCAACAACTTTATCAATATATTTCGGGGGGTTGAGATTAAATGCTGACAACAGAAGAAATTCGCGCGATCATTCCTCATCGTCATCCTTTTCTCCTGATCGATCGGGTCGAAGAACTTGAAGCGGGAAAACGCTGCCTCGCCCTGAAAAATGTATCTGCCAATGAAGATTACTTTAACGGCCATTTCCCGGGGTATCCGGTCATGCCCGGGGTACTTATCGTAGAGGCGCTCGCACAAACCGGGGCGGTAGCATTGTTAAAAGATGATAAACACCAGGGTAAGCTGGCGGTCTTTGCCGGCATTGACCATTGCCGTTTCAAAGGCCAGGTCACGCCCGGGGACCAGCTTCGACTTGAAACCACGCTCACACGCGTACGCGGCTCGATCGGAAAAGGGCAGGCCACGGCCACTGTCAACGGGGAAGTTGTGGCGGAAATGGAATTGATGTTCGGGCTCGTGGATCGGGAGCAAGAAGGATGAGTCTTTCGCCCAAGTTGTGAGAATGTATTCATATTATGAAACAATGTATAAAGACATTCAAAAACGAACGCAACCCATAGACGAGAGCTGACGAGGTTGTTATGATAAGCACAGTTAACAGGAAGTCAGCTGTTAACACAATAACTATGAAACTAATTGGGGGAAATTTATCATGAATAAGAAACTACTTTATGGAGCACTTTCCGGTATTCTTTCCGTAGGCCTGCTAGCTGCATGCAACGGTGAAGAAGATCCAGAAGATGACGGCGGCATGGATGACATGGAAGAAGAAGAGCCGGCCGATGAAGAAGAAGATGACGGCCTAGATGATGATGGCATGGATGAAGAAAACGGCATGGACGATGAAGAAGAAGACGAAGATCCACTAGGCGACGATGAAGACGAAGAAGATGACCCAATGGGTGACGATGAAGAAGACGACGAAGACGAAGATCTTTAAGGATCAATAACAGAGACGCCTGCGGGCGTCTTTTTTTTTGCGACCTGGAGCTAAAGCGCCAGATTCTGCTTAAAAAGCGCCAGATTAAGATGAGAAACCGCCAGATTTCGTTAAAAAAGCGCCAGATTATCATGTAAAAGCGCCAAATTTAGCCGCCGACTTTATCACGCGTAAAATAACCAACAAAAACGGCTCCGTGTACGCCTCGTTCACCTTTCAGGGAGATGCTGCATAGGCTATGCAAAGTGGAGTGTACATACACGCGGAAAGGAGAGCCGTTATGAATAACGAAAATCACCCCTATAACACGCTCGATTTATTAAGGGAAAGAAATATAGAGATCATCACGGCTGCTTTGCTAGTAACCGGCAAACTAAGAGTCAATTTCGTATCCGTATTCCGTGATGAGCCTACGATTGAAGTGGTTGCGACCGGAGACTTCCCTTCCTTGAACAATGATAATCAGGTCATTGATCATTTCATCAAGGAAAACGGGGATATGACCGTTAGTGATCTTATGGAAAAAATAAATGAGCGCCTAAATCAAGAAAGGGGAACTTAACCATGCATGAAGGTTTTGATGGCGTCACGTTTAACCAGGGAATTATTTTTTTAATACTCATTGCTCTGCTTGTATTCGGGACGTTAATCAGAACGACGGCTGATGAAGATGATGATGCCGTCCAGGCGATCCAGGCCGATGCGTAAAGATCACCAGAAGAATTGATCAAGCACCCAACTCGTAATAAATAAAAGCCCCCCGGCAGCGACATTAAACCATCCCACGATGATTGCTGCCTTTTTTTCTTTTTTCCTTTTTTCCCGGTCGTAAGCTTTGACATCTACATACAGGGTGACGATACCCGTTACCAACAGCAATACGACGGCATAATTGGTAAAGCCGATTTCCACCATGTCGAATTCCTCCCTACGTCGCTTGCGTGCCCACGCGCCGAAGGTTAATGATCACGTCGACGTCCACGTCAACGTCTTGAAAAACTTCCTGCCATTGCTCGTTCGTTCCGACGTTCTCATTCCAGTAGCCGGGATGTTTGGCGCGAATCTGTTCTCCGAACCCAAAAATGTCGGCTTGCTCTTCCTGCATGTCCTGGATAAGTTGTTCGGCAGCATCGGCATTGACTTGCTCTTCCTGCTGTTCTATTTTTTCAAGGACGCGAGCATTTTGCAGCTGCATATTGTCTGTTTCTTCTGTTTCCTGGATGGTCAGTTCAAAGCGAATGGCTAAATTCAAGCGGGGTTGCCCGTCTTTAATTTCGCTCTCGAGGGTTGTATCCCGAGATAATGTATCAAGGAGAATATGGCTGTCAGTGTCGGGCACCTTGACAAAATATTCATACCCGCCTTGCTCGAATCCAATGATGCCCATGTAGACGCCGATTTCAAAAGGGGTGACTGTTCCTGTCATCTCATCCCCCTTAAAATAACTCATTCCGCCCAGTTTAATCTGCTCGTCCCCCATGATTTCAAAATATGGTAAAAAACCCTCCTGACCTTTGCTGGACAGCAACCTCCAGAACAAACCGATGTAATCCTCAGGGAACTTCCCCAACTCCACCGCGTTTTCGATCATATTGGCAAGGTACAACGTCGGGATTTGTTGTAAGTCCGGCGCCAGATCCATATACTGGCCCGCTTCTTCTGCAGACACGATCATCCAGGCGTTCCTTCTTACCTCCGCGTTGCGTCGCAACGATTCGTTGAAACGGTCAACGCCATTTCTGGCCACGTCTTCATTGACGATGATGATGCGTAACTGGCCGAGAAACAAGTCTTCCGCGACCTCTTGTTGTAAATGGCTTAATGCGTCATTCAGCGAACGGCCGGTCACCTCAAGTACCCAAACCGGATCGGATTCTTCCCCTCCGCCTCCACCTTGTCCTATCGGTCCCAAAGGGACTTCTCCCGGTACAGCTATTTGCGCCGTCACGTTAATCATGTCTTCCTGGGGAGGCTCGATCAGTCCATCTTCCACATAGGTGATATCGTCTTGATCTTCTTCGGGGCCGGGCTCCGCCTCATCAATGGCCAGCGCGAGCACATTGGCCCGCTGTTCAATGTCGTTGCCGTCCCAGCATCCCGTTAAACAGAGACACAATAGAGCGAAGAAACCAAATCGCGCGCCCACCTTCATTGCTTACGGACCCCCACCTTTCTATGTTGCTTGCGTACCTACGCGCCGAATCTGGATGATATAGTCGACATCAACGTCCATGTCCTGAAAGGCGTCGCGCCATTGTTCTTTCGTTCCGATATGTTGATTCCAGTAGCCGGGATGTTTGGCGCGAATATATTCTCCGAAGCCGAAAATGTCGGATTTTTCATCCTGCATCTCTTGAATTAACCGTTCGGCAGCGTCAGTATTTTCTTTTTTCGCTGCCTCTTCGATGTTCTCAATCACCTTCGAGTCCCGAAGCTGATCATCGTCTTCGATTGTTTCATTGATCACGAGCTCGTAGCGTACAGTGATGTTCGCGTAAGGTTTCCCATCCCGGATCTCGGTATTGATTTTCGTTTCGCGCATGTCCGTATGATTGAGAACATGGGCATCCGTTCCGGGAACGATGGAAAAAAACTCATATCCTCCTTGCTCTTCATCCGTTAACGCCATAAAGGTGCCGATATTGATCGGGTCAATCTCCCCGATCATTTGGTCGTCTCGAAAATAGGCAAGACCGTTGATCTGGATTTGTTCGTCGCCTCTCATTTTCAGGTAAGGGAGATAACCATCCTGGCCCTGGCTGGACAGCATTCGCCAGAATAGTCCCAGATAATTATCGGGAAATTTCCCTAAACCTACCGAGTTTTCTACCATGTGGGCAAGATATAACGTCGGAATGTCTTCGAGTGCCGGAGCCAGGTCCATATACTGGGCAGCTTCTTCCTGCGAGACGACCATCCAGGCGGTTCTCCGCACGTCTGGTTCGCGTAACAACGATGTGTTGAAACGATCAACCCCTTCCCTGGCGACATCTTCATGAACAACAATCACCCGTAAATGCCCGAGGAATAACTCTTCGGCGATTTGCTGTTGCAAACGGCTCAAGGCATCCTGCAGGGAATAGCCCGTAACATGCAATACCCACACCGGATCAGGGCCGCCCCCGCCTTCTGCCATTCCCGGACCGAGCGGGACTTCTCCCGGGATAGCTACTTGTGCCGTTACCTGGAGCATGTCTCCTTGCGGTGACGCTGTCATGCCTTCTTCCATGGTAATGTCGTCTTGCTCCTGTTCGGCCTCCGGGTCGGCTTTATCAATGGCGATGGCGAGCACGTTGGATCGGGCTTCAATGTCATTGCTGTCCCAGCAACCGGCCAACAAAAGGACAAAAAGAAAAATGATGAGACAACCCATGCCTATTCGTTTCACTCCAAACGTCATTTATGCGGCCATCCTTCCTTTTTTCCTGCGTATTCGCGCGATCACGTACAAAAGAATGGGGTAGAGGACAGTGAGGCAAAGGCCTGCTGTCCCTACCCTTTGCACGATTTCATACAGTTGCAGCGTGTTCTGGGGCAGCATCGCGATGACAAAAACGATCGGCAGCATAAAATAGGAAAACAGCTTGTGGTCCTGCAGGCGCAAAAGTTGTTTGAGCGAGTAGACGATAAACATATAGGTTCCATACAACGTAGTAAACACAGCGACGACAAACACGACCAGAAAAAAGATATCGAGGCGTTCCAGGAATTCACCCGGGATGGTGATCGATCGTGCCAGCTCCAATGTTGGCCACAGCAAATGTTGTGTTTCTCCGGGACCAAACAATCCCAATGTGGCGATGACTATGGACAGGCAAAGCAGGCCGGCCAAAACAATGGCCCAAACCGTCGCTTTCATCGCTTTTTCCGGAGAGCGCATAAAGGGAATGATCATCGTAAGGATAAATGAACCTTGCAGCAATGAGGCGATGGTAAAGATACCCGGCAGCATCCCGCTTGGGTCATTTCCCCACAGCGGTTGGAGATAAAGGGCATCGGAGTCCCCGACAGAAAGAGCAATGATGATGGCATTGGGGATAAAAAGAACCGGGAGATAGAAAACGTGAATATAGGCGAACGTATTCATATCGTTGCGGACAAAGATGGCCGCCGTTAACAGCATGACGATCACCGTTACTTCCATCGGGGTTGCGGGCAAAATGTTAATGATGACGACTTCCCCGAACTCCCGGGCAGCCAGGGCGGTTAAAACGGTGAAAAAAACGATTATGACGAGACTCCCGATTCTCCCTAACCATTTGCCGACGATATCTTCGCTGTAATGAATGATCGATTTTTCCGGAAAGCGTTTTCCCAGGAGGGTGACAAACGCGAGTCCGACAAAAATGAGAACCACTCCCAGGAAAGTGACCAATGGCGCACCGGTGTCGGCAGCTCTTACCGCGAATAAAGGAAGAGGCAGGAGGCCTACCCCAAGGACGGTGCTAATGATTATTGCTGTGACTTGTTGCACTGTGAGTTGTCGTGGAAATCCCATGCGTGTATGCCTCCCGACGATTTCCCGTGACCATTAATCGCGCGTATGGCTTGGTTGTCTGGATAGTCGCTTTGTTTCTTCCTGGTCGAACCGTTCCCGGTTCGACGGATCGAGAAAGGACGGTCGTTTGACGAAGCGCCATAATGGAAAGCGAAATACAACATCCTTCCATCCCTGGGCGTTTCCCGGCGAAACCGGACTCATATACGGGACCCCGAACGATTTTAACGAGAGCATATGGTTAAAAATATAGAGAATCCCGATGACGAGCCCGTAAAGACCGAACATGCCGGAAAGAATAATCAGCGGGAAGCGGAGCATACGTAACGAAAACGCGCCGGTATAGGACGGGGTGGCAAATGAACCAATCGTCGCCAACGCCACGACGATAATGGTAATCGGGCTGGAAATACCGGCCTGAACCGCTGCTTCCCCAATAATGAGCACCCCTACGATCGAGAGCGCCGTGCCGACCTGGGTCGGCAGACGAATGGAAGCTTCGCGTAAGATTTCCATGGCAACATCAATAATAAGCACTTCCACCACGGCCGGATAAGGGACGCCGGCTCGGCCGCTGGCGACAGCCACGGCAAAATCCGTAGGTAACAATTCCGGATGAAAGGAAATGAAAGCTACATAAAGTGAAGAAGATACGAGCGCGAACATAAGGGCTATGAGTCTTACGATGCGTATAAAGTTCCCCATTAATAAACGATTCGAATAGTCTTCAGGAGTTTGATAAAGTTGGTTCCATACCACCGGTAAAAGAATAGCAAACGGAGAACCATCGGCGAGGATCGCCACTCTGCCTTCCGCCAGGTTGGCCACCGTCTTATCCGGCCGTTCGGTCGTTTGCAACTGGGGGAAGGGGGAATATTGGTTGTCTTCTATCATTTGTTCGATATAGCCGATATCGCCGATCACATCGATATCAATATTGTCGAGACGCCTTTCCACTTCTTGAACGAGTTCCGGTTCTGTCGTTCCGTCCATATAACAAATCGCTACTTTTGTATGGGACATGCGCCCAAGTTTTTTGCTCTGTACCCGAAGACCGGGCGTTTGCAGACGATTGCGCAACAAGGCGATGTTGGTTCCCAATTGTTCGATAAACCCTTCCCGGGGTCCGAGGACCACTTGCTCGGTTCCCGGTTCGTCAATCGCCCTTTCCGGGATTTTCCAAGTCGCGATGAGAATCGCATGGTCCAGCCCCTCGACAGCGATCATCGTTTTACCGCCCAGAAGTTCCTCGACCAGTGTGGCTAACTGATTCTCCAGTTCGGCATCGCTATGGTAGATGGATTCATTTAGTAAAACGTCCTGTAATTCGTCAATGTGAATGTCCTTATCATCCAAGTGAGGGGGTCCGTGCATGATTGGCTTGAGCACATCGGTCTTGATCGACATTTCATTGACCATTTTTGCGAAATAAAACATCACTGCGGAAAAATGTCCGAAAACGTGAAACCGGCGTGTGACAAAATCTTCATTTTGCCCCAAAGCATCCTGAATGAAGCGAATGGTATCTTCCAGATTACCGGAGACGACTTTTGGATCTGCTTTATGATATTTTCGTTTCATAAAACGAAGCGACACGACGCGATCATCCTTCGGTAAGTAAGTCCGTTTACCTTATCGTTCCAAATGAAGTTAAATTTATACGATTTGACGAGATCGCTGATAAATCGTCGAGTTCGCCGATAAAATTGGAGATCGCTGATAAAATTAAAATTTCGCTGATATAACGGATTGATTTTACGAAATTAACAGTGCGTTTCCCGCTAACATGCACCCATCCCCCGGTTGGACGCATGAAACGGCACGCCCCTTACCCACGATCTCCTTTCTCGCTCGCCAGAGCGTCCCGGTCGGGTGCGGGTGGTGGTTGTTCCAGCCAGCTCTTGTCGATCATAAGGTTGGCGCCGTCTTCTGCCATGAGAGCTATCTCGCCCATCAACCGGGCATATGTGAGACCGATATCGCGCCGGGGGCTACCCGCGGTAGACAATCCGTAGTTGCCGATCCCGATGTCGATCAACGCGGTGGTGTGGAAGGTCATCAACTTATCGGAAAATGGAGACACGGTGGTATCCGTGACATTTGTTTCCCACCCCATCGGAGGGGGAAGGTCTTCTTCTTTTAAAAGCGAGCCAAAGACTTCGATGTGTTTATGGGCGATCTCTTTGCCGCGCACAAAATATTTTTTCACTTTTGGGTCCTTCGCCACTTGCGCAAAGCCCATCATGAGCGCTTTTCCCAATGTGTTCGTTTCTACGTTCTCGAAAAGATGGGTGATTTCGACGGCGGTCAGCGCTCGGCGTTCGCCGAGAAACCCTCTGAGAAATGTTTGCTTGTCGACAAAGTCCACTTCCTTCGGGACAGGAATGGCCGGCGGTCGACTATAAATGCCCTTTGTCAATAACCTTTCTTTTGCAGCTTCATGAAGCTCTGTCGCTCGTTGAAGGGTCGTTTGACAGATGTTTGTCATATCTGAGCGCGTAACGACCGAGATGCCGGCCCCGGCAGACGTTATGACTGCGATAGCTATATGTCGGGCATAATCTAACATGAACGCGTCACTAAACAGGCGGGGCGCGGAAGGATTCACGTCTTCACTCGGGATGAAGCCCTTCGGCATCACCATTTGTTCACGCTGACATACCTCCTCGATCAGGGCCGAATTGTCTTGGCTATGCTTTTTGGCCGTTAGTAGCACTTCGTGGATATCGGGGTCTTCCACTTTTTCAAGAAAGGCAGTAGTCATACAAATGATCAGGCTATTTTTTATATAATAACCCCACAAAATGCCGATTTCCGACGCGGTTAAATCAGGGCTCTGATTTTCTGCCAATGCTCTCACCTCTTGTTTCATAGTGTTTGTAGACCTTTTCGTTAACCAAGTTTCTTTGCCAACCATCTAATCACAGAAAGGACCCCCTTCGTCGCTAATAAAAGGCCTATGATTGAACATATATTAGTGAACCCGGACCATTTTTTCCATTGCACTAAACGCGTCTTTTTTTCAATGCCATACTCGATCAATGTATGTGCACCACTGTACAGAAAAGCTTGTCCGACGATGCCGGGTAACCTGGAGCGGCGCGTCGTGTGATTGAACCATAAACTCATCAAGGGCAGAAGCAGTTGTTCATAAAGAATGTTGGTCTGAAAATATTTGGGCATGGGGCGCACCGGATATTTCACCATCTTCTTCCCGACAACCATTTGCGCTAAAAAAGTGGCGGCATACCCCGTGAAAAAAAAGAGAATGGCGCGCTCCTTGATATTACGACGGAAGAAGGTAAAGGGAAGGGCAAGGATACCCCCGATAAAAAGTGTTCGTAACATTTGTCGTTCCAAAATAAGCGGCCTCCTTTTCAGTGGGTCTCCTCAATTTTTGCTACGCCAAGCGCGAGGTGATCCCAGAGAATTGTTTCTACTTTTCCCATTTGTTCCGGGAGACATTCAATCACGAGAAGGACTTCTGACTTTTTCCCCTTCAGGACGCGCTTTCTTTTATGAAAAAATTTTATAAGCAGGAGATCAATGGTAAAACCGAGCAAAAAGCCTGCTGCAGCGCCAATAAGTCCCCAAAAGATCGGTCCCCATTCCCACTCGAATCCCATGCTGGCTGCAACAACGGAAAACGCCACTGCCAAGGCGGCGCCTTTGTCAAACAAGCTCACGCCGTCCGAGCGATGAAGCGTATCAAACAATTTGCGATCTTCCTTGCGATTATCCAGCGGTACAGCCAAAATGTTCTGTTTTTGAATGTCTATGGACGCCAAACTTGACAAAGCCAGCTCTACGTATATGGAATGTTCAAAAGTGGCAAAGATTTGCATCTTCACACCTGCCAATCAGAGAGTTTGACCCGGTATGTTTGATAATTTTTCTTCAAAAAATTACGTTGATCGCTCTCAAACAATTTATTATTTTCCACGGTATTCACATAAGCATCATACATAGCGAATCCATATAGAGAAGGTAAAAAAAGAAGCCATTGCGGTTCGACCACGGTTGTGGCTTCACTGATTTGCCCCAAAAAGAGAAGATGCACGGCGATCAATACTTTTGAAAAGTAAATGAAAACGATTAACCAAGATATAATAAAAAGAGCGGTCAATAATCGGTGAATGTATAATTGCCCCAACCCCGGGGTCAGAAGCGACCAAAGGACCGCTAACCGTGGATTCCTTTTGTCCAGGTAATTAATTTCCAACCCTGTCAAATTAAACGATGTAACAGGAGCATTTTCTTTATCAGCCAATAGAGACTGTTTATTCAAATCGACGGTCGTCCGGTAGCTATCCCAAATGCCGAAAATATACATCGGAATATACAAAAGGATCCATCTTGGTTCGAGGACCTCTTTGGCCATCTCAAACTGACCAGTATACGAATGAACCATGGCAAGATTGAGATTAGCCATGACATTCAAAAGAATTTCCAATGATAACAATGTGAAACCTCGCAGATATTTGGATAAAAGAAGATGTCCACATCCGGGGAGCGCTGCATTCCACCAAGCGATCATGTAAGGGTTGCGTAAATGTAATTGGGTGGTGCCTAAAATACTGACGAATGCTTTGAAGCGGCGTTCTTGATTGGTTTGTGAAAAATTTTGCATAGGTTATGGGTTCCTCTCCCTTTTAATGAGAATCTTCCTGATGCCGAAGCCGATCGCCAATCCGATAAAGGAAGATAGGATCGGCAAGAAGATCGGGCCGATGACGACACCGAAGATGGGGAGCGATGAATAAGCAACGCCGATGGTCGTTATGAACGCGGTCATGGCAAAGGGCAGAAACATATACGCATGTTGATCGCCGCCGACGTCTCTATAGGCATCCCAAATAGCAAAAAAATATAAGCACGGGTAAAACATAATCCATAAATAATCCGCTTGCTGCACGGCTGCCTGCGTCTGTCCCTGGAAACTCAGGACGATGAGCGTGTTCAGATTTCCCTGCACATTAACGAGAATTTCAATCAGGACCAAGGTGATCCCCTTGACATAAGACTTGCTCACTAATTGTGCGAATCCCGGCAGGGCGATGCTCCATAAAATGGCTTCCAGTCTTTTTTCGATATAAACTCACCACGTTACTGTTAGGTCTTCTTGCTTTCTTAGATTGTCCGCTGATAGGGATGTCCATGCGTAAAGTATAATAATCGCTGATTTTGGGGGCGCCAGCATGGCGTTGACGACCCAACGGCTTCCTCTGTAACGCGTTAGGTCTTCAAAAACCGATACTGGCGACCTAACGACATCAGTCACAACACGTTAGGGCAGCAAAAGCTATGGTTGGCGACCTAACGACTTCCGTATCAAAGCATTAGGTCGTCAAAGATCGATAGTGATGATCGAAAAAAGATGCCGCGGTGCCGGCACGCGACATCTTTTTTTATTCCAGGGTCCGGTTGTTGTCATCAACGTTGATAGGGTGATCGGGGTCTGGGTTATCGCTTTCCATGAAAATCCCGTCCCCATTGCAAATGGTGCATGGATACTTCCATTGTTCATCATCCATGAGTAAGCCCGTGCCATCGCACGCGGTACATGTATTATCACGTTTACCCATCGGGTTGCACCTCCGTTTTTTATCATGATGTCCATGAGGGGAGGAAAATACAATGAGGATGAGCGATTGGAATTAATTACTATGTTATCGGCGATCGACCTTTGGACGTGTTGAGCAGGAAAAGCCCGACAAGCCTATAATAATAAATGAGAAAAAAGTCTCAGACGTTGCAGCGTTACTGTAATTGTGCTATCATCAACGCGATCATTGGGGGGATGAACGTGAGTAGAACGACCGAAAACACCGGCTTTACATGTGATCACTGCGGAGGTGAAGTGCGCCCGCTGACGAATGGCAGCTACCGCAATCACTGCCCGTTCTGTCTCTATTCCAGGCATGTGGATATGCGCCCGGGCGACCGCGCTTCGGCATGTGGGGGGCTAATGGAGCCGGTCGATTTGCTTTATCATTCCAAGAAAGGGTATCAGATCGTGCACCAATGCCGTCAGTGCGGACACGAACAGTTGAACAAAGCCGCGGACGACCCTGTTCAGGAGGATGATGTCATTTCCTTGATGGAACGTCTGGCGCGGGGGTGAGTGCCACGAAAAACAGCACAAAATATTGTCAAATATTTGATAATCCCTCCGGAATATGCTATATTATACGTGATTTAACAGGGGAGGGTATGGGATGAAAGTGTGCTTAACATTTTATGAAGAAGCCGAGGAGCAAGAAAAACTTCAACAACTGTATCAGTCGCGGGAAGATGTTTATTGGGACGCGGAGCGCGAGCAAGTGGTGGTTGAAAACGAGCAAATCTATGTAAAAGGAAAAGAAGCGAGCCTCCGGCACCTCAAAGAACGTCCGTTACATAATTATGTCGCCCTGGTCAATCCCGGCGAGCACCAATTGTTCAAGCAGGTGCTCGATGCAGGCATATCCCACGTGATCGCGGGTTCGCACTCTATCCGAACTTTAGGTTCCAAAATTCTGAATAAAACATCGAGTTCAGTTTATATTGACCCGGTGCTGAACCTCGATTTCCTTAAGGTGATGGACAAAGCCTTTACTCCCAAAAAGCAGAGGTCCATGCCTTTCCAGCTTCATTTTGAGAACGCGGCCAAAATCCTCAGTCATGCGGAATGCCAGATATTCCAGGGCATTCTCGATGGCAAAAGCAATTTAAAAATAGCCAAAGATGCTTATCTCGCGCCGTCAACGGTCAATAATCATGTGAGCAAAATCATTAGAAAAATAAACGCCAAAGACCGTACCCACGCGATAAAAAGAGCGATTGAACTGAACTGGATCAGTCATGTTTAGCCCGTAAGAAAGGGTTTTTTTTATGTTACATGATCTTCTGAATAGGGTAAAAGATAAACATAAAGGAGGGACAGCATGCGACTAAAAGACAAAGTAGCGATCGTGACCGGCGGGAGCCAGGGAATCGGCCAGGGCATCGCGGAAACATTCGCGAATGAAGGCGCGAAGGTCGTCGTTGCCGATGTGAATGAAGAAGCCGGACGCGAAACCGTGCAGGCATTGCAAAATAACGAGGCGGAGGCTTTTTTTCAACCGACGGACGTCAGTGATGAAACGAGCGTGATGAGTCTGATGAAAACAGCCGTGGAAAAATATGGCGGAGTTGACATTTTAGTAAACAATGCCGCGATAAATTTCCGCAAACCCGTTCATGAAACATCGTTGGAAGAGTGGAACAAGCTGCTCGGCATCAATTTAACCGGACCCTTTTTATGCTCGAAATATGCTTTACCTGAGTTACAAAACCGCGGCGGCGGTTCGATCATCAACATCGCTTCCTGGCACGCGGAAAAAACGATCACCCGTCTTGCCGCTTACGCTTCCGCGAAAGGGGGATTAACGGCGCTAACCCGGCAGATGGCCCTCGATTACGGCGCTGACCAGATCCGCGTCAACGCGGTCGGACCAAGCACCGTCGATACCCCCCTTTTGCAAAAAACATTCGAAAGCCTCGATGATCCGGATGAAGCATTCCGGCAAACGTTGGATTTTCAGCCGATGGGACGCATCGGCACGACCGAGGACATCGCCAACGCCTGTTTATTCCTGGCATCCGATGAATCCACCTACGTGAGCGGGCAAACGCTCATGGTCGATGGCGGCGCCATCAATAAAATCGCGCGTCCGTTGATGTTTGACTAGTCCACTATTATTATGTCCTCACCCAACCCAGGTGAGGACATATGTTATTGCACGCTTTTTTTGATTTTTCGATTCTGGTGTTTGGTCCCCCACTCATGCATCGCTTCTAAAATAGGTTGTAAACTCCTCCCATATTCGGTGATGGAATACTCGACTTTTGGGGGCACTTGCGGATAAACGATACGCGCGATAATATCCTCATCTTCCAATTCACGTAAATGTTTCGTGAGCATCTTTTGCGTTATATTGGGAACGCTTCGTTTGAGCTCATTAAATCGCATTGTTCCATTTTTTAACAAATGAAGTAATATAATTGGTTTCCATTTTCCTACCACAATCTCCAAAGCTTCCTCGACTTGGCATTGGTCGGGATCAATATTCATGCTATATTCCTCCGTAGTATCTTTTTATATACTATACCACTTAAAGGTGCGTACTTATACTTTTAGGTTTTATAGCTTATAATAGTCATATAGGTTTAGATAAAAGAGAGGGATCAATCAAATGGAAAATTATCGTATCGATCCGGCTAAAGGTATGGAATTTGGCATTTATACATTAGGCGATCATTTGCCGGACCCAACGGCGGGTGAACGAATTTCCGCGGAACAACGGATTCATGAGCTCATTGAATTAGCGCAATTAGCCGAAGAGGCGGGCATTGATTTTTTCAGCGTCGGCGAAAGCCATCAAGAATATTTTGCCACACAGGCACACGCGGTTATTTTGTCGGCTATCGCCCAGGCGACCGAAAAAATAAAAATATCGAGTTCATCTACGATCATCAGCACGTCAGACCCGGTCCGCGTGTATGAGAATTTCGCGACGGTTGACCTGATTTCGCAGGGACGCGCGGAAATGGTTGCGGGGCGTGCTTCCCGTGTCGGGCTCTTCGACTTGTTGGGCTATGATCTTCGGGATTATGAAGAGTTATATGAAGAAAAGTTTGCGTTATTATTGAAAATCAATGAAGAGGAAGTCGTCAATTGGGACGGGCAGTTCCGTGCCCCGATGAAAAATGCAAAGGTGCTCCCCCGTCCGCAAAATGGGTCGCTACCGATTTGGCGCGCGGTCGGTGGGACACCGGCGAGTGCCATCAAGGCAGGCCACGCCGGGGTACCGATGTATTTGGCTCATTTAGGCGGTCCTGTTACCAGCTTTAAGCCATCCATTGATGCTTATCGTGAGGCGGCCCGTCAAAGCGGATTTGATCCAACGGGGCTACCGATCTCAACAGCCGGGTTTTTTTATACAGCGGAAACAACCCAGCAGGCACAGCAGGAATATTATCCTCATATCAATGAAGGCATGAAGCTGACAAACGGACGAGGGTTTCCGAAACAGGCCTTTGCCCAGAGTGATGATCTGCGAACCGTCATAAACGTCGGCAGTCCGCAGCAGGTGATCGAAAAAATACTGTATCAGCATGAACAGTTTGGCCATCAGCGTTTTATTGCCCAAATGGACTTCGGCGGCGTATCGTTCGATAAACTGCGAAAAAACATTGAGCTTATCGGGACAGAAATTTTACCGGCAATCAAGAAATATACGGCCAAACAGTAGGAGGCAAGGAAAATGAACATCGTAGCATTATCGGGCTCCAATGTCGGCTCCAAAACGAGAGCGGCGATGGATTACACTGTGAACACTGTGGCTCAAAAATATCCGGAGACGGGCGTAACCTTGATCGATTTAGCAGACTTCGAGATACAATTTAGTGATGGGCGCCACTTTCTGGACTATGAAGGGGATACACAATATGTCGCTAAAACGATCGTGGAGGCGGATGCCATCATCATCGGAACGCCCATTTTTCAGGCATCCATCCCCGCAACTTTGAAAAATATATTCGATTTGCTCCCGCAGGACGGGTTGCGCGATAAAGTTGTGAGTGTCCTGGTAACCGCCGGATCCCTCACCCATTTTCTCATTGTGGAACAACAGCTAAAACCGATTTTGTCGTATATGAAAGCGCAAATCGTCCAGGATTATGTATTTATCGAAGAACAAAATATCCATCGAAAAGAGATCACCAATGATGATGTTTCACTCCGCATTGATCGTTTGGTGGAAGACACCGTCGGATTGACGGAAACGTATATGAATATGCGCAAAGCACAGGAAGAAGCGTATGGCTTTTAGCGTTCCCACATCTGCCCGTTCAGTGATATGATAAGAGAAAAAGTGGGGATACAATGAGCGCAACGATTGGCATTACAACGAATCTGAAGGAAGAAAAAATGATCTCTCTGAGCCAGGACAATGTGACAGCGGTTGTGAACAGCGGCGGCGTCCCCATCATGTTGCCGAACATTTTGGAAGAAGAGCTGATTGGGCGAATGGTGGAACAGCTGGATGGGCTGCTCGTGACGGGGGGAGGCGACATCGATCCGACGCTTTTCGGTGAAGAGCCTCATCAGAATCTTGGCAGTATAAACCCGGCGCGGGACCGCTTTGAAATGCTGATAATTCAAGCCTGTCTTGAAAAAGACATCCCGATTCTGGCGATTTGCCGCGGCTGCCAAATTTTAAATATTGCCGCGGGCGGCGACATGTACCAGGACATCTACAGCCAGAAAAATGGCGAGCTGCTGCAGCACCAGCAGCGCGCGCCACGGGCGCACGGTTCGCACTATGTCGACGTGACGCCAGGTTCCCGCCTGGCCAAAATCGCCGGGGCGACGCGCTACAAAGTGAACAGCTATCACCACCAGGCGGTGCGCGCGATGGCGGACGGCTTCACCGCCGTCGGCACGGCCAGCGACGGCGTCATCGAGGCATTCGAAAGCGAAAAACATTCTTTTGTCATCGGCGCCGAATGGCACCCGGAGAATATGGCCTTAGCGGGCGACGAATATAGCGTGCGTCTGTTTGACGCGTTTATCGAAGCGGCGCGAGGTCGCTGATATAATTGGGAGATCGCCGATAAATTTTTGTTGACGGTCTCCCTGAATACAGAGAAAGGACTACAAAATGATCATAAAACCCCGCGTCATCCCCGAAAAATTGCTTCAATTAGAATCTTTACAAAAACTCCTCCGGAAAACACACATAGCATATCCTTTAATTGAAAAGGCTTACAAAATTGAACGTGCCGGTTGGCAAGGAGAACAATCCATGGACTATTACTATGACCTGCTTGTATTACCGTCTCCTTTCTGGCTGCATCAATTACGGCTTCAACTGAACTCGCATTTTTTTCAAATGGACACATTGCTCGTCACGCCAAAGTTCATACTTATTTTAGAAATCAAGAATGTTGCCGGGCGGCTTGTATTTGACCATGCCCATCAGCAATTGATTCGTACGATCGGTGATCAACTGGATGTTTTTCAGGACCCGGTCCTGCAAGTGGAGCAACAGGCGGCATCACTGCAATCATGGATCCAGCCCCGTTCCCTCACGAATCAAAAGGCGGAAATCAAAGAAATTGCCCCTCATCCCCGCCATCAAAAAATCATTCGCCCGCCCGCGCTACGGGAAATTATAGAAAATTTATCGGAGCAATATCATCGGCAAGTGTCTCCTGATTCCACACGAACCATTGCAGAAGCGCTGCGTGACAACCACCGACCCCAACCCTATTCCGCTATGAAAAAATACAATGTGACGATGGCCGATCTTCGAAAAGGGGTTTTTTGCCCGAATTGTGATGTCGGCATCATGGAATATTGGTACGGAAAATGGACATGCCCACATTGCCGATCCACGAGTTACACAGCCCATTATCAAGCATTGCGGGACTATGCAAAGTTGATTTCACCCCATATCTCATCAGGTAAATGTCGGGATTTCCTTAACTTGGCTTCAACTCATATAGCGAAACGTTTACTCCAAAAGATGAAGCTTCCTTCCAGTGGTGAGGATAAGTGGAGAGTGTATCATCTTCATTTTTGAGAGTTCGCCGCTAAAAGGCACGATTTCGCTGCTAAAACTATGGAGGTCGCTGCTTAAACAAGAAATTTCGCTGCTAGAGCTGTCGAGATCGCCGCTAGAACCTCGCCCTCGGCCCCGCCTCCATCAGCAAATCGACGAGGTGGACGGCCTCCATCATGTCGCCGGTGCCTTCGCGTTCAATTCCCAGTTTCATCTGCAGCAGACAGCCTGGGTTCGTCGTGACGATCACTTCCGGCTCTACATCAGCAACGTCTTCCATTTTCACATCGAGAATGTCCATGGCATCTTCGTAATTGAGAATGTTATAGATTCCTGCCGAGCCGCAACAGAAATCGGGGTTCGTCATTTCCGCGAGCTTTAGTTCCGGTATTTGCGCCAGCAATGTTCGCGGTGGCGCCGTTACACGCTGGACGTTCGTCATATGACACGACGGCTGATAAGTGGCTTTTTTCCGGACCGGTTTCGTAAATGTCAGGCCGTCCAGTTCGGCGAGCACTTCTGAGATGTCCTTGACTTTTTCAGAAAAATACTCCGCCCGAGCGGCCCATTCCGGCTCATCTGCAAGTAGCTTCCCGTATTCTACGAGTTTGGCGCCGCAGCCGCCGGCATTATTCACGATGTGATCGACATCCTCGTTTTCAAAGATTTCAATGTTGCGTTTGGCGAGCTCCTTCGCGTCGGACTTCTTGCCGTCGTGAGCGTGCAGGGCACCGCAACATGTCTGTTCAACCGGCGTAACCACTTCCGCTCCCGCCAGGCGCAGTAGCTCGATCGAGCGGCGGTTCGTCTCGAAGAAAACACTGTCCATGACGCAGCCTTTGAAAAAAGCGACGGTTGTCTGTTTCGCGCCATCCGGCTCTACACGGGTCTCTCGCCTTCTTCGTTCAGCGGGCGTAGGCATTTTCGGCAAGGCCCGTTCAAACTGATCGAGATTAAGCGGCGCGACCGACGTGAGTCGCAGCGTTTGCGCGACCTTTTGCATTCCGGACGCCTGGTACACCCACGTGGCATTTCCGAGCGTCTTCATCCAGCGGCGGCTCGGAAAAAAGGAACCGAACAGGAAATTTTCCGTTTTTTTCCGCATTCCGGACTTTTGTTCGTGGTCTTCCAAAACCTCTTTGGCGCTTTCAAAAATTTCGCCGTACTGAACATGGGTCGGGCAAACGGTCGTGCAGGCCATACAGCCGAGGCATTTTTCAATCGGCTCTTTCATATCTTCAATCGACGCTTTGCCTTCCGCCACCATCTTCACGAGGTTGATCCGTCCGCGCGGCGAATGGGTTTCTTTTTCCATCGTTTTATAAGTGGGGCAGGCCGGCAAACAATAGCCGCATTGCACACAATCGAACGTCTTGTCGTATGCAATTTTTTCCTGGAGCTCCTTTAATTCGGTTGTCATCGCTCTGCACCTGCCTTCGTCTGGATGATGTTGTTCGGATCCCAGCTTTTTTTCATCGCTGTCATGATGTCTTCCGCAGCCGGTCCGGTTTTCGGGGCATCTGCGCTTTCGGCGTTGACGGTGATATGCCATACACTGCTCCCGGCGTGGCCATAAAAAGGGGTGATTTCCCGGTTATGTTCGATAAAAGAAGTGAGTTCGCTGGGGGCCACGGAAACATCGATGCCGGTTTTTTGCGCTCTATATTCATCCCATAACGATTCATCATCTTCGTACATGCTAACGTCATCGAGCATATCTTTTACCATTTGCACATGCGCCGCTACCGTTTTTGGATGACCGTCAAGCGCAACCAAAAGTTCATCGCTGGCAGTCAGCGCCAATTTAGCCGGTAAAATCGCCGAGCCATAAACGTTCGCAGCCGCCCGCGCCGCGTCTTCCACATCGTTATAAGTGGCAACGAGCGTACAACGGGCGGGCGTTTTCGGGACTAATTTTAATGTCGCTGCTGTGATGAATCCGAAAGCGCCCTCGGCACCGACGATTAATTTGGTCACATCGTATCCGGTGACATTTTTTATCGTACGACCGCCGGTTCGCATCGGCTTTCCTTCCGGGGTCACCATCTCCAGGCCGATGACAAAATCTTTGGTTGCGCCGTATTTCAGCTCGTGCGGACCACCCGTGTTCGTGGCCAAATGATCGGCGATCATGTTTTTTTGCCCCCGGGCATCCGGCGGGTACATGAGCCCGTGTTTGGCCGCCTCTTCGTTGATCTGGGCAGGAGTGGCGCTCGGCGAGACGACGGCGGTGAGATCATCGGGGGAGATATCTATCGTCGCCGGCCATTGACTTATATCTATGAAAATCCCTTCGTCGGAAGGTAGATTTTTTTCGTTCGTATAGATTGGAACATTATTTTCATTCGCCCATTGGACGGAACGGAGCACGTCTTCCTTGCTGCTTGCGGGAACAATCTGAGTTTCGACTTGTTTCATGAAAACCCTCCGGTATGCGCTTTCGTTATAACATAAAGAAAACTTGGCTTATCGCCAAGCCTGGCGAAAGCCTTAGTTGCACTTATGCAAGATAAGAAAGTTTTATACTTTCTTATCTGCTTAAATAAACGTTTAATTAACGGTATATCGGCGACTTCGTAATTATATCAGCGAACTTCCGGATATATCAGCGATCTCCCGATTTTATCAGTGCCTCACTCATATACTAACGCGCCTCGCTCAATTCGCCCGCCGCACCTGCCTTCATGACCATGCCCGGGAGCGTTTTTTCCATGAGACCTTCCAGCCATTTTGCCGTGGCGATCATCGCTTCGAGATCGATGCCTGTGCGGACGCCCATTTCCTGAAACATATGAATCATGTCTTCGCTTGAGGCGTTACCGACGGCATTTGGTGCGAACGGACAGCCGCCAAGCCCGCCCAGCGCAGCATCAAATCTTCGCACGCCGCCATAATAACCGGCGGCAACATTCGCCAGCCCCAGCCCGCGTGTGTTATGAAAATGAAGGCCGAGGGGCACTTCATCGCCGAATTTTTCCTTGAACTCAGCGACCGTTTCACTCACTTGCTGCGGATTGGCCATCCCTGTCGTATCCGCGAGGACGATTTCCTGCACGCCGACATCGAGAAACGTTTCCGCCACCTGAAAAACACGCTTCCGATCGACGGCCCCTTCATAGGGACAACCGAAAGCGGTGGAGAGAATGGCGGCAGAGGGGCGCCCGGCAACACCGGCATCCTCGATCACGGCTGTCAACTCCTCGACGCTTTCATCCACCGTGCGGCGGACATTTTTTCTATTAAATGTATCACTCGTTCCTGATACGACGTGCAACCGGTCAACTTTCGTGGAAAGGGCGCGTTCCAGCCCGGAACGGCTGAGCACGAGTCCCGCATAAGTAACATCATTCCGATCAGGCAGTGTTTCCATCACTTGCTCGGCATCGGCCATTTGCGGCACGACCTTGGGGTTGACGAACGAGGCCGTTTCGAATTTTTTGACACCGGCAGCGATCAGTTGATTGATGAATTTTACCTTGTCCCCAGTGGTTACCTGCTTCTTTTCATTTTGCAGACCGTCTCTCGGTCCGACTTCGCACAGCTCGATCATGTTCGCGTCCTCCTCGATGTCTTTTCACTCATTGTATCATAGAATAATGAGCGCGTTTTCTATGATTTTTTTACTCGCTTAACGGGTATACCACTCATACATACGAACGACCCGGAGGGATGTATATGAAAAAATTAATGAATGATCCTGAAAACATTGTGACCGCCTTTCTCGATGGACTCGTCGCGGCAAATGGCGAGCGGCTTCAACGCCTGGAAGGTACCGACGTCATTACCCGCCGCTCGTTTAAACCCCAAAAAGTGGGTATCGTAAGCGGGGGCGGAAGCGGGCATGAACCTGCGCATGCCGGTTACGTCGGGGAAGGCATGCTGGACGCAGCCGTGGCCGGTGAAGTGTTCACATCCCCGGGTGCCGATCAATTTCTCGCCGCCATTCAGGCCGCCGATCAAGGCGCGGGCGTATTGGTGCTCGTAAAAAATTATAACGGTGACGTCATGAACGTTGAAATGGCGCAGGAAATGGCGGAAGCCGAAGGAATCACCGCGGAAATGGTGATCATTAATGATGACGTGGCTGTGGATGATCCCGAGCAGCGCCGCGGGATTGCCGGAACGGTACTCGTGCAAAAAATGACGGGTGCGTTCGCGGAAACCGGTGCCTCCCTGTCGGAGGTAAAAAGACTGGCCGAAAAAGCGGTCAGTCGCGTCCGGAGTATGAGTGTCGCGCTTACGCCTTGTACATTGCCGGCGGTTGATCAACCGAGCTTCGATCTCGCTGAAGAAGAGATGGAAGTGGGCATTGGCATACACGGTGAGCGCGGCATGGATCGCCGAGAGGTAGCGTCGTCCGCAGAAATCGCACGGCTTTTGCTGGATCATATTTTGCCGGAAATCCCACAGGGTGCTCCATTGGCGGTTCTTGTGAACGGCATGGGGAGCACCTCGCTCATGGAACTGCAAGTGTTTGCCAACGATGTAATCGAGCAGCTGGACAGAGACATTCAGCACACCTTTGTTGGGGAATATATGACCAGTCTTGATATGGCCGGGGTATCCCTAACGTTGCTCGCCCTTGATGATGAGCTGGCGGAACATCTGCAGGCACCGGTTAAAACAGTGCAATGGAAGCAATAGAGGGAGGCTCGGATATGGACAGTAAGCAGGCAAAACAATGGATGCAAAAAACAGCGATACGAATGGAAGCAGAAAAAGATGAACTATCAGCATTGGATCAAGCCCTGGGCGATGGTGATCACGGCGTGAATATGGCCCGGGGGTTCCGGGCTGTCGAGGAAAGCCTGGATGAATGGGACGAGCTCTCATTGTCCCAGCTCATGCAAAAACTCGGCAGCACCCTCGTATCTAAAGTTGGCGGCGCGGCTGGCCCATTGTATGGGACAGCTTTTATGCGCCTCGGTGCTGCCTGGAAGGATGTGCATCAGGTTGATGGCGAAGCGTGGATGTCAGGCATGGCCAAAGCGGTGGAAGGCATCGCCCAACGCGGGAAAACGCAAGCTGGCGAAGGTACGCTTTTGGATGTCTGGTCGCCGGTGGCTGCAACTTTTACAGCCTCGGAGCCTGATTGGAAAAAGATCGAAGCTGAAGCGAAAAAAGGGATGGAAGCAACCGAAGACATGGTCGTAAAAAAAGGTCGCGGCGCCTTGCTCGGCGAAAAATCCGTCGGCCATCTCGACCCGGGAGCCGTATCTAGTTATTATCTTTTTCAGGAACTGGCTAATTTGATGAAAGCAGGTGAATAAAAAATGGCTGAAAACCGTGTGGCACTCCTCTTGATTTCACACGTAGAGGCATTGGCGGAAGGTGCGCGTGAATTACTGCAACAAGCGAACCCGGATGTAGGTATCTATGCCTGCGGCGGTCTGAATGACGGGGAGCTGGGTACGAGCGTGGATCATATCGAGGCGGTCATGAACGAAATCGATCCGGAAGATGATATTCTTATTTTTTATGATATCGGCAGTGCAAAAATGAACGCGGAAATGGTTCAGGAAATTCACGAAGACAGAAACATAGCGATCAGCAATGCGCCGCTCATCGAAGGCGCATACGTGGCAACGGTCACGGCGGGACTTGGCTCACCGCTTTTGGAAATCAAACGCGAAGCAGAAGGAGGGTATAGCAAGGAAGGATAAACCTATTTTTGACGCTTTAATTCTGTCACTTTCGGGGATTAATCTGGCGCTTTAGAAGTGGCGCGGGCGGGGCCACCCCTCCCGCGCCACTAAATATCTCAGGAAAGCGATCCGTGGGGATCGATGACGAATTTTTTCGGTGCGCCCTGATCGAAGTCCGCGTAACCATCCGGTGCTTCATCGAGGGAAATAATCTGGGCGTTGACCGCTTTTGCGATCTGGGCATTACCGGATAAAATCGATTTCATCAGGCCGCGATTGTAGTACATCGCCGGGGTTTGGCCGGTGACAAAGGTATGCGCTTTCGCCCATCCTTGTCCGAAACGAACTTTTAACGACCCTTTTTGCGCATCTTTATCCTCTGCGCCCGGGTCATCGGTGACGTATAGACCGGGGATGCCGAGGCCTCCACCGGCTTGGGTGACGTCCATAATCGCGTTTAATACCGCAGCCGGTTGTTCGCCGCTTTCCCCGTGGCCGGAGGCTTCAAAACCAACCGCGTCAATAGCTGCGTCTACTTCCGGTACGCCAAGGATTTGTTCAATCTGCTCGCCGAGACGGTCATGTTTTTTTAGATTAACGGTTTCGCAGCCAAAGCTTTCGGCCTGTTGCAGGCGCTCTTCAATAAGGTCGCCGACGATAACCGTAGAGGCGCCGAGCAGTTGGGCGGAATGGGCCGCTGCCAATCCTACAGGTCCTGCCCCTGCCACATAGACCGTTGATCCCATCGATACACCGGCTGAATAAGCGCCGTGGAAGCCGGTCGGGAAGATGTCCGTCAACATCGTTAAATCAAGAATTTTTTCCATCGCCTGATCCTTGTCCGGGAATTTCAGAAGCTGAAAATCAGCGTAAGGCACCATCACATACTCCGACTGACCGCCGCGCCAGCCGCCCATATCGACATAGCCATACGCCGAACCCGGCCGGTCCGGATTCACGTTCAGGCAAATATGTGTTTTTTGTTGTTGACACATCGTGCATCGCCCGCACGCGATGTTAAAGGGGACGGAAACCATGTCGCCTTTTTTGATAAATTCGACGTCGCGTCCGGTTTCAATGACTTCACCGGTAATTTCGTGGCCGAGCACCAACCCTTGTGGAGCGGTCGTTCGTCCCCGAACCATGTGCTGATCGCTCCCGCAAATATTGGTTGTAATCACTTTCAAAATAACGCCGTGCTCACATTTGCGATCGACGTTTTCTTTCGGAACGCCGGGGCCATCTCTAAGGACAAGTTCCGGATAACCGATTTCCTCGACGGTGACTTTCCCGTCACCCTGATACACAACGCCTTTATTGTCTGCCAACAAATATCCCTCCACAAACAAATTATCCCTCGCTGAAAAACGGATTTATAGTTCCAATTCCCACTAAGCTGATTTTTCAATCATATTTTCAAAAATTTGCTCGAGAAAAATCCGGGAGGTATTAATCCACACGTTGTCATACCCCAAACAGGGAGAGGGCCATCGCGCGGGGTATGAAAAGCGGGAAGTCATACCCCAAAGACGGCGCGATCTATGGTGAGAGGTATAATAAACGCGTTATCATACCCCAAAGACGTTGTGACCCGTCGTGAGAGGTACGATAAACCCATAATCATACCCCAAAATAAGAATGAGCTACCTCGAGAGGTACGACAAACGTGCGGCGGTCATCCTTAAATTCAATCGCTTGATGTTTCTCGCTGAAGATGATAAAGTTTCCTTAAACATTTTCATAAGCAAAAACTTCGGGGCAGGGTGAAAGTCCCTACCGGCGGTGACAGTCCGCGACCCGGTTTGCGTGTGCAAAACGGTGGATCTGGTGGAACTCCAGGGCCGACAGTGAAAGTCTGGATGGGAGAAGTTTCGGATGCGTAGGAGCAAGCTGTATCTGCTTGCGTCTAGCGTGATATCGTGATACGTATTTTAAAATACGTGTTTTAACCGATCTTTTTTTAAAAAGAACGAACCTCGGAGTTGTGTGCTCCGGGGTTTTTTTGTCCTCATAAAGGAGACTGTGGCTATGAATGATCAGTGGTATATGCAGCGTGCGTTAGACTTGGCGGCGACCATGAACGGGCAGACGACACCGAACCCCATGGTGGGGGCGGTTATCGTCAAGGATGGGAGCATCATCGGAACCGGCGCCCATATGCGGGCAGGTGAGGATCATGCCGAGGTACACGCGTTAAAAATGGCTGCAGACCGCGCGGCAGGCGCGACGATGTATGTCAGCCTGGAACCCTGTCACCATCACGGGCGAACCGGGCCTTGTACGGAAAAAATCAGGGCGGCCGGCATCGCTCGTGTCGTCGTGGCTACGAAGGACCTAAACGGGCGTGGTATTGAATCCCTTCGGGACGCCAATATTAACGTTGACGTCGGTGTCCTGGAAGACCAGGCGGTTAAACTAAATGAAGCTTTTTTTCATTACATGCAAACCGGAAAACCGTTTGTCACCGTTAAAACCGCCTCCACCCTTAATGGTGAAATGACGACGCCGAAGCAAGTATCAAAATGGATCACCGGAGAAGCCGCGCGTCAGGAAGTCCATGAGCTGCGCCATATGCATGACGCCATTCTCGTTGGCGTTGGCACCGTGTTGGAGGATGATCCTGCGCTCACAACGAGATTGGAAGTCGAGGGAAGACACCCGCTCAGACTGGTCCTCGATCGCTCCTTGCGTACACCGATGGACGCCCAGCTGATAACGGATGGCGAAGCGCCTACGTGGATTTTTACAGAGGTTTCCCGGGAAGATCCGAAAGCTACCCAATTGGAAAAAAATGGAGTGAAAATCATCTCCATGCCAACCGTCACCCCAAACGCTGTGCTCAAAGAACTCGGGCACGCCGAGATTCAGACGGTTTTGCTCGAAGGCGGAAAAAAGATGATCGATGCGTTCATCGCCGAGCATGAAGTGCAGCGCTATATCTCCTACATCGGCCCGAAACTTTTCAGTAAGAATGGGGCAGTTGACCTTGAAGTGGAAGACGTGCGCATGGTCGGTGAAGACGTAAAAGTAACCGTCACAAATAAGAGAGGGGATAAATAGTCATGTTCACAGGATTAATTGAAGAAACGGGGGTTGTCGAGGCCATCGAGCAATCCGGCCAACACGGGCAGGTTACGATCCGCTGTGAGCATGTGATCGAAGACGCGCGCATCGGTGACAGTATCGCAGTTAACGGCGTATGTCTAACCGTAACGGCGGTCAATGAAAAACGATTCACCGCGGATATTATGGCCGAAACATTCGCGAGCACGACGCTCTCCCGACTCGGGAACAAAGCACACGTCAATCTGGAACGCCCGCTGGCCGCAACTGATCGCTTCGGCGGGCATATGGTCGCCGGCCACGTCGATGGGGTCGGGGAAATTATCCGGCGTACGGAGATGCAGGAGTCGGTGAATTTCGAGATCAAAGCGCCGGAAGAACTGCTCCGCTACATTGTGCAAAAAGGATCCGTAGCCGTCGATGGCATCAGTTTGACCGTCGCCCATGAATATCCGCAAAGTTTTATCATTGCCATCATCCCCCATACACTTGAGGCTACCAACCTCGATGGCAAGTTTACCGGGGATAAAGTGAACATTGAAACCGATATTATCGGCAAATATGTAGAAAAAATGTTACAGCCGAATGCGCAGCCGGAGCAAGCGGGAAGTTCCCTCAACGAGCTGCTTGAGGAAAATGGATTTTACCCGAGATGACTTCATGAAAGCAGGGATATAGAATGTTTAATTCTATTGAAAAAGGGATAAAAGCCCTTCGAGAAGGAAAAATCATTATCGTATGCGATGACGAAAACCGTGAAAACGAAGGGGATATGGTGGCTCTCGCCAGCGAGGTGTCTGCCGAGACGGTAAATTTTATGGCCACACACGCCCGCGGGCTCATCTGCGCTCCGATCACAAAAGCGCGGGCGGACCGGTTGGCGCTTTCGCAAATGGTGACTGACAACACCGATGCGCACGATACGGCATTCACCGTGAGTATCGATCATCACGATACAACGACGGGCATTTCCGCCGATGAACGGGCCAAAACAGTGCAGGCCCTTGCTTCGCAGACGGCAACCGCCGCAGATTTTAAGCGGCCCGGTCATATTTTTCCCCTCGTGGCCAAAGAGGGCGGCGTGCTCAGACGAAAAGGCCATACGGAAGCGACGGTTGATCTTGCCCGCTTGGCTGGGTCCGAGTCCGAAGCAGGGCTGATATGCGAAGTCATGAACGCGGACGGAACAATGGCGCGTGTGCCGGATTTAAAAGTCGTCGCTGATCAATATGATCTGCCTATGATTACGATTGCCGACTTAATTCAGTATCGCCGCAAACACGACACCCTCGTTCACCGCGAAGTTGAAACCGCGCTGCCGACCAAATTTGGCTCGTTCCGGGCGATCGGTTATACGGATGAGGATGAGGGCCAGGAAAATATTGCCCTCGTCAAAGGCGATGTCACGAGCGCGGACCCGGTACTCGTCCGTATTCATTCGGAATGCCTGACCGGCGATGTCTTCGGATCTGAACGCTGTGACTGCGGGCCGCAATTACACGCAGCTCTCGAGAAAATCGAAGAAGAAGGGCGCGGCGTTCTGCTCTATATGCGCCAGGAAGGCCGGGGGATCGGACTCATGAACAAACTGCGCGCGTATAAATTACAGGAAGAAGGCTACGACACGGTCAATGCCAATGAACAGCTCGGCTATGCGGCTGATCTCCGCGACTACGGCATCGGCGCGCAAATATTGCGAGACCTCGGCGTCGAAAACGTGCAGCTTTTAACGAACAATCCCTGGAAAATCAGCGGGCTTGAAGATTATGGCATCAACGTTGACAAACGCATCGGTTTACAACTGCCTCCTGTGGCGCACAACGAATCGTATTTAAAAACGAAATTTCATAAACTCGGGCACATGCTTGAATTTTAGGAGGGTCCATAAATGGGAGAGACATTCGAAGGCAACCTGGTCGCTACTGATATAAAGATCGGCATTGTCGTCGCTCGTTTCAATGAATTTATTACGAGCAAACTGCTGGAAGCTGCCGAAGACACGCTCGTGCGGCACGGAGCAAACAAAGAAAACATCGATGTTGCCAAAGTGCCGGGGGCATTTGAAATCCCTTATGCGGCGAAGCAACTGCTGAACAAAAAAGATTATGATGCCATCATTACACTCGGCACTGTTATTCGCGGGTCCACGCCCCATTTTGATTACGTATGCAACGAAGTGTCAAAGGGCGTTTCATCGCTGTCGCTTTCCTCTGATACGCCGGTTATTTTCGGTGTCATCACGACGGAAACGATTGAACAAGCCGTCGAACGGGCCGGTGTAAAAGCAGGGAATAAAGGCGCGGAAGCGGCAACGGCCGCTATCGAAATGGCAAACTTAACGCGCGTCCTGGGGAGGTAAAAAATGTCAAAAGAACAATTCATGGATAGAGCCATAGAGGTGGCGTGCGAGACGATTCAGCGGGGCAATACCCCATTTGGAGCGGTGATCGTAAAAGACGGTGAGATCATCAGCGAAGAAGCCAATGAGGCAACGAGCGATAATGATCCGACTGCTCATGCCGAGTTGCTGGCCATCCGCACGGCAGGAAAGAAGCTTGGCAGCGAAAGTTTGGCAGGGTGTGAATTGTATGCCAGTGGAGAGCCTTGTCCGATGTGCCTGGGCGCTATATATAACGCGGGCATCGAGGATGTGTATGTGGCTTATGCAACCGAAGAAGCTGCCGAGTACGGGCTGGCTTCCCGGTATGTTTACGAGCAAGTGGCTAAGCCTAGCGCTAAACGGGATATTCCATTCATTCCCTTAAAACCGGAGCAATCCCGGCACCCTTATGAAGTATGGAAAAATAGCTGATGACCAATAATCATAAAGCTGTACGAAAAACGTTTTCCACTTCTGCCGACAACTATGTGAAAAGCCCCCTGCACGCGCAGGGCGAGGATTTACAGGTATTGGCTCAAACGATCGACCTTTCCGGGGAAGAAAAGCTGCTCGATATAGCCACCGGCGGCGGGCATGTGAGCAACGCCCTGGCGCCATGGGCAAAAGAAGTCGAAGTCATGGATGTGACCGCGGAGATGCTGCAAGCGGCGGAAACATTTATCCGTGGAAACGGTCATGAAAACCTCCGTTTTGCAGAGGGCGACGCCGAAAACATTCCGTTTGCCGCGGAGACATTCGACGCGTCGATCTGTCGCGTCGCTGCCCATCATTTCGCGCGGCCGGATGTATTTTTACAAGAAACGTTCCGGGTGACAAAAAAAGAAGGTTCTTTATACCTGTTGGACAATACGGCGCCTGAAATAGATATGTTTGATTCTTTTTATAACAAGCTGGAAAAAATGAGGGATCCCAGCCATCTTCGCGCTTGGAAGAAAAGTGAATGGATCGCCAAAGTCGAGGCCGCTGGTTTTACCGTTCAACATTTGCAACGGTTCCGAAAAACGTTTTTCTTCCGGGACTGGTGTGATCGTCTCGATGTCGCGCAGAATAGGCGAAATACATTGCAGCAATACATGAAAGAAGCCCCCGAAGCGATTCAGCAAACATTCAACATCCAGTACGAGGACGGGAAAGTGCTGTCCTTCGAGGGCGAAGCAATCATGCTGGAAGCCATCAAATGATGGACTATTGTACGAGGCGCATAAACTCGCGCATGAAACCGGGGAGATCGTCCCAGGCGTGTCCCGTCACAAGTTTATCGTCCACATACACTTTTTGATGGACGAAGTGTGCACCGGCGGCTTCGACTTCCGGTTTACAGGCGGTAAAAGCCGTCATTTCTCGCCCTTTTAAGCGGCCGTCGGTAACGGCTGACAGTAGTTGGGCGGCATGACAAATAGCGCCGACCGGTTTATTTTCATCGAAGAAATGGTTCACGATATTAGGTACATATTGATTCATGCGCACATATTCTGGTGCCCGGCCGCCGGGAATGATCAGTCCGTCGTAGTCGGAAGGGTTCACATCGTTAAAGGCGATGTGATTTTTCAACTGATACGAGGGCTTTTCAATGAACGTTTCATAGCCTTCGACAAAATCGTGGTTCACTGTATAAAGCGTTTTGACGCTCGGCGCGGCGATGTCCGCTTCCATCCCTGCTTCGAGGAAACGATAATAAGGATAGAAAACTTCCAGGGCTTCGACGGCATCACCGGTCAGGATTAATATTTTTGCCATCGGGAAACATCCTTCCAAAAAAATGTGTCGTAAACACTTTTCCCTATGGTGAAAAAAACGTTTAATTAAAAAAACCGTCCCTACACACCGGGACGGTGGTGCCAGTGGAGATTATGTCTGTTGGGGGGTAGTGCGCGGAGCATAAACGTAGCGAGTGAGGAATGGTGCGAGGGTTGAGTGGCACCTAGGGACTGATATGTGTCGTTAGGGGAAACGACCGGATTTTTAGTCTATAGTCCACGGGACGTCCGGGATTCTTGTGAGAGAGCCCCCATGCGGTCCCTTGCGTACAAAGGTGGTTATTTGGCGTTTGGTATACTAGTGGTGGTTGACCGTTGTACGCGCGCTTATCAAGACGGTTGCTCGGTTTTTGCTTCTTCCTGGTCTTGCCGTCTCCGGTTTGATTCCAACTTCAGAAATCGTAGATCCTCACCGACAACTTCGGTCATAAAAACTCTTTCATCATCCTTGTTGGTAAACTGTCGGATTTGAATCCGGCCGGTAACCGATACCAGAGAACCTTTTCGGCAATAGTTCACGGTGTTTTCCGCGCGCTTTCGCCAGATGATGCAGGGGATGAAATCAACATCGTTGACTCCTTCATTGTTCTTAAACGGGCGCTGCACGGCCAGGAACAATTTGACATAGGCGACTCCTGAATTTGTAAACATCAGCTCGGGGTCTTTCGTTAAACGGCCAATCAAAGTCACTTGATTTAACAACTGATCACGACCCTTCTCAATATACAATTGTTGAACAAAGTGTTATGGGAATGTTGTTGACAGCGGAGGGATGTGCTGTCAAAGTTGCGTGAGGGTGAGACTAATAAGATATGTTTCCGTCCATCGCAAACCTCCTTTCCTGGAGTCAAAATAATTATATCATAGGTCCTGGATCTTTTTAAATAGAAAATCAAAAATTTATCAATTTTTATTCAAGAATGTTATATTTGAATCATGGAGCAGCCAAGATTATAATGACATTTAGAGGAGGAGAAAGGATTATGAAGGTAAAAAAAGCAGTCATCCCGGCGGCAGGACTTGGCACGCGATTCTTACCGGCAAGCAAAGCGTTGCCGAAAGAAATGCTGCCGATCGTGGATAAGCCGACGATTCAATACATAGTGGAAGAAGCAATCGATTCCGGAATCGAGGACATTCTCATCGTGAGCGGCCGGGGAAAACGCGCGATCGAGGACCATTTTGACAAATCGTATGAACTGGAAGAAACGCTGGAACGGAGTGAAAAGTGGGAACGCCTGGAAGAAGTCAAAAAGATATCCAATATGGCCAGCATCCATTACGTCCGTCAAAAAGAACCACAAGGGTTGGGACATGCCATCGCCTGCGCCCGCACGTTTATTGGCAATGAACCTTTCGCGGTGATGCTTGGGGATGACATCGTACGCTCCGATGATAAACCTTGTTTGCAACAACTGATGGAAATCTACGAGGAAAGGGAAGCTTCCGTGCTAGGGGTGCAAAATGTCCCGGATGATAAAGTGTCAAGCTACGGCATTGTTTCCGCCGCGAATGGCACCGAATCCAGCATCGTTAATGTCACGGACCTCGTCGAAAAGCCGAAACAGGAAGAAGCCCCTTCAACATTGGCAATCATGGGCCGATATGTATTAACCCCTGAAATTATGCCGATTTTGGAGAATCTCCCCCCGGGCGCGGGCAACGAAATTCAGCTTACAGATGCCATTAAGCAATTGGCCGCCCAACAGGAAGTCAACGCCTTCCGCTTCGGCGGAGATCGGTATGATGTCGGGGACAAACTCGGGTTCATCCAGGCAACGCTAGATTTCGCACTCCATCGCGAAGATTTAAGCGACGATCTGAAGGCGTATATTAAAGGCTTATCGCTATAATGGTCAGGACGGGTAAACAGGCATACACTGTTTGCCCGTTTTGTTTTGGGGTGGTGGCGCGCACGCGGATTTATCGGCGAAATTGAGAATATATCGGCGATCTCGTAGATATATCAGCGACATTATATGCCCTCTTTAAAAGCTCAAGGTATCAGTATCTGGGACGCCACCGTAGCCCAATTGAAGAATTGCGACTTTGTATCCTTCATGATATTATAAAACGAAATCTCATGAGACGATGAATGAGGTGATTATAATGCTAACAGCAGCAGAAATATCACAAAAACGAAATGAAATATTCAGGATTGCCCAGGAACATGGAGTCAAGAATATAAAATTATTCGGATCTGTGTTAAAGAAGGAAAATCAACCAGACAGCGATATCGATTTTTTAATTGAATTTGAAGAGGGACGTTCGTTATTTGATTTCATTGCAATGCAAAGAGACCTCGAGAACTTATTGGGAAAAAAAGTAGATCTCTCCACGACGGATTCGCTTCACTGGAAAATATATTTAATACAGGTTGTTCATTCCAGGATAGAGGCGGCATTCACATCGGAGACGGTGCGTTAATAGGAATGAATGTCACGATTTCCACCCTTAGTCATGGCTTATCCATGGAAACAAGAAACACAACATTCCCCGATCCCGTTGTCATTGCGATAATGCATGGATTGGATCAAGCGCATCCATACTACCAGGCGTGACCATTGGGGACAAAGCTGTTGTTGCGGCAGGCGCCGTTGTTACTAAAGATGTCCCGGAAAATACTGTTGTGGCAGGCGTGCCGGCGAAGAGTGTTAAAACTGTTGATGAGCATTGAAAGTGACAATTTGTCACAGGAAGGTCCAAATCATATGCGATTTGGACCTTTAATAAGCGAAGTTATTTGAAGTTAGGATGGACGGAGGCGATACAATAAATTAAAATAGCTTCATATAAAAGAATACATATGAAAGCGAGGAAGATTGATGCGTTTTGAAACAAAGGCCATTCACGCCGGGCGTTCGATTGACAGCGCCACCAGTTCTGTGACGATGCCAATTTATCCCTCCACCACATTTGAACGAGCTGAGGATGGATCCTATCCAAATGAATTTGAATATAGTCGTGATAATAATCCCAACCGACGCGCGCTGGAGGACAGTCTCACATCGCTCGAGGATGGCTATGATTCTGTCACTTTTGCATCAGGCATGGCAGCCATCACTTCATTGATCGAAGCGCTTCCGGCCGAGCAACCACGCCGGATGATTATGCCGCAAGATATGTATAATGGCATTCGTTCTCTTCTTTCCAAAACAGATATCGGGTCGAATTTTGACATTGAGATAGTTGACATGACGGACCTTCATGCAGTTGAGAAGGCAGTAAAAAATAAGCCAACCGGCCTCGTGTGGATGGAGACGCCTTCTAATCCACTTTTGCAAGTGACTGATATTGAAGCCGTGACCAAGATCGCACAACAGGCAGGCGCATATACCGTCGTTGATAATACTTTTGCAACGCCGGTTCTGCAGCGTCCCCTCACATTTGGTGTTGATTTCGCCATTCATTCTTTGACGAAATATATCGGAGGGCACAGTGATGTAATGATCGGCACAGCCATCGCGAGGTCTGATAGTCCTATGTTGGCGAATCTCCGCGCTTGGCAACATTCAAAAGGCGCTGTGCCTTCTCCGTTCGACTGTTGGCTTGCACTGCGGGGTGTACAAACACTTGCACCACGAATGAAGGATCATTGTGCAAATGCAACGGCCATTGCCGATTTTTTGAATGAGCATCCGAATGTCGAGGTCGTTCATTATCCCGGGCTTGCTGATCACCCAGGGCACCATATCGCAGCACAGCAAATGGATTCATATGGTGGTATGTTGTCCTTTCAGGTAAAAGGCGGTCAACGTGAAGCGATGGATGTTGCTGCAAAAGTTAGGCTGTTGATACGGGCGACAAGCTTGGGTGGTACACACAGTCTCATTGAACACCGTGCCTCTCTGGAAGGGAGCGAAACGAAGACGCCTGCTAACCTTTTGCGTGTATCGATCGGACTTGAGCATGTGGATGATCTCAAAGAGGATTTAATGCAGGCGTTGGAACAATAAAAAGGGAAAGTAATGAAACAGGCAAAAGACATCACAAATAGAGCCGCTAAAATTTGAAGATGACGGCTCCATACCGAATCATCCGTCTTATCCATTATTGTTATATCAAAATGTCATGACTGACGAAGACCAGCCCGTAGATATTTTAGCACAAAATCAGTGGCTTGGCGCTTGGCGTGGCGGCGTTGCGCCTTATCACCACTATCACAGTACCGCACACCATTCTTCCGGCCGGATTTGGCCATAAGCGCCTGGAAGCCAGTGATGACTTTCAAGTCATTGGCGTGTACCCTAACGGGCAGAATTATGATTTTTGCTACGGCTATGCAGATGAACGACCTGAAAAACTGGAGAATATCAAACAAGTGCCTTTACCGGGTGACGATCTTTTGTTTGGTAGAAATCACGGTTCCGTCAAAGTCCGAATATATTCGCGGATATCCGAGGGAACGGAGATCGCTCCGATCTTTATGACACTTGAAGCGTGTTGTTATACCCCAAAGGCAGGGTATCTC
>NZ_FNEN01000002.1:146318-218814 GCF_900100185.1 Natribacillus halophilus | reverse complement strand
CTCCGAGAGGGACCAGAAGCGTGTTGTTATACCCCAAAAGCAGGGTATCTCGCTCCGAGAGGGACCAAGAATCACGTTGTCATCCCTCGAACGACGGGGATCGAACCAATTCGAGAGGGCGATGTGATCTCCCTCGGGCTCGTCTTAGAAAGGCGATTTTTATTTCCCTTAAAAATCGTTTTACTTTGACTTTACCTTGTGGTAGAAATGGACCGCTGTTTACGTCGTTCATTTATACTATGCTTGGATTTGTTTCTGAAAGGAGACTTCCAATGTCTAATGAATCAAAAACATTACGCATGATTATGCCTCAATGGCAGGGAGCAAATGATCAGACCCATTCCCTGGGATCGGAATTATTGGCATGGTTAGCCCCGGAAAGTGATTAGCCTTTTGTAAGAGTTCCGATAAGTGAAGAAAATGGTATCGTGGGGAGAGGCCATCTCCTCAAACAACTGGAAGCCGCCGATCATATCCAAGCCCATAAACCAGAACGCATTGTCATGTTTGGTGGAGATTGCCTCGTGAAACAAGCACCACTAGCATATATGAATGAACGATACAACGGTGAATTGGGGTTTATTGTGGATAGATGCTCATCCTGATGTGACCACTCCAAACCACTCTCAAGATGCTCATGCCATGGTACTGGCGCATCTCTTAGGCGAAGGAGATCAGGAGTTTGCCAGTCAAGTAAAAACGCCATTCGACCCCAAAAAAGTGATGTTTGCCGGCTTGGAAGCAACAGCCAGCCACGAAACTGAATTTATTGAGAAAATGGGCATTAAAACCACTTAATCGGGGAGGGGCATTCATCGTGAAATTATCTGAATCCGACATACGAACAATCTTGCGGGCAGCGGATGACATTATTGGGCAAGGTGGGCGGTCGCTTCTTGCTAAAATACTAAAGGGTTCGCGTGAGAAAAAGGTGTTACAGTACGAATTGGATCAGTGTCCGGCCTATGGTTGTTTTCATTCGGCTAAACTGCAGGATGTTATCGACAAAATTGATTGGATGATTGACTATGATTTTTTGGATATTGAGTACAGCGGAAAACTGCCGATGGTCGTTTTCACGGAAAGAGGTTGGCAGATTGAATCCGACCAGCGTGCAGATGAATTGTTAAGTGAATGGAATCAATGGGTGGCAGAGGGAAGGCAATCGCCTGACATGGGCTATTTAAAGGATCGCAATCGGCAAATGATATTGTTATTTATTGAAAAAGTTAGAGAAACCCAAGACAGGAAGTATATTTCCTATTTACAGGAATGGGAGAAAATAGACTACAAAAAGGTGAGAGCCGAAATCCGCGCAACCATCAAAGCGTTGGAAGCAAATGATCCCATTAACCAGGAAGTCGTACAAAAAAGAAAAGAGTCTATCAAGGAAGCATTGGAAGGTTCAGCACCTCAAGATCTCCTCTTAAAATGCTGGGAATGCGGTAAGCGCTTCACTTTCACCGTAGGAGAGCAACATTTTTATAAACAAAAAGGCTTCGTCCATCCGAAAAGGTGTGAGGAGTGTCGAGATCGAAGATATGGGTGATCGGAATTATTTCAGTCGTCATCCTGATAACAAGAAAAAAGTAATCCCCTCTCCTGTGAATAGGCAAGCGGGAAGGGGATCACTCTCCTAAACGGCTACCGCAACTTCTATGCGGTGTAGCTCATCGGGACCTCGATATGAACACATCGGGGTTCCTTTTAATAGTGTGCCCGGCATGCGCACATTCTCTAGGTTTAAAGTCCCGAACGGCGAAGGTCGTTGTAGCCGTTAGGCAATGGCAAGGGATCAAGATAATGATTGTGTGATTTCAAGAAGACTCACCTGCTGACTATATGTTTAAGTATCAGGATGTAATACAAACGATTTCAATACCTGGCAAAGGGAGGTTCACGCTTGTTCTTCAAGAAGAAGAGCAATCTATAAGCGAGGATGTAGCTGCCAATCCTGCCCTTGATGAAATGATTACGGAAAGCAAACAACAATATCAACAAGGGTTGGGTTACTCCACGAGAGAACTTTTAGAATCGCTTACTTCCAGAGACTTTATGTCATGACGAATCGTAAACAGTCCCTTGTTTTGGCCGAATGAATGCTCTATATGGACCGATCATCTTGTGGATTTGTCCGAATAGAGACGACTTGTGAATAATTTAGACCAAGGTCATTATTTGGCCAAAAATCCCAAGTGACGTACGAGCTGCAATAGTGAACTTTGTAGGCAGGGTCGAACCCCTGAACGAACAAAAAATAAGCCCCAGAGTCTTCAACTCATAACGGGCTTATTTTTTAGGTTCATAGATTAGCGACGGCCGATGCCGTAATAGTCAAATCCCTGTTCTTTAAGGGCGTCCGCATCCAGGGCATTGCGGCCGTCAATCACAATTTTGCCGGACATGGCCGCAGACAGATCGTTTATGGGGTAGTTTTTGTACTCGTCCCATTCAGTAACCAGGATCAGTGCTTCGGCTTCTGCTAATGCCCCCTCGGCATCTTCGTGCATTGTGACTGCTCTTGGTAATAGCGGGGCGGCGGTGTTTAATGCGATCGGATCATGAGCGTGTACGTCCGCGCCCGCTTTTACGAGCTCATGGATAATATCGACCGAAGGCGCCTCGCGCATATCATCCGTCCCCGGTTTAAATGCCAGGCCGAAAACGGCTACTTTCACGGCTTGCAACCCTTGTGGGTAACGGTCACTTAAAATCTCTACAGGTTTTAATCGTTGTTTCGCGTTGAGCGCTTCCGTCGCATTCAACAACCCGGCTGCATAATCCTTTTGCTGCGCTATCGAGATGAGCGCTTGCACATCTTTCGGAAAGCATGATCCTCCGTATCCCAACCCCGCGTTGAGAAAGTGAGGGCTAATTCTGCGATCGGCGCCGACCCCTCGGGTCACTTCATCAATATCAGCCCCGTAAGCTTCGCAAATATTCGCGATCTCGTTAACAAACGAGATTTTCAACGCTAAAAAGGCGTTTGATGCATATTTAATCATTTCGGCACTACGTGTGGATGTCGTGATAATATTGTCGGTGTCTGCCAGAGACTCATGCAGGTGTACGAGTCGTTCACGTGCCCATGAAACCGTACTGCCGATAACAATACGGTCCGGATGAAACGTATCTTTGACGGCGGAACCTTCCCGTAAGAATTCAGGGACAGAACAGACAGCTACGTTGAGATCTGCATTTTTGGCTGTCATAATCGTTTCGACTTCTTCAGCCGTCCCAATCGGAACGGTTGATTTATTAACAACTACAATTGGTCTATTGGCTGGGAGGGCTTCTCCCAACTCTTGTGCGACAGCATGTACAAAGCGAAGGTCGGCTGAGCCATCCTCCGCTTGAGGCGTGCCGACGGCAATCATTATGACATCGCTATCGGCTGCCGATTCCGCTAACGAGGATGTGAAACGAATGCTCCCGTTCGCGATGTTTTTTTGCAATAAAGGCTCGAGGTTTTCTTCATAGATGGGGCTGCTGCCTTGTTTCAGTTGTTCGACTTTTGCTTCATCCTTATCTACGCATATGACGTCGTTGCCGAGCTCGGCAAAGCTCACGCCTGAGACGAGTCCGACGTAACCCGTGCCTACAATGGTCAATTTCATTCTTTTTTACCTACTTTCTGCCTTTTGTGCATACTTACAGACAAAAACCCGCCTCCGTAAGAAGCAGGTTTTTGTGTTAGTGATTTTCTTCGGAGTTTTCACCGGCATTGATCGATTCAGTTGTGTCGGGGCTGGTATCGTCTTCCAGGTCAAGGTGCTGTTTTAACATGGCCTGTGTGTCCTCGAGGGACGAATCATAGACCCGGTGATAATCGACACCGCTCTCTCTAAAGGATTCACCTTCCAACTGGTGGTAGTTAATGTCGTCGATGGATCCGGCGTAAGAATGGAGGCCCGTAATTTCATTGAAAGAAATGTTCATCCTCATATTCTCCTGGAGACGATCGAAGACTTGGTTGTAATTGCCAATCGAGGAGAGGTTGGTCGCTTCATCGATTAATGAGCCTAAAACTTCTTGCTGCCTTTCCCCGCGCCCCAAGTCTCCATCCGGGTCTTGCATGCGCATGCGCACATAAGCAAGGGCCTCTTCTCCATTTAGTGTTTGCGGTCCTTCGTCAATGGAGATCTCATCCATATTTCCATCGGCATCCTGTTCTGTAAAAGACATCGGAGAATTGACATCTATACCATCGAATATATCTACGGTATCCATAAACGCATCAAAATTCAAGGTCACATAATAGTCGACGGGAACATCCAGCAGGTTTTCAACCGTATTAACCATCATATCCGCGCCTCCGAAGGCGTGGGCATGGTTGATTTTGTCATCGGTTGGATGGCCGGGGATTTCAACGTAAGAATCACGGGGGATGCTTACGACGTTCACTGAGTCTTCTTCTGCGTTGAAAGTAGCCAATAAAATCGCGTCCGCTAATCCGTCTAATTCGCCATCGCGATTATCCGTTCCGAGAAACAAAACGGAAATATGATCGTCAGCCGGATTCACGGCTTGATCACGTCTTTCTGATACTTCACCGCGTTCAAGAGGATCCTGAGTCTCTCCGACGAGACCCCCTGCCTGCGTGAAGAAATAGAATAATAAAGCACCCGCTGAGGCGACGACGAAAAGAACGAGGGCGACCAAGGAAAAGATAATTTTTTTGTTTCGTCTTTTTTTGCGGTGATGTTTAAAAGATCTGGATGATTGCTGTGACGAGTTCTTTTTGGCCATTTTCTTTAACTCCTTCCGGGAGTAGTGCGAGACGTTCTTTATTCCATACTCTCTTATTTTACAGGAATATGGTTTCAAAAGTAAACTATAGATTACAAGGTTTGACAAAAATCGCGAGGAAATCATTATTTCCCGGGAAATTTGTCGAGGAAGAAATCATACTTCCTCTTCAATATATGACGTTCCGGAAGCAGTTATGGTTACACGATTGTGAGAAACATTCACCATCCACGCTTCAAAATCCTCGGTTTCTTCAAGGTTAACGGCGACATGAAAGGTAACTTGCTCACTGTAGTCAATGGATCGGAGAATATAGCCGGATTGCCGCAGTTCATTTTCGATTTTGCCCAGGAGCTCATAAGAGGCGGTTACTTCGTAGTGTCGCACACGGCTTCTCCGGACGATGCCCGTGTGTTGAACGGCTTCCGTGACACTGTTTCCGTAAGCGCGAATCAAACCGCCCGCCCCCAACTTAATGCCCCCAAAATAACGAGTCACAACGACGGCTGTATTTTTTAATTCCTTTTTTAACAAGACGTTCAACATGGGCACTCCGGCTGTTCCGGATGGTTCACCGTCATCGTTTGCTTTTTGATGCTCATTGTTGTCGCCAATGACGTATGCTGAACAGTTATGGTGGGCATTTGGATGTTCTTTTTTTATGTGATCGGTAAAATCTTTGGCCTCGGCTTCATCTACAACCCTTTGCAGGTGGGTTATAAATCTTGATTTATTGATCGTAAGCTCGTGAACACCGGCATCTTTAATCGTGTAGTAGGAATGTAGCATGGAAATCATCTCCTTACTCGCAGATGTAATTGTATTATAATCTGGTTGTAATAGCTGAAATGCTAAAAAAATGGTACTGTCAGATTAAACAGCAAACTTTCTTATAACTATGACATAATATGTGATTTTTTAAACTTTTATTTCAGTAGACGTTTCCATTCAAATAATGTGCTAAAATAATCATATCGAATCAGTACATGTTGTCAAATATTTGATTCGAATAAGGCTGGTGGTACAGCTTGACCAATAATAAACAAACGCTTGATCAGATTATCGAGCAAATGAAGAAAGCCGTTCAGGATAGCAAGGAACAGATTTTTGAAATATGTGAACAAACTAGACAAGAATACGAAAAACTGGAAAACGAACTAAAGGAAACGCGTCACAAAGTATCTGAAATTATTAAACAGACAGATGAAAAAAGGCGGCAGGCCCAATTGGCTCGTAACCGTCTCGCGGCGATGAGCCGGGATTTTAACACATTTTCTAATGATGAAGTTCAAAAGGTATATGAAGATGCGAATGAACAACGCGTCCAACTTGTCATCCTGGAGAATGATGAAAAACAGTTGCGGGAAAAGCGGGATCAGCTTGAACGCCGCCTTTTACATTTAGAGGATACGATTAACCGGGCCGAAACGCTCGTGGGACAAGTCTCGGTGGTGCATAATTTCCTGGATGGAGATTTACAGGAAGTAGGAGATATGGTTGAGGATGCCAGAGAGAAGCAGGCATTCGGGTTAAAAATCATTCAAGCCCAGGAAGAAGAACGCAGGCGTGTGGCCAGGGAGATTCACGATGGACCGGCCCAGTTGCTCGCAAACGTGCTCCTGCGCTCGGAAATTATCGGGCGTGTTTATGATGATCAGGGGGTTGATGCCGCTTTTGCGGAACTCCAGGATGTTCGTAGCGCCATTAAAAGCAGCCTCACCGAAGTCAGGCGTATCATTTATGATCTTCGCCCTATGGCTCTCGACGACCTGGGGTTGATCCCCACTTTAAGGAAATATTTAGATGGCGTGGCCGAGCAACAAAGCGAACCCGAGATACGCTTTGCCCTGCACGGGAATGAATATAGAATGGTAGCCAACCTTGAAGTAGCCTTGTTCAGGCTTGTGCAGGAAGCGGTCCAGAATGCGCTCAAACACGCGGAGGCCGAACAGATTAGCGTAAAAGTAGAAATGCGTTCGACGCAGATCACCCTGATGATTCATGATGACGGGAAAGGGTTTGATACCGACGAAAGTTCAACGTTCGGATTCGGACTTATGGGCATGAAAGAACGGGTGAATATGCTGAACGGCGAACTGAAAATTGAAGCGGCCAAGGCGAAAGGAACTAAAATTTCGATTATCGTGCCTTTAGATGCAGATTAAAAAGTGACTTATCAATGGAAACATGCAAATTATTATAAGCCAATCATGAAAGGATGAACAAAATGGCCGAGCAAGAAAAAATTAAACTTGTACTCATCGATGATCATAAATTGTTCCGCGAAGGTGTAAAACGAATTCTCGATATGGAAAAAGAGTTTGAGGTCGTCGCCGAAGGCGAAGATGGAGATGAGGCAACGCAACTCGTTTCCCAGTATCAGCCGAACGTTGTATTATTGGACATCAATATGCCCGGTGTTAACGGTGTGGAGGCTACCCGTAACCTCGTGACGCAATTTCCTGAAGTCAAAGTTCTGATTCTGTCGATCCATGATGACGAATCGTATGTGACGCACGTATTAAAAACGGGGGCTGCCGGTTATTTGTTGAAGGAAATGGATGCTGATGCACTGATCGAGGCGGTTAAAGTGGTCGGTTCCGGTGGTGCCTATATTCACCCGAAAGTGACGCACAACTTAATTAAGGAATACCGGCGACTCTCCACCGGAGACGAGGACCCCTCCCAGGCCCTGGAACTCGGGTATAAGGAAGTGGAATACCGTAAACCGTTGCATATCCTGACGCGGAGAGAATGCGATGTCTTACAGCTCATGACCGACGGTTACAGCAATCGGATGGTCGGGGAAGATCTATATATCAGTGAAAAGACCGTCAAAAACCACGTCAGCAATATTTTGCAAAAGATGAATGTCAATGACCGCACCCAGGCGGTTGTTGAATCGATAAAAAAAGGCTGGGTGAAAGTCCGTTAGAGTGAAGGATATACCTTATTTTTCCCCGCTGCTGATGTCGTGCTATGATAAGGATATCAGTAATATAATGGGAGGATATCATGTCAAAAATATCAATTGTGACCGATAGTACGGCCTACCTGGACGAGGAGACGCTGAAGAAATACGAGATCACTGATATTCCGCTTAGCGTCGTTTTTGATCAGGAGACGATTCAGGAAACGAAATTGGGCACGGAAGAATTTTATGAAAAAATGCGGGAACATTCGACATTGCCATCGACCTCCCAGCCTCCTCTCGGAGAATTTATCGAGTTGTATGAAAAACTGGGCGAGACATCCGATTCGATTATTTCTTTTCATCTATCGAGCGGGATCAGCGGGACATATGAAACAGCGGTAGCTGCTTCGCGCTCGGTGGAAGACGTTAAGGTGTATCCGTTTGACAGTGAAATCAGTTGTGCCGCCCAAGGCTATTATGCGGTGGAAGCAGCGAAACTTGCGCAAGAGGGTGCGACGGCCGATGAGATATTTGAAAAGTTAAATGCCATTCGCGATAGCTTATCGGCTTACTTTGTCGTTGCCGATTTGAATCATCTCCATCGTGGCGGGCGTTTGAGTGGGGCGCAAAAATTGATTGGGAGCGCCTTGCAAATCAAGCCAATTCTTCATTTCAAGGATAAAGTGATCGTCCCGTTTGAAAAAGTACGTACCGAAAAGAAAGCACTTAATCGGGTGATCGAATTACTTGAAAAGGATGTTGCTGACGGAACCCCGGTGCGGGCAACTGTGATACACGCCAATGTCCCGGATAGAGCAGAAGAAATACGGGCTTCTCTCGCTGAAGAACATGAGAGTCTCGACATCGATCTGGGGGTATTCGGCCCGGTGATCGGCACCCATCTTGGTGAAAAATCCCTCGGTATTACCTGGTACAGGAAATAGCGTAGGCATCGACCGCAGGTGTGAGAAAAGGCCCGCGGAATGGTCGAAGTGAGCGCGGGCATCGGCCAAAAAGACGGCTCCGAAGCCAGAGCTGACCGGCGGCCCAGCTGTGTCCGCTAAAAATACAATCAAGGAGCTGACAAATGAAAGTCGTGATTGCTACTCCCCGTAACGTTCCCTCTCCCCTTATGCTCCCGCTTGCATGTGTGAAAGACCATGATAACGTCCAATCAGATCCGGCCCCGATTTCAACCTTTACAAATCCCCCACCCCCGCCATCACTTCAAGAAACCTCCGAACCTCTTTCCGACCTTCACCTCGAACTGCAGGGATTATTGACCGGACGGGCGTTGCTGCCCGATGAATTTCCTTTTCCTTATACGCAAATCGAATCGTTTATACGCAGCGGTTACGTTTATTTACAAGCAGGGATTAAGCGCGGCAAAAGCAGTCGTCACCAGTGCCAACGGTGCGGGAATACTAAAAAGGATTGGTTTGCCCGTTATGATTGCGCGTGGTGTAATGGCCCCTGTTTGTATTGTCGTCGCTGTGTCATGATGGGGCGCGTGACAACATGCACGCCGCTTTTCAGATGGGGAGGCCCGGTCTTTTCCGCTCAAGAGAGGCGACATGACGTATTAGCCTGGCAAGGAGAACTTTCACCTTTACAACGACGTGCAGCCGACCGAATTACGGAGACCATCATGCAACATAAGGCCGCTAAACTTTTAGTTTGGGCGGTTTGTGGGGCCGGGAAAACCGAAATGTTATTTCCCGGCATTGCCCGTGGGCTGGAGGAAGGCAAACGTGTACTCATAGCGACGCCGAGAACCGACGTCGTCCTTGAGCTTGAGCCACGTTTAAGGCGAGCGTTTCCGACGACGACACTGGCAAGTTTATACGGCGGCAGCCCGGAACGCCTTGCTTACGGTCAACTCGTTGTAGCCACCACGCACCAAACCCGGCGTTTTCAGGATGCTTTTGATGTAGCCATTATCGATGAAGTGGACGCTTTTCCTTATCGCTATGACGAAAGCTTGGCGTATGCCGTCAAAAATGCGACGCGAAAGCAGGCGGTGCTCATTTATTTAACGGCAACACCGGATGAAGGCTTGCGGAAAAAATGTGAAAAAGAAAAGGCAGTAGTGAAAGTGAGTCGTCGATTCCACGGTTACCCCCTGCCCGTTCCGGAATTTCAATGGGCTGGAAACTGGCGAAAAGCGCTCGCGCGTGAGCATTTGAGCCCTGTTTTTTCCGCATGGGTGGATGAACAGCTCACGAGTGGAAGGCAGGCGCTCATTTTTGCCCCGAGTGTTCAGGTGGCCAAGCAGTTGCACCAAATTTTACAGAAAAAAGAAACATCGATCGTGAGTGTACACGCGAGTGACCCCGAGCGAAAAGAAATCGTTAAACGTTTTCGGGATGGAGAGATGCCGCTGCTCATCACAACGACCATTTTGGAGCGAGGGGTCACCATTTATGGGATCGACGTTGTTGTCCTTGGCGCGGAAGATGACGTGTTCGTTGAATCCGCGCTTGTACAAATAGCCGGCAGGGCTGGGCGTAGCGCTGATGATCCCCATGGAACCGTCACTTTTTTCCACTATGGCAAAACGAAAGCCATGAACCGTTGTCGAAAGCAAATTTTAGCGATGAATCGAGGGGAGCATCAAGATGAGGCATGACCGTTGCCTGCAATGTTTGTCTCCCTTGAACACGAATGCCGGTTGGGAAGCGTTGTTCTCATGGAAAAAGCCAATGTTATGCGATGAGTGTCAGGAAAAATTACGACCGTTGACCGCTCCCTGGTGTGTACACTGTAGTCGCCCGCTCCCGGTCACCGAAAGTTGCGGCGATTGTGAGCGTTGGGCCAAAACGAAAAACTGGTCCGGCTTGCTCACGCGCAATGTTTCCCTGTTTTTGTATGATGAACATCTTCAGGAAGTACTCAGCGCCTATAAATATCGCGGGGATGTTGAACTCGCGAAAATGTTCGCGGACTCCTTAAAGCAAACCTATCGAAAGTATTTTAAAAAAAGCATTCCGGTGCCGATTCCGCTTAGTGAAGAGCGCTTGCAGGAACGTGGTTTTAATCAGGCAGCAGCCCTTGCCGAATACCTTCCGGTGGCTTACAAACCTTTACTCATGAGAAGGGTCGATGAAGCGAAACAAAGCAAGCGTTCCCGCCATGGTCGCTTGCGCGGACATGTTCGTCCTTTTGCCGTCCGTGAAGACGTAAAAAGTCTAACCGGTCAACACATATTGCTTATTGACGATATCTACACGACAGGCACCACCTTGCGGAAAGCGGCCATCCCCTTGTTGCATCATGGCGCGGGGCAGGTATCTGCACTTACGGTAGCCCGAAGTTGAGCAAAGCGGATTAAACATTTCCGCAAACTGTCCGATATAATGTAATGAATACAATTTGTTCGTGGAGGCTTATGGATGGCAGAACCAGCAAACTGCTCAGAGTGTGGAGCGTTATATATGAAGACGGTACTTTCCATATGTACGCATTGTCATCAAGCCAGGGAAAGACGATTCCAGACGGTATACCAATTTTTAAAAGCTAATAGAGCCGCGACGATTATGGAAACGGTGATCGATACCGGCGTTTCAGAGGCGGACATTCTCGAATTTATCCGGCAGGGACGGTTGCAACCCACCGATCTCCCCAATTTTCACACGCCTTGTGATTTTTGCGGGCAATCGACTCGTAATGGCCGGCTATGTAGTATTTGTGAAAAACGATTGCAGGAAGAGATTGCCGACGTATACAATACAAAAGAGACATATTCGAATACCGCATATTATAACGACCGCTTTATGCGCGAACAAAAGAATGAGAGGAGGTCATTGTGATGAAGATCCACCCGTCCAACCAGATATTCCAGCCATACAAGCAATCTGCGGAGCAGTTGAAACAGGCACAGAAGCCGAGGGAAGCCAAACAGGATCAAGTCGAGATTTCGCAAACGGCAAAGGAGATGCAGACTGGCCATATAGATGACGCTCGCAAGGCGAAGCTTGACGCCCTTCAGAAGGACATTGATGCCGGCCAGTATAGAGTCGATGAACGCGAGGTCGCCCATCGGTTTTATCAATACTGGAGCGAATAAACGGGGGATGAATGATGAGTGAGATTGCAGGACTGAAAGAAGTGATCGAGCGGCTTCGTCAACATCACGAGTACTTGTTGACGCTTGCCGGACAGAAGATGACAGCCATCGGGAAGGCCGACCGGCAGGCGCTTGAAGAGATCGTCCGTTTCGAACAAGAGGAGAGGCGAGTGCTTCGGCAACTGGAGGCGGAACGTATGAGTATCGTTTCAGCCTTAATCGAACGGTATTGCCCCCACCTGGAACGGAACGCACCGATTGCGGAATGGTTGCCTTACCTCCCGGAACAAGAACGGCGGGATATTGAGGGCGCGAGGGAAAATCTACAAACACGTCTCAATGATTTACGGGCCAAAAATGAACTCAATCAACAATTGCTGGAAGACGGTCTCGTAATCGTGCGGGCAACTTTGGACGCACTTCAACGTGAAGAAGGTTTCATCACGTATACATCGGCGGCCGATGCCAAGGTATCGAATGGATATGAAAGGTATTCCGCCATCGATTCGAGAGCTTAAAAATCCGAAAGGGGCCTTTGAAAATGACCTCTACATTTCACGGTTTACAAACAGCCTATAAAGGGTTGATGGCCCAGCAATCAGCATTAAGAACGACAGGTCATAATATTGCCAATGCCAACACAGAAGGTTATACGCGTCAACGTGTGAATTTTAACGCTTCACAGGCATATCCGGCACCGGGTAAAAATGCCCCCTCCATCCCCGGGCAAGTAGGAACAGGCGTGGAAGCCGAATCGATTCAGCGTATCCGTGAACATTTTCTCGACGCCCAATATCGAGAAGAGAATATGAATGCCGGTTACTGGGATAAAAAGCTTGAAACGTTGGAACGCATGGAAGACATAATGAATGAACAGTCGGAATCGGGACAATTGGCAGAGGTGATGGATGAGCTCTGGGGTTCGTTGCAGGATCTGTCCGCCAATGCTGATGACCCCAGCGCGCGGGAGGTCACCGTGCAGCGTGCAGCAGCGCTTGCCGATACATACAATCACATGATTCATTCGTTGGAAACGGCACAAAGTGGATGGGGCGAGGAGATTGACACGACGGTGGATGTCGTTAATGGCCTGCTTCGGCAAGTTGATGCTTTAAATCAAGATATCGCCGGTATAGAGGCTCGAGGGCAAGTGCCGAATGATCTGTATGACCAGCGTGATCGAATCGTTGACGAATTGTCCGAGTCTGTCAAAATCGAAGTTGTTCAGGAAGACCCGGGCGCGAATGCCCATGCCATAGCAGAAGGGCGAGTAACCATCTACGCGCTTGATGAAGAGGGTAATCGTCTCGGCGGGGAGGACGGCATAGCCATTGTGCAGGGTGGAGACGAAGGGCAAGGGCACCTTGAGCTTTCTGTAGAAAGGGACGATGATGAAGGCCGGGTGACAGAGCTTACTTTTGGAGAAGGCATTGACATCCTGGGAGAACATAGCGGAAAGCTGGGTGCGCTTGTAGATACATATGGCGACGGGGAAGGCAATGGCAGCTACCCGCATGTCCTCAACCGTTTGCAAGCCATGATGGATGGTTTTATGACGGAATTTAATGAGATTCACAACGAGGGTATGGACTTGTATGGCGAATCAGGATTGAATTTCTTTTTGGCGGATGATGAAGGTGAGATGAGCGTGAATCCCGCAATTATGAATGATACGGATTTGATCGCAGCCGCTCAGAGCGAAAACGCCGGCGATGGTTCCAACGCTCTCGATCTTGCTAATGTGAAAGATACCTCAGGTATGGAAGCAGAGTACCAGAGTATCATCGGCGAAATGGCCGTCAATGTAAATGAGGCTCGGCGAATGGATGAAACGTCGGAGATTCGCCGCGATACGATTGAAATGAACCGGCAATCGGTGAGCAGTGTGTCTCTCGATGAGGAAATGACGAATATGATTCAGTTTCAACATGCGTATAATGCCGCTTCCCGGCAAATAACAGTCATTGACGAAATGCTGGATCGGGTTATCAATCAGATGGGCATTGTCGGCCGTTAATAAGAGGAGATGAAAGAAATGCGCGTCACACAATCGATGATTTCCAGCCAAACGTTAACGAACATACAAAACAATTACGGCAAACTCGCCAACCTCCAGGAGCAGCTCTCTACCGGAAAGAAGATCAACCGCCCGTCACAAGATCCGGTGGCGGCAACAAGCGCGATGCAGTATCACACGGAACTTCGTGGCATCGAACAATTTCAGCGAAATACATCAGAAGCGAATGCCTGGCTGGAAAGCACAGATAGCGCTCTGGATACAGTGAACCAGGCGCTGCAGCGCATTCGGGAGATGACGGTTCAAGCCTCCAATGATACGTACGATGAAACCCAGCGGATGAACATGGCCGAGGAAGTCGGTCAACTCATCACCCATATCGAAGACTTGGCGAATACACAAGTGAACAATAAATATATTTTTAATGGGACGGATTCGAGGAATCCGCCGGTAAATTTAGCAGAAGAGACGTTCCCAACGGACACGGATACTGTAACGGTTGAATTGATGGCTGGTGTTGAAGTTCCGATCAATGTGGAGGCCGGGCAAGTGTTTGGTGAAGATATGTTTGCTGATTTGCGGGCACTGGAGAATAAGCTGATGGATCCGGAGACGTCGGATGAAGAACTTGATGCGTTTTTAACTACCATTGACAGCCACGTGGACGAAACATTGCGCACTGAGGCGGAAGTCGGCGCAAGGATGAACCGGGTGGCCATGATCGAAGATCGCCTGGCCGAACAGAACGTTATCGCTACACGGATCATGTCCGACAATGAGGATGCAGACATCGCGGAAGTGATCACGGAGCTCGTTACCCGGGAAAGCGTACATCAAGCCTCGTTTGCATCAGGGGCACGCATTATCCAACCGAGTCTTATCGATTTTTTAAGTTAGCAAGCCGCTATGGTTTGCTTAATTTTCTGGGTATAAGGTCATGTTTTTAATAGTGCTCATTCTGTTTTAATTGATTATAGTCCCTTGCTGATTAGTGCAATCATTGGTAATATTTGTGAATGGAAAGGGGGAGAAACGGCGATAGCTACTTATTAAACAAACGTTTATTTAATTGGTACATATGAAGGAGGAAACCTTTGATGGTGAGCACTACCCGAATGCGTTCGGGAGATAAAATCGTGATGCAGGGGCCAATCTTATGGCTTCAGCTTGGCGAAAACAGAAGGAAAGAATGTTTGCTTACAGCTTTACAGACGAGCGGTTATCAGGCAGAATTCCATGAACATTTACCCCGCGAGCAGCCTGAGAATAGAGAGGAAGTTATTGTATTATCGCTGGATGAAAGTTTCCGTTTGCTGGAAAGCGGGTTTTTGCATGCATTAGCCAATATTTATCGTTTATGTGCAGAGCTTTCTCCGCAGGTTTCCCGCTTGCTTGAGAAAGCGGTTAAATCTGAAGTGGACATTTTCCTTTCAGTCACCCGGTCCTCAGGGCAAATGGTACAACAATTCTCGGCTGCACAGGGGTATAAGACCTATGTGGACCCGCAGATACAAGCGGAGATGGTGGAAGTCGTCCAAACGAAATCCGATGACGATGGAAGGGATCCTTTTATCATTGACGAGGAGGATAAGGAAGCTCTATACCTGGATTACGCGAAAGCGTATGCGCGCTTAACCGCTTCAGAATGCCGGGTGCTCGATGCTATTCTAAAAGGCAAAAGCAATCGCAAAATTGCCGAAGATGATTATTTATCGGTATCAACCGTCAATAATCATGTCAGTCAACTCACGAAAAAACTGGAGGCTAACGACCGCACGCATGCCGTAAAACGAGTCATCGAACTGGAGTGGCTGCGCGGTGGTTAGCTTAACTGGTGAGAAACAGGGACATCACCCAGCCTGTCCGTTGCATTTGTGTCCGCAGCGTGTACAGGCTTTTTTTGACGGGAAGCCATTGTTGGTCGTGAAAATAAATGTTACAGCATTTACGGTTGGTCGCTTCAATTTTATCAATATGATGATAAAAGATCCAGTAACAATCGTAGTCCCGCAGGCCGGCTGTCGGGAAAGCATACCAATTTTCAGACACATTTATGGGGATGGGCAGTTTTTTTGATAGTTTTGTTTTATGCCGCACTGCATCTATTCTCCCCGCGAACGATGCCCCTCCGTCCAGGCACGATTTGCGAATAATTTGCAGTGGGCGTTCCTGACATTGAAAAATCTCCTGTTCCCGTTCATAAATATATGAACCATTTTCCGCAGATAAAATGGCCATCGTTTCTGCATTTACCCGATACGTCGCTCGTATTGTTTGGGTCATATGTCTATTCTCCTTATTTTGGTATTAATACAATTATAATAGATAAAAGGTCACTTTTGAAGCCATTATACCAAAAATATTGAAATAAAAGATAATAGTATCAGTTAAACATTGCCCGCGTCTGACCGATAAAAGAAGTAGGATGACAATATAAACGCGGAGTTGAAAAGCCATGACCAATGGCGGTGTTTTAAGAAGAGTGCTTTGTGCCAGTGATGAATTAATGGACGGGGTGGCGGAAAGTTTGCGTTTACTGGAAACAGGGGACAAGGAGCAAATATTGCAATCTCTCGATCATGCGGTGATATGTTATGAGCAGTTAGAGGGGATCGGGTTGGCAGTAGGAAGCTACCGTGACCAAGGGAACATAAAAGCGCGCTTCACTCGTGTGAAGCGCGGACTCGAAGAAGCAACAGTGGCGGTTAAACTGGAACAGTACCGGCGGGCGCGAGAGATGATGGAACTTATTTTGCTGCCTTCATTACGACGTTTACGTGAACGTCTGGATGCGGTCATTGCTCTCGAGTCGAACGGTTAAAACGAGAGGGAGGGAGTGGGGATGCATTCGAGTCAAATTCCGTCTACAGGAGCGGAAGCCACTTTTCATCTGCAGCGTTTTAAGGCATTGGCAAATGAACACGCGCAATTGCAAGATAAGAAGCGGGATGTGCCTGACCGTGGGCAAATCGATGCTTATGTGGAAGAAATGAACGGTTTGCTCGAAACAACACCGACATCACTGCGGTTTAACATTCACGAAGATTTGGGCCGCATTCACGTTCATGTTATCGACCGCTTCTCCGAGGATGTTTTGCGTGAAGTGCCGCCGGAAAAACTGCTCGACATGACCGCAGCTATTTTGAAACAGGTCGGGCTCATCGTTGATGAACAACTTTAAATAATAAGTAAAAGCAAGCATACACGCACAGGATTTTATAATGGAGGATGTGGCATGAGAATAGCGGGTATGGCTTCAGGCATGGATATCGATCAAATGGTGGCCGATTTGATGCGTGCCGAAAGAGCGCCTCAGGACAAATATGTCCAGGAACAAACCTTTAAAAATTGGCAAGTGGACGCATATCGGGAACTGAATACCAAAGTGAACGCCTTCGAACAATCCGTCTTTGATCGCCTTTTGACGCCCAGTAATTTTCTGTCCCGTACCGGGACATCGTCGAATAGTGACCTCGTTTCTGTGACATCATCTTCCGGTACGGAGAATTTACAATATACCGTTTCCGATGTTGAGCAGTTGGCAAGCGCGGCTGTCACGCGTAGTGATGGAGAAATCGGCGAAGATCATGCGGATTTCGATCCCTCGCGGCCGTTGGGAGAAGCGGAATCATTAAATTGGGAGATAGGAACGGTCCAGACCGAGCTTCTGCGCGGAGACGGGAATGAAACAACCTTTACTTTCGGGGAAGACATAGGGGTAAACAGCGAACACCCCATGATCGTCCGCGTCGATGGCGAGTCCCATAACGTGGTCACTGACGGAGAACCGTTAGAGGGAGAGGTATTGCTCGAGCCTGATGAACAAACGCTGACCTTCGCGGGACCGGTCGCGAACGCCTCTCGCGTCGAGGTGCAATATGTCGATAACGATACCGAAGGACGCTTCATGTTCACCGGTGCCGAGACTTTCGGGGAAGACGGGGGAACCGTTCGCCACGAAGGGTTTATCACAGGAGACGATCATTTGGAAAATGTTCTCAATGAATTTAACAACAGTGCCCTTGGCATTCAAGCTTTTTACGATGAACATGCCGATCAGGTGTCGGTTTCCCGGACGGAAACGGGTGTGTTTAATCCTGATGGCGGCAATGAAATAATTTTCGATGAAGGAAGCTTTTTCACCGAATTTCTTCAGCTGGGCAACGAGGAAGAGCAAGGCGCGCAGAACGCTCAATTTACCGTAAATGGCCTGAAAACCGAACGTCAATCCAATACTTTTTCCCTCGGCCATTTAACGATGACCCTTCATGACGAATTTGCCCAGGATGTTAGCGTATCATCGTCTGTTGACACAGATACCATCGTGGAGAACATCACGGAATTTGTTGAGGAGTATAATGGCCTGTTGGCAGAGGTTCACGGACAACTTGAAGAAACGCGAAACCGTGAGTATCCTCCGCTTACCGATGAGCAGCGCCGCGACATGACAGAGCATGAAATTGGACTTTGGGAGGAACAGGCGCAAAGTGGCTTGTTGAGCCATGATCGTCAATTGGGAAATTTTATGAGTCAGATGCGCTCGAATCTGTATGAAACGGTCAATGTGGAAGGGTCCGATATTCAGCATTTGAGTGATTTAGGGATAACTACGTCGAATGATTACCTGGAGCGGGGCAGGCTGGAAGTGGATGAATCACAATTGCGATCGGTGGTTGAAGAAGACCCCGAAGGTGCGTTTAACTTTTTTTCCCAGACAGGGACAGAAAACGGCATCGCCAGAAATTTGCGCGCGACGGTTAATGACATGGAAGATGAGATTTCCCGGCAAGCGGGAGGCTCTCTTGGGCGTCACCAGAATCACCAGTTTGTGCTGGGCCGCGAGATCGATCAGCTGGATGACAGGATTGAGAATTTTGATCGTCGTCTTGAACAAATCGAAGACCGTTATTGGCGTCAGTTTACGGCGATGGAACAAGCCGTTGCCGAGGCGAACAACCAAAGCCAAATGTTCTATAATTTCATGTTTGGTGATGGACAATGATGCAGCGGGAGAGTGGTTAGATGAACTATGTCGGCAAACAACAGAACGCTTATCAACAAAATGCCTTACAAACAGCTTCACCCGGAGAACTCACCTTAATGCTCTTCAACGGTTGCCTGAAATTCATGCGGGTCTCCGCTAGGGCCATTGAGACGGGTGATCATGAAAAGAAAAATATCAACATCACAAAGGCGCAAATGATCGTCCGTGAGTTGATGGTGACCCTTCGTAGAGAGAATGAAACGACGGAGCAAATGATTCAACTGTACGACTTTGTCCATGATGCGCTTGTGCGGGCAAATATTCACAATGATGCAGGTGCACTGGAAGATGCGGAAACGATCATGACCGAATTTCGTGATACATGGAAAGAAGTCATTCGCATCGATCGTAAAGAAAGGCATACCCCGGGTGTCGGTGGCTGATGGCCGGGCTTGCTGTTCTTTATAAAGTGACAAAGGAATTGTCGGACCACCTGCAGCAACCTCTGCCCCCGGACGAACAAGCCCGGGAGGATTATCTGGACATTATTGATTTTTTACTGGAAAAAAGAGCTCTGTTGTTAGCTACTTTCAAATCGCCTTCCGCTACGGATGAAACTTTGAGCCGAGCCACGGAAATCGCAGGCATGAATGAACAGATCGAAGAAAAATTGCAGAAAGTAAAAGCCCGCATTGGCCGTGATCTGAAACAAGCCCGTAGGCACGTGCGCGTGGAAACTCAATATGCGAGCACTTATGTATTGCCGGCAACAGAAGGTTTTTATGTCGATAAGAAACACTAGAAATGCAACCTGTGGTGGTTGTATTTTTTTAGCAGATAAGAAACAATGTGGCTACGCTGCCCGTAGCCACCATCTACCATGAAAACAACTGATTTAGCGCAAAAAGTATAATCGTGACATTTCGCCAGGCTTGGCGATAAGCCAAGTTTTCTTTAGCAACTAAGACTTTATGATAATCTGGTAGTAGATGAAAGGAGCGATTTGGTTTGGAAGCTTTGACGATAAAACAACAGCACTTTTTACGACAGTATAAGGATTGGCTCGATCAAGTTGTTGAGGCCTTAGCGCTGGTTGTGCAATTTTACCGGGATGGGCATGAAGAACAAGGGGATGGCCTCTTAAGCGAAACGATCGCAGGGTTTGAGCGCTTCGGCGAAGAAAATATGACGATGCGGATTATCTTTGGCCAGGAAGAGGAGCGCGCCCAGGAATGGGAGCAGTTTCAACAGCACATCTATATCGGTCAGGATATTCCCTCTCTCACAGACCCCATCGAAAAAATCGCGTATATAACGAAAGAAACTCTCCCGGCTTTTCAACGGTGGCGGACGATTGTAGAGGCGACGCTTTCGGAGACTTAGCGGGAGCGGCGGGGGTGGATTACACCTATTAGCATGGAAACATCGATAAAGTATGATAATAGTCCCGACGCCATAGTTTGGCATTTTGTTCCGTCAATGGCCTCAAAAACATGGAGAGAATAACGTCGGGTCAAACTAGCGTTTTTCGTCCCTCAGAGAGGGCGCCGTCCTCGATTTGGGGTATGAAAAAGCGCGTCTTGTCCCTCAGGGAGGGCACCGTCTTTGGTTTGGGGTATGAAAAAGCGCGTCTTGTCCCTCAGGGAGGGCACCGTCTTTGGTTTGGGGTATGAAAAAGCGCTATTCGTCCCTCAGAGAGCGCGCCACCCTTGATTTGGGGTATGAAAAAGCGCGTCTTGTCCCTCAGGGAGGGTACAGCCCTTCGCTTGGGGTATGAAAAGGCGTTTTTCGTCCCTCAGAGAGCGCACCACCCTTAATTCGGGGTATGAAACGTGATTTTTGTCCCTCTCAGGCCGATCCACCCTGCCCCGGGGCATGATCCATGCCATATCAGACCTAGACGCATTCCTTCACTCGTTTTCTCCGTCCAACTCCTGTTCAAAATCAACTTCTTCAGCGTTTTCGCGTATGTTTTCGGGGATGGTGATCTCGTCGATGTCGTTGAAAGCGTCGTACGTTGTCGTGATGACTTGTTGTGAAGCGGCGCTTTGTCCTTCTTCTACTGTTACATCCATATCTATCTGGGCATTGAATTCCTGAAAGTAATGCGTTTCCTTATCAATAAGAATCTCATAGTTGATTTCATTGACATCAACCAGGGACATAATGTCCTCGACCACCATACCCATGCCGCCATCAAGGTTGTCGATCATCATCGCGGCCACTTCCAGCAAACCCTCTTCGTCTCCGCTAACCGTGACTGCGTAGTGATCGCCATGGTCTTCGGCGGACATGTTGTCAACATCCACCTGTGCCATCAGCAATTCCAATTGTCGCTCAGGGTTTCGTTGATGCGTATGCAATGTCCTGATATCTGCTTCCACTTCTTCGGGTAATATCATCCATTCATCCAAAAATGCTTCGTAAGTATAAAAACCATCATCGGTAAAATAAACCTCTGTATTCATCGTTTCCGTGCCTTCATCATCGACGACGGCGGCCTCTTCATAATAGGCAAACGGCTCAAGCGTCACTTCTGTATTCGCCTCGGTTTCAGTGGTAAAAGACTCGTCATTAACGTTGACTTCCTGTGCCGTATTCATATCGACCGCGAAGCTGTCAATGTCGCTCATCGCTCCGACGGATTGCTCGAGGATGTTTATGATGTCGTCGCCGTTTTCGGAAGTCTTGTCATGCTGTTCCCCGAACTTATCGTTTTCAGCGGGTATTTTTTCTTCGCTCGAATCATCATCATTATTGCAGGCGGTTAATATTAACGCTATACTCAATGTTAAGAAGCCGATTATATTTTTCATTTGAACAACCGCTTCCTCCTCAGCATCATACGTGTCAACATTGTACCACATTTGCTGTAAGTACAGGAATCACCGTTTCTAACTAAGGGGATTCAAAACGTGGCGATATGGAGAAAGGGGGTGGAACGAAGACTCAATTCGCAGGAATTAATATAAAAAATACGGTGATTCCGGTAAAAGTAGTGAATCATATTTTTCGTTTAATGCCAACTGGCGATTTTTAAGGTATGCACATTGATTTGACAAATTTTGCACATAGAAGGCAATGGAAAGTTGGATGGCGGAAAGATGTTCCCGAGAGAAACAGAGAGATTGATGAAATAAAGTAAAATTCACTTATGTTCCGCTTCTGTTTCGTGCATGGTAAGACGGGGTTATTTTCACGATTAATCGTCCACACATTTTCTACACAATTTTGTCGTTTTAGCAGGAATGAAAAAGAGGAATAGAGAAGTATACATCTGAAAGGAGGAGTTTGGATGATGAATTACAATATCCGTGGAGAAAACATGGAGGTAACACCATCATTACGAGACTATGTGGAGAAAAAGGTGGGCAAGGTGGAGCGGTATTTTGATACTCCTCCGGTCGCTGATGTTCACGTGAAAATGCACGTTCAAAATACTCAACATAGCATTGAGGTTACGATCCCCATGTCTCGACTTCTTCTGCGTGCCGAAGAGGATCACGCGGATATGTATGCCGCCATTGATCTCGTCGTAGAGAAGCTGGAACGACAAATCCGTAAGCATAAAACGAAAGTGAACCGCAAATTCAGGCAAAGCGGCACTAAAGATGTATTTAAAAGTGAAATGGGTGTGACGCAACTGGAGAATGGCTGGTCGGAAGAAGACGATCATACCGGCGTTGAACTTGTGCGCACCAAACGTTTCAACCTTAAGCCGATGGACGCGGAAGAAGCCGTTCTGCAAATGGATATGCTCGGACATTCCTTTTTCGTCTTCTCCAATGCCGTGAATGGAGATACGAATGTGGTTTATCGCAGAAAAGACGGGCGCTACGGCCTGATCGAACCGGAAGCATAAAAAATATACAAAGGTCTTCGAAGAGCTTACCCACTGCTTGCGGTGGGGAGCTTTTTTTTTTGGGGCAGATAAGAAGTATAACTTTCTTATCATGCATAAGTGCAACTAAGGCTTTCGCCAGGCTTGGCGATAAGCCAAGTTTTCTTTAGAGGTTCAGGATTTGTAAGAAGGAAGACAAGTTGATAAAATAAAAACCAAAGTGTATGCAAAGATACTGCTTAACGCGATTAAATGATATAAGTCATTCGTAATTGAGAGGACGATGATAATACAATGATCGGTTTAATAAAAAAGGTCATTGGTGATACCGACCAACGGCAAACGAAAAAAATGCAAAAAACCGTAGATGAAATTGAAGGCTATGCCGATGAGATGAAATTGCTTTCCGACACAGACTTGGCGGGTAAAACCGAAAATTTCAAAGCGCGTTACAATGGCGGCGAAGATCTGGAAAGTCTTCTTCCGGAAGCCTTCGCGGTCGTGCGGGAAGCTTCCACGCGGGTACTCGGCCTCACCCCTTACCAGGTTCAGTTGATGGGGGGTATTGTCCTCCACAACGGTGATACGGCGGAAATGAAGACGGGGGAAGGGAAGACACTCGTGGCGACGATGCCGGTGTATTTGAACGCCTTAACAGGCCGTGGTGTCCATATCGTTACCGTAAATGATTATCTTGCTCGTCGTGACAGTGAAGATATGGGCACTTTGTACCGTTTTCTCGGCCTTACCGTCGGTCTTAACGAGAAAGGCATGTCAAAGGATGAAAAACGGGAAGCCTATGCCTGTGATGTCATGTATGGCACGAACAACGAATTTGGTTTTGACTATTTGCGTGACAACATGGTTCTGTATAAAGAACGAATGGTGCAGCGGCCCCTTCATTATGCCATCGTTGACGAGGTGGACTCCATTCTCATCGACGAAGCGCGAACCCCTCTTATTATTTCCGGATCGGTCGAGCAATCGACGGAGATGTATATGCAGGCAGACGCTTTCGTACGAATGCTAAGAGAAGAAGATGATTACACTTTCGAGGAAAAATCGAAGAATGTCCGTCTGACAGAAGAAGGCGTGAATAAAGCAGAAAACTACTTCAACACGGATAATTTATTCGATCAGGGGAATGTACAGCTCACCCATAATATTAACCAGTCGCTCAAGGCCCATCGCGCCATGAATCGTGACGATGATTATGTGGTGGAAGACGGGGAAGTCGTGATCGTTGACCAGTTCACCGGCCGCCTCATGAAAGGACGTCGCTATGGGGATGGCCTTCACCAGGCGATCGAGGCCAAAGAACAACTCCCGATTCAAAAGGAAAGCATGACGCTCGCCTCGATTACGTTCCAAAATTACTTCCGCATGTATCAAAAACTCGCGGGCATGACCGGGACGGCCAAGACGGAAGAAGAAGAATTTCAAAACATCTACAACATGAATGTGATCGGTATCCCGACGAACGAACCGATTGTCAGGGAAGATCGGTCCGATCTCATTTATAAGACGATGGATGCCAAATTCAAAGCCGTCGCCGATGATATCCAGGAGATTCATCAGCGGGGACAACCGATCCTCGTCGGGACTGCCAGCGTCGATACGTCTGAACATGTGTCCAAATTGTTGAGGAAAAGACGGGTCCCCCATCATGTTCTAAACGCCAAAAACCACGCCAATGAAGCGGAAATTATTAAAGAAGCCGGTCAAAAGAATGGCGTTACGATCGCTACAAATATGGCCGGTCGCGGAACGGATATTAAATTGGGCGAAGGTGTTCCCGACCTCGGCGGTCTTTTTGTCATCGGAACGGAGCGCCATGAAAGCCGCCGGATCGATAACCAGTTACGGGGCCGTTCCGGACGTCAAGGTGACCCGGGTGTTTCCCAGTTTTACCTGTCCATGGAAGATGTGCTCATGCGTCGTTTCGGTTCGGAGAACATGCAAAACATGCTCAATAAATTAGGCATGGAAGAAGATACGCCGCTGGAAAGCCGTATGGTTAGCCGTGCTGTCGAGCAAGCCCAAAAAAGGGTAGAAGGGCATAATTTTGATGCCCGAAAACAAATCCTGCAGTATGACGATGTCATGCGGGAACAGCGGGATATTATTTATGAACAACGGATGGATGTACTGGAATCCGATGATTTACGAGAGAATGTCCTGGAGATGATGGGAAGCGTCATCAAACGTACGGTCGCCCGTTTTACACCCGAAGAAGAAGTTCCGGAAGACTGGGATATCGAAGGCTTGATTTCGGAATTGAACAGGACGGTTCTCTATAACGGAGACGTGACGCAAAATGACCTCTACGGCCTGGAGCCGGATGAAATCGACGAACTGGTTTACGGGAAAATGGAGGCGAATTATAAAGCGAAAGAAGCGGAGATCGGCGAAGAAAGAATGCGCGAGTTCGAAAAAGTCGTTATGCTGCGCGCGGTTGACCGCAAATGGATGAATCACATTGACCAGATGGAACAACTCCGCCAGGGTATTCATTTACGCGCGTATGCCCAAAACGACCCGCTCCGCGAATACCGATTCGAAGGCTATAACATGTTCGAGGACATGGTCGCGAGCATAGAAGAAGAAGTAGCCAGATACGTGATCAAAGCGCGCATTAACAATAACATGCAACGTGAAGCCGTCGCTGATGAAAGCAAGTCAAAAGCTGTACATGGCAATAACGACAAAGAAAAATCGAAAAAACAGCAACCGGCCCGGAAAACCAAAGAGGCCGGAAGAAATGAACCGTGCCCGTGCGGGAGCGGCAAAAAATACAAGCATTGCCATGGGGCAGCATAAGAGGTGAGAAAGATGGATAGTGCTGATATTAAAACGGAATTAACAACGATGGCGAATCGCCTTGACGATTTTAGGGGGTCTCTTTGACCTCGAAACGAAGGAAAATCGCATCAGGGAACTGGAAGAACAGATGACCGCTCCCGGCTTTTGGGACGATCAGGAAGCGTCGAAGAAAGTCATCGATGAAACCAATACACTCAAGGAAACGGTCCATACGTTTCGCGATCTGGAAGAAAACCTTGATAACTTAAACGTTTCCTGGGAACTTTTACAGGAAGAAACAGATGAGGATTTGCGAACGGATTTGGAAAACGGCATTCGCGACCTCTCGGAGCAAATAAATCAATTTGAACTAAGAATGTTGCTTTCCGATCCCCATGACCAAAAGAACGCGATCCTCGAATTGCATCCCGGTGCCGGGGGCACCGAGTCACAGGATTGGGCGGACATGTTGCTCCGCATGTATACCCGCTGGGCTGAAAAACGGGGCTTTAGTGTAGAGACGCTTGATTATTTACCCGGAGATGAAGCGGGGCTGAAAAGGGTCACACTCCTCATTAAGGGACAGGATGCGTATGGTCATTTAAAAGCGGAAAAAGGGATACACAGGCTCGTGCGCATTTCGCCCTTTGATTCGTCAGGGCGGCGGCACACATCATTTGCGTCTTGTGAAGTGATGCCGGAAATGGATGACGATGTAAACATCGAAGTGGCGGACGAAGATCTGAAAGTGGACACTTACCGTGCGAGTGGGGCCGGCGGTCAACATGTGAACACGACGGACTCCGCGGTGCGGATTACCCATATCCCGACGAAAACGATTGTACAATGTCAAAACGAACGCTCCCAAATAAGAAACCGCGAGCAGGCGATGAAAATGCTCAGGGCCCGTCTTTATCAACAAGAACTTGAACGCCAACAGCGAGAACTGGATGAACTGCGGGGAGAACAGGGTGAGATAGGCTGGGGCAACCAGATCCGTTCTTACGTTTTTCATCCCTATAACATGGTCAAAGACCACCGCACCAACTACGAAGTCGGCAACACGGGCGCAGTGATGGATGGTGCCATCGATGTATTTATCGATGCCTACTTACGCTCCACCATGAAGTGACACGATAAAGAAAACTTGGCTTATCGCCAAGCCTGGCGAAAGCCTTAGTTGCACTTATGCAGGATAAGAAAGTTATACTTTCTTACCTGCTGAAATAGGCATTCATAAATACGGAAGAACAGGGAATAGTAAAACAAGCCATTTTAACCGAAGTCGACCGGGGTGGAACACAACTGACGCGGTCCGTGGTTTAAAAATGGATTAAAAAACGTGTACAATATTCGTGTGTGTAGCTTTGTACACGTAACATCGACAGGGAGGAGGATGTACATCATGAAAAAAGCTTTGATCGTCTTGGGCACTGCTGCCTTTATCATCGGTGGATGCGGTGGTGAAGCCGGCGAAGAGCAAGAGCCCGTCGGCGGCGACAATGGAAACGGAGCCGATAATGGGGCTGAGGAAGAAGATAACGGTGAAACCGTGGATGCCGGTGAAGGCTTGGAGCTTTATGAAGACAACTGCCTGGAATGCCACGGTGAAGACTTTGAGGGTGGTACAGGACCGGCGCTTGATGGATATAGCGAGGATGAAGTCATGACCGCGATTGAAGAAGGACCAGGTTCGATGCCCGCGGATCTCGTCACTGGTGAAGAAGCCGATGCCGTGGCGCAATACGTAGAAGAAGAAGCTGGTTAAACGACTTGTGATAACGTCTTGCCGACAAAGGGCAAGGCGTTTTTATGTAGACGAATGCCCTATGACTAGTTATTTAGTTGTAAGATTTTTGCAATCAAACTGTAATGATAGACACCTTTTTCATAAAGATAAAGATGATATAATAAGGTTTAAGGATTTGCGTCGATATGTGCTGTCGCAAATCGACGGAATGAAAGCTTTTTTCTGGATGTGAGCGTTTTGATCGAGATGAAAAAGGTGGGGAAAACGTACCCAAACGGGGTACAAGCGTTAAAAGACATAAATATACATATCGATAAAGAGGAATTTGTCTATGTGGTCGGACCGAGCGGGGCCGGCAAGACGAGTATCATCAAATTGATTATCCGAGAGGTTGTCCCGACGGAAGGAACGATTCATGTGAATGGGACAAACCTTGGTGATCTCACCAAAAAACAAATTCCTTACTTGCGGCGTAAAATCGGTGTCGTTTTTCAGGACTTTAAATTGTTTCCAAAACTATCTGTCTTTGAAAATATCGCGTTTGCCCTTGAAGTAACCGAAGAACCTCCCGATCGCATAAAGCCGCGCGTGATGGAAGTGTTGGATCTTGTGAAGCTCAAGAACAAAACCCGTCATAAACCGCGGGAGTTGTCCGGCGGAGAACAACAGCGAGTGGCTATGGCCAGGGCGGTGGTGAACAGGCCGGCGATTCTGATTGCTGATGAACCGACGGGGAATCTGGATCCGGAAACCGCCTGGAGCATCATGGGGACTCTGGAAGACATTAATCATCGGGGCACAACCGTTGTTATGGCAACGCACAACAGCCATATCGTCAATCATTTAAAAAAGCGTGTAATCGCCATCGATGACGGCAACGTCCTCCGGGATGAATGGCGGGGGGCTTACAGCTATGAAGCGTAACACGCTCGCGAGGCATGTAAGAGAAGGCATTAAGAACATCGGAAGAAACGGATGGATGAGCTTTGCGGCCATTAGTGCCGTTACGATCATGCTTTTCGTCGTCGGTGTTTTCGCTCTAGTGATTTTGAACATGAATAATCTCGTGTCTGCGGTTGAAGACGATGTTGAGATTCGTGCTTTCCTGGAGTCGGATACAGATGCTGAAGAACAGGAAGAAGTGATGCAGGATATCGCGGCTGCCAATGCCGTTGAAAACGTCTCTTACCTTGACCGGGACGAGGGGCTCGATCAATTTATCGACAGCCTTGGTTCCGAAGGCGCCGTTTACGAAAGCATCCGCGATGAGAATCCGTTGAATGATGCTTTGGTCATTGAAGCCAGTACGCCGGAGCACACCGAGGCACTCGCGACGGCCGTGAATGATTACACGGCCATCGAAACGGTTGAGTATGGGGAATCTATTCTTACGCAATTGTTTACGGTTACAAATTATCTGCGTGTCATCGGAGCGGCTCTGATTATCGGCCTGTTGTTTTCATCTATTTTCCTGATTTCGAACACGATTAAACTTACGATTATATCGCGCAAAGACGAAATAGAAATTATGAAACTCGTGGGAGCTAAAAATAGTTTTGTCCGGTTTCCCTTTTTCATAGAAGGGCTGCTGCTCGGTGTGATTGGGGCATTAATCCCGGTGGCATCACTTATGATCGGATATTTTTATCTGTATCGTTTTCTCGATGTACAAATTCCTTTTATTACGATGGTCGAGCCATTCCCGCTCGTTTGGCAGCTGGCGCTCATCTTGCTCGGTATCAGCATCGTCGTTGGCGTGTGGGGAAGCCAGATGTCCGTGCGCAAATTTTTAAAAGTATAATAGGGAGGGGAGATAACAATGGTCGCGAAAAAAACAATAATGACCGCAGCCGCTTGTCTTATCGGCTTCTCAAGTTGGTTCCACGTTTCTTACATTGGACAGGCAGAAACCGTCAATGATTTGGAAGAAGAACTGGAGGACATCAGGGAATCGCAGGAAGAGGCTGAAAATGAAGCCGAAGAAACAGACGATGAATTAGAAGATGTAGAGGAAGCGATCGCTCAAATCGATGATGAGATCCGGGAACTGGACGAGGAAATATCCGCCACCGTCGGTGAAATTGCTGATAAGGAAGCGAATATTGCAGACGTGGAGGAAGATATCGAACGACTGGAAACAGACATCGCCGAGACCGAAGATCGTATAGAAGAACGCGATGAATTGTTGAAAGAACGAGCGGTAACATTGTATCAAAGCGGAGGCGGGACGGTTGAATACATAGAAGTCTTGCTCGGAGCGCAAAGTTTTGGTGATTTTATCGAGCGGGTGAATGCCCTGTCGACGATTGCCGAACAAGATCAGGAGATTCTTGATGAACATATCGCCGATCATGAGTCGCTTGAAGAAAACAAACAGGCCGTTGAGGAAAATCTAGCAAACTTGGAATCTCATGTGGACGAACTGGAAGCATTGAACGCGAGTTTAGATGAACAAAGGGAAGAAAAAGAAGTCGTCATGGACGGTCTCGATGAAGAAGAACAGCAGTTGCTCGCTGACCTTGAAGAAATCGAAAACGAAGAAGAAATACTGGAACAACAGGAAGTAGCCAAACAGAATGAAATCGAGCGCGAAGAAGAACGCGAACGTGAAAGGGCACGGGCAGAAGAAGAAGCCGCTGAAGAGGAAGAGGTCGCTGAAGAGGAAGAAGCCGCTGAAGAGGAAGAGGCAGCAACCGAAGAAGAGGAAAGTGACTCCGGTGACTCCGATAGTTCCGGGGATTCAGGGGATAGTGGCAGTGCAGAAAGTAGCGAAGATACGTCCGGCTCCTCTGAATCAACAAGTGTTGCAACGGCCAGTGCCGGTGATGACAATGCGAGCGGAGGCGGAAACGGGACACTGGCCTGGCCGGCAACCGGCGATCTTTCATCTTCGTATGGGATGCGTAATGGTCGGATGCACAATGGCATTGACATTCCCGAAGCCGGTCGATCGAATGTGCCGATCGAAGCTGCGGAAGCAGGTGAAGTGAGCTACACCGGATACATGAATGGCTTTGGGAATACGGTGATGGTGACTCATCAGATCAACGGTGAAACGATAACGACACTGTACGCCCACCTTTCCTCGATCGATGTATCGGTGGGCGATACCGTCAGCCGTTCGGAACCCGTTGGCATCATGGGGAACACGGGTCGTTCCACCGGTCCACATTTACATTTCGAGGTGCATGTAGGGGGTTGGGAAGGCTCAGGCGTAAATTCAGTCAACCCAATGGGTTATCTCGAATAGGATAAAACGAGTGGGGGAGATATTCCCCTGCTCGTTTTCTTTAGCAGATAAGTGCAACTAAGACTTTCGCCAGGCTTGGCGATAAGCCAAGTTTTCTTTATTTTTGTCTTGCTTATGAAAATGTGTTTAAATGGGGAAAAGGATGCCAGCAAGGATGCCAGCATAAGATATACAGAATTTTCATAAGCTCGCATGAGGATGGAAGGGGCGCTAAGGCGTATTGAGTTATAAGCATAGATCGAGGTGGACGATATGAATGCAAGTGTAAAATGGCTAGTCATCTTAACGAGTGCCATCATTATTGCCGGATCAGGCGGTGTGATCGCGGGCGTCTCTATCGGTGAAGAGGGACAAGACTCGACTGCATCCCCGCAGACGAGTGAGGTAAGCGGTGAGGCCTCTTCGGACGAGGGTTGGGAGAAAGTTCACCAGGCTTATGACCTCATTTCCGAACAATACGTAGATGATGTTGATGAAAGTGCTCTTTTCGAAGGTGCCATAGAAGGAATGCTTGAGGAATTGGACGACCCTTATTCCGTGTATATGGATCAGGAAACGGCGGGTCAGTTCGAAGAATCCCTGGACAGTGAATTCGAAGGCATTGGCGCTGAAGTCAACATGGTCAACAACCATGTGACGATCGTATCGCCGATTCAGGGATCTCCGGCTGAAGAAGCGGGCTTGATGCCTGATGACCAAATCCTGGAGATAGATGGAGAATCAACGGAAGATCAATCCCTGAATGAGGCTGTTATGGATATTCGCGGTGAGGAAGGGAGCACCGTTGTTTTAAGTATTGGAAGGCCTTCGGCTTCCGAAACGTTTGAAGTTGAAGTCGAACGGGAAGCCATCCCGGTGGAGTCGGTAGAAAGCCAGACGATTGAACGGGATGGTGAGACGATCGGATTGCTCGAGATCATTTCATTTTCAACAGATACAGCCCAGGAATTTGAAGAAGAGTTGAATGCATTGGAATCCGAAGGCATTGACGGATTACTCATCGATGTCCGTGATAATCCGGGCGGTTATCTGAACAGCGTGCAGGATATCGGGAGTCTGTTGCTCCCTGAAGGGGAGAATATCGTACAAATCGAACAACCGAATGGGGAAATTATAGAGACGCCTTCAACGCTCTCGGAAGAGAAAGATTATCCGATGGCTGCACTGATTAACCAGGGTAGTGCCTCTGCCTCGGAGATTTTGGCAGCTGCGTTGCAGGAAGCCGGTGGTTATGAATTGATTGGAGAGACGACGTTTGGAAAGGGAACGGTCCAACAAGGTTTTCAATTCGATGATGGCAGTGAAATGAATTTATCCATGTCCAGGTGGCTCACCTCAGATGGCAATAATATTCATGAAGACGGTGTGGAGCCGACGATTGAAGAAAGCCAGCCGGATTACTTCTATACGGCGGCGCTCGCCGTGGATGAAACCCTTACCTTCGATGACAATAATGAGCAAGTCGGCAGCGCGCAAAATATATTGGAAGGGATAGGGTATGATCCGGGCAGGACAGACGGATACTTTGATGAGCAGACAGAAGAAGCAGTCATGGATTTCCAGCAGTCGCATGATTTGGAAGAGAGCGGGGACATCGATGAAGAAACCGCACAAACGCTTCATAGTGAGGTTGTTGATGAAATCCGTGATGATGACAATGATCGTCAGCTCAATACCGCGATCGATCATTTGGTCGAGGAAACATCTTAAGGCATTTTCCGCAAAAAGCAGGAAGTTTAAGGTTATGTGTCGAAATACATCCGCATCCCGTGGGTGTATTTCATTTTTTGGCAGCTAAAGGAGAACAAATGATGGACAATTGGTTTGCTGACCTATGGATGGGTATTGGCAGTTTTTTCATTCATCCGCTGACGTATATAGGCATATTGGCGATGTTATGGGTCGGTTATCGGCGCGTAAACAGAGAACGCACGATGTTTCATACGGCACTGGGTAACATAAGGGATGAAATCTTTCACCGTTTATTGCCGGGGGTATTGGCAGGTCTCATTTTATCTGTTGTTGCCGTCGCTGTCGGCGTCGTTCTTAACCTGGCATTTAGTTTGCTGCTGACGGTCGTTTATCTTTTGCTGATCATAATCGGAGGTGCCCGTTTCGCTTCCCCGGCATATGCGCTTGGGCTGGCATTGATTCTTTCTCACTTATGGCCCGGGGGAGGAGAGATGGCTGTCGATCCGTTGCCGGTTTTGCTTCTCATCGCGGCGTTCCTGATGGTTGAAGGCTTGCTCGTTCGTTTACAGGCAAAGCGTCAGTCGTTTTCGCCGCTCAGATTACTCAGTAAAAGAGGGAAATGGATCGGCGGTCAGCGTCTGGACAGAATGTGGCTCGTCCCCGTATGCGTACTCGTTCCCGGGGACACATTTGCGACAGGAGGCTGGTGGCCGTTTATGCCCATCAGCGATGATGTATCCATCTTATTGCTCCCTTTCCTGGTCGGTTTTCAGCAATCGGTTGTCGGACAACGCCTGGTGAGGAAATTACAGGGCGTCGGCACGAGAGTGTTCGGGCTCGGTGTTCTTGTTGTCGCTTTTGTCGTGGCATTATTTTTTCTGCCCGAATGGATGTGGCTTCCGGCGGTGCTCATGGCGATCCTGGGAAGGTGTCTCCTGCAGATCTATGAGTACAGCAGTGATCGCAAAAAACCCTTTTATTTTATCCCCAGGGATGAGGGGTTGGTCATTCTCGGCATTTTGCCAGGGTCTCCCGCCGAGAAAATGAATCTTATGCCCGGGGAGACCATAATGAAGGTGCACGGGGAGCCCGTGAATACGGAATGGGATTTTTATCAACGGTTGCAGCTAAACCCAGCCTATGGACGTGTTGAAGTGATGGATCACAATGGGGAACGCCGCGTGGAAAAAGCGGCACTCTATGACGATCAGCATCATGAGTTAGGCGTGTTATTTTTGCATCAAAATGAGACACATGGGCGAACAGGATGAATATGTTCATGCCACCCTTCCGAGGGAATGAGCAAATAAACGTTCGATTTTTGCCTTCTATGTTATAATAGTGATAAAGAAAACTTGGCTTATCGCCAAGCATGGCGAAAGCCTTAGTTGCACTTATCTGCTAAAGAAAAAGTGTGAAGGCAGCAAAGGAGGATGAGCCTTGCCACATACATTTGAACTAGAGTCCGCCTATGAGCCCGAAGGGGATCAACCCGAAGCCATTGAAAAAATCGTGGAAGGCGTTTCAGCGGGGCAGCGGCATCAAGTGTTGTTGGGAGCAACCGGAACGGGGAAAACGTTCACGGTGTCGAACGTTATTGAACAGGTCCAAAAACCGACGTTGGTCATCGCTCACAATAAAACGCTCGCCGGCCAGTTATACAGCGAGTTTAAATCTTTGTTTCCGAACAATGCGGTTGAGTACTTCGTCAGTTATTATGACTACTATCAACCGGAAGCTTACGTTCCCCAATCCGATACATTTATAGAAAAGGATGCAAGCATCAATGATGAAATCGATAAGCTCCGGCACTCCGCAACGAGTGCGTTATTCGAACGGGAAGATGTGATCATTATCGCCAGCGTCTCCTGCATTTACGGCCTCGGTTCACCGGAAGAATATCGTGATTTGGTCGTTTCCCTGCGAACGGGGATGGAAAAAGGGAGAGACGAACTTTTAAATAACCTCGTCGATGTGCAATATGATCGTAACGACATTAATTTCACGCGGGGAACTTTTCGCGTTCGCGGCGACGTCGTCGAGATATTCCCCGCTTCCCGTGACGAGCATTGTATTCGCGTGGAGTTTTTCGGCGATGAGATCGATCGTATCACCGAAGTGGATGCACTGACCGGGGAAGTGCTCGGTGAGCGCCAGCATGTCGCTATTTTCCCGGCTTCTCACTTCGTGACACGTGAAGAGAAAATGAAAAAGGCGATTGTCAATATCGAAAAAGAATTAGCGGAGCGCCTGGAAGAACTGAAGAGTCAGGATAAGTTGCTGGAAGCGCAGCGGCTTGAGCAACGCACACGCTATGACATCGAAATGATGCAGGAAATGGGTTTTTGTTCGGGTATCGAAAACTATTCCCGGCATTTGACGTTCCGGCAACCGGGCGAGGCGCCGTATACACTTCTGGACTTCTTTCCTGAGGATTTTTTGCTGATTGTCGATGAGTCTCACGCGACGTTACCGCAAGTGAGAGGGATGTACAATGGGGATCGCGCCCGTAAACAGGTGTTGGTCGATCATGGCTTTCGTCTGCCGTCCGCGATGGATAACCGGCCGTTGAAATTCGACGAGTTTGAAAACCGCTTTTCACAAGCCGTCTATGTTTCCGCCACACCTGGCCCATACGAAGAAGAAAACGCCCCCGAGGTGGTCGAGCAGATTATTCGTCCGACCGGTTTGCTTGACCCACATGTGAACGTGCGGCCGATTGAAGGGCAGATTGACGATTTAATCGGTGAAATTAATGAACGGCAAACGAGGAATGAACGCGTGTTGGTTACAACCCTCACGAAGAAAATGGCCGAGGATTTAACGGATTACTTGAAGGGCGTCGGTATAAAAGTAAAATATTTACATTCGGATATTAAAACGCTGGAGCGGATGGAAATCGTTCGCCAGCTCCGCCTTGGCGAATTCGACTGTATCGTCGGCATCAACCTTTTGCGTGAAGGGCTGGACATTCCGGAAGTCTCGCTCGTGGCGATTTTGGACGCGGACAAGGAAGGATTTTTGCGGGCGGAACGATCATTGATCCAGACGATGGGGCGCGCAGCCCGCAATGCAAACGGAGAAGTAATCATGTTCGCGGACAAGGAAACGCGTTCCATGGAAGTCGCGATTAATGAAACGAGAAGGCGGCGCGAGATTCAGGAAGCCTACAATGAAAAACACGGCATCACACCGAAAACGATTGAAAAGGCTGTACCACAGGCAATCCGTGCCACCGTCGTCGCTGAAGATGAGGAGAGCTACGCCAAGCCGAAAGACAAGGCCATGACAAAAGATGAAAAAGAACGTTTGATCAGTCAAGTCGAGGATGAGATGAAAGATGCGGCGAAATTGCTTGATTTTGAACGAGCCGCGGAACTTCGTGATACCCTGATCGAACTAAGGGGTAAGAAAACGTCATAATCTAACCTCTAACCTCCAACCTCTAGAATGGAGTGACCGTAACTATGGCTATGGAAAATATTAGCGTGCAAGGGGCGCGCTCCCATAATTTAAAAGATGTCGATGTGACCATCCCCCGTAACAACTTGATCGTTTTCACCGGGCTGTCGGGATCCGGCAAGTCGTCACTGGCGTTTGACACCATCTATGCCGAGGGCCAACGGCGGTATGTGGAATCCCTTTCCTCCTATGCCCGGCAATTTCTGGGGCAAATGGATAAGCCGGACGTCGATGCCATCGAGGGGCTGTCACCGGCGATTTCCATCGATCAGAAAACGACGAGCCAAAACCCGCGTTCTACGGTGGGGACGGTCACAGAGATTTATGATTATTTGCGGTTATTATTCGCGCGCGTCGGGGCACCTTATTGTCCCAATCATGATATTCCCATTACTTCGCAAAGTGTCCAGCAAATGATCGATCAATTGCTGGCTTATCCCGACCGCACGCGCATGCAAATCCTCGCGCCCATCGTGACCGAGCGCAAGGGGACACACGTGAATATCCTTGAAGATTTAAAGAAGAAAGGATTCGTGCGTGTCCGCGTGGACGGAAACATTATGGATCTGTCCGAAGACATTTTATTGGAGAAAAATAAAAAACATACGATTGAAGTCGTCATCGATCGGGTTATTATAAAAGAAGGGGTTGAAGCACGACTGTCCGGCTCCCTTGAAACGGGTCTGGAACAATCGGGTGGTCGCTTGTTGATCGACGTGATTGACGGAGAAGAAGTGTTGTTTAATCAGCATCATGCTTGTCCATATTGTGGATTTTCCATCGGCGAGTTGGAGCCGCGGTTATTTTCATTTAACAATCCTTCCGGCGCTTGTCCAAGCTGTGACGGCATTGGCTCCAAACTGGAAGCCGATGAAGAATTGGCGGTTCCGGACCCTTCGCTCACCTTACGGGAACACGCGCTGTTTCCCTGGAGGCCGACGAGTTCAAACTACTATCCGCAACTGCTTGCAGCTGCCTGTGACCATTTTGGGATCGATATGGACGTACCGTTTGAGCAGTTGAGCAAGAAGGACCGAGACCTTTTGTTACATGGCAACAGAAAAGAGCGTATCCATTTTCGCCATGAGAATGAATTCGGCGTCGTGAAAGAGCGGAAAATCTATTTTGAAGGCGTGTTGAAAAACGTTTCCAGGCGTTACCACTCTACATCGTCGGATTATATTCGCGAACAAATGGAACATTACATGCTCAGAAAAGCGTGCCCTACGTGTCATGGTCATCGCCTGAAGGATGAAGCCCTCGCCGTTTTACTCAACGGCAAGCATATCGGCGAGGTAACGGATATGGCTATCAACGATGTGCATGCCTATATGGATTCCCTTGATTTGTCTCCCAAGGAGATGCATATCGCACGTCTCATTATCCAGGAAATCCAGAATCGCCTCGGTTTCCTCAGCAATGTCGGCATTGCTTACTTGACGCTCAGTCGTACAGCCGGAACCCTATCCGGCGGGGAAGCCCAGCGGATCCGCCTGGCCACGCAGATCGGCTCAGCATTGATGGGGGTTCTCTATATACTCGATGAACCTTCCATCGGTTTGCACCAACGGGATAATCTCCGTCTTATTCGGACGCTTGAAAATATGCGTGATCTCGGGAATACCGTCATCGTCGTCGAGCATGATGAAGACACGATGCTGGCCGCTGATCACATTGTTGATATTGGCCCGGGGGCCGGCGTGGAAGGCGGCTATATTAGCGCCCAGGGTACACCGCAGGATATTATCGATCAGGATGAATCCTTAACGGGCCAGTACCTGTCGGGACAAAAATTTATACCGTTGCCGCGAAGTCGTCGCGTGCCGAACGAACGTAAACTAATGATTAAAGGGGCTGATGCCAACAATTTGAAAAACGTCGACATTGATATCCCCCTCGGCGTCTTCAATGTCGTGACCGGGGTTTCCGGCTCGGGAAAAAGCACACTCATCAATGACATCCTGCGCAAGTCCCTTTCCCAGAAATTGCATCGCGCCAGGGAAAAGCCTGCTAAACACCGGGAAATCAAGGGAATCAGTGAACTTGACTATGTCGTCAACATTGATCAATCGCCGATTGGCCGCACCCCGCGCTCAAATCCGGCCACCTACACGGGTGTATTTGATTATATTCGCGAAGTCTTCGCCATGACGAACGAAGCGAAGGTCCGGGGCTACAAAAAAGGACGTTTCAGCTTCAATGTGAAAGGCGGACGTTGCGAAATGTGCCGCGGAGATGGCATTATTAAGATAGAGATGCATTTCTTGCCCGACGTCTATGTCGAGTGCGAGGAATGCGGCGGCAAACGGTATAACCGCGAAACATTGGATATCCGTTATAAAGGCAAAGACATTGCCGAAGTGCTGGAAATGACCGTGGATGAAGCGCTGGTGTTTTTTGAAAACATCCCGAGAATTCACCGGAAAATCCAGACGTTAAAAGATGTCGGCCTCGGGTATATTAAACTCGGACAACAGGCTACAACGCTCTCCGGCGGTGAAGCGCAACGGGTGAAACTGGCATCGCAGCTGCACCGTCGCACGAGTGGGCGTTCCCTCTATATACTCGATGAACCGACGACCGGTCTTCACATGGATGATATTCGCCGCCTCTTGCAAGTGCTGCAACGTCTCGTGGATAATGGAGATACAGTCATCGTCATTGAGCATAACCTTGATGTCATTAAAACGGTCGACCATATCATCGATCTCGGACCTGAAGGTGGCGATGGGGGAGGTGAAATCATGGCGACGGGCACGCCTGAAGACGTCGCCGGGGATGAACAGTCGCACACGGCCCGTTATCTAAAACCGATTCTGGAGCGGGAAAACGAACGGATGAAAGCATTGGAAAAGGATGAAATCGCCGTGAATTAAACGAATACCAGACCTGCCCATGTTTCGTCATTAAGGAAGAAGAATATGAAAATGGGGGAAAAATCATGATGGAAGAACGAAAAATGATTTTGCAAATGGTTGAAGAGGGAAAAATCAGCCCGGAAGACGGCAGCAAACTGATCAGGGCATTGTCACCGGAAAATGAAAAGAAAACGACGAGTTCAGCAGCCACGCGCAAAAGTGCTGAAGAGCCGACGTCTTCCAGTACGGATTTAAGCACGAAGATCGATTGGGAAGAAAGCAACCGTCATCACGATGAATCCAGAAGGCGCGATGAGGAGGGTGCCAAAGGCTCGCCTTTATCCGAGGGCGCTCGCTGGTTCTCGGAATTTGTCGACTCCACCGTTCATAAAATCAGGGAACTCGATCTTGATTTCAACTTCGGTTCCGCGCAGGAGATCAATCATATTTTTCAACACACGAACATGAAGGAACGAACCTTTGATTTGTCCCTCGAAAATGGGTCGATTGATATCCGGCCGTGGGATGAAGCAGATGGTAAAATCGAATGCAATGCCAAAGTCTACAAGGCGGAAAATGAAGAAGACGCCCGTCGTATTTTCCTCGAAGATGCGGTGTTCGAGTCGGTTGAAGATAAACTTCATTTTTACACGAAATCGAAAAAGATCAAACTTGAAGCCACTGTTTATGTGCCGCGAGAGCGCTTTGATAAACTGTCGTTGTACACCTTTAACGGGCATTTGCATATGACTGGTTTAAGCGGCACATCGTTGACGGCAAAAGCCGTAAACGGAAGCATCGATATTGAAGACGTCCATGCCGATGTCCTTGAAGCCGAAACCGTTAACGGACCGATTGATATTGATGGCGGCGCCAGTGAACGTGCCGACCTGCGGACGGTGCACGGAACGATCGATATCAACGGCCGCTTGCAGGATATTGATGCCGAATCCGTGAATGGCTCCGTCAATTGCCGGTACGAAGGGAAAGAAAGCGGGCATGTCTCCCTGGCGGCGACGACCGGTTCCGTTTTCCTCGTCGTTCCCGAGGGCATTCGCACGGAAGGAAAATTAAAAACGAACGTCGGCAATTACCACTGGAAATTACCCAATGTTGAAGTGCTCGATGAAAACCGTGATTTTATCCAAAAAACTTTAAGCCTGGTATCCAATCCGGAAGAATCAGCCGTATTGCGCGTGGATGCCAGTACGAAAACGGGATCGATATCCTTGAAAACCCATGATCGATAAATGTGCGCCTGAGCAAGGGAGAGTCGATAAAAATGAAAAAACTGGTACGTTCCAGCCGTAACCGTATCATCACCGGTGTATGCGGGGGGATTGGAAAACATTTCAACATCGATCCGATCATTATAAGGACAATCGCAGTGATCAGCCTTTTTATCAGCATGGGGGTCACGGTTCTCGTTTATCTCGTGCTTACCATGTTGGTGCCAAGTGAAGGAGATTTCAAATCATAATGGGCTGTTTAGTGAATATTTTAATCAATACCCTGGTATTGAGCCTCACCGGGTTGATTTTCACCGGTTTTGAACTGGAAAATCTTTGGGCAGCGCTGATTGCCGGGCTCCTGCTCGCGGTCGTCAACGCGATCGTGCGGCCGATCCTCGTTGCTTTAACGCTTCCGGTGACGATCCTCACGCTGGGCATCTTTATCTTCGTCATTAATGCGGCTTTGCTCATGTTAATCGCGTGGGTGATGGGCGGCGCGTTTGTCATTGACGGATTTGGAACGGCGATATTGGCAGCCGTTGTCATCGCGATTCTTAATGCGCTCATCAGTGTCGTGCTCAAGCCTGTTCGTGCTTGATGGAAGCGCCTCGCTTGCGGGGCGCTGTTTTTGTTTGCAGATCTTGGCGATAAGCCAAGTTTTCTTTATTCAGGGCTCCAACCATACCATTCGCGACCGAAAACATGCTACAATGAAAAACGTGCATAATCTATAAACGGAAGTGTTCTCGGAGGGAGCCAGATGTCAAAGGTCACAACGCGAGATTTAATCGATCGTTTCTCTTTGGAACTGTTAAGCGGCGAGGAAGGGATTTACCGCCCGATCACGACGAGTGATATATCGCGCCCGGGGTTGGAGATGGCTGGTTTTTTTACTTATTATCCGCGCCGACGCCTGCAATTGCTCGGCCGCTCGGAACTTACGTTCCTGGAACGCTTGGATACGGAAGTGAAAGAGGAACGGCTGGCGAAATTATGCACCAGCAATACCCCCGGTGTAATCATTTCCAGAGACCTGGAGGCGCCTCCGGAATTATTAGAGAGTGCGGAAAGGTCCGGTGTGCCGCTCTTGCGCGCCCGTGATACGACGACACGGATCAGCAGCCAGCTTACGGATTTCCTGGATGCCCAGCTCGCGGAAACGACTGCGGTGCATGGCGTGCTTGTGGATATTTATGGGATTGGTGTACTTTTAACCGGAGCCAGTGGGGTCGGAAAAAGTGAAACGGCCCTGGACCTCGTGCGCAGGGGGCATCGCCTCGTCGCCGATGATTCGGTTGAAATCAGCCAACAGCACGCGAATACACTCATGGGGCGGCCGCCGGAACTGATCAAACACCTGCTCGAGATTCGCGGTCTCGGCATTATCGACGTGATGACTTTGTTCGGCGCCGGCGCAGTGCGACCGTTTAAAAGAATTACCCTCAATGTTCACCTGGAGCTTTGGGATGAGGATAAGGCTTATGACCGACTCGGGGTGGATGAAGACACGATGCGAATTATTGAAACGGACATCCCCAAATACACGATTCCGGTACGTCCGGGACGCAACCTCGCGGTCATCGTGGAAGTGGCGGCTATGAACTTCCGTTTGAAACGCATGGGCATCAACGCGGCCCAGGAATTTTCGGACAAGTTAATGGATGTGATCGAAGATTATGATCGCGATGAATTTTAACGTACGTGAAAGAGGAGGACCACCGGATGCTTTTGCAGGCACAACCGCTCGATCCCATCGCGTTTGAGCTTGGCCCCCTATCCATTTATTGGTATGGTGTCATTATCGTTTTAGGGGCGGCCATAGGATATGTAATAGCGACCAGAGAAGCCAAAAAACACGGGTATCCGTCCGATATATTTGCCGACTTGCTCATTTGGGCAATTCCGATTGCCCTCATTAGTGCCCGTCTTTATTATGTATTATTTCAGTTTGATTATTATATGGAAAACCCGGCGCAAATCATCGCCATTTGGGAAGGCGGTCTGGCCATTCATGGCGGATTGATCGGGGCTGTCCTCACAGCGGTGGTGTTTGCCCGGGTGCGCGGATACTCCTTCTGGAAGTTGGCCGATATCGCAGCGCCGAGTATCATTCTCGGGCAAGCGATCGGACGCTGGGGTAATTTCATTAACCAGGAGGCTTATGGGGGCGAGATTTCCCGCGCTTTTATGGAAAATCTCATGTTGCCGGATTGGATCATCGACCAGATGTTCATCGAGGGGGCCTATCATCATCCGACCTTTCTCTATGAATCTATCTGGAATGTGCTCGGCTTTATATTATTGCTCATTCTCCGCCGTGTGAATTTACGCCGTGGCAATCTGTTTTTGATCTATATCATATGGTATTCCTTCGGCCGTTACTTCATCGAAGGGTTGCGCACGGACAGCTTAATGATCGCGGATGTGTTGCAAGTCGCCCAGCTCATTTCCGTCATTCTCATCGTCGGAGCCATCATTTTAATGATTTTTCGGCGAAAAAAAAGGGTGGTAAAGCGTTATAAGGATAAGGATGAGAAACTAACGAGAAAAAATCGAAAAAAGAAGAAGAAAAAATAATCGTGGAGTAGGAGAAACTATGATACAAACGTTGAAGAAAGGCCTGAAATCAGGCCTGTCAACCACGTGGACACTGGCAAAGATCATCTTTCCCATCACCTTTGCCGTGACTATTCTCTCGTTCACGCCGGCGCTGGATTGGCTATCGGCCCAACTGGCTCCGTTTATGTCCTGGATCGGATTGCCCGGGGAAGCGGCGATCCCGCTCGTGCTCGGCAACGCGTTAAACTTGTACGCGGCCATCGGTTCGATTTTAAGCTTTGAATTTACGGTCAAGGAAGTGTTCATCCTCGCGGTTATGCTCTCGTTTTCCCATAATTTATTCGTGGAATCGGCGGTGGCTGTGAAACTCGGTATACGTATGTCGGTCGTTTTAGCCGTTCGTGTTGGTCTGGCCATCGTTTCCGCTTTTCTCATTAACTGGATTTGGCAGGGAGGGAGCGAGCCCGCACAATATGGATTTGTAAGTGGAACGGGAACGCCTGAGGTGAGCGGCGCTTTTGATATGATTGTGGAAGCGACCTCGAGTGCAGCGCTCGGTGTGCTGCAAATCGCGGCATTTGTCTTCCCGATCATGATGTTCATTCAAGTGATGAAAGATTTGCATCTACTCGAATGGTTTTCCAGGAAAATGCTTCCGTTTACACGTATGCTCGGTATTCAGCCGAATACGTCGACGACCCTGGCTTCCGGAGTGATTTTCGGGCTCGCTTTCGGCGCGGGCGTCATGATCCAGGAAGCCCGGGAGAATGGCGTGAAGAAAAAAGACTTGTATCTCGTGTTTATCTTTTTGGTCGCTTGCCATGGAATTATCGAAGATACGCTTATTTTTATCCCGCTGGGGATCCCGGTAGTGCCGTTACTCATCATCCGGGTCGTGACGGCTGTCTTGTTAACGATGGCGATTGCATATTTCTGGAACCGTTTGGAAAAACAAGAACAGTATGATAAGGGGGAGAGCATTGATGGACAACGTGAATACGGTTCTTTTTGATCTTGATGGGACGTTGATTGATACGAATGATTTGATCATCGCGTCATTTACCCATACGCTCGAGCACTATTTCCCCGGGCGATTTGCCCGCGAGGATATGCTCGATTTCATCGGCCCGCCGCTGGATGATACGTTTAAAAACCTGGATGCGAACCGGGCCGATGAGATGATCGACATGTATCGCGCCCATAATCATGCCCATCACGATGAACTGATCAAAGAATATAGCGGTGTACGGGAAGCGGTGGAGCAGCTGGATCAGGCGAAATTTAAGCTGGCGATCGTGACGACGAAACGGAGCCAAACAACGTGGAAAGGGATGGAATTAATGGGATTAAAGCCTTTTTTTAAAACGGTGATTACCCTTGATGATGTAGACCATTCCAAACCTCATCCCGAACCGCTGGAAAAAGCGATGCAAGCATTGGACGCTACCCCTGGGGAGTCCCTTATGGTCGGAGATAACGTGCACGACATCGAAGGAGGAAAAAACGCGGGAACGAAAACGGCCGCTGTTGGGTGGGCGTTAAAGGGTATCGACCCCTTGAAACAACACGACCCTGATATCATTCTCGATGATATGCGTGACCTGCTTAAGATTCTGGGAGTGTCCTCGCGATGAAACGTCCGACCGAGCGTTACCCCGTGTCCAAAAACAATTCCCTTTGGCACCTATATAAAACGGTTTCCTTTTTTAAAGTCGTAAAAAATTTTATCGTTATAGAAATCGCGCGCGTAACGCCGTTTTTAAGTGTGAAGAATTGGATGTATCGTGTGTTTTTGCGCATGGATGTCGGGGCGAAAACGGCTTTTGCCCTGAAAGTGACCCCGGATTTAATGTTTCCGGAGAAAATAGCGGTCGGCAACAATTGCGTGATCGGGTTCCAGACGACTTTGCTTACGCATGAATACTTAATCGAGGAATATCGCCTCGGCGAGATCCATATCGGGGATAACGTTATGATCGGCGCGCAGTCGTTGATTCTCCCCGGTGTGACGATCGGTGACGGGGCCGTCGTGTCCGCGATGACGCTTGTACATAAAGATGTCCCGCCCGGGGCTTTTGTCGGGGGGAACCCGATGCAAGTGATCCGGGAAGGATCACGTGAAAATCACAAGGAGGAGATTTGATGGAGGCTATCATTTTACTTTTGCTTTTTATGCTGCTATTACTTTTTGTGGCAGGAATCACGCTTTATCTATTGTTTGCGTTCGGGCTTTTTCAGCTTGGCAAAAGAAATGAGGTCGAAAATGCCTGGCTCGCTTTTATTCCGATCGCTCAATATTATACGCTTGGCATGGTCGTGTGGGACCGCGTTCCGGCCGGTTTTCGGAATGTTCTGCCGTGGTTGCTGATCGGATTAGCCGCAGGGCAAATTCCGCTTATGTTGATGGAGGTGTTTTTCCCGCCGTTCGCTATATTGTCCATACTATTATCGTTTGTCACAGTTGGATTTGTTTTGTATGCGCTCTTCGAATTATTCAGGAAGTATAGTGATAAATACGTCGTCCTCCTCGTGTTTTCCATATTAACATTTGGGCTTGTCGGCGTGATTGCCACGTTTGTGATCAGAAACAATGAGGTAAGACCTGCTGCCAGTCAGGGCATGCGGCGTGACATGGAGAAGAACCCGAATCGTTGACGTTAAGCGTGTGCGGCGTTAAACTAATAATGACTGAAACATTTTACTGCATTATCAGACTAAAGGATTTGGTTGGAGGCCGTCCGCATGCCATTGATGTTTGAAAAGCCTTTAGGAATGGTTGACACGTTACCCGCGCTTTATGACCGCGCTTCGGAGATTCGCCACAATATAGAACAGGAAACGGGGCGCTGGGGATACCGAGCGATTCAAACCCCGTCATTGGAATATTATGAAACGGTGGGAGAAGCCTCCGCGATTCACGATCAGCAACTTTTCAAGTTACTGGATCGTGAAGGGCAAACGCTCGTATTGCGGCCGGATATGACTGCTCCGATCGCGCGTGTCGTCAGTTCCAGCATGAAAAATGAGCCTTTGCCGCTTCGTTTGTCCTATTGCAATGCGTTATATCGTTCCCAGCAGAAAGAGGGGGGCGTACGCGCGGAATTTGAGCAATTCGGCGTGGAACTCGTGGGCGATGCATCGATGAATGCCGACGGCGAAGTGATCGCCCTTTTGACGTCCACGCTCCGCGCGGCAGGATTGTCCGCTTTTCGATTAGCCGTTGGGCACGTCAAATATATGAACGCTTTATTCAAGGAAAATGTCTCGCAGGAAACCGCCAATGTGTTAAGACGCTATCTTTATGAGAAAAATTATGTCAGTTACCGGCAATATGTTGATCAACTGCAGCTCTCGGCGGAGGCTAAAAACCGTCTGAAACACTTACAACGATTACGCGGAGGGCCTGAAGTCCTCCCGGAAGCCAAAAAAATCACCGATAACCGGGAAGCCCATGAAGCGTTAGCTGAAATTGAAGACCTTTGGGAAATACTCGAAGATCTGGGTGTGAGTGAATCGTTGCAAGTGGATCTCAACCTCGTGTTGCACATTGATTATTATACTGGCGTCGTTTTTGAAGGGTATGGCGATTCGCTCGGCTTCCCGCTCGCGAGTGGCGGACGTTACGATGAATTGCTCGGCAAATTTGGACGTCCGGCAAGCGCGACCGGCTTCGGCATCCGTCTGGACTGGTTGCTTGAAGCATTGAATCATTTCGAGGGGGAAACCCTGGTAAGGCACTCGACACTCATCCTTTTCAGCAAGGAACGACAACGAGAGGCCGTGCAAGAAGCAAACAAGCGTCGCCAAAACGGAGAAGCGATCATCATGCAAAATCGAGCGGGCGTTCCGGATGTGGCCGCTTTTGCCGAAAAATATAAGGAAGTCATTTCTTTTGCAGGGGAGACAGACGATGAGTGAAGATTGGATAACGTTCGCAATGCCGAAAGGAAGGATTTTTGAAGAAGCCGCTCATCTTCTCCGTCAGGCTGGTTATCCTTTACAAGAGGATTTTTCAGCGGGACGTAAATTGATCGTTGAGGCCCCGGAAGCAAATATGAAGTTTTTTCTCGCCAAACCGATGGACGTCCCCACATATGTAGAGCACGGGGTGGCAGATATCGGTGTCGCGGGCAAGGATGTCTTGATGGAAGAGCGGCGTGACGTCTATGAAGTGCTTGACCTGGCCATCAGTGCCTGTCACCTGGCCGTCGCGGGGCTGCCCCATCGTAGAAAGGGGCGGATAGCCCCGAAAATTGCGACGAAATACCCGAACATTGCCACGCAGTATTTTAAGGAACAAGGGGAGCAAGTGGAAGTGATCCGGTTGAGCGGATCGATTGAACTCGCGCCTTTGATCGGGCTGGCTGAACGTATCGTGGATATCGTCTCCACCGGGAAAACATTGAAAGAAAATGGGCTGGCAGAGTTGGAGACGATCGATCATGTCACCTCGCGATTGATTGTCAATCCGGTCAGTTATCGTATGAAAGATAGGCAGATCGATGAAATTGTCCAGCGACTGTCTGTGATTGTTGAGGAGGGGAGGTCTCGGCATGAAGATCATACAGGTTAATGAAAACGTGAGCTTGCGCCGGGATCCTGACAGCGGCAATGAAAAGATTCAGGCCGTTGTCGATGACATCCTTGCCACCGTTCGACACGATGGGGATGAGGCATTGCGCGCGTACACAAAAAAATTGGATGGCGCTGAGACCGATGCCCTGTTTGTGACGGAAACGGAGCGTGTCGAGGCATATGAATCTCTGGAAGATGAGGCCGTGGAGGCACTTCAGCAGGCCATCGCCAATATTCGCGACTTCCATGAACGCCAACGTCCCCAGTCGTGGATGACGACGAAATCCGACGGCACCATCCTCGGGCAGCAAGTGACGCCCCTCGATGCCGTCGGTGTTTACGTTCCCGGCGGGAAAGCGGCCTATCCTTCCACGATTCTGATGGACGTTATTCCGGCGCAAGTCGCCCATGTCGGCCGTATTGTGATGACCTCCCCGCCGGACGAAACCGGACGCCTTCACCCGGCCGTCGTAGTTGCGGCCTCGGAGCTCGGGGTGGAGACAATTCTGAAAGCCGGGGGTGCGCAAGCGATCGCGGCCCTTGCGTACGGAACCGAATCCGTGCCGGCTGTCGATAAAATCGTCGGTCCCGGAAATGATTACGTCGCGTTAGCGAAGCGGGCCGTTTTCGGGCAAGTGGACATCGATATGATAGCGGGGCCGAGTGAAATTGTGATTATCGCGGATGACTCGGCGCGTCCGGACTACGTTGCCGCCGATTTATTGTCGCAAGCGGAACACGAGGAGCGGGCGACGGCGATCGTGGTCACTCCTTCGAAGACACTCGCGAAAAAAGTATCGGCCGAAGTGGAGCGGCAATTGGAAGATTTGCCGCGGGCAGCCATTGCCCGCCAGGCGCTTGCGGATTACGGGGCCATTTATTTGACGGCTGATCTTAGCGAAGCGGTTGCGGTGGTTAATGAATTGGCGCCGGAACATGTGGAAGTACTCTGTGAGCAGCCGTTTGCCTATCTCGGTAAAATAAAGCATGCCGGCGCCATTTTCCTCGGGGAAAACAGCGCCGAATCGGTGGGCGATTATTTTGCAGGGCCGAACCACGTGCTCCCGACGAATGGGACGGCCCGCTTTTCCAGCCCACTCTCGGTCGATGATTTTCTCAAAAAAGCGAGCATCATTCATTACAGCGCAGAAGCGCTTGCAGAAAACCATGAAAATATCGCGACGCTGGCGCGGCTTGAAGGCTTTGAAGCCCACGCGCGTGCTGTAGACATTCGCAGGAAAAGAGGCGGTCCCAAGTCATGAGTGCAGAACGAAAAGCAACGATACGACGCCAAACCGGAGAAACAGATATTGAACTCGAGATGAATGTGGACGGTTCCGGGCAAGGAGAGATCCATACGGCGGTCCCTTTTTTGAGCCACATGCTCGATCTTTTCACAAATCATGGTCGTTTTGACGTGCGCGTGCAGGCGACGGGTGATGTAGAGGTGGATGACCATCATACAACGGAAGATATAGGTATTTGTCTCGGTCAGGCTGTACAGGAGGCTATTGGCGATAAGACGGGGATCCGACGTTACGGACAGGCGCTCATCCCCATGGACGATGCTCTCGCCCAAGTGGTCATCGACCTGAGCAACCGCCCCCACCTTGAGTTTCGAGGGGATATTGGAGCGGCGAAGGTCGGTACGTTTGACACGGAGCTTGTGCGCGAGTTTCTCGGAAAGCTTGCTGTCGAAGCCCGGATGAACCTGCATGTGATCGTCCATTATGGGTGGAATACGCACCACATTATCGAAGCGATTTTTAAGGCGTTGGCACGAGCCTTATCGGAAGCGGTTGACATCGACCCGCGTGTGCAGGGGGTTCCGTCGACGAAGGGGATGCTATAGATGATCGGCATTGTAGACTATGGTATGGGCAATTTATATAGCGTAAGCAAGGCTCTCGAGCGCCTAAACACGCCTTATGTGCTTACCGAAGACGTGGAAAAGTTGGCGGCAACAGACGGCCTGATTTTACCGGGTGTCGGTTCCTTTAACGATGCCATGACGATTCTCCGGGAAAAAAACCTGGATGACATGTTAAAGCAGGCGGTGAAGGATGGAAAGCCTTTGCTCGGCATTTGCCTCGGCATGCAGCTGCTATTTTCCGAAAGCGAAGAGAATGGCTTTACGAAAGGGCTTGATTTTTTACCCGGAAAAGTCCGGCGTTTTAGCGGGCAAACGAGAGCCGGCATCCGTTACAAGGTGCCTCATATGGGCTGGAATCTGCTTCAGTACCGGCAGCCTGCCCATCCGCTCCTGGAAGACACGGCAGAAGGGCATGTTTATTTTGTGCACTCGTATGTCGTGCACGTTGATACGGCAGAGGTCGTCGTGGCAACCGCCGATTATGACGGCGATGTACCGGCGGTCGTCGGCCGCAACCATGTTTTCGGCACCCAGTTTCACCCGGAAAAAAGCAGTAACCTCGGGATGCAAATGCTGAACAACTATGTTGCGTACGTGAAAGAAAGGCAGGTACAGATGAGTGACAGCCTTTAATTTATTTCCGGCCATCGACATTCGCGATGGCAAATGTGTCCGTTTGCGGCAGGGGGATTATAACCGGGAAACGGTGTACGGAGATTCGCCGGCCGAGATGGCGGCAAGCTTTGTGGCAGACGGGGCCGATTGGATTCACGTGGTCGATTTGGACGGCGCCCGTGAAAAGCGACCCGTCAACGATGAAGAAATTTTTCGTATTAGCGCAGAAACAGGCGTACGGATTCAGGTGGGCGGTGGCATTCGTACGGAACAGGATGTCGAACGTTATCTTTCCGGCGGTGTGGACCGGGTTATTCTGGGATCAGTCGCGGTGCATAACCCTGATTTTACGAGGGAAATGCTCGCTCGGTACCCGGGCAGGATCGTGATCGGGCTCGATGCGCGTGATGGACAAGTGGCCGTGAACGGCTGGCTGGAGTCATCCGGTGTACAGGCAGAAACGCTTGCCGCCGAGATGAAAGCCGCCGGAGCGGATACATTTATTTTTACGGATATCGAAAAAGACGGCATGTTGCAGGGACCGAACGTAGAAGCTGTTGCCGCCCTGGCACGGACGAGCGGGACAAAGGTGATCGCTTCCGGCGGTGTCACCGGTCTCGAGGATGTACGTACGCTGGTGCGCTACCGGGAGGAAGGCGTAGTCGGCGCGATTGTCGGGAAAGCGTTATATACCGGTAGGCTTGATTTGGCAGAGGCTTTAAAAGAGGTGAAGGGATCATGTTAACGAAACGGTTGGTTCCGTGTTTGGACGTGCAGGAAGGGCGCGTCGTCAAAGGGGTACAATTTGTGGAGTTGCGAGATGCGGGTGACCCGGTTGAGCTCGCGGACTATTACGATCGGGAAGGGGCCGATGAGCTCGTTTTTCTCGATATATCGGCATCCCACGAAGGCCGGAAAACGATGGTGGATGTCGTCCGGGAAGTAGCCGGCACACTCGCGATTCCGTTTACCGTTGGCGGCGGGATTAACAGCGTGGCTGACATGCGTCAGATTCTGCGCGCGGGTGCCGATAAAGTCTCGCTGAATACCGCGGCTGTGAAGGACCCGGCGTTAATCTCCGAAGGGTCTGATTTTTTTGGTTCCCAATGCATCGTTGTGGCTATTGATGCCAAATGGGACGAGGCGTTGCAGTCGTGGCGTGTGTATACCCATGGCGGCCGTCGTGAAACGGATCTCGAAGTGACCGATTGGGCCGAAGAAGTTGTGCAGAGAGGCGCAGGTGAAATCCTGCTCACGAGCATGGACCAGGACGGGGCAAAAACGGGATATGATTTAGCGCTGACACGGGCGGTAAACGCGGCGGTAAGTGTGCCCGTCATTGCTTCCGGAGGAGCGGGAAGCCTTCAGGATTTTGCCGATGTATTTCTGGAAGCTGGCGCGGACGCGGCCTTGGCAGCTTCTGTTTTTCATTATAAGGAAACAGCTGTCTCGGAAGTGAAAGAGGAGCTGAGAAAACAAGGGGTGAACGTGCGGTGAACATGGAAGAACTTTTTTTTGATGCCGACGGACTGCTGACGGCCGTTGTGCAGGATGCGAATAGTAAAGAAGTGCTGACGGTGGCGTATATGAACTGGGAGTCCCTACAAAAAACGATCGATACGAAAGAAACCTGGTTTTACAGCCGCTCCCGCCAGGCGCTTTGGCATAAGGGGGAGACGTCCGGAAATGTGCAAAAAGTGAGCGATATTCGCTACGATTGCGACCGGGACGCGCTCCTCGTGCTCGTTCATCCGGAAGGACCGGCGTGCCACCGCGGGACCTACAGCTGTTTTACGGAAAGTCTGCTCACCGAAAAACCGGCTGACGCAAACGACGACTTTGAAATTTTGCGAACGTTGGCGGCAACGATCGCGGCGAGAAATCACGAACGGCCTGCCGATTCTTACACGACGTATTTGTTTTCCGAAGGCGTAGACAAGATTTTAAAAAAAATCGGCGAAGAAGCTTCCGAGATTATTATCGCGGCAAAGAACCGGGACACGAAGGAATTGTCCTGGGAAAGTGCTGATTTCATTTTCCACCTCTTCGTATTGTTGGAAGAGCAGAACATGAGCGTGGATCGTGTGTTGGATACGTTAAGGGAGCGGCATGGCGAATAAACGCATGGCCGCTGCTTGCCCTGATCCTGCCCTCGCATACGACTCATAAAATGGCGCACACTAATTTTTGGGGAGCGTCATATTTTATGTTATACTCGATAAGATATGTTCACCTGGAGGGCGTGTGATTCATGGGGCAAGTGATACCTTTTATTCAAAACCCGGAGTATTTTTTTAAACAGGGTGTTTCTTCTTACCAAAATAAAGACTGGCGTCGCTCGATTCGTTATTTAAAACGGGCGATTGAATTAAGACCCCTGGAAGGGGTTTTTCATTGTCAACTTGCGGCCGTACTGTCTGATATGGCCCAGTACGAGCGCTCCAACGAGATATTGCTCCACGTCCTGGATCATGTTGATGAACATTTGTATGATTGTTATTATTTTCTCGCGAATAATTACGCGTGTCTCGGTCTTTTTGATAAAGCGCGGGAGGCAGCCCTTCATTATTTATCCGGTTCTCCTGAAGGCGAGTTTATAGAAGATACGAAAGAATTGCTTGAGGTAATAAACCTCGAGGAAGATGACGATTTTTTCACCACTGATGATGAATTCGTTCTGCGTTACGAGCGTGTCGGTCGCTTAATCGCGGAAAAACATTACCAAAAAGCGGAAAAACTGTTGGGAGAATTGCTTAAGGAATACCCCGATCATGACGCTTTATACAACCAATACGCACGAGCCCTCCATCTTCAGGGGCGCAGCGATGAAGCGATCGACTGCCTACAGGCATTGCTGGAAGAAACCACGTATGTACCGGCTGTGTGCCAGCTGACGTTACTTCTCGAAGATCAGCAGGACAGACGGAAGGCAGAACGCTGGAAAAAGCAGCTCAGGCAGTTGGCGCCGTTGAACAAAGCCCATATGCACAAATGGGCGGCGACCCTATGCCGCCTCGGTGAATATGAGCAGGCTTTTTTAGCTTTCCTTTTTTTACAAAGGCATGGGACGCCCGATAAAGGAGGCGCCTTCTTCTACAGATATGGAGTGGCCGCCTTTCATTGTGGGTATGCTAATAAAAGCAAAAACGCCTGGAAGCTCGCCCGCGACTATGGCCACCATGGCGCAGATATCCTTTTACAAAAATGGAAAAGGCGCGATCTTGAGCGTGAAGAAGTGCAATGCGAGCGGATGCATGATTTATCATTTGGCTTGGACTGAGCAGATCAATAGACGCTGAAGCATGAGCATTATAATATAGAGGCAGGAAGGTTACAGGAAAGGAGCGTCGGTCGATGTCAGGGGAAACAGAAACGATTTATGATGTCATAATCGCAGGGGCAGGCCCTGCCGGGATGACCGCGGCTGTCTACACGTCACGGGCGGAAATGAGCACATTGATGCTTGAGCGCGGGGTTCCCGGCGGTCAGGTAGCCAATACGGAAGATGTGGAAAATTACCCCGGCTACTCGCACATTCTCGGGCCGGATTTATCGAATAAAATGTTTGAGCATGCGCGCAGGTTTGGCGCGGAATATGCTTATGGTGATATAAAAGCGATCGAAGACGGCGTTGAATATAAAACGGTACACGCCGGAAATAAAACGTACAAAGCACGTTCTGTCATCGTCTCAACAGGAGCGGAATATAAACAGCTCGGCATTCCGGGCGAAAAAGAACTCGGCGGACGCGGGGTCTCTTACTGTGCCGTTTGTGACGGGGCGTTTTTCCGCGATAAGGAAATTATCGTCGTCGGAGGCGGGGACTCCGCGGTAGAGGAAGCTGTTTATCTTACGCGTTTCGCTTCCAAGGTGACTGTCGTTCACCGCCGCGATGAGTTGCGCGCGCAAAAAATCCTCCAGCAACGCGCTTTCCTGAATGAACAGATTGACTTTAAATGGGATCATGTTGTCAAAGAAATTCATGATACCGATGGGAAAGTGAGCAGCGTTACCCTCGTCAATGTCAAAAACGGGGAAGAATATGATTTCTCTACCGAGGGCGTTTTCGTCTATATTGGCCTATTGCCGTTAAACAATGCCGTCAAGGACCTTGGCATTACGGACGAAGAGGGCTATATCGTCACCAACGAAGAAATGGAGACCGACCGTGTCGGCATTTTTGCGGCCGGAGATATCCGCGATAAAACGTTGCGACAAATTGTGACGGCAACCGGAGACGGCAGTCTGGCCGCGCAAAACGCACAATCCTATGTCGAGGAGTTGGAGAAAAAAGTCGAGGCCTAGCAGGTCCGGGGGCCAGCATTCGTTATTTACATTTAATGTTATTGTAACCACAGTGCAACATTAAAGCGTTATGATGGAATCAAGTTAATTGACCCCCCTTTTATATATTTTTGGAAGCGCAAGGTGACTCACCTTGCGTATTTTTTTGGCAGATAAGAAACAATGTGGCTACGCTGCCGGTAGCCACCATCTACCATGAAAACAACTGATTTAGCGCAAAAAGTATAATCGTGACATATGTTGGTTATACTGATTGGTTTGCGCTGCTCCAATAATGGTTGTTTTCATACAAAAGTATAAAACTTTCTTATCTTGCATAAGTGCAACTAAGGCTTTCGCCATGCTTGGCGAAAGCCAAGTTTTCTTTGTCGAATATTGGTCACTCACGCCGAACGGCTTCATTTGTGGGGACGGGCTCTTTCGGGTTATAATGAGCTGTGAGGTGATGAACATGCAGCGTGTGGCCAACTGCGTGTTAACATATAAGGATCATGTTTTACTCCTGCAGAAACCGAGCAGGAACTGGATGGTCGCACCAGGGGGGAAGATGGAGTACGGAGAGACCCCACTGAATACAGTGCGAAGAGAGTTTAGGGAAGAGACGGGAATACAACTTCTGAATCCAGTCTTACGAGCGGTTTCAACGATTGTCATTAAGGAAAGATATACGACCGTTTCCGAATGGATGCTTTTTTCCTTTTATGCTGATGGCCATAAAGGGCAAGCGTTGGAGTGTTCGCCGGAAGGCAAGTTATTCTGGAAAAAAAGAGCGGAGGTCCGTTCCCAACCGATGGCCGCGGGAGATCGAGACCTATTTCAACATCTGTTAGAAAATAAAGGAATGCTGTTTAGCACATTTTATTATACACCTGATTTTGAGTTGCTCGATGCCAAACTTGAGACGGTGTGAAAACGGAGAGATGTTGGTGTGAAAGAGGATATCCAAATCGTTGTCATTACCGGAATGTCGGGAGCGGGCAAGTCAGTAACGGTGCAAAGCCTTGAAGATCTCGGTTATTTTTGTATCGATAATTTACCGCCGGCATTGATTCCGAAACTGTTGGATCTGGTGGAAGGCGGTACGATGAACCGCGTGGCCCTCGTCATGGATTTGCGGGGGCGGGAATTCTTTGATCAGGTATTTTCGGCGGTAAGCATTCTCGGAGATAAACCGAATCTGCACACCCATATTTTATTTCTTGACGCCGAAGATGGCGTGTTGGTACAGCGTTACAAGGAAACGAGGCGCGCGCACCCCCTTGCGCCCGGCGGTTCCCTTTTGGAAGGGATTAAACAGGAGCGTGAGATATTGGATGAAATCAAGGGGCGGGCGCGTTATCATATCGATACGACAAAGCTCGCCCCCCGCGAGTTGCGAGCGGAAATCAATCGCTTATTCACCGCGCCGGAAGAACTGGTTTTTAACGTGCATTTTATGTCTTTCGGTTTTAAACACGGGGTTCCCATTGATGCCGATCTCGTTTTTGATGTCCGTTTTTTGCCCAACCCCCATTATATTGAACGCATGCGCCCGTTAACGGGAATGGATACGGAAGTAGCTGATTACGTGATGAAATGGGCGGACACGAAGGAATTTCTCATTAAACTGGAAGATATGCTTACCTTTGTGTTGCCGCTGTATAAGCAAGAGGGGAAAAGCCAGGTGATTATCGCGATTGGATGTACAGGTGGAAATCATCGATCCGTGACGCTTGTTGAACATCTTGCTAATGTTTATGGCAACGATTATCAAGTTTATAAGAGCCATCGTGAACAGAAAGAATAGGGGAGAAACAAACCAGTGTCTAATTTACCAAAAGTGGTCGTCATAGGAGGCGGAACCGGGTTGTCCGTCATATTGCGGGGACTGAAAACATACCCTGTAGATCTGTCGGCGATTGTGACGGTCGCCGACGATGGCGGGAGTTCCGGTCGATTGCGCAAAGAACTGAATATGCCACCACCCGGCGATGTTCGGAACGTGCTCGTTGCCCTCGCTGAAGTTGAGCCGTTAATCGAACGATTATTCCAGCACCGATTCGAGAATGGCGAAGGGTTGTCCGGCCATTCACTCGGCAATTTGCTGTTAGCGGGTATGACATCGATCACCGGAGATTTTGCCCGCGGCATCAGTGAATTAAGCGCGGTGCTCAACGTACGCGGGAATGTGTTGCCGGCCTCGAATGAGAGTATTGAACTCGTCGCGAAAATGGTGGATGGCAGCGTCGTACACGGGGAATCGAATATTCCGAACGCCGGGAAGGCCATTGAGCAAATGTCCATTGAACCTGCGTTTCCCGAAGCTTTGCCTGCAAGTATCCAGGCGATCCAACAGGCAGACAAAATCATTATGGGGCCGGGCAGTTTATATACAAGTGTGTTGCCGAATTTACTCGTCCCGGACATTGCCAGGGAAATAGCACAGGCTAAGGCCGACAAAATATACATTTGCAACGTTATGACCCAAAGCGGAGAAACGGACGGTTTTACGGCTTCCGACCATATTAAGGCGCTGCACGCGCATGTCGGGGAGTCGCTGATCGAGGATATTTTCGTGAATGACACGGAACTTCCGGCGGCGTTAATCGAGCGCTATGCGGAGGAGGATGCCGAAGCTGTGATCTGTGATGATGCGTCATTGCAGGCGCTTGGTCTGAACGTCGTTAAAGATCATTTCATTCGTACCGACGATCTTTTGTTGCGTCATGATGCCGAGAAAATTGCCGGGATGATTCTCGGAAATGAAGGTGGTGATGACTCTTGACTTCGTTCGCGGCGATGACAAAAAAAGAACTTACCCAGGTCAGTGCCGATGAAGGCTGTATAAAAGCAGAGCTGGTCGCGCTCATCCAGATGAACGGTGCCCTGACGGTTTCGGATGAACGCACGACCCTGGATATTACAACCGAGAATGCAGCGATTGCCAGAAGAATCTACACACTTCTGAAACAGCGTTATGAACACATGAAAGCCGAACTTGTCGTCCGTAAAAAAATGCGGTTACGGAAAAATAATATTTACATCGTACGCCTGTATCAGCAAGTGGAGGAGATTTTACGCGATACAGATATTAAGGCAAACGGACGGACGCTTACTCGCGCGATTCCTGAGCAAATCATCACCGATCACTGTTGTAAACGGGCTTATTTGCGGGGGGCATTCCTTGCGGGCGGCTCGGTGAATCATCCGGATACATCGTCTTACCATTTGGAACTCTTTTCCCTTGATGAAGAGCACAATCGTTCCCTGTTGTCGTTGCTGGCAGCTTTTAATCTGGACGCGCGTGTGCTGGAGAGGAGAAAAGGGTTCATCGTCTACATTAAAGAAAGCGAGAAAATAACCGAGTTCCTGAACATCATTGGCGCCCATCAAGCCTTGCTCTATTTTGAAGATGTGCGCATTATGAAAGATATGCGCAACTCCGTTAATCGCCTCGTCAATTGTGAAACGGCCAATTTGAATAAAACCGTCGGAGCAGCCTTGCGGCAAGTGGAAAATATTGAACTCGTCGACGAGGAAATCGGTCTCGATAAGCTGCCTGCCAAGGTTCAGGAAATGGCCAGACTCCGTGTGCAACATCAGGAAGTGACGCTTAAGGAGCTCGGGGAAATGGTCGAAGGCGAAAAGGTTAGTAAATCAGGGGTCAACCATCGATTGCGAAAAATTGATGAACTGGCCGAGCAAATTCGAAATCGAGAATCGTTGCAGTTGCCCCAATCATGAAAGGGAGAGTGGTGATGGTCGAACGGGAAGTGGAAGTGACGTTACAATCAGGTTTACAGGCACGACCGGCGGCTTTATTCGTTCAGGAAGCCAATCGTTACCACGCGGATGTGAAGGTGGCCAAGGGGAACCAGGAAGCTGATGCCAAAAGCATTATGGGGGTTATGAGCCTGGCGATCCGTTCCGGGACCGTGATTCGCGTGACCGCGGAAGGTGGCGATGAAGCAGAAGCGGTGGAAGCGCTTGTCGATTACGTGAGCAAAGAGTAGAAGAACCCCATGCCTGTGAAGAGGCGTGGGGTTCTTCTACGGTCGTTGCGTTTGCTCGAGAAGCGTTAGGTCGTCACCCAATGATGATGGCGCCTTAATGTATTAAGTCGGAAGGGGTTAGGTCGTCAACCAAAGATGATGGCGCCCTAACGTATTAAGCCGTAAGGGGTTAGGTCGTCACCCAATGATGATGGCGCCCTAATGTATTAAGGCGGAAGGGGTTAGGTCGTCACCCAATGATGATGGTGCCGTAACGTATTAAGTCGGAAGGGGTTAGGTCGTCAACCAAAGATGATGGCGCCCTAACGTATTAAGTCGGAAGGGGTTAGGTCGTCAACCAAAGATGATGGCGCCGTAACGTATTAAGCCGGAAGGAGTTAGGTCGTCAACTCTATAATCACCACTGGCTTCAATGTTAAAAAGCGAGCGTGAACAGCTCTGAAGTGGCTGTTCACGCTCGTGATTTTCAAGACCCTATTTATTTTGCGATGTCTTCATTTTTTTCAAAGATGCTGTCGATGAGACCGTAATCTTTGGCTTCTTGCGCGAGCATGAAATTATCACGATCTGTATCCCGTTGAATCACTTCCAGCGGTTGGCCGGTGCGTTCAGACAGGATATTGTTCAATCGTTCACGCATCTGTAAAATGCGGCGGGCATGAATATCAATATCAGATGCCTGCCCCTGGGTGCCGCCCATCGGTTGGTGAATCATAATTTCACTGTTCGGCAAGGCAAAACGTTGGCCGTATTCGCCTGCATTGAGAAGGAAGGCGCCCATGGATGCAGCCATGCCGATGCAGATCGTCGATACTCTCGGGGTGATATATTGCATCGTATCATAGATCGCCATCCCGGCGGAAATCGAACCTCCCGGGCTGTTAATATAAAGGGAAATATCCTTGTCCGGATCCTCCGCCTGCAGGAAAAGCAATTGCGCGACAATCGTGTTCGCTACGTTATCATCGATACCTGAGCCGAGCATGACGATGCGATCTTTCAGCAGGCGCGAATAAATGTCATAGGCTCGTTCTCCGCGGTTCGTTTGTTCAATAACTGTTGGTATTAGATGCATAAATCTAATCCTCCTTCGTTTGTAGTGCAATCACATGCAAATGCCTGCATGTTGGTTACTGATTAACATGTTACATCATTGGTCAATAAAGGTCAAATATTTTTTACCCTCATGCCCACTACTTATATTTACCTTTTTATGGGAACTTCAAACTTCTGGCTTCTTATTGTAAAATACGATATAATAAAGATAAGCAAAACTCGCTGGAGGGATTCCATGTTTGGCCAGGAGCGCTTAGAGCAGACGGAATTGTATAAACGCGAGGAGGAACAGGAGATTCAAGAGGCGGCTGCGGAGCTTGAGAGGTTAGCAGCGGCATTGCGAAACTCGGGATCTTTTGAATTTTTTAAAGATGATGGCATGCGTGTTCAAACGCATATGCCTTCCCGAGTCACGATGAATAGCGAGTATGTGCAAAAGAAGTCCGAACACTCGGTCCGGCTTACTTTTTCCTGGATGGAACAGTAATGAAAAAGAATGCCTTTTTAGAAAGCGCTTACAAATAAAAGGGGGGGCGCGATCATGAATCTTGAAATGGGACTTGTCCAACAACAAACGATGAAGCTTGTCATGACACAGCAATTGCGACAAGCTATCTCGCTGTTACAGTACTCGACTACAGAATTATCGGAATATATCGAGGAGCAGGCGTTGGAAAACCCTTTGCTGGAAGTCAGTCATTCCACCGCGGAGATGGCCGTGCCGGAAAGCCCGGTGCTGTGGCAAGACCGGGAAGAACAGAGCGGTGAACAGGGAAATGATCCTTTTATTGACCGTCTGGGTGATATTCGCACGGGATTAACCGTACATCTTACTGCCCAGCTTCGTATGCTGGAATATGAACAGAAGACGAAGGAGCAGCTTGAATATTTCATTCATAATCTCGATGAAAATGGCTATTTGCTCTTAAGTGAACAAGAAGCCGTCGGAGAACTCGATATTACGAGCGAACGTTATCACGAGTTATGCAATCTGCTGCAGCAATTCGACCCCATTGGCGTAGGGGCGCGGTCTTTAGCCGAATGTTTGCTTGTGCAAATGCAAGCGATGCCTGAAAAATATCCGCTGGCAGAAACGATTGTCAGCCATTATTTGCAACCGTTCGCGGAGAAAAAATGGAAATGGCTGGCGGAAGAACTGCAAGTTACGCTCGAAGAAATACAGGCGGCCCAGGATTTCATTCAAACGCTGAACCCCCGCCCTGCACAAGGATTTGGCCAAAGCAAGTCAGAGTATATCGCGCCGGATGTTTATATTGAAAAAGACGACGGCGAATGGAAAGTTATATTGAACGACGATTCGTTACCGCGTATTCGTCTCAATCGTCAATATCGAAATCTGCTCCAGCAAAACAACGATAAGGAAGCGTTTGATTACGCCCATTCGAAGTACAAACAACTCGTATGGTTATTGAAAAGCATCGACCAACGCCAACAGACGATTCGGGCCGTAACCGAAGCGATCGTCGAGTACCAGAAAGATTTTCTGGAAAATGGCGAGCTCCGCCCGATGACACTCAGACATATTGCCGAGCGGGCGGATGTTCATGAATCGACGGTTTCGCGTACGACGAACCAAAAATATGTGCAAACGCCCCGCGGTTGCTATGAATTGAAAGCGTTTTTCAGCAAAGGGCTTGCCGGAGATGGCGGAGAAGAAATTTCCGCTGCTGTGCTCAAACAGTCGATCCGCCGTTGGATTGAGCAAGAGAATAAACAAAAACCGATGTCCGACCAGAAGATCGCCGACCGTTTCCAGGATGAAGAAGGCGTGAAAATTTCCCGGCGCGCCGTCGCCAAGTATCGGGATGAACAAAGCATTCCCTCCTCCTCAAAACGCAAACGTTTCGTGTGAGCCGCCCGTTGATTCGGGCGGTTTTTTGTTGGCGGGGGCAGCGGGATCACCCCCCCCCCCCCCCCCGAAATGGAATAAACTCCCTATCAGAAGTACAAGGCACGAAAAAATAACCCAATCCTCCCCGAGCTAAATCTCCCACCGGAATGAGCAAACACCTAAAAGGTCACATTAAATATATTGCAATCATATTAAGAATCAGCTATAATAAAATTAGAAAACGGGATCAAAATTGACTCATAGGGACAAAAATGATCCCACTAAAAAAGAAGTGATTCATTTCATGCTGGATGTCCTTGAGTGGCAAAAGAAATTACAGCCGGACATTTTGAAAAACCTACACCGACGCTATGATATTCTGCAGTTCATACGGTTAAGCGCACCGGTTGGCAGACGAACGATTGCTTCCGCACTGCAGATTTCCGAACGTGTTCTCCGCAGCGAGGTTGACCTTTTCAAGGAGCAGAATCTCCTGAGCGTGGAATCCGGAGGGATGGAGCTTACCGATGAAGGGTTGGCACTTCTCGAGCAGTTGAGACCGGCGATGCAAAACATTTCCGGGCGTTCTCAACTCGAGAAAGATTTGCAGGCAACCCTCGGCATTTCGCGGGTGATTGTAACGAGCGGAGACAGCGATGTGCGCTCATGGGTGAAAAAGGAAATGAGTCAGGCATGTGTCAGCGAGATGATTGATACGCTTGAACCGAACGATGTGGTCGCGGTGGCCGGCGGGACGACACTCGCCACCCTGGCGACATCCGTTTATCCGCACCCCAACTTGCAAAATGTTACGTTCGTGCCTGCGCGCGGAGGGCTCGGAGAAGATGTCGACCTGCAATCCAATACGATCTGCGCGGAGTTGGCGCGCGGGGCCCATGCGCAATACCGGCTGTTGCATGTACCTGACCAACTGAGCGATCACGCGTATGATTCGGTGATACAGGAACCTGGCATCAGGGAACTCCTGGCCTTGATCCGCTCGCCGCGCATGGTCATCCACAGTGTCGGGGAGGCCCAAACGATGGCGACGAGGCGAAGTGCCGATGAGTCTAAGCTTCGACGCTTAAAAGAGCAGGAGGCGATCGCGGAAGCATTCGGGTATTATTTTGACAGCGAAGGAAAGGTCGTGCAAAAGGAAAAAACGATTGGTTTGCAACTCGATGAACTCGGTCGTGACCAGATGGTCGTCACCCTCGCCGGAGGCATGTCCAAAGCTGAAGCCATCGTTGCTTACATGACGTATCGGCCCAGTGACCTATTGATTACCGACGAGGGGGCCGCAACGGCTATCATGGGCACACAATCCAATGAATTTTAAAATGGGAGGAATTAACTGTGGCAACAAAAGTAGGAATTAATGGATTTGGTAGAATCGGACGCTTGGTTTTTCGGTCAGCCCTGGAAAATAACGATATCGACGTGGTCGCCATCAATGACCTTACAGACGCGGACATGCTTGCCCATTTGCTGAAGTATGACAGCGTACACGGAACTTTTCCGGACGAAGTAAAAGTTGACGGAAATGACCTTATTGTCGCTGACAAAAAAATTCATGTATTATCGGAAAAAGACCCGGCCAAGATCGGCTGGAACGAGTACGGCGTTGACATCGTCGTGGAATCTACCGGTCGGTTTACCCAGCGTGATGACGCCGCCAAACACCTGGATGGCGGCGCGAAAAAAGTCGTCGTCTCGGCTCCCGGTAAAGGTGTGGACCAGACGTTCGCGATCGGAGTCAACGATGAAGATTACTCCCCCGAGGAGCACCATGTCGTCTCGAACGCTTCCTGTACGACGAATTGCCTGGCCCCCCTCGCGAAAGCCTTGAACGATGAATTCGGCGTGCGCCGCGGGTTTATGACTACAGTCCATTCGTATACCAATGACCAGCAAATCCTGGATTTGCCGCATAAAGATTATCGCCGCGCCCGGGCCGCCGCGCAAAACATTATTCCGACCTCAACCGGTGCCGCCAAAGCCGTCGCCCTCGTTCTCCCTGAACTGGATGGCAAACTGAACGGGAACGCGATCCGTGTGCCGACACCAAACGTCTCTCTCGTTGATTTCGTTGCAGAACTGGACCGCGATGTGACGGCTGACGAAGTGAATGCTTCCATGAAAAAACTAGCGGAAACGAACATGCAAGGCGTACTCGGCTATAGTGAAGAACCGCTCGTTTCCAGTGACTATAACGGTGACACCAACTCGGCAACCATTGATGCTCTCTCAACAACAGTGATTGAAGACAACATGGTAAAAGTCGTCGCCTGGTATGATAATGAATTCGGATATTCAACCCGTGTCGTCGATTTAGTCGCGCACATCGCCCGAAAAGGTTTATAATGGAGAGAGCAATGGGGGCAGACTGGAATCGGGTTTGCTCCCATCCTACATAGAAGGAAGGTGCCCAAAGTGAAAAAAAGAACCATCGCGGACCTCGAATGGACCGGGAAAAGTGTCTTTTGCCGGGTTGATTTTAACGTACCCATGCAAGACGGGGAAGTGACCGATGACACCCGCATTCGCGCAGCTCTTCCCACCATTCGGTTTTTACAGGAAAAAGGGGCGAAAATCATTCTCGCCAGTCACCTGGGACGCCCAAAAGGGGAGACCGTGGAAGAGTTGCGTCTGGACCCGGTCGCCCGCAGACTGGAAGAGCTGTTGGAAAAAAAGGTACACAAGGTTGATGAGGTCGTCGGTGCAAACGTTAAACAAACGTTTGCTGAATTGGCTGCCGGCGATCTTCTTTTACTGGAAAATGTACGCTTTGAAGCAGGCGAGGAAAAGAACGACGCCGAGCTCGCCGAACAGATGGCCGAGCTTGCCGACGTTTACGTCAATGACGCTTTCGGGGCCGCCCATCGCGCCCATGCTTCGACCGAAGGTATCGCCCACCATCTGCCTTCCGCTGCAGGAAAGTTGCTCGAAAAAGAACTGGACGTGCTCGATTCGGCATTAAACGAACCCAACCGTCCGTTTACGGCCATCATCGGCGGCGCGAAAGTGAAAGACAAAATCGATGTCATCGATTACCTCCTCGATAAAGTCGATACGCTGTTGCTCGGCGGTGGCTTGGCCTATACGTTTATCAAAGCCCAGGGACTTGAAATCGGACAATCTCTGCTTGAAGAAGATAAAATCGAACAAGCGAAACATTTTATGGAAAAAGCCGACCGCAATCTTGTTAAACTCCTCCTTCCGGTAGATGTGAAGGTAGCGGATGATTTCAGAGAGGACGCAGCGACGAACATCGTGAACATCGAAGACATTCCTGCCGATTGGGAAGCTCTTGATATCGGACCGAAAACGGTGGAAGCTTATCAAAAAGAGATCGGCACGGCTGCACTCGTGATTTGGAACGGGCCGATGGGCGTTTTTGAAATGGAGGCATTTGCCGATGGCACGAAAGGCGTGGCCAAAGCGCTTGCTGATGCACAGGCCTATACGATTATCGGCGGCGGGGATTCCGCGGCAGCTGTTGAACAATTTGGCTTTGCTGCGCAAATGAACCACATCTCCACCGGCGGTGGCGCATCGCTGGAATTTATGGAAGGGAAGGTCCTCCCCGGCGTCGTGGCGATCGATGATCAATCCGAATAAGAAAGGTGGCAGAAGATGCGAACCCCATTTATCGCAGGCAATTGGAAAATGAATGTGGAGGATGCGGATGCTTTGGCGTTTATTGACGCGGTCAAGGATCGCATCCCCCCTAAAGAGAACGTGGAAAGTGCCGTTTGCGCGCAGGCGGTATCCTTGAAGGACATGAAAAAAAGAGCTGAAGACACGGAATTAATGATCGGCGCACAAAATGTACATGAAGAAGCGAGCGGCGCCTTTACCGGCGAAATAAGCGCTCCGGCCTTAACGTCGATCGGGATCCAGCTCGTGATTATCGGTCATTCGGAGCGGCGCGAGCTGTTCAATGACAGCGATGAACGGGTGAATCTTAAGCTTCATGCCGCGTTGAAGCATGGGATGACCCCTATCGTTTGTGTCGGCGAATCACTGGAAGAACGAGAAGCCGGCCGCGCGGTCGAGGTCGTACGCGGGCAATTGCAAAAAGCGCTGGAAGGCGTTTCAGCCCAGCAAGTAGATGGAATCGTCATTGCCTATGAACCTGTCTGGGCTATCGGCACGGGAAAGTCATCGAACCCGGAAGAAGCCGGGGAAATGTGCAAAACGATACGTTCCTATATCCGCGAACAATACGGAGAGTCCTCGGCGGAAGCCGTCCGTATCCAATACGGCGGCAGTGTCAAGCCGGATAATATCGCCGATTACCTGGCTGACGAAGACATCGATGGCGCGCTTGTCGGTGGTGCCAGCATTAAAGTAGAGTCTTTTCTTTCCTTGTTGGAGGCCGCTTCCCGATGAGAAAACAGCCTCCGCACGCGTTGATCATTCTTGATGGATTTGCCCTCCGAGGAGAAGAGCAAGGAAATGCCGTTGCACAGGCTGACACCCCCAACTTCGATCGTTTGTGGGAGAAGTATCCCCACGCGACGCTCTCGGCTTCAGGGGAAAGTGTGGGGCTTCCCGAAGGGCAAATGGGCAACTCTGAAGTCGGTCATATGAACATAGGCGCCGGCCGTATTGTGCACCAGAATCTGTCGCTCATTAACAAAGGCATCCGTGCCGGTACCTTTTTTGAAAATGAGGCCTTTCTGAACGCGATGGAACATGTAAAAAAGAATGACAGTTCCCTTCACCTTTATGGCTTGTTGTCTGACGGCGGTGTGCACAGCCACATCGACCATTTGATTGCGCTGTTGCAGCTGGCCAAACAACAAGGTCTTTCCGATGTTTATGTTCATGCCTTTCTGGATGGCCGCGACGTTGACCAGCAAAGTGCAAAAACCTATATCGAACAGCTGGAAGCGGAAATGAAAAATATCGGTATTGGCCGCTTAGCGAGTGTGCACGGCCGTTATTACGCGATGGACCGCGATCAACGCTGGGAACGTATCCAGAAATCGTACGACGTGCTCGTTTACGGTGCCGGGAACCAGGTGAGCGACCCAGTGGCGGCGGTTGATGATTCATATGCCGAGGGCGTTTATGACGAATTCGTCGAGCCAATGGTCGTCCAAAAAAGCGCTGGTGAACCGGTGGCGACGATTTCAGAGCGCGATGCCGTGATTTCTTTTAATTTCAGACCTGACCGCGCGATCCAGCTCACAGAAGCATTGGCAACGGAAGCGTTTACCGGTTTTGAACGCGGGCAAAAGCATCCTCATACCCTCTATGATGTGACGATGACCCACTATCATGATACATTTACAGCGGATGTTGCTTTTCCGCCGCTATCACTTCCGAACACGCTCGGGGAAGTGATTTCGGCAGCGGGCTATTCGCAGTTGCGCATCGCCGAAACGGAGAAGTACCCGCATGTGACTTTTTTCCTGAACGGCGGGATTGACAACGTGTTTGACGGAGAAGAGCGCATCCTCATCGATTCGCCTAAAGTGCCCACATATGATTTGCAACCGGAGATGAGCGCGGAACCGGTCGCGGAGGCGCTTTTGGATACGATCGCCAATGACCGGCATGACGCGATCATTCTTAATTTCGCCAACCCGGACATGGTGGGGCATTCGGGTATGCTTGAACCTTCAATCGCCGCCGTGGAAGCGGTGGATCACCAGCTTGGTCGAATCGTGGAAGCCATTCACGGAATAGGCGGTTCGGTGATTATAACTGCTGATCACGGGAATGCTGATGAAGTCATTGATAAGGGCGGTCACGCGATGACAACCCACACGACGAATCCGGTTCCGGTGATCGTGACGGAAACGGTCAATGCCGAGCTTCGCAGTGACGGTATACTTTCCGACCTGGCACCGACGCTGCTCGCGCTGATGCACGTTAACCAACCCGCGGAGATGACAGGCCGGAACCTATTAAAAGAAAAAGGGTGATGAAACGATGTCAATGATCGCTGATATACTGGCACGGGAAGTGCTCGATTCACGGGGGAACCCAACGATCGAAGTGGAAGTGGTGACCGAAGAAGGCGTTCTCGGCCGTGCCCTCGTTCCGAGCGGGGCATCAACCGGGGAACATGAAGCCGTCGAGTTGCGGGATGGCGGCGACCGATACATGGGTAAAGGTGTCCTTAAAGCGGTGGAAAATGTGAATGGAGAAATCGCCTCACAGCTCGTTGGCGTTGAGGTCATGGACCAACTCGGCATTGATAACCTGTTGATCGAACTTGACGGTACACCGAACAAGGGGCGTTTCGGGGCGAACGCCATTCTCGGTGTATCGATGGCTTGCGCTTATGCTGCAGCTGAAGAACTGGGGCTTGAATTATACGAATATCTCGGCGGCTTTAACGCAAAAACCCTCCCGGTGCCGATGATGAATATTTTAAACGGGGGCGAACATGCCGATAACAGCGTGGATATCCAGGAATTCATGATTATGCCTGTCGGGGCTCCTGATTTCCGAAGTGCCCTTCTTATCGGTACAGAAACTTTTCATGCCTTAAAGAAAGTGTTAAAAGATAAAGGTTATAATACCGCTGTTGGCGATGAAGGTGGATTTGCTCCTGATCTAAAATCCAACGAAGAAGCTCTTTCGACCATTATCGAGGCGATTGAACAAGCCGGTTATAAACCCGGAGAAGATGTGGTTCTTGCCATGGACGCAGCCGCTTCGGAAATGTATGAGGACGAAAATTATCACCTAAAAGGCGAGGGCGTCGTGAAAAACGTTGATGAAATGATCGATTTTTACGTAAATCTCGTGGACAAGTATCCGATCGTTTCCATTGAAGACGGCCTTGACGAAAACGACTGGGACGGATGGAAAAAACTGACCGAAACGATCGGCGACCGAGTTCAGCTCGTGGGAGACGACTTGTTCGTCACCAATACCGAAAAGCTATCCGAAGGGATTACACGCGGCATCGGCAACTCGATTCTGATTAAGGTCAATCAAATCGGCACGCTAACGGAAACGTTTGACGCAATTGAAATGGCCAAGAAAGCGGGCTACACAGCTGTCATTTCCCATCGCTCCGGCGAAACGGAAGACGCCACAATCGCTGACATTGCCGTTGCCATTAACGCCGGGCAAATCAAAACGGGGGCGCCTTCACGAACCGATCGCGTGGCCAAATACAATCAACTGCTTCGCATTCACGATCAACTCGGCGGTCGCTCTGTATACCCCGGGAAAGAAGCTTTTTATAATCTGGACTAAGGCGTAGCATTGTCTACTTACCTGCAGTATGGTACATTATAACGTAGACACAGATGCGCGTGAGGTGAAGATTCTTGGCGACCATTGTTACGATTTTATTAATTATTGTCAGCGTGACGCTTATCACGGTTGTCTTGTTGCAACCGGGGAAAAGTGCCGGTTTATCAGGTTCGATTTCCGGTGGAGCGGAACAGTTGATGGGCAAACAAAAAGCCCGCGGCGTTGAATCGTTTTTGGCTAAAACGACGGTCGTGCTAGCGGTGTTATTTTTCGTTTGCACCATTTTATTGGCATATTTTTTACAGTAAAGCAACGGGGAGAGTGCTCCTCGTTGTTTTTTTAAGGTCAAAAATGGGAATCGTAATAGGAAATGTCATAAATAACGGAGGTGAAATCGTTGAAAATTGTACCGCCGAAACCATTTACGTTCGAGGGGGATAATGGCCGGGCTGTTCTGCTGTTACATGGCTTTACCGGCTCTACAGCGGATGTTCGTATGCTCGGGCGGTTTTTGCAAAGAAACGGCTATACGGCCCACGCGCCCTTGTTTCCCGGACATGGGGTGCCTCCGGAAGAATTGCTGGAGACTGGACCCGAGGACTGGTGGGGTGCCGTTGAGGATGCGTACCATCATTTACGGGAGCGAGGTTTTGAGCAAATGGCTGTCTGCGGCCTCTCTCTTGGGGGTTTGTTCACATTAAAGGTCGGCTATACTTTCAGAGTCAAAGGGATAGCGCCGATGTGCGCGCCCGCGATAGCGAATGAAGAGGACCAGCGTTTATATAACGGGCTCCTTCAGTATGCAAAAGAATACAAGCAATATGAGAAAAAAGATGAAGATACGATTCAAAAAGAAATGGATACGTTTAAGGAGCAACCGCTGAACGTTTTGTCTGACATTCAGGGATTGATCGCTGATATTCGTGACCATTTGCATGAAATTGAAGCTCCGGTTGACATCGTCCAGGCCGGACAGGATGAGAGAATCAATCCGGATAGCGCGCAGGTTATCTACGAAAAGGTCTCCTCGGAGCAAAAGCATTTGCAAATGTACGACGATGCGCCTCACGTGATTACATTGTGGAAAGAAAAGGAAAAAGTCTATGAGCATATCCTTGCTTTTTTAGAGGGGTTAGATTGGGAGTGAAAACAATGAACGAAGATACGATTGAATCCGTCCTCACACATATTCGAGACGAAGCAAAAAAACCGGTAAGCGTTCATGAACTGCAGGCGGCCCTTGACATGGATTCAGCCGCTGATCGAAAGGTATTAATGAAAACGCTGAACCATCTGGAAGAAAATGGCCAATTGATTCGTACGCGTAACAATCGCTATGGGATCCCCGAGAAAATGAACCTTTTAAAAGGTAAAGTACAGGCCCACCGTAAAGGCTTTGCTTTTATTTTACCGGAAAATCCCGATGAAGATGATGTTTATGTAGCTCCGGGTGACCTGGCCGGGGCGATGAATCGTGACACCGTTTTCGTCCGCATTCAATCACGCTCAGGCGGTAACTCGGGTGATCGTGCGGAAGGAGCCGTCGTCCGTATTCTTGAGCGGGGGACAAGCCGAGTCGTCGGAACCTTTCTGGATTATGAACGCTACGGATTTGTTGCCCCGGACGATAAGCGGCTGTATGATGATGTATTCATCCCGAAGGGTCAGGAGCATGGAGCCGCGGAAGGCCATAAGGTGGTCGTGGAGATTACGAAATACCCGGAAGGACGTTTAGGCGCCGAGGGGGTTGTCGTTACCATTCTCGGCCATAAAAATGATCCGGGAACGGACATTCTTTCGATTATCCATAAGCATGAGTTGCCGGGAGAATTTCCTGAAGAAGTGCAATCACAGGCAGCGGCAGTTCCCGAGGAAATCAAGCCGGAGGAAATCGAACGCCGTCGCGATCTTCGTGACGAGACGATCGTTACCATCGATGGCGCCGATGCCAAGGATCTTGATGATGCCGTAACGGTCAAACGCCTCGATAACGGCAACTATCATCTCGGTGTACACATTGCCGATGTCAGTTATTACGTGGACGAAGGTTCGCCCATTGATGTTGAAGCCGAAGATCGCGGAACGAGTTCATATCTCGTCGACCGGGTGATCCCGATGATCCCCCACCGGCTTTCCAATGGGATCTGTTCCCTTAATCCGCAAGTGGACCGACTCACCCTTTCCTGTGAAATGGAGATCAGTCCCGAGGGGGATGTGGTGGATCATGACATTTTTGACAGCGTGATTCGCACATCTGCACGCATGACCTACACGGAAGTAAAAGAAATTCTCGCTGATCATAACGAGGAAACGAGAGAAAAATATCGCACGCTCGTTCCGCTGTTCGAAGACATGGAAGCACTGGCCGCGATCTTGCGCGAGAAACGCTTTGCCCGCGGGGCGATTGATTTTGATTTCACGGAAGCGAAGGTCGTTATGGACGAGGAAGGGCATCCCACGGATGTTCAGATTATGGAACGCTCCGTGGCGGAACGCTTAATTGAAGAATTCATGCTGGCGGCCAATGAAACGATCGCTGAACATTTTCATTGGCAAAACCTCCCTTTTATCTTTCGGATCCACGAAGACCCCGATGAGGAGAAACTGCAAAGTTTTCTGGAGTTTATCACGAGCTTCGGCTACGTTATGAAAGGACGGGGCGAGGACATTCACCCCGGTGCACTGCAGGAGATTTTACAGGCTGTTAAGGGTGAAGCGGAAGAAACGGTCATTAATACCGTGATGTTACGCTCCATGCAGCAGGCCAAATATGATCCGACGAACGTGGGCCATTTCGGGCTGGCCGCTGATTTTTATACCCACTTCACTTCGCCGATCCGCCGCTATCCGGATTTGATCGTGCACCGGCTCATTCGCACATACGTGTTGCAAAACCAAACCGGCAAAAAGACGAGGGACCACTGGCAGGGGCGGCTTCCGGATATCGCCAAACATTCATCGGACATGGAACGGCGCTCGGTGGATGCCGAACGCGATGTCGATGATTTAAAGAAAGCGGAGTACATGAAAGATAAAATCGGCGAAGAATTTCCGGCCTTTGTCAGCGGGGCGGCGAACTTCGGCTTGTTCATCCGCCTGGAAAATACGATCGAAGGCCTCGTACACGTGAGTCACCTGACCGATGATTATTATCATTACGATGAACGCCAATACGCGCTCATCGGCGAACGCACGGCGAACATGTTCCGCATCGGCGACCCCGTCGATGTCCGCGTCCTCGATGTGAACATGGATGAACCGACGATAGACTTTGAGATCGTCGGCATGCCGGAGCGTAAGCGCCGCAAACAGGCGGAAGGGCCCAAGGTCATTCAAGGCGAGCGCGGACGACCAAAGGATCACCAAAGTCCGAAGAATAAGGATAAAGGCAAAGCCGGCGGCAAAAAAGGGAAGAAGAAAAAGAAGAGCAAGTGATAGGATGTGGGGATCGTGACGAAAGCAAACGCGCTGACCGACGTTCCGGGAGTCAAGGTAGGGCATAAAACATTGATTGAGGGCTCGTCTGTGAGAACAGGAGTAACCGCTATCCTTCCCCACGGTGGGAATCTGTTTCAGGAAAAAGTGATCGGAGCCGCTCACGTCATTAATGGCTTTGGAAAAACGACCGGGCTTGTGCAGTTGGAAGAGCTCGGCGTCATTGAAAGCCCTATTATGCTCACGAACACGTTCTCCGTGCCGGCGGTCACGGAAGGCGTGTTGCAGCATTTATTTTCCCGGAACGAAGATATTGGGGTGGAGACAGGAACGGTGAATACCATTGTCGGAGAATGCAACGACGGGTATTTAAATGACATTCGCGGTCTGCGTGTGCGCGCGGACGATGCGATTGATGCGATTGAATCGGCAGGGACTGATGTAGCGGAAGGTTCCGTGGGTGCAGGCACGGGGATGTCTTGCTTCGGTTATAAAGGCGGCATCGGCACGAGTTCCCGTGTCGTGGGAGATTATACCGTTGGCGTTTTGGTGCTAAGCAATTTCGGGCAGAAAGAGGATTTGCTTGGCGGAGATGAATCAAAAGGGGAGGAACCGGATGGTTCGATTATGATGATTGTCGGCACGGATGCGCCGTTGAATGAACGACAACTCAAACGGGTCGCGCGAAGAACAACATTTGGGCTCGCCCGCACCGGTTCATATGCTGCGTATGGCAGTGGGGATATTGCGATCGCTTTTTCGACAGCCCATAGCATCCCGCATCACTGCGAGCAACCATTGCAGCGCTTTGAATTTGTCAGGGAAGCGTCGATCACACCTTTATTTGAAGCGACCGTTGAAGCAACGGAAGAAGCGATTTGGAATTCCCTGGCTATGGCTGGTGATATGATCGGAAGGAACGGTCATGAGCGTAAGGCCCTGGATTTGGAAAGGTTGATCAGGCGATGGGGATGAGAGCATTGTGATCGGTGATACCCCAAAAGTGGGCGGGGTCGGTGATGAGAGGTGTCACTCGGGTTCAATGCACCTCGGAATGGTAAATAATGCTGCTCGGGGGGGTGCAATGAAGGGGGCACAATGCACCTCGGAATGGTAAATAATGCTGATCAGAGGTGCAATGAAAGGCGCACTCCTTTTGATCCATTGTAGCAATGCACCATTTTGTGTGCTCGAACTCTATTCTACCTCCAATTGACACCTCAAAAATGATCGGAGTAGTACCCAGTGGTATCACTTGGCCGCCCCAGTGACACCCGAAAACGGTTGGAGCAGTTCCGAGAGGTGTCATCTCCAATAGTAACGCGAGTCTGATCCCTCTCAGCTCGTCTCCATTGGCTTTTGAGGTATCACATCGGCCATCTGATCCCTC
>NZ_FNEN01000002.1:78060-146243 GCF_900100185.1 Natribacillus halophilus | reverse complement strand
TCTGATCCCTCTCAGCTCGTCTCCATTGGCTTTTGAGGTATCACATCGGCCATCTGATCCCTCACGGCTCGTCTCCATTGGCTTTTGAGGTATCACCCCGCCCTTCTGATCCCTCACGGCTCGTTTCCACTGGCGTTTGAGGGATTACATCGCGCATCTAATCCCTCTCGGAGCTACCGAAACCCACCCCTTTACATTCTTTATGTAACGTGCTACAATGATTAATCCAGAGGAAACGACTCCTCTGCTTATCCGGGGACGATACGGATTCGACAGGGATAGATTGAGCTTAAGCTGCGAGTCGAGCTGGGCAGGCTCGAAAAAGGCCCATGCCAATAATAACTGGCAAAGCAAAAGAAACTTTCGCAACACCAGCTGCACCAGTAGCTGCGTAACAGTTGCGGATCCTTCCTTCCATCTCCCGCGTGGAAGTTTTGAAGGGTCTCACTCATAGCGGGATACGCTGACTGGCCGCCGTCTGAGGCCAGCAGAGGAGACTCATCAGACTAGCTGCATGAAAGCCTGTCACCGGGCTGACATGACAGCGAATGATAATACGGTGACTACGCTCGTAGACGTTTAAGCGGCAATATTTCTGGACGCGGGTTCAACTCCCGCCGTCTCCACCAATACTTATATGACAGTGGTTACAGAGGATGTGGGAACAATTTGGGAACATTTTGAACAAAAACGTTCTCACGAAAAGTCATTTTCCATTAATTCTACGGCTTCTTTTTGCTTAGATGGATACATGTGGCTGTATGTGTTCAAGGTTGTTGCCACATCAGAGTGACCAAGCCGGTGGGCGATAACTATCGGGTTGACGTTTTTATCTATAAGATATGATGCATGGGAATGCCTGAACTCGTGGAGCACTATCCTTTTAACTCCGGATGCTTTAATATACTTCTCATAATGACGGTCGAGGGTGGTTGTCGCTATACTCGTATAGAATTCCCCGAACACTACATAATCCGATTTTACAGGTGCTGTTTTTCCAGCATCTTTTTTAAGTTCTTTTAATGCCTCCATAACAAAATCGGGCATTACTAAATTACGTTCAGATGATTTGCTTTTCGGTTTTGTCACCTCCCGATCATATTCCGTTTCAGTGATTGAGATTTTATTATCTTTAAAATCAATATCCTTCCAAGTTAATGCTAACAGCTCCCCTTTACGTGCACCACTGTAATATTTTGTGTAGAAAAATGCACTAAAAGTAAGATCGTCTACAACCTCAATGAATTTTTTAAACTCCTCAAATGTCCAATAATTCAGCCGTTTGTTATCTTCTAATTCGAAGTTTCCGGCAACACTTGCTGGATTTGTCTTCAACCCTTTGTACCTGATGCCGAATGTAAAGATTGCTGACAAAGTGACATGTATTGATTTTAAATAATCGTTTGAATAATTGCCGATAATCTTGTCTTGGTACTCCATAACATTATTCGCCACTATATCAACAGCAAACCTGTCCTTAAATTCCGGAATCAGATGGTTTCGGATGATGTTTTTCTTCTTTTTGAATGAAGATAGCTTTCTTCTTTTTTCATACCACTTTAAATATTGCTCGGCAAGTTGTCTAAACGTGATCGAGTTCGTTTCTTCTTTCCCTGCCAGTAATTTTGCTTCCATTTCTTTGGCGGCCTTTTTTGTTTTAAATCCTCTCCGCCTTACATGTTTTTTGGTACCGTCGTTTTGTTCTACCCTGACTCTTACGTAGTACGTGTTTCTGCTCTTATCCTTATATATTGGCATATCATTACCTCCTAATCCAAAATCACAGAGTATCCAATGACTTTAGCATATACACGTAAGGTGTTGCTTGTATCTTTTGGTATTTCAATTTCTTCATATTTATTTGTAGTGCTTTCTGGGCTAAAAATAACCACATTATCTTTTTCATAATATCGCTTCATACTATAGGCGTTATCGTGGCTAAAAATTAAAATGTCATTGTCCTGTATATTTTCCAATTTCATAGGTTTGCAAATGACATATGAATCATCGGGTATAACTTTATTCATACTTTCCCCATTCACTTTCATTACAAATAAATCGTCAGCGTTTGAATGTTTCCCTAACAATTGCGTAGAAACATCAATATATTCTAACCGTTCTGCAGCAATTCCTTCTACAATAGCCAAAGCCCCCGCAGCTATATCTCCATATAAAGGTAATTCACGGGTTTGAACTGGATATTTAATCGAAGTTTCAGCAACATAAGAGCCTCCTTGTATTGAATGATTAGAACCATTGTCTTCCTTTTTATATTCCCTTTTCTCTTCCTCAAAAAAATCTTGAATAGGGACATCAAACATCTTAGACATTGTTACGAGCTTGTCCATTAAAGGTTTGTTATAGCCTCGCTCCCAAGCGGAAACGGATGTAGGCGCTACGTTTAATCTTTTAGCTAATTCCGTTTGTGTCAACCGATTTTCTTTCCTTAGTTTTTTTATTAATTGAGATAAGGTCATTCATCTTCTCCTCCTAGTGTATCATCTGCTTCACTATTATACATTATAAATGTAGGAAAGTACATTATAAATGATAAAATAGATGTGTTTTTCGGTATAAATACAGATAAAATGAAAATTTTACTTGTAATAACAGAAATGATGTACTAAAGTTTTATGTAATAAGGGGGTGATCTTATGAAGTACACACTGAGACAAGCCCGAATGATAGGGGAGATGACACAATTAGAAATGGCAAATGAATTAAATATGTCTAAAAAGACATACATTCAGTATGAAAAATATCGGAAAATATTAAGGATGGATGATGCACAAAAGTTTGTTATGGCGAGTAAGATCCCATTTGAGAAAATTATTTTTTTTGAAAATCAAGTACAGAAATTCTGTATAAACGAAGGGGGAGACGAAACGTGCATGTAAACTTATATGTAGCCAGAAAGGAAAGAAGATTATCACAATATAATATTTCAAAAGTTATTGGTATTCATAAACAAACCTATTACTTGAAAGAAAATGGTAAAAAAGAGTTTACCTTAAGTGAGGCAAAACAACTTGCTGAAATTTTTGATACGACAGTGGATGAATTATTTTCTAAATCCAGACGATAAAAAAGCAATATTCTATAAATTAAAAAACATACGATTTATACGGTTAGGGTGATTCTGTGAATTATGTAAAAGAGTTAAAAGCTTTTAAGGATTGGTTGCTACTGAACGATCTTGATACCAGCGCAATTGCATTATGGTACACGCTAATGTCCATAAACAATATGGCTGGCTGGAAAGAACGATTCAATGCGCCCAACTCCACCGTAGAGAAATTAACAGGGCTCTCTAAACAAGGGTTGGTCAATGCTCGAAAAAACCTTATTGATAACGATCTGATTGTCTACGAGAAAGGGAAAAAGAACAAGGCTCCTGCTTATCAAATGAGATCTTTAGTCAACTCAGCTGACCCATCAGGATACCCATCGGGATACCCATCAGGATACCAATCCAATGACGAATCCTTGACCATACCTAAACAGAAACGAGACGGTTATGAAGAAGTGGAAGATGAGGAAAAGACACGCGCCGAAGATCCGTATGTTATCTATCAAGAAAATTTTGGCGTGATGCGACCGATGATTACCGAATCCATTAGCGATTGGTGCTCGTCCTTCTCCGCAGAGATTGTGGTTGCTGCGATGAAAAGAGGCATCAAACAAAATGCTCGATCCTTTGCTTATATCGAAAGTATTCTTAGGGATTGGTCTCAACAAGGCATAAAAACGATTAATGATATCAAGGCATACGAAAAACAAACAAGCCAACCCTCAAAGACCATTCCTTTCCCGAAACAAAAAGACCAACGCTTAGAAACGCTTCAACGCATGCGAGAAAAGGGGGAGTAATCTATGGAGTACAATCAAGCGATAGATATTTTGGAATCGATTTCGGCTGTGTATCCACGATTCGAACTTAGCGAAAAGAAAGTCAAAATCATCATGCCCGCTCTTCTTAAAATGGATTATGAAGGTGTGATGGCCAATGTTGAGCGTCATGTAACCAAAAACCCATTTCCACCTACCATCGCTGAAATTGCCGCGTACCCTGTTCAAACAAACGAAAACATTGAAAAATGGCGGGAATGGGAGTTGGCGGCGTCCAAAATCTCTCAAGAACGTAAACGTCAACTCGTGATCAATCTCCAAAAATTATTGGCTGAGAGAGCGAGGGATGGAATTGATTGAGTGTATAGAGTCTGAGCAAGCCGCATTAGGGACAATTCTTTATGAACCTTCATTGATTCAGGAGTCGATGCTCCAATCTTCTCATTTCGCAACGGTTGCTCATTCCTTGATTTTTAGAGCCATGCGAACGGTCGAAGCGGAAGGAACAGAACCTGAACTAGCTGCTGTTATAACAGCCTTAGGTGAATCCATCCATCAAACTGGTGGAATTCAATACCTGACACAGCTTGCTGGTTCAGTCGCAACGACCGCAACGTTTACCCATCATGAACGTAAAATCGTCGAAGCGTACAGACTCAGAGAAAGCCGTCAAGCAGCGATTCGATATGTGGAACAGCCGAACGAGTCAGCGCTTCAACGATTATCTCAGAAATTAACCGACCTTCAACGTTTGGGAGCCATCAACCAAGAGAAAACGTTAAAGGAATGGCTATATGAAATTTCGGACGATATGAGTCGTACGCAAAATGAAAATAAAAACAGTTACAAGACAGGGTATGCACCTTTGGATCAAATGACCGGCGGGTTACAACGGAAAGAATTGATCGTGGTTGCTGCTCGTCCCTCCATGGGGAAGACAGCTTTTGCTTTAAACCTAGGATCTAACCATTGTAAAAACGAGGGAAGATGTCTTTTATTTAGCCTGGAGATGGGCTCTAAGCAATTATTACAGCGGGTGATTTCGGCGGATACCCATATAGATGGTCAAAAGTGGAAGTTTCCTTCTCGATTTTTTAGTGAAGAAGACTACGATCGGGCAACGACATCGATCGCGTCGCTATTGGATTGGAAGCTCAATATGTACGAGAATACATCTGTTATCAGTGATATTTGTTCCATTTCCCGCCAAACGGCAAGAGAAAACCCGGATGATGACTTGCTCATCGTGATTGATTATTTACAAATGATCCAGGGACTCGGACGATTTGAGCGTAAAGATTTAGAGGTAGGAGCCATTACGCGCGAACTTAAACGCCTGGCGACGGATCTAAATGTTCCTATCATTGTTTTATCTCAATTATCGAGGAAGGTTGAAAACCGTCATGATAAACGCCCCGTGATGGCTGACCTTAGAGACTCTGGCAATATTGAACAAGATGCTGATGTGATCGCTTTCTTATATCGCGAGGCATACTACGATCAAGATGCCGATCATGCAAATCAAGTAGAAGTGGATGTTTCGAAACAGAGAAATGGACCAACCGGAACGATCCATCTTGGTTTTATGAAAGAATGCGGGCGATTTATCGATATTGATGATACCGCATGAGAGGAATGCCGTGTGAATCAATATCAATAATGAGTTACGGAGAGTCGGTCGCAGCGAATATTTATCACTTTCCACTGGAGGTTATAACTTGAATAAAAAGGAGATCCATGAAGCGCTTATGAATTATAAATGGATGATGAATGTCCTCATCACGAAACGTCAAGAAATGACGGGGGTGAGTCAAGCGATGGTATCGAAATATGGGATTGAAGCGACTCTTCCATCTGGCAGCACGCCGTCCGACCCTGTCTATTATGAAATACAAAGGATGGAACGCTATGATGCTCATACGAAAAGCTTGAAATGGAAAGTTTCATTTATCCAACGCCATTCGACAGCCATTACTGATATCAAAGATCAAATCATTTTAGATGAACTATTAAATGGAAACACATTGCGCCAAATTTCTAAAGATCATCATCTATCGGTTGCAGCTGTCAAAAGGCGAAAAGATCGTATTATCGAAGACATGTATGGAGATGCTGAATCTGAACAATGTTTACAAACGTAACAATGGAAACAATCGAAAATCTTTAGACACACGCTAATATAAAATTTTATAATAGAGGAAAGTTATTTACCTCTTGTAATCATTGAAAATCGTTTACGGATGTTGTACTCAAACGCAGCTGTCGATGAGGAGACGCTTGGGGGTTTCGGGTTTAACCGTCAAAATCCATAATAAGGCGTTAACATGTTTGGTAGGAGGATTTGTATGAAGAACAGCAAAGGTTTTCTATTTGGAGGGTTTATAAGTTTTTCCTTGTTATTAGCCGGTTGTGGTGAGAGTGCTGGTGTTGAATCTTTATCACCAGATGACATGGAAGCGTATTTACAAGATAATGAAGAAGCCTTTATTTTAACGACAAATACTGAGGACGAAGAAGAACGCCAAGAGATTATTGAAATGGTAGATGAAAATGTTGAAAATATGCCCGTCAAGGAAATAAATTCACGGGATGAACGAGTGACGGATAATGAACAAGGATTAGAGGATATTGGAATTGCTGGTCCTAGTGTTCATGAATCATTGAGCTACTATGAAAATGGAGAATTAGAAGAACGAACATCAGTAAGTGAAGTGGATTATGAGGATGAGGAAGAAAAGGCTGCAGAGATCCAAAATTTTGATCGTACATTTGAATAATCGATGAATCAGGGTGTATGTAGGGATAACATACATCCTTTTATATTCTCAAAAGGAGGTGAAGGAAGGAAACAAATCATGAAGCGTAAAAAACGCTTCTTTTTTTATGCCTAAAAACGAGAAAGGAGGACCCAATGGTTTCTCAGCGAGATGTAAAACAGTCGAAAGAATTGGTCCAGACGCTTTTAAGTATTCAAGGGGGAGATTATAACGATTGGCTCCACACTCAACACCAGTCGTACATTCGTGAGCATCAAGACGTCCTGATTCAAAGTTTACTTCACTATCATGACAATCCGAAAGGAAAAACAAAAAAGCCATCGTCGGAAAAAGAAGATTCAATCCAAGCAAAAACCGATGAGACCGGTGAGAGCTCTCAACCATCACCATTACAAGGAGTGGAAAACACATGAACGTGATTATTCAATGGATAGAATGGCAGCTAATTTTAGGTGCGGTAGATAATATACAAAGCACGGGTGAATCTATCCTCATGGGCATGCAAGTCGTTGGTGGCGTCGTGGCGGCGATTTCAATTGGCATTGGTGCTTATTTTCTCATGGCCGGTGGCGCACGGGGGCGCATGTCATCCATCGGTTGGTTTGTTGGTGCTGCTGGCGGTTTAGTCATGCTCTTAGGCGCTCTCGGGATTTCTCAGTGGATTGAAAGCTCCATCACATTCTAAAACAGATAGGATGCCATATTTTCGTTATTCAATATTACGATTTAAACCAGGAGGGGTAAAGGTGCACGTTTTTTTCACCTCACCGTTGGAAGGTGAGCATATTCCTGCGTTTCAATCCCTTCCTTTAGCGGACGCTGTGCAGCGAACGCAGGAGATTGATCAACGCTGGAAAAAACAAAATAAATCATCGGTTTCCTTAGACTTCATCGTCCACGGTGAAGATGGTCAAAAACTTTATGCTGGCACATATCAAATGGGTGACTCATACGCGGCCAATTTGTATGAGCATATCTGCTTTCGACTCATGGAACGACGTATGCGTAACGACGACGAGATTGAAAAACGCAATCGGTTCCTCCATCAACTGACGCAGGCAGTCCCGGCGGATGTGCGGATCGACATCAACGAACACTTACGTCAACAGGATGAGAAGAATCAAACGTGGTGGAGCCGACTAAGCCCGAAGGCAAGGATCATCGGAGGCGTTGGCGCAGGCGTGACAACGCTTGCCCTCGTGTTTTCGATCGGACTGGTGGCCGTCGTTAGCCAACAGTCCGAAGTGCTTGCAGCGATGAATGAATCGTACGAGGACGAAAAGGAGATGAAAACCCTTTACGCTGAGGCGGTGGCCGGTGATGCTAACGGGGCCGTGGAAGCCTTGCAAGCGCAAAGTGATCGAAGCGATCAAGAAGACGCCGTGCTCACGCATTTGCTTATCGGGCAGGAAGCCTACGAAGAAGCCATGCAAATCAATGGTCAATCAGATGAAGCCGTCGCTGATGCCATATATGAGCAACAGAACCTTGAGGCGCTCACGGAATTTCAAGCATCCTATGAAACCGCCGTCGGTGATTTTGAAATTGCGTATGATGATGAGCGTTACGAGGATGTCATCGCCGTTGAAGACGTACCGATGAATGCCAATCGGCAAGAAAAATTAGGCTATGCCCATATCCAATCAGGCGATATAGAAGAAGCCAAACAACTAGCCAGTGACATCAACAGTGAATCCTTGAATGACCAAATCAGTGCCTATGAAGCATTAACCGCAGACATTGATGATCTTCAAACGCAGATTGATGAAGAAAGCGAAAACGACGATCCGGACGATGATCAAATCGAAGAATGGGAAGATGATATTGAAGATATGGAAGCACAAATGGAAGACATTTAGAAAGGAGCGAAACGGGGGTGTTCAACCATTGGATTAACCGGCCAAGAAGTATTCGCGGTGAAAGGGAGGATGTTTAACACCCATGAAATCGATACTCGCCAATAAATATGTGTTGATCCCTTTATGTATCATTTTGTTTACTGTGGTACAAGTGATCGGCACATTTTTATTGAATTTTATACAAGAAGCGTGGGCGCTTTTTCGAACGTTTCCGAATATCGAAGAACCCTTAAAAATGGAATGGGCGTTCTTCACAAATGTTCAAATAACCGATATGCCGTGGTTTTATGGCATGACGGCTATCTTAGGACTTATCCTCGTGGGGATCACGATTTATAAACTGACGAGCAACTTTGCGGCCATCGGACGCGATGAAAAAGGTTCACAACGGTTTGCGACCAAGCAAGAGGTGGCTAAGCAGTATAAAAAAATCCCGGAGAAGGAAAAAACCTACAACGGCAAAGGCGGCGGCGTCATCGCGCATAAGGGACACTCGCTTTATATCGATGATGACGCCGTGCATAACTTGATCATTGGTACGACACGGTCCGGAAAGGGGCAGTTATATGTTGACCCCACCATTGATGCCTATTCAAGGGCCAAGCAGAAACCGTCCATGATTTTAAATGACATGAAGGGCGAATTGTTTGTCCGATTTAAGGAGATATTAGAGCAGCGCGGCTTTGACGTATTGGCGTTAAATATGATGAATCCGATGCAGAGCATGAGTTATAACCCTTTGCAACTCATTAAAGACGCTTACAAAGAAGGCAATTTCTCGGTGGCTGAAACGTTGTGTGAGTCGCTCACGCACATGCTCTATTATAATCCGCATGTGAAAGATCCCATGTGGCAAAACTCGGCAATGAGTCTTGTGAATGCGATGATATTGGCGATCACTGAGGATTGCATCCAAAACGGTGAGGAAGAAAAAATCACGCTCTATACCGTGTCCAATATGTTATCGGAACTCGGATCAATGCAAATGCCGCATTCCTTGGACCCGGAGGCGACGGTGAATGCCCTGGATCAATACTTTCAAGACCTTCCCCAAGAGAGCGTGGCGAAGATGCAGTATGCGACAAGCAATTTTGCCAAAGGAAACACACGATCGGGTATTTTTACTACGGCGATGGCGGAACTGCGGCGCTTTACATTGAGTGAACAGGCGAAAATGACCGCGAAAAACTCCCTTGATTTGAAAAAGGTTGGGTTTGGCCAGTCCGTCGAAGGGAAAGGTGTCCCCTTTGCCAAAATCACGGTGACGTTTCCGGATGGTACGCAGGAAACCAACCAAACGGGGGAGGGCGGCTATTGGGTGGTGCATTTTCAAGGCACGCTCCATGAGCATGATACCTTGATCATTGATCATGATCCCAACCCTTATTCACAAAAAGCATACAAAAAGCTGTCTCAATACCAAAAAACGAAAGTGAAGGAACAGCAGGCACGCCTAAAAGCAACGATCCAAACCCTGGATCAGGAAACCGGTCAAGCCACAGTCGAACAGGAGGATCATAGCGATGTCCGTGTCACTGAGGTGGTCAGTTACGACCGACCGATCGCCTTATTTATGATCACGCCGGATTATGATGATTCGACGCATGTGCTTCCGTCCATGTTCGTTGACCAACTGTACTTTTCTTTAGCCAAACACGCATCGATGGCCAAAGGGCAAGAGTGTCCGCGTCAGGTCGTGTTTATGCTCGATGAGTTTGGTCAAATGCCAGCCATATCCGGCATGGGGTCTAAAACCACCGTGTCGCTGGGTCGTAATATTCGTTTTCACCTTATCCTTCAAAGTTATGCGCAACTCAAAGAAAAGTACGGTGAGGATGATAAAAATACGGTGCTCGGGAATTGCGGCAATCACATTTATATTAAGACGGGCGACGAAGAAACCGCCAAGAACTTCTCGGAGAAACTCGGAAATGAAACGCGAGAGGTGGAAACAAGATCCGGCACGCCGTTTTCCTTTAAAAAAGCGAAAACCGACAATACCGAAGGACGAAAATTGCTGGATGCCAATGAACTGATGGAACTTGAAAAAGGAAGTACGGTGGTCTTTCGGACGATGAAACGTGAAACGCAAGACGGGAATCAACTTATCCGTCCGTTTCCGATTTATAACAAACGCATGCCTTACGCTTATCAATATCTCAATCTCGATCCAGAGTTATCTATCACAGACATTGAAGTAGATACCCCCCATCGTCACCTGCGTTTATCCGATCTCATCATCGATTTTGGCTTTGACAGTGAAGATGAAGGGATGTTGTCGGCGATGGCAAATAAAGAAACGAAGGCAACAACGCCGACACAAGTCGCAACCTCAAATGAACCGGACGAATGGAAACAAACCGCCATATCTCACGTCTTAACCGGTTCGTTATGGACGATGGTGATGGATCGCGTGGCGCCACGCTTGCATGCGGAAGAATCAACGATGCAGACGATGACCGTCAATGATTTTATGCAAACCCTACGGATGCTCGGTGACTCAGACGAGGTCGATCAAAACACGTATGCCTCAATCCGAAAAACGATTGATCAATATCATGCATCGTTGGAGGAAAACGCGGAAGAAATAAAGGATGAAAAGCAACAAGACATACACCAGGAAGCTATTTAGCTCAAACAAGGAGGCAGCGATGAAACTGAATATTATGCAAACCATCCAACGTTATCGCGATCAGATCGAGGATGGCGAGGTGATCACGATCGCCCTTCAAGATGCTGTGGTGACGTTGCAACCCGGTCAGGATCAAGCGCCGGTCGATGTCTTGATTCAAAATATTGACGAGAGAATTGATATAGACCGAGATGCTTTTATGGAAGATGCCTAATGTCAGGAAAGGAGGGAAACGGTGGAAGGAGAAGAACTGCTCGATATCTTACGCCAATTTGATGACGTCTTAAATACCGGGGATATTATAAGCTACCTATTCCGATTTGTCGGTTGGTGGCTGCTTTTAGGTTTTCGGGCGCTGGTGAGTGGTATGGAGGGCGTGATTGATGGTGTGCTTGTCCTCCTGGACTTCTTTCAAACCGATCCGGTTCTAGACTTTCTACAAACGGTCCAACCGGTGTTGTATATTTTACTTGCCCTCGCTCTCGCCTTTATTGGCTATCAACTCATCTTTCAAAGAAATCAGCAGCGTTCCCAGATTCCGGTCAACATCTTCATTTCGATCATGACGGTGACGCTTTTGACTTGGGGGATGGATCAAGCCAGCAGTTTTACCGATGATGCAGTGGAAGTGGCATCGGTCGGTGACGATGCCTTTGATATGGCCGATCAGATCGTTCACGACCATATTACCGATGTAGCCATTTATGATGAAACCGGCTGGCAAAGCCCGGATGTGGATACGCAACACCATGTCGATCCGGAAAACATTGACCAAATTGATATAAATGAGGAGATTACGGATGACTTTGAAAGGGCAGACGGAGAACCCCTTTCTAATAGTGGCCAAGAAATATTAACGAATAAGATTGGAATTGAATCCAACGGCGAAGAAGGACTTGTCAGCATAGGCGATGACGGCTGGTTTGATTTCTTCCCCGAAAACTATTATCGCTGGGACATCAATTGGGGTACAGCTTTAATTACACTTGGCGTTATGGCATTGACGATGATTTTGGTTTCGATCAAAATCGCTAAGTTGTGCTTTGAACTTGCGTTTAACAAAGTTGTCGCTCTGATTATGGCCTATGCAGATATTAGTAGTGGCCAACGGCTTAAAGAAATTTTGAAAAACATCGGCAGCATTTTTGTCTCCATCATCATGGTATTTCTCAGCTTGCGGATGTATATGTACTACACGGAGTTTATCGCGGACCAACTAAGTGGGTTTGGATATTTAATCGCAATGATCGCCGGAAGCCTGGCCGTGATCGACGGCCCGAACATTGTGCAAAAACTGTTTGGTATTGACGCCGGTTTACGGAACGCTTGGACGGTGGCCGCCGGTTCCTATTTCGCCGGAAAAGCTGCCAAACCGGCGATACAAGGGGCTGGCCAATTAGCGAGTAAAGGAGCGAAAGGGGCTGCCACAGGTGGCGTAAGCACGGCGGCGGCAACGGCTGGAGGTATCAAAGGACTGGCGAATGGTCAAGGCGGTGGCCAAGGCGCGAGTCCAACCAACAACGGGGTGACCGGCCAACAGGGATCGCCCGCGAAAGCCTCGACAGGTCAAGGGCAACAACAAGGGTCACAGCCCAAAGGTCAATCAGCGCCGGGAACACAAGGCGCAGGATCGCCGACGAACGCCCAAGCACCGCCGAGCGAAGGCGAAGGCTCCACCTCGAATGCTAACGCTCAGGCTTACCAACAAACCCAACTATCCGGCGGCAAGGAAACGCCTGGTCAAGCGAAGCCGACATCAACGCAAGGCGGAAAGACCCCGTCGCTACACGCTGAAATGCGTGAGAATGAACGACAACAAGGCGGAGCAAGCCAGCAGCGCCCGGCAACACTGAATCAACAGATGCAGGCGGCCGCCGGCGGCGAAGAACCGCCAAGTACAAGTGATATTTCGATGCCGCAACGGTCGGCCGGGGAATCCCGAACTGTCGGTCAATATATGCGAGACGGAGCATCCCGCCGCTGGAACAATAATCGCTACGTGCAGACCGGCCAACGAAGCTATCAACTCGGTAAAAACACCACGGAAAACTGGAGAAACAAACGTAACCACCGATAACGCGCAGGTTTCTTTTTCTTGAAACTTGCGTGTTTGTTTTGGAAAGGAGCTATGTCATGAACTATAAAATACCGACCGAAATTACGGCAGAGTTAAAACTGAATAAATGGTTTTATTTAACCGATTTATTGGTAGCGATCGGGATGCTTGTCATGGGTTTTGTTCTTCACGCGATGATTCATCCGTCGCTCACCATCCCGTTTATTATCTTTATGGTTGCTTTGTATGGCTTTTGGCTTTGGAAACCCAAGACGAACCCGCATATGCGGATGCTGAGTGCGGTTTGGATGATGCTCAGTCGAGACCGGGCCACGTATCACGCCCATGACCCCCATGAAGACGAAGCGAAGGAGGATAAAGCATGATTTATGAAGAAACGTTGGACCAAGAAGCTCTCTTTGATGAACAATCGAAATCAAAACGAGGGCTAAAGACCGGATCAAAAGCCAAACCGAAAGAGAAACGGGAGCGCGTACCGGATAAAATCGCTGACATTTTTCCGATCGGGGATATGACCGATGATGGGGCTTTTGTTTTGCAAGACGATCGTGGTTATGCGGACATGTTTCAAGTCCGAAGCAAAGATGTGTACGCGCAAAGTGATCAAGAAACAGAATTTGATATTTTGGCACTCACACAATTTCTAAGAGCGTTTGATGCCAATATTAAGATCGTCTCACTCAACTTCCCGGTGAATATGGCCGTTCAGATCGCCCACTTGCAAAAGAAAATCGACGCGAACGACTCGCCCCTCATTGACCACTTTTTACAAAAGAAAAAGGCGGAACTTGAATTTTTAGAGAAACACCGGACCAACCGGGAATTTTATCTTTATGTATACGGGGAGACGGTGAAAGATTTAACGGAACGTTGCCAGTTTGCGCGTCGGAAATTGCAACGAACCATCCCTATGGAAAACCTGGAAACAACGAAAAAATTAGATGTGATTTATAAACTCAATAATCAAAACTCTAAACTTGATCATCAGAGGGGGTAATAGCGATGAGTCTTTTACAAATGTTTGCACCGTGGAAACGCAAAGATACAACCGAAGCCACAGAGACGGAACGTAGAGGGTATAATCCCTATTTGCTTGCCAACATTCAACCACAAGGCGGTGTCAGTTTTAAGGAAAGTTTTATACGCAAAGGCGACGGCTATGAAACGTGCATCCATGTGTATAGTTATCCGAAAAATACGCAGGATTTTTGGTTGGAGTCCATCGTCAATATGGAAAACGTCATCACCACCATCGATGTCGCCTCGGAAGATCATCACAAGGTACGTGATGGCCTCAATAAAGGGATTGATGAGAAAAGCTCTCGGATGATGACTGAAAAAGAAAGTGTCAATATCCTCGAAGCCAAAGACGATTTAAACGATTTAGAAGAACTGTATGCCTCCATCTATCAAGAAGGAGAGGTCATTAAACGGGTGCATTTGCGCTTTTACGTGAGTGCTCGGACCCAAGACCAACTGGAAAGCAACGTCAACGTGGTCTTAACCGCGCTCGAAGGGGAGAACTTTAGGGGCGCGGTCTTTTTAAATGAATTGGATATGGAATGGAAAGCCCTCCATGAATCATATTCAGACCAAGCCAAGCAACGCAACCGCCGCCAAGGGCAAGGAATGCCAGCGATGACATTAGCCGGGGGGTTCCCTTTCCACTTCACCCAACTGCATGACCCCACCGGAACGTTTCATGGTACGACAATGACCGGCGGTAATGTCGTTTTTGATTTGTTTCATCGGGATAAAGACCGGAAGTCGTATAGCTCCGTGGTGATCGGCGCGATGGGCGCCGGAAAATCGACGCTTTTGAAAAAAATCGCGCTCGATAATGCCATTAAAAAGCACAAAGTCCGTGCCTTTGATGCGACAGGCGAGTTTCAAGGTCTGGTGGATGAAATAGGCGGGCAAAAGTTATCCTTAGATGGCACAGACGGGATTATTAATCCGTTGCAAGTCTATAAAACAGCGAAAGATGAATTTACGTCTTTTACGCAACATTTATCAAAAATGACCTCGTTTTACCGATTTCTAGCTCCGGAAGCCTCTGACAATGAACTGAAAGAATATGAAAATATGTTACGGAAATTGTACAAATCATTACATTTATGGAGCGATGATCATGATTTAGGGATTACCCAACAATCCGTTGAAGCGTATCCCATCTTTTCAGATTTTTTGACGTTTATACGCCAAGAATTATATGAGGACGAAGAACAAGGGAGACAACGATCAACGCTGAGTCCGGAACGCAAACGCCGGTTAGAGACGATTGAACTGAACGTCCAAAACATCGTTGAAACGTATAAGCATCTGTTTGATGGTCCATCCAGCATCGCTGATTTTCAGGAAGAAAAAGTGGTCATTTTCCAACTCCGCGGCCTCAGTCAGATGCGATCGGAAATTTTTCAAGCCCAACTGTTTAACGTGATGAATCTATTGTGGGATGCGATGCTCACCAACGGAGCGCCACAATTTGAGGCGTACAACAAAGGGGAATTAACCTTCGAGGATGCAGAACGGTATCTCATCTTGATGGATGAAGCGCATCACATCATCAACACCAAGAAAGGCAGTGGCCACGCACTAGAATTTCTCACAACGTTTGTCCGGGAAGCCCGTAAGTATTTCGCCGGGTTCACCTATGCGTCGCACTCGATTCGGGATTTTGTGCCGGAAGGTTCCGACCAAACGCTAGTCGAAGAAATTAAAACGTTGTTTGAGCTGACCCAATATAAATGGATCATGCAGCAGGACAGCAATAACCTGGAAATGTTAGAGCGCGTGTTTGCTGGACAGTTATCCGAAAGTGAGGTCGCGCAAGTGCCGTATTTGCAAACGGGGGATGTGATTTTGAATATCCAGGCCGTGAAAAATCTGCGCTTTTCCGTGGAAGTCTCGGAGGAGGAATTGGCGTTGTTCGGAGGGGGCGCGTAAGATGTCGGTCTCTGCGATTATCGCGTTCCTCGTATTCCTTTTTTCCTTGATTCCGAGTAAGTGGAAAGGACTCACGGTCTTAGGCGTTATTGTTGTGATCGGTGGTTTAATCGGCATGGTTGTTGTGGCGGTTATGGCATTGTCGGCTCAGTTTGACCAAGAGCAAGACGATGATGTTGATTCCGTGGACGGTGTGTCTGGTGATGAAATCCCCGAGGAATACATTCCGGTTTATGAAGAAGCCGGGGCAGAATATTCTGTACCGCCGGCGTTGCTTGCGGCGATTCATCGCGTGGAAACCGTTTTTTCCGAGGGCGACGAGGAAGATATGGTTAGTTACGCAGGCGCAGAAGGACACATGCAGTTTATGCCTTGTACGTGGGTTGGGTGGAACCATCCTTCATGCAGTGGCTTAGGCGCCGGTGACATTCCCGAAAATGAATTGATCGACTTAGACGTTATCGACGAACATGACGGATTTGCCGTGGATGGCAGTGGCACAGGGGATGCCGACCCTTATGACATTGATGATGCCGTGCATTCAGCCGCAAACTATTTGGCCGAACAAGGGGCTGCCGATGGGAACTTGGAGGAAGCTGTCTATGCTTATAACGGGGCGGATTGGTACGTGGATGATGTGATGGATTTTATGGATCAATATTCGGACGACGGTGGGGATGGTATTGATCCCGGTGACGGGGACATACCGGAGGTTGTTGAAGTTGGCGAGGAATGGATTGGCGATTCAGAGTATGTTTTTGGCGGTGGCAGGAATGAAGTTGAACAGGCGCAAGGTATTTTTGATTGTTCGAGCTTTGTGCATTGGGCGTTTCAACAGATTGGGATTCAACTTGGACCTTTATCTTCTGTAACCACCGATTCACTCGCCAACGAAGGTGAATCCGTTGACTCATATGATAAGGAACCTGGTGACCTAGTCTTTTTTGATACGTACAAGACAGATGGCCATGTCGGTATCTATGCTGGTGATGGTCAATTTATCGGTGCTCAATCCAGTGATGGTGTCGAATATGAATCTTTGGAAGATGGTTATTGGGGCGAAACGTATAACGGAAATGTGCAGCGTATAGGTTAAACGAGAAAGGAGCATTTCTTGTGTCTTCAAAAACGAAAATAACATTATTTAGTCTTACCCTTGTGGCTCTTCTTGTCGTCACAGGGGTCAATGTGTATAGTGCGATGGCCGGTGATGACGAAGGAGAATCGGTATCACATGATCAGATGCAGGAGATGATGCAGGCGAACCAGCAATTAGAAAATGAAGTCGAACGACTTGAAAACGAACAAGAGATGGAAGAACCGGCAGCGATGCAAGAACGACAGGAAGCTTTACAGGAAGCTTTACAGGAAACAGCCGCAACGTTCGTTGAAACCGTCTATACCGAAGACGCAGAGACGTATGAAGACCGTAAAGATGAAGCTGAAACGATCATGCAGGATAACTTGCATGGTTTTTTATTCTCGGAGGATGAACAAGAGGAAACGGAGAATAGAGCGATCGCCGAAGACGCTCATTTCTTCGCGGAAACAGGTGAACTCAATCAATCGGAAGCCACCATTATGGCTCGATTCACTCAAACGTATAGCACCGGTAGCGCTGAAGATTCCACGCTGACGTTTATTGAATTGGACGCTGAACAGCAAGAAGATGGCTCATGGATCATTCAAGACTTTAGGGATGCCGTTGAAAGCATGGAAGGAGAGGGTGACGCATGAGGCGAAAACGTTTTACGATAAGCACGAAAAAAACCGTACCGTTACTTGTCCTCACCTTTTCCTTTGTCGTTGTGGGGATGATGATCATGTTATCTCGAACGTTGTTAGGTGCGCCCCCTGGAGACATTCAACATACAGAGTCCGGATCGTCTGTCCCGATGCAAGGTAACGGAGAAGCTGTGGTTGAGTAAGGTGGACCCCATTGTCAAGACACTCATTTTATAAAAATAAGGTGGGTCATTCATTTTTTTGTTCTTCCCCGTCTAACTACCCAGCCTTTTCTATGTCAGGTTCTGTCAAGGGCGCACTTTCCCTTGACAGGTTCTGAGATAGGAAAGACAATGGCGCAAAGACGGGAAGGACATTAATCCCTATTGAAAGTAAATGGCACTTGGTGTTTTATAATTTAAAGACTGATGAGGCCGTTCGTGATTATAAAGATTCATATAATCCTTGATATTGCTTCTCGCTTCTCTCGGCGTGCCATAATCCTTTAAATAGACCTCTTCATATTTAAGGCTGCGCCAAAACCGTTCGATCATAATATTATCCAATGCGCGTCCCTTCGAGTCCATACTGATTTGAACGGTTGGGTGTCCCTTTAAAAGATTAATATACTTGGGACTGGTAAAATGACTTCCCTGATCACTATTGAATATTTCCGGAGTTCCTATCGTAAATGCGCGTTGAACAGCCTCCAGTACAAAGTCGATCTCCAGCGTCTGGTCCAGTTCCCAGCTGATAATATATCGGGAATACCAATCTATAATAGCCGTTAAATACATCCAGCTGTTGTGTAAGCTAATGTATGTTATGTCAATGGCCCAGACTTGATTGGGGCGGGTAATCGTCACTCCCTTCAGTAGATAAGGATAAATACGGTGCTGCAGATTGCGTTTACTTAAGTTAGGACCTGGATAAATGGCTTGTATGCCCATTTCACGCATGTGCCGCTGTACTCTTTTACGGTTGATGTTTACGCCTTCATCCTTTAATTTTTCAGCAAGCTTGCGTGAACCGAAATACGGAAATTTGGTGTAAATCTCATCAATTCGGTGTTTTATCGCAATTTCTTCCGGTGACGGCTGAACAGGCTTATAGTAAAGACTGGATCGATTAATTCCCAGTAGTTCAGCCTGTTGGGAAATGGGGAGTTCAGACACCTCCCAATCCACCATCTCCATGCGCTCTCGCCTAGTCATCGTAGATGCCAGATTTTTTTTTGATCCACGACAATTGCGTGGTTAACTTTCCGACTTCTGCATAAAGGTTTTCCACCTTTTCTTCATAGTCGGCTTTCATTTTTGCCTGATCCTTGTTTTGGTTTTCAAAGATCTGCGGCATGTCTTGCAGGAACTGTGTTTTCCACTTATGAAGCTGGTTCACATGGATCCCGTGTTCCGAAGCAATCTGGCTCATTGGCTTTTCTTCCTTCAAGATTTCCAACACGATTTGTGATTTGAATTCAGGCGTATATCTTTTTCGCTTCATATACCTACCTTAACATCCCCTTTTTTCGTGTCTAAAATCTTGGGTCCATTATAGAGGATTGGACGTATAACCCCACCGAGCATCATATGATAGCCACCTTGCATATTGATCGTTCTCAGGCTGATCGAAATGCAGAAACGACGTTTGCGGCACAAGATCGTGCCAACCCTCAAGAGGAATTACCCGTGACCATGCTTTATGAAGATCGAGACTATGTTGTGCTTCATATTGATAACGTTGATCCGTCGTTTGAAGTGATTGGTATGGATATTTTAGAAGAAACAACAGATGAGAGTTTGCTTGATCCAGATGAAACATCCGATGATAATATTCCGGCTGAACTGGCACGTATCTATGCGGACCATCGGGAGGTGGACGTTGATGAATCGATGACGATTGAAGATACGAACAGGTATGAACAACATGTATTACAGTTAGAAATGGATCGATTAGAAGAAGAACAACAAGATCATCGGCAAGTTGTTGAAAACATGGAAGAACGCATAGAGGAATTGGAACAAGAATTGGTCGATATTGAAGCCGATATTTTATACAGCACCGAAGATGAAGAAGTGGAACTTGAAAGCGAACACAGTCAAATTGAATCTGAAATTGATGGTTTAGAGACGGATATGGAAAATGAGAAGGAATCCTATCAAGTGGCCCAAGAAGAACAAGAGATGATCGAGGAACAGATGGAAATGGCATCAGATGGTTAATCAAAAACCAGACGACAACTTTGCACCACCATTGATGACAACCTGACACCAGCCAGACGACGACTTGACACCATCAGCAAAAACTGTAACCTACGTTCCCGAAAACTAGACGACAACCTGACACCAAATAGGCTTTTCTTGTTCCCAAATTTCGTCCGGCTCTGCCGGACTTCCCCCGTTTAGGGGGAACAGAAATCCCTTATGCTCTTTCTCCCTACCCCTCCTTACACGATCCAATCACCAATCGTTATAAGTGGGGCGAAGATGATGATTCACTTGCTGAATGAAAAATCAAAGGAGGCGATGATCTTGGAAGTACGAATACGCTACATGGAACCATGGGTAGTAAAAAAAATCGATGAACTTGCGAAACAAAAACAGATGACTCGGCAAGAATTTTTACACGCTCAACTCACGCAAATGGCTATCTTTCATCAAGAAGATGAACGCGTCCAACGATTGGAAGAATTAGTGGCTAGCAACCTACACGTCATGGAGCGTTGTGCGACCAGCATGCAAACGATGAATGCACTCATTGGTGACGAAACGGAGCCATCATCATGAGTGCGTCAACGATAACTCCGGGTGTGGTATTGAAGACAAAATTTATAACATCCAATGCCAAAGCCTTTGATCAGTACGTCAATTATGTGGATCGGGAAGAAGCCAAAGGGGAAAAGCAACTGCCTTCGCAAATGTTTTCGTTATACAATCATTACATGGATGATCCAGAAAAAACATCGGCGCTTTTTACGGAAACATCCGATCAACTTCATCACTGTGAAAAAGAGGATCTAAAACATGCCTTTCAACATGCGCAAGAAAACAAGAGTCTTATGTGGCAAGATGTTATTACCTTTGATAATCAGTGGTTAGAAAATCAAGGCATCTATGATCGGAAAACGGGCGCATTAGATGAAAAATCATTGAAAGATGTCACCCGTTCGTCGATGCAGACGATGCTCAAAAAAGAAGGGCTGGAACAAAGCACCGTTTGGTCGGCGGCCATTCACCGAAACACCGAGAACATACACATTCATGTGGCCACCGTTGAACCTGAACCGACCCGTGAGCGAGGCAAGCGAAAACCAAAAACCCTCAATGCAATGAAAGGGGCAGTGGTCAACGGCTTACAAGATCGAAGCAATGAGCGTGAACAGATCAATCAAATCATTCGAGGGAAGATGGTCGATGGCAAGAAAGAACAAAGCACACTGAAATGGCGCAATCGAGAATTGAAACCACTATTCAAAGATATATATGAACGATTGCCGGAGAACAAACGGCATTGGAATTATGGTTACAACACTTTAAATCCGATCCGGCCGATGATTGATCAACTGACAACGAAGTATTTGGAAAAATATCATCCGGAAGACCTTAAAAACTTGCACCAACGGTTGGATCGGGAAGTGAATGAAATGAAGGCAGCCTATGGAGATGGGCCGAAAGAAAGCAAACGGTATGAAAACTATAAAACGAATAAGATCGATGATCTCTATAAACGGATGGGCAACGCCTTTTTGAAAGAAATGAAATCGTTTGACGATCAATTGCACCCAAAATCAAAGGCAGAAGGAAAAGAAGAGCGTCATGCGTTGCGTCGTGGTCGGTCATCAGGGATCGCGATGCAGCAATCGTTAAACCGTCTGAACCGATCGATGAAACAGACCTATCAAGCGTACATGAATGACATGGATCATGAACGATTAGAACGAAACATTGAACGTGAAAGGTAGGGAAAGCAATGAGTGAACGCAAACGCATGAATATCCGTGTGCTTCCGGAAGTGATGGATTATATCGATGCTTACCGTGATCAGCATGATATTACCTATCACGGGCAAGCATTGGAAAAAATCATCCAAGAGCATGAAGCATGGAAAATTGAAGATCGATCCAATCGAGCCATTATGGATATAGCCGCCGAGCAATTCCATCAAGTGTTTGCATCAGAATTAAAGAAACTTCAATTGGGGGTGAATAATAGTGATCGAAACACGCAAATCCTTATGGAACTCATGAATGGCATGCTTATGAATGAAAACCACCTCATCACAACATCCAATATGGAGAGCAAGCCGGTAAGCATCGCCAAAGAAGAAGTCAAAGAACGTATCTCTCATCAACGGCAGAAAAAAATCGATTGGGATGAAAGTCAAAAAGCCAAGCGAACGAAAGGAGAGGTGTAAATGATTTTTTTAGATGATCGCTACGAAGTGGGTGTGTTTGAAAGTTTAGGGGATCATGACGTGAAGATTTTGGTGGGGAATACACGCTACACAATTGAACTCGATCCGGCAGATAAAGCTGCCCTTGAACAGCACTTGATCAATCAAGAAAATTTGTTGATTCCGTTTGATACGCAAACGAAAAAAATGGTATTGGACGTTGGTCAAAATTATCATGAAGCAGACATGGAAGAACTGATTGAGGCCGCCGATCGGGGGTGGGACGATGGCGAGAACGAGACCCCGTAAATCACCGGAAGCGATGAAACAAGAAGTCGAGGAACTAACCAAAGGCATGGAAGAAAAGGTGGCTAAACATTTTAATTCCAAGGATCAAATGAAGGAATACTTGCAGTTTATGGGACAGTTTCACAACTACTCCCGGAATAATATCCAACTCATGCAATCGCAATTTCCGGGCGCCGAAGCCGTTGGTTCATACAAGTTTTGGCAGTCTAAAGGTTTCCCCGTTCAAAAAGGAGAAAAAGGTTTCAAAATTTTGGTGCCGCAACGGCTTGGCGAGCAATTTCAAAACGAGGAAGGCACATGGAAGCCCGTCAAATATGCAACAAAAAATGAAAAGTCACACATTGAAGAGGGCCATCTCCCCAAACGAGATGGTCGTCTTGTATTTTCAACGGGAACTGTTTTTGATATTAGCCAGACGTCGGCCACACGGGATGATTTGCCGGCTTTATTTCCAAATAAATGGATGGAGGGGAAGGTGGAGGATTACGGCCAACTTCGTCAAGGCATGGAAGCCATCGCCAAGGAAAATGGCATTGCCATTGTGGAACCGAAACAAGAGTTAGGCGCAGCTAAAGGCGTCAGCTATACCTTAACAAAGGAGGTGGCTTTAAATCCGCGCAACGATGAACGGCAGAATGTCAAAACCCTGTTGCATGAATTAGCGCATGCGAAATTGCACACGGCAGAAACGCACCACCGATATTCGCAACCGGAAAAAGAGTTTCAGGCAGAGATGACGGCGTACACCGTCGCTTCGCATTTTGGCGTGGACACATCCGATTACTCGCTGGATTACCTTAAATCTTGGACGAAAAACCGCACCTTTGACGATCATCAGCAATTACTCAAAGAGGTGCAAGACACATCCCACCAGTTTATTACCACGATGGAACGAACGTTAGAACCGGAAAAAGCGCATGAACAGAAAAAAGAAGAGTCGAAAGGAGATGAATCGATGATTCATCAAACGAAAAAACAAGATGGAGCGACCATCGATCGGCAGGCATATAAGGACCTTTACAAACAAGAAGTTATCCAACAGGTGGAACCCGATAAAGCTTCCCGTGAAGCACAATATCAGGAAGTCAAAGGATCCACCTTGCCATTAACGGCTCAAAAGCCCCATGTAAGTCCTGTTAAACAGCAAGACGAAAATGAAAAATCCTCACTGATGCGGAAAGAAAGTCCATTACTCAAAGCCTACCGCAACGAAGTGACGGCTCATGAACGCAATGCAAGCCCGTTTGAAAAAGAGGATAAACCAACGGAGCATCAAACCTTTAAAGACCATTATAAGCGCGAAATCATGGGATTGATTGAGCCTGCCGTTGGGAAGCAATTGGATCGGGAAGAATCCGGCGACCAACAAGAACGAAAGAAGCGAATGCAAGCATTTGAGCAGGGACATGATCCGCATACAGTGTACCAATTGAAAAAAGAGTCACTGCAAGAAATCAAAGAACTTCCTCTCTCCGAGCAAGGCCAGAAACGACTAGGTTCCCTTGAAAAGCAATTAGACGAAGAATACACCAATGAGCAAGAAAAAACATCTAAGAAAGGCGCTGAACGATCCAATGAACGCGAACGACGCGAACAACAAGAGCCGGTGGCCACGTCATCAATCAGCGCCGGAACTCAAACAGGCATTAAGGGTCCGGAACCAGATGTGTGATGTATCAGAACCATAGGGGTTCAATAATCCCTGTGGTTTTTTCATTATATCAACCATGAATGAAAGGAGGGAGTACGGCATGGTGAACCGTGTCCGTACGGAGCAAGTGGAACGAGCTAAGCGTGTCGATCTGCTGGATTATCTTGAGGCGAAGGGAGAAACCTTTAAAAAAGAAGGGCGTTACTACCGGCACACGGAACATGACAGCTTGATTATTCGTGATCAAATGTATGCGTGGAACTCGCGAGGGGAAAAAGGTGCTGGCGTGATCAACTTTGCGCAAATGTACTATGGGATGTCTTTTCCGGAAGTTGTGAAAGATATTGCAAATGGCTCCTTTAAGGAAAAGGAACGGCCGCCATCAGCCAAGACACCGTCCGAACCCTACCGATATCCTAGCCACTATGAGGTGAGCGATACGACGCGCATGCATCAGTATTTAACCCAGGATCGCAAAATTCACCCTAAAGTCGTGAATTGGTTGGAGCGCAGGGATTATGTGGCGCAAGACAAACGGGGCAATGTCGTTTATAAGTGGAAACAGCAGGGCGAGGTCGTGGGGGCGGATCGACAAGGCACGCAACCGATGGCTCGTACTGGTGATTGGTTTAAAGGCATTGACAAAAACAGCCCAGGGAACGCTGGTTTCTCTTTTGATATTGGAAAGCCGGAAACGCTCTATGTGTTTGAAAGTGCCGTCGATGCGTTGTCTTATTGGAGTGAAAAGAAGGAGGATATACAAAATGCACGTATGCTTTCAATGTCTGGTTTGAAACGACACACTGTTAGCGCAGAAATGAACCGGATGAATAGGGAAGGCTATCCACCGAAACAAGTGATCATTGCCGTGGACAATGATCCGTCTGGTCGTGATTTCGCCTATGGCCTAAAAGATGTGTTGCAAAACTATGTAAATCAAGACGGGGAACGGGTTGGGAACGTTGATTTGCCAAAGGAAAAGGATTGGAATGAACAATTAAAAAAGAATGTGGTCGTAGAACAGCCGCGAGCGAAAGAATCCCAACCCTCTCCAGCCAAGGATACGGAACCGGAACGATAATGGAAACCTTTACGCACGGGTTTCGGCCCGTGTATTTTTGTTGGACGAGGAGTGTGAAGAATGATAGACGAGGGTACGATCGTCAGCATTTTTCTTATAGTGTTTTTTCTTTTCACCTTCCCACCGGTAATTGTTGGTTTTGTTTGGTTGATGAGAAAATGGATGAAGCGTCATCGAGAGAAACAAGCGTTCCAACGAGTCATTCAAAGTGGCATTCGTTCGATCGATCAAATGGATGGCCATCAATTTGAATTTTTTCTAGTCCAACTGTTTAAAGAATTGGGCTATCGATCCGTGAAAGAAACGAAACGTTCCAATGATTTCGGGGCTGATTTGGTGATGGAAAAGGAAAAAAAGATCGTTGTGCAGGCGAAGCGATACGGGTATAAGCAAAGGGTGGGAATCCAGGCTATTCAGCAAGTATTTGCGGCAATTCCTTTTTACCAAGCCCAGGAAGCCTGGGTGGTCACAAACAGCTTTTATACGGCTTCGGCCTGTAAACTCGCCCAGGCTTGTGGTGTTCATCTGTTAGATCGATGGCGCCTGCAGCAATTTATCGTGAATGTGAACCCGGAAATGACGGCTCAAAAGGTGTATGAAAATGTAGAGCCAGCGCGACGCAATTGTCCCTTGTGTGGCTCACCTTTAGTGGTGCGAAGTCATCAGGAGAATACGAGACGATCTTTTGGATGTTCTTCATTTCCGAATTGTCGGCATACGGAACCATTAAATGCTTCCTGATTTTCTCCTATGGGGGAGGCGAGTCCTTCAAAGTATGGTATACTAGAGAAACAATAAACAACTGTCCAGGGGTGGACGTTCACCTTGTCAACCTTCGTGCCAATTGGCGCCCTTTTTCTTGAGGGAGAAGGGAGGTGAACAGTCATGGTAATCACTTATGAAACGGCCATGCTATGTGTGGCCGTAGCCACGTTGGTGGTCTTGATGATGAAACATGACGATCAAAAAAAGAAGTAACCACCCCTGGGCTGCAATCCAAAAGGGTGGCTACTTCATCTGATTATTAGGTGAACAAATCCCTTGGTAGGAGTTGTTCTATTGGGAGACCGTTGGTGCAATCACACCACGGTCTTTTTAAATATATGCCTTTTCTAACCATAGTATACAATAACATCTTGCTGATGGCAAATAAAATGTGGAACCGATTAAACGATATGGTTTCTGGCCATCTATTTTGCTCGAACATTCGCAAACAATAAAGATTGCGGCCACTGTCATGTTTAAAAAATTATAAAAAGCACTTTAGTTAAGTAAAGGTGCCAAATTTGCGCCAAAAGACCTCATCCGTAATTGAAAAGCGAGCTTCGGTAATTGCCGGGACCCGCATCATGTAAGTATTTTCGCTGGAGCTTCCTGCCGGACTCGAACCGGCGACCTCATCCTTACCATTTCTGCATATATAATATTCTCAATTGGATTGAGCCTTGAAAACCTGATGTATCAGGGTTTTTATTTGTTTAATTTTTTTCACAAGATGGTTTTTGATGTTATATGCTAAATTTGGTCAACAACTGGTCAACAGAAGTCAACAAGATAAAATGTTGAAAAACCCCTTTTGCAAGGGAATGTATCACTCGTTGCGGAGACCCTCTACCACACAAAAAGAATGGGCTGAATATTGTTAGAGCTAGTGTGGGTTTTGTTGAGCCACTAACGGACTTTTGTCAAGAAAGCGGGCATAAAGCTCAGATCATCATACACATTGGTTCCTCCTGATCGTCTAGCCATATCCGCCACCTTTGACAGCTGTTTGGGTTCGTGGTGTGCATCTGATGGCGGCTGGGAGAAAAAAGCTCAAAGAGTCATCAGCCGCATGCGAAGTTTATCACGAACCCACCGCTTCACACGATTCGGCGGTGTGGCCCCATCCCCTTCCGGCGAATCGCGGATGCGGGCACAGCTGTCAAAGGCAAGCCCTTCGGGTGGCTTCCAGTAAGGCGATGTGGGAGAGCCTCGAACAGTTAGTGTCTTCGCCATGTAATAGGCCATTAAGTGCAGTCATGGGTGTAACCCATTGAATCGCTAAAGGTTCTTAATTACATTATGACATCACGGCTACAAAAAAAGCCCTCGGTTAATCCGAGGACTTCGAACGTTTTTCTTTATACTTTCGAACGAGGTCTCGTGTGAGTTCACGCTCTTTTTCTGTGTCTTTTTCATAACCAAATGCGTAAGCGCCTTTGTGGTGTTCGTCAATATACTGTTCATCAGGATCAACAGGAGCCATGGATCGACGTTCTTTCTTTGAGTCTAATGTTGGATGTTTTACTCTTCTCATCCCGATCACTCTCCTTAACCATAGTATAACGCAATGAGTTCCTTCGCAGCAACATCATCAATAATCATACGGTTTTTTCCAATATATAACGCTCCATATCGTTCATAATGTCGGATAATACGGGGAGACTTCTTGATTAAGATGACAACAAATCCTTCGTTACCTAAATACTCACTTTCATGAGAAACAAAGGACAGAACGGGACCTGTAATGCTTAATGCAATAGGATGCGTATTCATGTTGTTTTTCTCCAAGTAATGAATAGTTAAGAATCCCTCATCCATGGAGTAGGAAACAAGAGCTTGTATATCATTATTTCCTTCTACAACGAGTTTATAACAATAACGTTCAGAATTAAGGATTTCAGATCGCCAATCGAAGGTAGGAAAATTATCTTTATTTTGGACTTTATTTAAGTCTGATAAACCGAGGGATAGGAAATAACCTTCATAGCTTTCTGATTGTAACTTGTCGTGAACTAAAACCATATGGTGCTTCCTTTCATCATGTAGGGGATATAAAAACCATTTTATATTTCATATATTACAAAGCTTTACGCCAATCTTCATTTTTTGATTATGATTTTAACCCAGCGTTTATAGTAATTGTACCATCATCTTACCATACTCCATTTATTAAGAAACCCGAGTGTACGTTACTTCTTTGCATATCGTTGTTTCTATGATTGCTAATCTAATGATTCCATTTCCTTAGCTATATGGTCATTATGGAGATTTCTTAAATAATCCCTCTTAATCTTTCGGTGCTTTCGATCTAATTCAGTATTCTCTAGTATATAGTTCAATCTTGATGTTCCTTCTTTCTCATCTATTTCATAAATCAACCTAAATGCTTGTGCACACTGGTTGACGAACCACCTCAATTTCCGTTCAAAAGACTCTGATTCCCGTTCCGTGGATAAGTCAATGGTGCTAACATCACCTAAAAAAGCCGTCCAAAATGGACTTGTAGGGCAATCCTTCGCGGCCAGCTCTTCCTTTCTATCAATAAAGCGTATATAATAATGTAATAGAGATTTTGTGAAAGCTGTATTGTCTTGGTGTCTTATCAGTTCAGTCACCGCTTTTTTTGCTTTTTCATGTCTCAATCTTATTTCTGTTCGGTTCCATATGCCGTATTCATGAGCAGGCTTCCCCCATTGACTCGCCTGTTCATGATTTTTTTCATAGAATTTTATGCGGACATCAGATGTACGTCCACCGTACACGACTGTCTTTCCATGTTCTTCATGATCATCATACGTGTTTAACATTCCAATCGTCTGCCATTGCTTTAAAGGGGTATCATGCTCTTGTAGATGTGCTTTTTCTTCTATTTCGGAAATATAGAAATATGGTTCGCTATTTCTATCATCAATGGCTAAGTCTAATCGTGTAAAATTACCCCCGCTCTTTATACAATCTTGGAAAAAACTAAACCATGTCCTTTTTTGCGCATACAATATAGAAGCAAATGTACGACATGCTTGGCCTGACATTGTTAGCATACTGCCTTGATTTAATTTCTCGGTTTTTGTTACCGTATAATCGATTTGTATACCAAAGAATGTCATTTTGTGTTCATATCCCAAAATTCCGTTCCCCTCCTCTATTTCTTCGCTCATCATCTCCAAAGCGTCGCTCACGCAAAGAATATCTCGCAAAATTTTATCTATATCATTTGTCTTGAATGTAACGGTTACCCAGTCCATCAAACAATCTAAACTTTTTTCTTGATCTTCACTCATCATCCAACCTCCCATTTTTTACAATGTTCTATCCTGTGTATATATAATCATGGTCTGCTCGACCGGCCTCATTAGAAAGGGCCGGTCTAGGGTTTCCGTTCGTTGCACTCACTCCAACCCCTCGTCAGCAGTGAAACTCGCTACGCTGCCGCTGGCGGCTGCCGCCGCTGACGCTCCTTTCACTGCTGACGAGCCTTTTAATCATATACTTATGCTGTTAGCTACTGCCCATTTTTGACTATCGTTCTTACCTGACAAATCCAAATGGTTAAAAAATGGACAAGTTGATTTCTGACGTTTCTTTTGTATCCGTTACCGTTGCTTCTTTTTCCATTAACCACTGATCAATGGACTCACGGCGAAAAAGTTTTCGATTCCCTACAGGAATATATGGGATAGAGTTTTCTCGAACCATTTTATAAATCATATCTATAGAGACACCTATATATTCCGAAACCTCTTTAGCTGTTAACGTTTGCCTGTCTACACTCACGTTAGCCCCTCCTTTCTAAATGATCATTATTAAGATCATATTAATCAGACTACTGCCTAAATATCTTATCTGTCTCCATCTTACACAATCATTTCTTTTGTGTCAATAAAATTTGAGTATCATTTATTTGAATCAAAGTATAATATCATATTGACTTCTAAACTGGTCATTTTATCTGCGGTGTGATATTATAGAAAACAACAATAAAAAAAGAGGGATATCATGGGCTTCATTTACAGTAACTTGAAAGTATTAATGGCAGAGAGGGATTTGAATATCCAAAAAATCAAAGAAGAAACGACGCTTTCACGAACGACGATTTCCTATCTTGTTAACAATTACGGAGAGGGGGTTCATTATGAAACCTTAAAACAGTTGTGTCAGTTATTACGATGCCAACCTGGGGATATTTTCACGTATTATGATTTTGAAGTGTCTTTTGATGTTAGGGGAAGAAAGAAAGACTGGTCAGAGTTTCATGAGCCACAGGAAATGGAAGAGGAAGAAGATGAGGAACGCATAGACGTCGAAGTCATAGATACAGAATTAGATATACAAGTAGATACCTCTTACAAAGGAAAACCAGATCAATTTCAAATGACCGTATTTCCAACGGTCACTTTAACAACAAAAGGTAAAGAAAAAATATTAGAAAAATTAACCATTGGGGCAGATCATGGTTTACCCTTTGAAGAAGCCTATCCTTTGGCTGTTCAACGTTACCTTTTAGACCAGTTAGAGAAATTTCTCATTCAATGGGTTTCGGAAAAATCCTTAGATGTACCTCTTCATAAAAGCCTTCAAAATAAACTTTAGTCCTTTAAATGGACATGATTCGGCTATTGTGCGTTAGAGATTAATGATGCAAAAAGGAGGAAAATAAAATGGCGGGTAGTTATCAGAAAAGAGGCGACCATTCGTATCTGCTCACCTACCACATCGGGTATGATACAGATGGTAAACGAATTAGGAAAACACGTACTGTTAAAGCAAAAAACGATTCAGAAGCTGAAATCAAACTTGCTGAATTTATTACTGAAATTGAGGCTGGAGAATATGTCGCCCCATCAAAAACTAAGTTTGGTGATTACATCAAAATATGGCGGAAAGATATGGCTAAACAGGTCGCGCCTAAAACATTGGAAACCTATGATTACACCATTCATAAATGGTTACTACCTGTTTTTTCACATATGAAAATCCAAGACATTGACCATGTTCAGATCAACGCTTATTTAGAAAAACTGGAGGAGAGGAATCTATCATCCTCTACTTTAATTAGACATTACAACATTCTCAACAGCATTTTCAAACTTGCGGTCAGAAATGAAACCACAAAAAAGAACCCGGTAGAGAAGGTATCCCGTCCTTCCGTCACCTACAAAGAAGGCGACGTGTACACAACCGAGGAATTACAAGAATTATATCGTTTGCTGAATAAAGAAGAAAATCAACAACAAGCATTGATTGTCAAAGTTGCATTAATGACAGGCATGCGAAAAGGAGAAATATTAGCTTTACAGTGGAAAGATGTTGATTTTGAGAAAAATATTATTCATGTCCGTCATTCTCTAAGCCACACAAAAGAGCAGGGCTATATATTAAAAGAACCAAAAACGAAAAAATCCATTCGGAAAGTTGCACCGCCAGAAAAATTGATGCACGATTTACAGAAACATCGAACACAGAAAGAGGAAGATCGAGCAAATGCTCAAGAACTGTGGGAAGGCGGGACATATTTCTTTGTTTTTTCCAGCGATTTAGGAAAGCCTTTATACCCGAATGCGCCTGATAGGTGGTTAAGGAGATTTTTTCAACGAACCGGCTTCAAGAAAGTAAGGTTTCATGATTTGAGGCACACATCTGCAACAACCTTAATCAACAGGGGAGCAAACATGCATACAATTTCTAAACGATTGGGGCACACAAATATTACAACCACGATGAACCTATATGGTCATTACCTTGAAGAAGCTGATAAAGAACTTGCCCAATTGTTTAATGAAGATTATATATAATTGTCAATTTTGGAATAAATATCTAACGCCACGCTCGATAAGTTCTGTTATAAGCGCTGCTAATACGAGGATTACTGCGCAACAATCCTAACTTTACAACCGAGGATGGGAATGCTGGAAACTCGGAAAGAAAAGATATGCCGGCTGATATGCCACACGGTTGAAAAACTGGATATGGTGAGAATGGTTTCCGTGGAAGGAGACTGACGAACAACCGAATATACAGGTCTAGAGTTTGACTATGAGGAAACTCATAGGCCATCCAACGATGGCGTGAGTGGTGTAGAGTAAAACTGCGCTCTCTGAAACACGCTATACCGGACAACGGCGGTATCCAGCTCACAGGCTTACAGGGAACACCTACGTTCAGTATGGAAAGCTAGGGGTTGTAAGGGGCTTGGAAAACAAGGACCATTGGGTTGCTATAAGGCTTACGCCGAAAGGCATTGATCTTTGCGAGGATAGGGGCATGACCAATGAAGCTCCTGTAATGGGAGGGGAGGAACAGCCCCGAGTCTACGCCGCAGGTAGGTTTACCTTCCGGAAGAAGACTTAACCGTTGAAGTCCGAAACAAACTCAAAGACTACTGCCCAAAGAAAAGTCCGTAGGAAGTGGATTGAGAAAGAATGGAGGGCTGCTACCCCTCTGCCAGAAAGTGTTCATTTTTATTTAGCGGAAATAGTCTACTTTAGTTTAGCAGTTCCACATGTTTAAAATATTCCTCTGAAATATACCTTTTGGGGGCATTGGACAAAGATATCCACTATGAAATAAATATTTTCCAGTGTGGCCCTTCAATCTGCAAATCGTTTCCGTACTTCAATTACGAATTTAATAAATTCCACGAATCGGTCAACATGGATATTATTCAGAAATTGAATCAGTTCGTTATATTCCTAAAAGGACAAAAAAGCACCTCTTCCCATGTTATATCTGATATAAGCGAAAAATTATTGCAACGCAAAAACTTGACATAAAAAAATAATTAGTGTAATCTTCAATTCAACTTAAAAATAGAACACTGTACCGATATATGGAACAAATGTTAAGTGAGTGTGATGAGTATAATGGAAGCAAAAAGGAATAATGTTATTAGTAAATCGTTCAAAATAATTCAAACATTTATTGATGTGAAATCCCAATGGGGTGTGCGTGATTTAGCAAGATATCTCGATATGCCAGTAAGTACTCTACATAGACTTTGTAGCAATTTAGAAGAAGAAAAAATTCTTGAATTTAACCCACAAATAAATAAATATGAAATTGGTATTGAGATGATTAGAATGAGTGCTTCCGTATCATCTAAAATAGATATAAAAAAAATATCAAAGCCTCTTATGGAAGAATACGTAGAAAAACATAAACAATCACTATACTTGATTCTATATCACAAATATGAAAGAAAACTTTCATTTATCGATAAAGTGAATGGACCGGATCCACTACAGTACCATATAAATATAGGTGATCTCCAACCAATTCCGTATGGAGGTAGCGGCAAGGCGATCTTAGCTTTTTTGAGCCAATATGAATTTGAATCAATTGTAAAAAATGAAAATTTTACTGATGAACAAATTCAAGCATTAATTCAGGAATTAGAAATAATAAGGGAAAATTATTTTGTTTATGGTGAGGAGGGGCGAATAAAGGGTTCAAAAGGTTTTGCAGCCCCCGTCTTCGATGCATTAGGAAACGTAATCGGTTCAATTTGTCACACAATTCCAATCACAGATGATTTTTCAAATGAGGAAGAAATAATTGTTGATATCAAAAAGACAAGTAAAGAGATATCCAAACTTATTGGTTACAAAGAGACATAAAAATAAATATGAAAATTTCCTTTTCATATAAAATATTTTACGAGGGAGTGTTTATAATGAAAATATATCCTAGGTCTAAATTTAAAATTCCTAACACATTTTAAGAAGAACTGATGAAAGTTGATACTGGAACCATTAGGCACTGGTTGTAATTTGACTTTATGGATCCAAGGATTAAAAAGAAAAGTTGGATAAAAGAGAGCGTTTTTCTTCTCTTGCCAATGCGGATAAGTTGATGAGAGGTAAGGATGTTATTTAAAAAATTGATTGTATAAAAAAGAGGTGTATATTTTTATGGATAAATTGAGAAGTTCGAATCAAATTAAATCAATAGACTGTGATGTTCATCCTGTGGTTAATAATGGTCTAGAACCACTTTATAAATATATGACACAATCATGGAAGCAAAAATTTAAAATGTCAGGTCTTGTTCCCCATTCGAATCGGCACGTTAACCCCCGTGGTTCTGTTACAAGGAAAGACATTACTCTTGATGGATCAACCGCAGGATCTGATCCTATATTGACGAAAGATTATTTAGATGAATTTAATGTAGAAAGTGCTGTTTTAATTGCTATGCAACCCTCACAATTATCCGTAGTATGGACAGATGCTGACATGGTTAACGCCGTAGCATCAGCGTATAATGACTACTTTATTGAAAATTGGTTAAGCGCTGATAAACGGTATCATTTAACAATAAATGTTAACCCACAGGACCCTCAATTAGCCGTTAAAGAAATTAAGAGATTGTCAAAAGTCAGTGGTGTTGTAGGGATAAATTTACCTTTAATAAATATAATGCTAGGTGATAGATATTATTATCCAATTTATAAAGCAGCTATAGAAGAAAACCTCCCCATTGTGACTCATATTACTGGTGCAGAAGGTACCTATTTAGGATCGGCTTCTTTAGCAGGAGGTCTAACAAAATATTATGTTGAGAGGTATATCACGTACCCTCAAATAGCATATTCAAACATAGTTAATTTAATTTTTGAAGGTGTTTTCGAGAAATTTCCTGACTTGAAAGTGATTTTTGCTGAATATGGCTTTAGTGGTTTAGGTCCATTAATGACAAGAATGGATCAATCTTGGAGAAATTTGAGAATAGAGACGCCGTGGGTTAAAAAAAGACCTAGTGAATATATTAAGGAAAATATATTTTTTACAACACAACCAATTGACGAAATGCAACAAGACCATTTTGATCAAATGATAGAGATGATTGATGGAAAAAACAACTTACTATTTAGCAGCGATTATCCACACTGGGATAATGATATGCCTGACGAGACTTTTCATAGATTGTTTAAAGACGATGATGTTAGAAAATGTATACTCCGAGATAACGCTTTGCGTATATTTAATGAAAGGCTAAGAAATGACTAACAATCTAAAGAAAATGAAACTGCTTTATAAATTAGACGGAGGGTTTATCCTCTAACAGGCAGTAGCCGCCAACTTGATTTTTTAAGCAGGACGAAAAAGATAAGTGGGGTCAGAAGCTAGATAAGGGAAGGCATTTAGTGCGGCATAACTGCAGCGTCTGCAACTATAGGCTCTTAATGGCTCCAAGTATTTTTATGATTGTTTATGTGGTAATAGCTGATGTAGTAAATAGGAAGTTTATAGCAGGTATGAGACTGGGATGACTAATTTCTTAATTATAAAACAAAGAAAGGCGATATAAATATGGAAGGTTACACATGTATTGATAAAGTTGAAAGTTTTGAGGATGGTGATATGGATAATTACAAAGTTAATGGTTATGATATATTGCTTTCCTGTGTTAGTGGCGATTTCTATGCAGTTGAGGCTATATGTACACATGAATATGCTGAACTGGCGGATGGTGATTTGGAAGATTATTTTGTTACTTGTCCACTGCATTTTGCCTGTTTTGATGTTCGGGATGGGTCTGTTAAAGACCCTCCAGCAACAAAATCTCTACAAACTTTCGAGGTTAGGGTGGAGGATAATTTAATATGGATTTCTAATAGTCCGAAAGAGGTGAGAACGTGAATATAAATGAACAGTATATTATTATTGGTGCTGGTGTTTCAGGAGTGAATGCTGCTGCTACATTAAGATTTGAGGGCTTTGAGGGCAGGGTTATATTAATTGATAAAGATCATGAATTTCCATATGATAGGCCTCCATTATCGAAGGATTATTTATCGGGAAAGATTAAAGAAGAAGATATTTCACTACGAGCTCATGAATTTTTTGAGAAAAATAATATTGAATTAAAGTTAGGTAAAAAAGTAATTGATATAGATTTTGATGATCAGTATATAAAGCTTGATGATAATGAGGTAATCCCTTGGGATAAAGTTTTGATCGCTATGGGATCAAAATTAAGAAGATTAAAGATCCCTGGGAGGGAACTCGATAATATTTATTATCTTAAAACAAAAAAAGATGCTCAACAAATGAAGAAAGATTTAAAATATGTAGATGATGTAGTAATTATTGGTGCCGGATTTATAGGGTCAGAGGTAGCAGCAACCTGCCGTCAATTAGGGAAAAAGGTCACTCTTATAGAGGCGGAAACAGTTCCACTGAGTAAAATCTTAGGGGATTATGTAGGTAACTTTATTAGCGATATCCATCATTCAAATGGTGTGAGGTTACTTACGAATGAATTAGTCACTGAATTTAAAGGAACGAAAAAAATAGAACAGGTGGTTACAAATACGGGAAAACAAATAGAATGCCAGGCTGTTGTCGTTGGAGTTGGAGTTGAGTTGGATTTAAGTTTATTTGATGGAACGAAAATTAAGGTGGAAGATGGAATTGAAGTTGATGAATATTGTGAATCAAATATTCCAGGTGTATTTGCATCCGGTGACTGCGCTCTCTGGCCATATAATGGGGAGAGAATACGGGTTGAACATTGGAATCATGCAATGAACCAGGGCATAACTGCTGCTAAAAATATGATGAACGGAAAATCAGAAATCTATAATACCATTCCATATTTTTGGTCAGATCAGCATGATTTAAAAATCCAATATCTAGGTTTTTCCAAGGATTGGGAAAAGACAGTATTGAGAGGTAGCCTAGAAAAACAAGAATTTACGATGTTTTATCTTAATGATAACAAGATTGTGAGTGCATTATTCGTCAACAATCCTCGGAATGTATTACCTACCCGGAAATTTATGATGAGAAACACTAAAATTGAAAACATCAGTAATTTAGCTGATGAAAAAAGAAATATAAAGAAAGCTTTTAAATAGTTTGGATGTCTATGATTGAATATACTTGGCTCTAATTACATGAATTGGAGGAATTGATATGAAACATTATGTTGGTACGGTTGGTGAAGTAGCCGAAAGTCAACCTAAGATTATAGAAATAGATGGTATATCTATAGGTATAATATATAAAAGTGGGAATTATTATGCTATTCGTAATACCTGCCCTCATAAACATGGGCCGATATGCAAGGGAACTGTAAGAGGCACGATGTTGCCAAGTAATCCTCAAGAATATATATATGGAATGGAAGAACAAGTAATTGCTTGCCCATGGCATGGCTGGGAATTTGATTTGGAGACGGGAAAAGGTTTTGGAAATGATAGGAAACTGAAAAAATACTCAATAGAGATCAATGATGATGAAATTTATGTAGAAGTTAAGGGTAAAAGAAAAAAGAAAAAATAAAGGTGTAACATTACAACTCTAACAAGTATAGCATCTAAACGTGATAACTTTTAGGGGGAATATAAGTGGTAGTTAAATTTCAAGAAGCTGTAAATGATTTTATGGAAAGGACTCATGAAAAACTGATTGAATTTCGAAGAACAATGCATCAGAATCCAGAATTAAGTAGTGAAGAATATAATACATCTGAAAAAATTTTCTCACTTCTAAAAGAAAAAGGACTAAAGCCAGAATTTATAGAAGAAAGAGGAATCGGTGTTACTGCTTTAATCGAAGGCAAAAATAAAGGGAAAACAATTGCATATAGAGCTGACATAGATGCACTACCGATTGAAGAAAAAACTGGGCTCGATTTTAAATCTAACGAAGCAGGAAAAATGCATGCTTGTGGCCACGATATCCATACAACTACTTTATTAGGAACAGCACTGGCGTTGAATGAATTTAAGGATCAACTAAACGGTAATGTACGTGTGATTTTTCAATCTGGAGAAGAAACTTTTTACGGTGCTAAAAAGGTTATAGAATCAGGTATTTTAAATGAACCTAAAGTGGAAAAAATCGTAATGTTTCATACATGGCCAGATCTACCAGCCGGAACAATAGGGTTGAAAAAAAATGAAATGATGGCTTCTAGCACTAGTTTTAATTTTAAGATTATGGGTAAAGGAGCACATGCAGCGCACCCACAAAAAGGTAATGATCCTGTAGTAATAGCCTCTAATCTCGTTTCAAACATGCAAAGTATAATTTCCAGAAGAATAGGAGCTCAGGAATCTGCAGTGGTTACTATTGGAAAACTTGAAGCAGGAAAGGCGTTTAATGTAATTCCAGAAACAGTATATGGCGAGGGAACAATTAGAACATTAGATTCAAATTTAGATAAATTTGTTCAAGAACGTTTGACTGACTTATTCGAATTTGGAACAAAAAGTTTTGATGCAAAAGGGGAAGTGAATTTTTCCCAAGCTACATACCCTGTTGTCAATGATCCTAATGTAATTGATATAGTCGAAAAATCTGCAGAAAAAGCAATAGGAATAGAAAATATTCATTGGTTAAAACAAGCTTCTATGGGAAGTGAGGACTTTTCATTATATTTACAAGAAATACCAGGAGCTTTAATTCGTTTAGGTACAAATAATGAGGATGAGAGGTCAAAGAGGGCACTTCACAGCAATGATATTCATTTTGATGAAAGCGCTATCCCTACGGGAATAAAAGTAATGACTAATGCTTTGATTGATTTATTAGAAAGGAATTAAGAAACAAAGGGGGAATTATTATGACTACTGAGGCAATCATAGCTTTAGTTATCTTCGTTACTGCAATAATATTATTAATTTGGCGGCCAATCAGTCCAATTGTAATAGGGGCAATGATACCAACTTCTTTAGCATTATTTGGGGTAATAGATGCTGATAGAGCATTTGCTGATTTTGCTAACAGCACCGTCATCTTTTTTATGAGTTTACTTGTTGTAGGGAGAGCTCTTTTTAAAACTGGTTTAGCTGATTTTATCGGAGAAAAAATCATTGGACTAACAGGTAAAACTGAACGTGGAACTCTTTTTGGAACCAGTATTGTATCCGGTGGGATGTCAGGATTTTTAAATGATACAGGTACAACTGCATCATTAATGTCTATCGTAAGTGCTGTCTCAGAAAAAGCTAATGTTTCTAAATCCAAACTACTCATGACACTAGCATATTTTGCTACTATTGGTGGATCATTAACTTTGATTGGAACAACGCCAAATATTGTATCTAGTGGTGTTTTAGCTGATTTTGGATATCGTAATTTTGGTTTCTTTGAGTTCACACCTATTGCGTTACCGGTGTTTATTGTAGCGTTATTATACATACTCACTATCGGTCGAAACCATTTGCCAGATATCGAATTAGAAAATGAATTCAAGGAGGAAAAAATTACAAAAAAACCATGTAAAATGATTTTAGTAGCTATAATATTTATCTCTATTATCATTGCAATGGGAACTGGGGTTATCCCTATGCACGTGGCAGCAGCTACTGGTGCTATATTAGTTGTTTTGACAAGATGTATTAACGTAGATGAAGCGGTAAACTCTTTCAGTGTAACAACTTTATTTTTAGTAGCAGGAATTTTTCCATTAAGTACTGCCCTCGTTGAAACAGGTGCAGCAGAGTTCATTGTTAACTCTCTTTCTCCTTATTTAACTAGCCTCTCGCCTGTGCTAATAATAACTGCAATTACGTTTATTATGTTGACACTAACACAATTTTTAATGAGTACTTCTACAGTTGCGATTATGGCACCGATGGGCATTCTAATTGGAGAGTCCGCTGGGATAGATCCTGCCGGTGTTGTCATAGCCATTGCAATTGCTGGTTCTACATCATTAGCTACTCCTTTCGGAACAGGTCCGACTCTTCTTATTTGGGAGGCTGGGGGTTATAAAGCAACAGATTATCTACGAGTAGGTGTTCCGTTATCAATCTTATCAGGAATAGTAATTTCGACATTAACTTCAATAATTTATCTATAGAAAGGATTATAAAATATGAAGCATTTTAAAGACGTGCTAAAAGATAAAAAATTCACTATATTGCCTGGAGTATACGATGCATTATCTTCTAAATTAGCTGAAGAAGCTGGTGCTAAAGCTATATTTATTTCAGGAGGCGCATTATCTATTACTAACCTCGCTAAACCAGATATGGGCTTCCTTACATTAGATGATTTTATGGATGCTATAAATAAAATTAAAAGAGTTGTGAAAGTACCAATTATTACAGACGTGGATAATGGGTTTGGAAATGCAATACATGCGGCTAACACCGCACAATCAGTCTTTAAAGCTGGTGCAGACGGATTACAAATTGATGATCAAGTACTGCCTCAAACTAAACCAACGACTTCAAAAGAAGCAATAGCAATGGATTTAGTTATCCCTAAAATTAAAGCTATGAGAGAGAATGTTGATGAGTCTTTCACTATAATTTTTAGAACTGTGGCTAATTATAATGGCGATGTTAAAGAAGCAGTAGACAGAGTGAATTTAGCTGGTGAAAATGGAGCAGATGTTGTTTACGTTGATGGATTATCAACATATGAAGAAGTTTTGTATGTTGCTGACAATGTTAAATATCCTTTACTGCTTAATATGAATGAAAAAGGGTTTCCAGCTACCTTAGAAATTACCGAAGTAAAGAAACTCGGTTTTAATATAGGGTTGTATCCAGTCTCAACAATGGCAATTACTGCAAATGCTACAAAAAGGTTGCTTGATACTCTTATGAAAGACGAAACAACTCTAAAATTAAGAGATGAAATGATGAATCCAGCAGATATTTATAATTTATTTGGTTTGCAATCTTCTGTTGAAAACGAATCCAAAAAATACGAGTAATATTTAATGCGAACCCTATAAATGGAGCAATCTATGGGTAAATGGTATAACAAAGACCATGAATTGACTTTAGCCGCGATGCACAAAGAGTGGGAAACCGCTTAATCATTTAACTTGAAATTTCCTAACCACTCAGGTTGGGGGATTCAGCGCCAGGAGGTTTAGCACATGATTATAGGAGTGCCAAAAGAAATAAAAGCAGGAGAAAACAGAGTCGGATTAACCCCAGCGGGGGTTCATGCCTTAGTGAACGAAGGTCACCAAGTGTTTGTAGAAAACAACGCTGGTGTCGGAAGCGGATTTACAGATGAGGAGTATAAAGAAGCCGGTGCAGATATTTTTAAAGATCAGAAAGATGTTTGGACCCAAACAGAGATGGTCGTGAAAGTAAAAGAACCGCAAGTATCGGAATTTCAATATTTTCGTCAAGACCTCATTTTATTCACTTACCTACACTTGGCTGCAGAATTTGAAGTGACAAAAGCCTTGGTGGAAAAAGGCGTCAATGCTTTAGCTTTTGAAACGGTGGAGGTAGACGGCAAGCTCCCTTTACTCACGCCGATGAGTGAGGTGGCCGGTCGCATGGCGGCACAACTTGGGGCACAATTCTTAGAAAACACATACGGAGGAAAAGGTGTTCTCTTAAGTGGCGTGCCTGGGGTCCCCCGCAGTAAAGTCACGATCATTGGCGGTGGAATTTCCGGTGTCAATGCAGCTAAAATTGCCATTGGTCTTGGGGCAAGCGTGACAATTATTGATGTAAACCCCGCTCGCCTTCGGAAGTTGGATGATCTATTCGGCAATGAGGTTCAAACGTTGATATCCAACCCTGTAAACATTGCAGAAGCGGTCAAGGACTCAGCTCTTGTCATTGGAGCAGTGCTTATCCCTGGCGCAAAAGCCCCTAAGCTGGTTACTGAGGAAATGATCAAAACGATGACCCCGGGTTCTGTCGTATTGGATGTAGCCATTGACCAAGGAGGTATTTTTGAGACGGGTGATCGGATCACCACGCATGAAGATCCTGTTTTTGTTAAGCACAATGTCGTTCACTACGCTGTCGCCAATATCCCTGGAGCTGTCCCGCGAACAGCAACGATAGCTTTAACGAATGTGACACTCCCTTATGTCACTCAGGTCGCTAACCTAGGGATTCAATCAGCCATTGAACAAAACAACGCTCTACAAAAAGGGTTAAACGTAGCCGCCGGCTATGTCACCCATAAAGCCGTAGCCGAGGAGCTAGGGTATACGTATGTAGCCCCAGACGAAGTATTTTTAGTGGAAAAAGCATAATTACGGGAGGAATGACCATGTCTACTAGCGAACTATTACCTAAAGTTCAATCATTTTTGGAACCGCCGAAGATGGCCGTCAATCTCCATATGAAGGATGTCGACGGTGTCCAAAAGTTCCAAAACAGATTCACCCGTGGGGCGAAAGCTTCTGCGTCCTCCTCCGCCAAGTTGGTTCAGGGGTTCGGAGGCCCCTTCCATGTTTTTGCGAATCAGGTATTCAAAGAGGCTGTACACCATGACACTGATCATCATCACACATGCAAAAGCTTCCACGCGTTTAGGTTTTGCCAGATAGACCCTGCCGACAAAAAAGGGATTTTTGAGGAAACGAAAGCGATTTTCCACCGTCTGTTGCCCTTTATAGGCCTTTAACAGCTCCACGTCTGCTTGATCATCTTTGGCGACACTGGTCACGAGAATAAAGATAGAGGCTTGCTTTCGAAGCACCTCGAGCTGTTCGGGTGTTTCTTGAAAAATGCGCCCAGCGCCTCTTCCGCGTCGGCTTCGCAGGAGAAGTCCTGACTTTCCAGCTCGGCTTGTTCCTTGTGCCAACGTCGCTGTTCCTTTTCCAAGTTGCTTTGGATGGTTTTTTCTTTTCGGGCATCCATATGGTCGGATTGGATCACCAGAAACCGGTAGGTTTTCCCGTTTTTTTCCATCAGCTGGCGGATCACTGGCGTTGATCCGATACGAACGGGTTGAATGTCGGGAAGATCTTCTGGTGTTAGGCTCAAAGGAATCACCTCATGGGTTGTCTTCCCTGAACCTTTGATAAAGGTAAGGCAAATTCCTGCCAAAAATTAAGAAACATACTCAAACGGGCGCGAAATGTGGGTTTTAAAACGACTGTTAAATTATTTATATTTATAGGGAATGGAAACGTTTCGTAAATCCGCCACTATAGGTATTCTAAGTTGTGCGAAGTATAGGAACCTATATTCCGTATTTTTGGAATGGTCAACAACTGGTCAACAGATCAGCGTTATTTATAATCACTCTAAAAAAAAACGCCCAATCCCTTGTGAGAATAGCGTTTAAGCTGGAGCTTCCTGCCGGACTCGAACCGGCGACCTCATCCTTACCATGGATGCGCTCTGCCTGCTGAGCTAAGGAAGCATGGCTCCGCAGGCCGGATTCGAACCAGCGACAGATCGATTAACAGTCGATTGCTCTACCCCTGAGCTACTGCGGAATAGGTAAGTATTGGGCACCACGTATTGTATATTATCACATTGCTTATTAGGTAGCAAGTGGTACAATCCGTTTCGATACAGTAGTATTGTTTCGGGTGAGGCTGGGTGATATACACGATGGCGGGGCAATGTTATCAAAATGTCAGTACATCCTGAATGCCACAACGGCGATTATGAGTGGTAAAATCAAGACAAAGGGACCGAGATTGCCTGCTTTTCCGTACCTGCCCTTAATGTCTTTCTACCTATACTACATCGACGGGGTGCTCGTTGACACGGGGCCGAGTAGACGTCGGAGAAGCCTTATTCCTTTTTTTCGTGCCTGGGATATTGACCGGGTCGCGATTACGCATTATCACGAAGACCATTCCGGCATGGCTTCATGGATCGGTCGACATATAACGGCGGATATTCTCGTGCATGAAAAACGATTCCCATCGCTGATGAAAAATCACACAGTCCATGGTATCAGGAACTTTTTGCCGGCCGTCGCCTTCCTTTTGGTGCTAAGCCGTATCCCCACGTGATCGAAACCTCCTATCATCGTTTTTACCTGATCGAGGCCCCTGGTCATACCGCAGATCATGTCTGTTTGTTTGAGCCGTATCAAGGCTGGTTGTTCAGCGGGGACCTGTATATAACACCTTATCCAAAAGTTTTTTTACAGGAAGAATCGATGTCTGCTCGCCCGAACGATCAAGAAGAAACTTTTCCCGGAAAAAGTGAAACTTGAACAACTGTCTTCGGGACCTTTTTACGTGCGAACATGATTTCCAATCATGATTTTGCAAAGAGTCGGAAAAGAGGAACTTTTATCGGCATAATGATATAATAATAAGAAACCGACTTTAAAATGATGAGGGGGGCGAAGATGGATCCGAAAAATTTGCTGGAAATGTTAAGTCAAACGGTCGAGCGCTATTCGGAAAAAGATGCCTTGATGTGGAAACAGGACGGCAGCTATGTGAGCATGACCTATCAGGCGTTGTGGGATAGAATCCGTAACCTGGCCGCCGGCCTCGCGAGGCTGGGGGTCAACCCGGGGGACAAAGTGGCGATTTTGTCGAACAGCAATCAGATGTGGGCGATTTCAGATTTTGCGATTGGCAGTTTGGGTGCCGTTAGTGTACCGGTTTATCCGACCATTCCTTACAATCAGGTGTCTTATGTGCTCAAGAACGGAGATTGTACGATTGCTATTGTCGAAAATGACGAACAGTTACAAAAAGTCCGAGATGGGGATGCTGAACTTCAGCATGCAATCGTAATGGAACCGGGTCCGGATTTTACCGCTACCGGCCATGTTTCTTCGTTGGCTTCACTGGAAAAAGATGGAGCAATCCATCCTTTAAATGACTGGGAAGAACGCTGGAAAGCGATTGCGGAAGACCAGCTGATGACGATCATTCATACGTCCGGAACGACCGGAGAGCCCAAAGGGGTGATGCTTAGTCACGAAAATTTCTTGAGTAATATGAAAGCGATTCAATTTTGGTTGATCGAACTGAAACCGGAAGATGTTCAACTCTCCTACCTTCCGCTGTCACATGTCTTCGAAAGGCTGGCCGGTCATTATATGCCTCTGTCTGTAGGGACGACGATCGCTTATGCCGAAAGTATCGATACGATTCAGGATAACATGCAGGAAGTGCAGCCGACGATCATGACGAGCGTCCCGCGACTTTTCGAAAAAGTGTACGCAAGAGTGGTGGAACAAGTAGAAGGCGGTTCTCCCGTGAAAAGGAAAATGTTCAATTGGGCGCTTGATGTGGGAGGGCAAAGGTATGATTACTATTTAAACACCCCTGTGCAGGAAATGCTGCTCAATAAGCAAATGCCGAAAAAATTGCAGCGCCATTTGCTGCTGGCTGACCGCCTCGTTTACCAAAAAATCAAGCAGCGACTCGGCGGCCGCATGCGCAGCATGGTCGTCGGTGGCGGGACATTGAACCCGGACATTGCCAGGTTTTTCTGGTCGCTGGACATTCCGATTCTGGAAGGGTATGGCCTCACGGAAACCTCTCCGGTGGTAACGACGAATCCGATAACGCGCGCCAAGGTGGGGACGACCGGCAAACCGCTTCCGAATGTCAAAGTGCGCATAGCCTCCGATGGGGAAGTGCTCGTCAAGGGTCCGAATGTGATGCAAGGGTATTATAAAAATCAGGAAGCGACCGACAAAGACATCGTTGACGGCTGGCTCCATACCGGCGATATCGGTTCCCTTGATGAAGAAGGGTATTTGAAGATCATCGATCGCAAAAAGCGTATGCTCGTGCTCTCCACCGGAAAAAATGTGGCTCCGGCGCCGGTGGAAAGTGTCATCAATGAAAGCAGTTATATTGAGTTTGCCGCCGTCGTCGGAGACGGGCGACAATATGTGATCGCCCTCGTGACGCCCGATATGGAAAACCTGCTGCCATGGGCGAAACAGCAGGGCATGGACGTCGGATCAAGGGCCGAATTATGCAAACGTGACGAGGTGCAACAATTATTAACGGATGAAGTGGCACGCCTTACCCAATCCCACGCCGATTATGAGCAACCGAAGAAAGTGGTCGTCGTCAAAGACGAGTGGACGGTAGACAGCGGGGAATTAACACCAAAACTGTCCCTGAAAATGAACCATATTCTCGAAAAATATAAAAGCGTGATCGAGGAGACTTATGATGAAACATCCGTCTCCGAAAGGGAAGTAGCCGCTGGCACGTGACGAAGACAGCTAAATTTTTTAGCAGGATAAGAAAGTATAAACCACTTTCTTATCCTGCATAAGTGCAACTAAGGCTTATCGCCTTAAAGGCTTGGCGATAAGCCAAGTTTTCTTTATAATGGACATCCGGTTATTATAATAGAAAGAGTTGAGACAATGACAGACGTACAGGATGTCGTGCTCATTCACGGTTTGTTTAATCGCCATCGTTGGAGTGAAGCTTTTTTGGAGGCGATGGCAGACATTTGGGGGTCTGAACATGTGTATATCATTTATACAAACGCGCCCAATGATGTGAATGAAAAAGTCTTTAATGGCAACGTCATTTATACGATCGGTCACAATAACATCACGGCGGGGACGAAGTCACTGGATGAGCAAGTACGAGAAGTCGAGAGAAAGATTCATATTTTCCAAAAAAGCTATGGTCTCGGAGAGACATTTAACATTATCGGTCACAGCATGGGAGGTATCGTCGCGCGTCAATATATCTACCATCAACCCGGTACCGTCGCGGACCTCGTCACTTTAGGCACGCCGCATCATGGCAGCCCGTTGGCCGATTACTTCGGGTGGTTCGGGTATATTATTAGATCGGGAAAAGCCTTTGCCGACAATACGCCTAAGAGGATGAGAACCTTTAATGAGCGTTATCCGGTGGCCGAAGCCCCGCTTTATAATGGCGGGAAAATATACACGGTTCGCGGCTATGCCGAAGGGAAAATTCGGAAAAATTGGGGATTGACAGGCGAAGTTTATCTTGGCTGGCTCATCTTGCGTTTAACCAAACGAACAGCGAGTGACGGCCTTGTACCGCATGATTCCGCGGTCATCAAAGGTGCTGAGCATTTGGCTGATTTTCCGAATTACGACCATCACGGGTTGGCCGTGCGTTCATCGGTCGCAAAGGAAGCATCTCTGAAAGTCTTTAACTATCGGCTCCGGACGACAAATGGTATAATCAGTCAAAAAGGATGATTATACCATGAAAATAACCCCATTAGGTGTTTGGGGCGCGTATCCAAACGCGAATGGCGCGACGTCGGCCTTTTTACTGGAAGAGCAAGGATTTCGCTGTCTGATCGATTGCGGAAGCGGCGTGTTGTCCGCGCTGCAAACCCATATCGCTCTCCATGAACTCGACGCGCTCGTGATCACCCATTATCATCCCGACCACATCGCGGATATCGGTGTGTTACAGCACGGCTTGATGATAGAAACGTTATTGAACAAGCGCGATCGACCGTTACAAGTATATGCCCATCCCCGGGGTGAGGAGCATTTTTCACAATTACAAAAGAACAAGTATATGAAAACAACCGCTGTTTCGCCGCAGCAAAATCAAACGATCGGTCCGTGGAACGTGAGCTTTCGTGAGACCGAACATCCTGTCTATTGTCTGGCGTTAAAATTTACGAGTGAAAATAACGAATCCATAGCCTTTACAGCGGATACGGCCTGGACGTCAAACCTGCTCCCTTTTATAAAAGGGAGTCGAATGCTCGTCAGCGAAGCGAGCACCTATCATAGCATGATTGAGCAGATCCCCGGCCACTTAAGCGGCCGACAAGCGGGGCAATTGGCTTATGAAACGGGGGTTGATCGCCTGTTATTAACACATTTTCCTCATTATGGAAACATTAACGATCTGGTGAGTGAAGCGAAAGAAGTATTTTCCGGTGAGACGGAACTCGCGGATCCTACGAAGTCTTATTTTATTAAATGAAATAAATCTGGAAAAGCGCCAGATTCTGAGTAAAAAGCGCCAGATTATCGTTCAAAAGCGCCAGATTCCCGCACGAAAGCGCCAGATTCCGAGCGCGAGCAACTTGTTTAAAATAAATGGAAAAAGGGTATTCCCTATTAAAGCTTGCAAGTAATGTAAGCGTATACAATCCGCTCATTACAATACAAGGGGGACATCAAAAAATGCATTACGCAAAACCGGGAACAGCTAACGCTATTGTGGACTTCGATTCGCACTATGACAATTTCATCGGCGGGGAGTGGGTCGCGCCTGCGGATGGCGAATATTTTGACAATGTCAGTCCGGTCGATGGACAAGTTTTCACGAAGATTGCCCGCTCCAAGGAAGCGGATGTCAGCCGGGCGCTGGATGCCGGCCATGAGGCGAAAGCTGCGTGGGCCGCGACTTCCGTAGCCGATCGCTCTCGTATTTTGAATAAAATTGCGGATCGTATGGAAGAGAATCTGGAAACGCTGGCCGTGGCGGAAACGTGGGATAATGGCAAGCCGGTGCGTGAAGCATTGGCGGCGGATATTCCCAACGCTATCGATCATTTTCGCTATTTTGCCAGTGTGATTCGCGCCCAGGAAGGTGGCGTTTCGCAAATCGATGAGGATACGGTAGCGTATCATTTCCACGAACCGCTCGGCGTAACGGGACAGATTATCCCCTGGAATTTTCCTCTCCTCATGATGTCCTGGAAAGTGGCGCCGGCGCTCGCAGCCGGAAACTGCACCGTTTTGAAACCGGCGGAACAAACCCCCGCCTCCATCAATATCTGGCTCGAGCTCGTGCATGACCTGCTTCCGCCTGGTGTGCTCAACGTCGTGCAAGGCTTCGGTCTGGAAGCCGGTAAGCCGCTCGCCCAGAGCGATAAGGTCGATAAAGTGGCCTTTACCGGCGAGACGACGACCGGGCGGATGATTATGCAATACGCATCCGAGAACATCATTCCGGTGACGCTTGAACTCGGCGGAAAATCCCCTAATATTTTCTTCGCCGATGTCATGGACAAGGATGATGGCTTTCTCGATAAAGCGATCGAAGGATTCGTCATGTTTGCCCTTAATAACGGTGAGGTCTGTACATGCCCGTCGCGCGCTCTTATCGATGAGTCCATCTATGATGAATTTATGGACCGTGCCTTGAAAAAAGTAAAAGAAATCAAAGGCGGCGATCCTCTCGACACGAATACGATGATCGGGGCGCAAGCGTCCGAAGAACAATTGGAAAAAATCATCTCCTATTTTGATATCGCCGAGCAAGAAGGCGCAGAAGTCGTCACCGGCGGCAACCGTAAAAAATATGAAGGCGAACAAGCCGAAGGCTATTACGTCGAGCCGACGATTTTCAAAGGGAACAACAAAATGCGCGTCTTCCAGGAAGAAATTTTCGGTCCCGTCGTCTCCGTGACAACGTTCAAGGACAACGATGAAGCTCTGGAAATCGCCAACGACACGTTGTACGGCCTCGGTGCGGGCGTCTGGTCCCGCAACATTAATACAGCCTATCGGTTCGGCCGCGCGATTCAAGCCGGACGCGTCTGGACAAATTGCTTCCACGAGTATCCGGCGCACGCAGCCTTCGGCGGCTATAAAAAATCCGGGATCGGGCGCGAAAACCATCTCATGATGCTCGATCATTATCAACAGACGAAGAACTTGCTCGTCAGCTATAGCGAAGAGCCGCAAGGATTATTTTAAAGAAGGAGGAATCTCCATGGTGGATAGAGTCCGCGCTACCGATGAGACGATCAACCTCATCCAGAAGCTCGAAAAGAAGCACGGACCGCTCCTTTTTCACCAATCAGGCGGATGCTGTGACGGCAGTTCCCCGATGTGTTTTCCGAAAGATGAATTCAGGGTCGGCAAAAGCGATATTTACCTCGGCGATATCGGCGGCGCGCCTTTCTATATCGCGAAAGATCAGTATGAGTATTGGAAACACACCCAGCTTATTATCGATGTCGTGAAAGGCCGCGGCGGAATGTTTTCCGTCGAAGGACCGGAAGGCGTGCGCTTTCTGCTCCGAAGCCGTGTCTTTACGGAAGAGGAACGCGAGGAACTGCAACTGTCAGCGACGTAAAATCTATGCCGCCCGGGAGCAGACTCCCGGGTGTTTTCGCGGATAAGAAAGGAAGGACATAAATGCAGCCAGATCTGGGAATTGAAACCTTACGCTTAAATTTACCTTTTCGCTTAAATCATGTGAATGTGTTTTACGCTGAAGGGGAGAACGGTTGGACGATCATTGACGCGGGGTTACATAATGAAGAAACGGTCGCGGCGTGGGATCCGATTTTAAAAAATAAACACGTCGATCACATTTTCGTCACCCATTATCATCCCGACCATTATGGCTACGCCGGCGCCATGCAGGAACGCACCGGCGCCCGTGTTCATATGACGGAGACGGATGCGAAAGCAGGCGCGCATGCCTGGACGAAAGAATTTTTGCAAGACATGCGTGCCTACTACGATTATGCGGGTATTCCCGATGAGGTCGCTGACGACATGCGCGCGAACACGGAATCCTTTATTCCGCGGGTGAAGCCGCTGCCCAGAATCGACCACTATTTCCAGGAAGGGGAAAAAGTGCAGATCGGCAAATTGGAATATGAAATTATATTCACCCCTGGACATTCCGACGGTCTGATTGTCTTTTTTAATCAGGAAAATAGCGTCCTGCTCGCGACGGATCATTTGTTGCCGAAAATTACGCCCAACATTTCCTATTGGTTTCACGGCGATGAAAATCCTTTGAAAACTTATCTTCAGTCACTGGAAAAAATCGAATACCTGGATGCCCATTACGTCATCCCTTCCCACGGCAAGCCGTTCGAAGGCGCCAATGGCAGGATAAAAGAAATCCGCGATCATCATACGGAACGTCTGGAGACATTACATGGCTATTTAGACGAGCCGGCTACGGTTTATGAGATCTGCCAGAAGCTTTTTCCGAAGGTGCTGACGGTTCATGAAACGAGGTTCGCCATCGGAGAGACGCTCGCGCACCTGGAATATCTCCGTTATGAAGGGAATTGCAAGCGCGAGGCTGGTGGAGGGGTTTGGTATTATTCTTTGTAATGGGAAAGCCCCCGGCGCACAGTGTCCAGGGGCTTCTTTTTTTTAAAAGAAACTAAAGACGCCCAGGATTTCCCATTCATCATCGATTTCAGCTACCAGCGTGTCGTCAATCCCGGGAAAATCGAAATCTTGTTCATGATACATGACCTCTACTCGAACACGATAAATGTCCGTATCATCGTCCAATTCATCGCGAATATCCTGAATGTCATTAAAGTCATCATGTAACGCCTCGTCATCAAACACTTCAGTGGTGGCAATCGTATAATCAAAATCGATGTCTTCTTGCGCGTAAATCTCTACATATGTATTCTCATCCATTTGCATGTCGTCCAATAGATCAGCGCTCCAATAGTCGACAGCTTCCTCAAATTCCTGATCATGAAGGTGCGCGTAATATTATGGTTTTTATAAGGAAGATGTGATTGAATGGAGAGGGGTGATGCGACATGTTTGGTATTGAAGACGCGAGAAAAGAAGTGCTCGCAGGCGTTGAAGACCTGACCGATGAACAATTGAATCGTGAGGTTGAAGAAGGACGGTGGACGATCGCGCAAGTGCTGGAGCATCTTTTTTTAATTGAAAAAGAAATGACGCGTACGATAGAGAAGGAATTGGCGAAGGAAGACAACGAGCCCGCGCGGAAAAAGAAACCGATTGAATTAACGCTTGAACGCTCGGGAGCGGAAAGGGAAGCACCGGAGCCGTTTCAACCGACGAGTGAATTTATGACACTTGCGGAGATTAAAGAAAGGCTCGACCACTCACGAGCGACATTAATGAAGGCGTTGCACGTCGTTGAAGATGATGCGATCTTATCGCAAAAGTCAGCCAAGCACCCAGCGTTCGGAACGATGGATTTGGAGCAATGGATCGAATTCATCGGACTGCACGAGCGCCGTCATCTTAAGCAAATTGAGGAGTTGAAGGCGGGGCTTTAAGCAAAAGCGCCAGAATATTGCTGGAAAGCGCCAGAATATCGTTGGAATCCGCCAGATTCCGAGCGAAAAGCGCCAGAATATCGTTGGAATCCGCCAGATTCCAGGCGAAAAGCGCCAGATCCAGCGCCGGGGCAGGTCATAGATTTCACTTGACCCGGCGCGTATTTCCTGTCATAGTTTAAATACAATCATTTTTTGAAAGGACTGAAGATTTGAACTCTACACCTCGCACGTTCCCCGCTAAAATCCGCCAACTGGAAGCGTTGGAATCACGTCTTCCTGTCGCGCATGAAATTTATCCGGCCATCATATCCGAAGTCAAACGCGCCCGCGCCGGCTGGCGTGGTGAAGTATCAATGGATTATTATTACCGGCAGCTGGACTTGCCACGACAGCATTATTTTGTGCATCAATTGCGCCTCGCCCGCAATAGGGATTTTTTTCAAATGGATACTTTGCTTCTTACCGCATATTTTTTCCTCATTCTTGAGATCAAAAATCTCACCGGGACCCTCACATTCGATCATGAGCATCAACAGCTGCTTCGCGAGCAAGAAGTGTTCGCCGATCCGGTTTTGCAGGTGCAGCAACAGGCCGCATCGCTCAAAGTCTGGCTGCAGCGGCATTTCGGCTCGAGCCCGCCGATTTACGCGTATGCCGTCATGACGAACGAAAACAGCATTTTGAAGAACGCCACCCCGCACCCTCTGCATCGCCAAATCATCCGCCCTCCCGCTTTGCGTCAAATTCTCCAGGATCTTTTTGAAAAAGAAAGATATCATGCGCTAAATGCCGAGGTGAACACCTACGTATCAACATTGCGAACAGCCCATCGTCCCCTGAAATACCGCGCTATGGAAAAATATGGACTCGATCGCGCCGATTTGAAAAACGGCGTGTTCTGCCCGTCGTGCCCCGGTATGATGAAGTGGTGGTACGGGACATGGGTTTGCCCGCGCTGCGAAAACAAAAGCCGAGATGCTCATCGTAAGGCTTTGGACGATTATGCGCTTCTCATCTCGCCACATATATCGACCGGCGAATGCCAAAATTATCTCGGTCTCCCCTCGATTAACAGTGCCCAACGCCTACTTAAAAAAATGAACCTCCCGCACAGCGGAGGAACAAAATCACGGAAATATCATTTGTCGTAAGCGCCAGAATATCGGTCAATAGCGCCAGAATATTACCGGAAACCGCCACATCCCGCTGCAAAACCGCCAGAATATTACCGGAAACCGCCACATCCCGCTACAAAACCGCCACATCGCGCACCCGGCGAGCCCCTATGACAGCACCACTGCCCCGTACACGAGCGCGCCGGCGATCACGATCGCGGGGTGCACCTTGAATTTTTCCAAAAGCAACAAACTCGTGCCGACGAGAACAACCGTGTGCACCACGCCGGAATCGTCCCACGACATGAAGAAAAACTGGAACGCCAGCACGCCGAGCAACACGGCGATGGGCGCGCGGATGAATGAGGTCATTTGCTGCACGCGCGGGTGATCCTTATACTTGAGCAAAAGTTTCATCAATAAAAGCATCGCGGCAAGGCTGGGCGCGACGGTGGCGAAGATCGCGACGAGCGCGCCCGGCACGCCCGCGACTTCAAAGCCGATGAAGCCGGCCATTTTCGTGGCGATCGGTCCGGGGAGCGCGTTGCCGAGGGCGAGCACTTCTCCGAATTCCTGCGTGCCCATCCAGCCGTAGCGGTTGACGACTTCGTGTTCGATCAGGGGAATCGACGCGGGGCCGCCGCCGTATCCGACGATGCCGGGGATAAAAAATGCGACGAATAAATGCCAATACACCATGATCGAACTATCCTTTCTGCTGCGCCTGTTCCCGTTCCTGTTCGGGGCGCCGACTAAAAGCAATGACCATCAACACGACGATCAATATCGCCGGGTGAATATTCAGCAACTCGAGCACGACCAGACTCACAAGAGTAAGCAAAAAAGTACCCCAGAAACCGACTTTTTGCCGGGATTGTTTTAAAAAATTGTACGTCATCACGATGAGCAAGACGCCAACGACCGGGGCGATCGCCTCCGTCATGCCCTGCACGGCGGGAACGTCCTGAAAAGAAACGAGCGTTCCCACCAAAAGAATCGTCAGAATCGCCGTTGGAAAAACGGCCGCGACCAAGGCGTTGATCATCCCGATCAGCCCGCCGACATGATGGCCGATATACCCGCTGAGCTTCGTGACGATCGGGCCGGGGAGTGTGTTCGCCAAAGCGACAACATCGCTGAATTCATCGTCTTCCATCCATTTATAAGTGCCGACCACTTCCTTATGGATGAGCGGAATTGTCGCAGGGCCGCCGCCATATCCGAGCAGATTGGCCCGTAACATAGCGACGAAAATATGCCATTGTTTACGAAAATCCATGGCTTATCGCGCTCCTTACCAAATCGCCAGATGTCCGTCGGCTCGTGACTCCGTGCCGCCGACGAGCACGCCGGTGTCCGGATCGCGCCAGATCGCCTGCCCACGGCCGAAGCCCCCCGCTTCAAGCGTGGGCGCGATCTCGTGTCCTTTGCGCACAAGCTGACGCGCAATTTCAGCAGGAAAGTGAGCTTCCACTTCCAACTTTTTGCCCCAAAGCCATTTCCAGCGGGGCGCGTCCAGCGCGGCTTGCGGGTTGAGTCTGTAATCGATGGCGTTAGTGAGCACTTGCAAGTGCCCCTGCGGCATCATATAGCCGCCCATGACGCCAAACGGCCCGACCGGCTGCTCGCCTTTCGTCAAAAACCCCGGGATGATCGTATGATACGTGCGTTTATTCGGCGCGAGCGCGTTTGCTTCATTTTTTTCCAGCCTGAATTCCCAGCCGCGGTTTTGCATGCTGATGCCGGTGCCGGGGATGACGATGCCGGAGCCGAAACCGGCGTAGTTGCTTTGAATCATTGAAACCATGTTGCCGTCGGCGTCGGCGGTAGCCAAATAAACCGTGCCCCCGCGTGGTGGGGTGCCGGCGTGTGGGTCGATGGCTTCAACTCCGATCAAGGAGCGACGCTCAGCGGCGTATTTCGGAGTGAGCAATGTTTCCGGATTTATGTTCATATGTTCCGGATCGGTAATGTACTCGAAGCTGTCCGCGAAGGCGAGCTTCAAAGCTTCGATATGTTTATGGTAGGTATCGGCACTTTCTTTCTCCGGTAAATCAAAGCCATTTAAAATATTCATCGCCATGAGTGGGACGATGCCCTGACCGTTGGGCGGCAGCTCCCAAACGTCATAGCCTTTATAGTTCACAGACAAGGGCTGAACCCAGTCCACGGAAAATTGTGCAAAATCTTCCTCACGAATGAACCCGTCGTGATCACGCGAAAATTGATCGACGCGCCCCGCGAGTTCGCCTTCGTAAAAAGCTTTGCCGTTCGTTTTCGCGATTTTACGCAAAGTCGCCCCGTGATCGGGGAGATGCCAGATGTCGCCGGGCTCAGGCGCTTTGCCATATTTCGTAAACGTATCAAACCATGGCTTGAATTCCGGTTCATCGGATGGATAGAGACGCGTCGCCGCTTTCCAATGTTTAGAGACGACCGGGCTCACCGGAAAGCCTTCCTCGGCCAACCGAATCGCCGGCGCGAGCACTTCTTCGAGCGTTAATTTTCCGAATCGATTCGATAGTGCCACCCAACCTCCGGGAGCACCGGGAACGTTCACCGGGATCAATCCTTGCCGCGGCATTACCTCGTGCCCACGCTCTCTAACGGCGTCGATGGAAATATTACCGGGCGAGCGCCCGCTTGCATTCAAACCATGCATCTCGCCGTCCAGCCAGACGATCGCGAATGAATCGCTGCCAATACCATTGGACGTCGGCTCCACAACCGTCAACGCCGCGGCCGTTGCAATCGCCGCATCCACAGCATTCCCGCCTTTTTTCAGCATATCAATACCGGCCTCAGACGCGAGCGGCTGCGATGTGCCGACCATACCGCGTCGACTGTACATCGGCGTTCGCTTCGATGGATAAGGATGGTACCACGGATCAAACTGCATCATAATGACATCGCCTCTTTATTTTCAAAATAGCGTCTTTCATTTTAGCAGGTAAGAAAGTATAAACCACTTTCTTATCCTGCATATCATAGATTTATTGTATCAGCCGATTTATTAGCCGTCTGCCCCCTCCACGACAATCTCCAGCTTCCGATAGCGATACTCGTCGCGCTTGATGACGCGGATTTTCAGCGTGTCGAATTGCCATTTTTCGCCTTCCTGGATATTCGGATCCATGGAAAAGAGCCAGCCGCCGATCGTGTCGAACTCGTCTTCTTCGATTTTCGTTGGCAGATACGCGTTAATATCATCGATGAGCACGATGCCGTCGACGAGGAAATGCCCGTCGGCGACCTCTTCGATTTCGGGCGTTTGGCCTTCGTCGAATTCATCGCGGATGTCGCCGACAATTTCTTCGAGAATGTCTTCGATGGTGACCATCCCTTCCGTGCCGCCATATTCATCAATGAGAATCGCCAAATGGGCGCCTTCGGTTTGCATTTTTTTCAGCAACCGCTGAATGGGGGTTTGCTCGGAAACAGTAAGCACCGGGCGAGTGATTGCATCGATGTCCACATGATCTTTTTCAATATTGTGCAGCAGGAACTCTTTCGTGTTAATAAAGCCGAGAACCTCATCTTTATTCTCCCCGACCATCGGGTAGCGCGTGAACCGTTTGTCTTTTATTTTTTCCATCGACGCTTCTAAAGGTTCGTCCCGGTAGAGACAGGTCATATCCGTGCGCGGAATCTTGATTTCGTTGGCTTTCCGCTCGTCGAATGTGAAAATGTTATTGACGTAACCGAACTCGGCCTGGTTGATCTCCCCTTGCCGCAAACTTTCGGAAAGCAGCGCCTGGAGCTCCTCTTCCGTGTGGGCTTCATCCAGCTCCTTCGCCGGGGTCAGACCGAACATGCGCACGATTGGCGTGGCGACGCCATTAAGCACATAAACCACAGGGTAAGTGATAAGATAAAAAAAGTGAAGCAGACGCGCGAGGGCAAAACTGATGGCCTCCGGCTTTTGCATGGCCGCCGTTTTCGGCAACGACCTCCCGATCACGACATACAGAAAGACGACCACTGCAAAAGCGATGAGAAAAGCGAGTGGCGCAGGCATATTCACGTAGACCGGATATGGCGCGAGCGCGCCGATCCAGCCCAACCCGATGGTACTCATGGCAACGCCGAGATGACAGGCCGCAAGATAGCCATCGATGTTGGTTTTTATTTTTTTCAGGAGCGTTGTTTTCCCGCGACCTTCCTGGAAGAGCTCCTCGATACGACTATCCCGCAGCCGCGAGATGGCATGCTCCCCGGCTACAAAAAAAGCCGTCGCGGCGAGTAAAAAAATAAACAAAGCCACACTTATACCTATACTCAACGATACATTCTCCCCTAATCGAATGTTGTTACGGCGATTATATCATGAATCGGGCGAAGAAGGGAGAAGATTGTTTGGGAATATGGGCGGGGTCGGGCAGCGGCACTTGGGGTGCGCGGGGGCGTCCAGCGCACCCGAAAAAATGGTATCAGCCCATTTGGGGTGCGCGGCAACGTCCAGCGTCCCTGGGAAAGGTATTATTTTACAAAATGAAGGACGCGGACCGACGTCTGTGACCACATCTTTTATACTCACTCCTCCAACTCCAAATGCTCCCGCAAAGTATTCGTCACCCGTTCCTTTTCAACTTCATCCACTACATAGTAATACACGCCATCCAACTGCGAATGTTCGCCGCTTAATGAGAGCTGCTCGAGATCATGGCGACTGGATTCGTATCTGTGCATGTCAATCATTTCCTGGAAACCCATATTCGTCTGAATATTCGAGCCGATCGCGTCAAGGATCGAGCCGACGCTCGTAACAGAAGTAAGGTTCGCACCCTCGCGCAGCACGCCTTCAATGACCTGTTGCTGGCGTTCATTCCTTCCCGAATCCCCTAACGGATCGTCTTGACGCATGCGCACGTACGCGAGCGCTTCCTCCCCGCTTAATTCCAGCTCCCCTTGTTCGAACGCGAAGCCGCCATATTCAAAATCCAAACGATTATCAACGGTAATGCCGCCAACCGCGTCGACCATTTCTTCGAATCCGTCCATATCAATCGTTACGATATAATCAATCGGTATATCGAGAAAATGTTCCACCGTGTCGATCGCCATCTCTTCACCGCCGTAATAGTAAGCGTGATTGATTTTATCATTCCAGCCGCGACCGACGAGCTCCGTGTTCGTATCACGCGGAATGCTCACCATTTTCATCGATTGATCCCCGGGATTCACCGTCGCGACAATCATCGTATCCGCCCGCCCCAAATCCACTCGATCCGAATCCAACCCGAGTAATAAAAAAGAAACCGGATCCCTGGCCGCAAAATTAATGTCATCGGAGCGAAAATCCGAACTGTCCCGTTCGATATGCGTATGCATATCATCGGCCGTGGACGAAAACGAAACATAAAGATAAAGCGCGTAGCCCCCGACGAGCAAAATAAGTGCGGAAACAACGATCGCAAGAATGATTAGAGCTTTTTTCATAGAGCAAACTCCCCGAATTCATGTTACAACATGATATGCTCGTCTTTAGCGCGGTATGCTCGTCTTTTCTGTGGTCGCCAGCGACTCACGGAAAGTGACAGAATATCACGCGAAACCGCCAGATTCTGCCCGCGAAGCGCCAGATTATCACGCCAAACCGCCAGATTATCAACCGAATCCGCCAGAATCCCAATGCCCCCTCCCCGCCAAAGGTATTTATTGATACATCGGTATTGTGTGGAGCACTACGGGTTGCTGGTGTAAATCGAAAAATTTTAAATGCGGCTCGTGTTCCTCATTTATCTCAACTGATTTTATCAAGGGTATGCTTTATTTGAATTCGTGCGTAATGCCATTCAAGGACTCGGAACCGGTTAATAGTTTGATCGGACGATATAGTGTGGAAACATTATGCGAGAGCATCGTCCCATCGGAGAAGTGTTAGTGAAACTCAGTGAGTGTGACCATGAAACCGCCCATCAAATAGCCTCTACGCAGGAGATGTCCGAGCCGCTTCATCACACTTTTAGATACAATGGACCATAGTAAGCCCAAAATAACTTACACTGGCAAAAAGGAAACTCGTATCATCGTGTCGAAGTCTATATAATAAAGCGAGTGACGACTTCGCCATTGGAAGGTGAATGAGGATGTTAAGCAAACGAGAGATCAGGGAGCAATTGAGCCATGTTATCCAAAACAACAAACCGGTTATTGGTGTAGCAGCGGGATCTGGTCTTTCTGCAAAACAAGCATATGAGGGTGGGGCGGATTTATTTCTCGTGCTCAATGCAGGCAGATACAGAGCAGCAGGAGTATCATCTTTAGCATGTTTGATGCCCTATTCCAACAGTAATGAACTTGTCATGGGATTTGGCCGTCAAGAAATCTTACCTCGTGTAAAAGATAAGCCAGTCATTTTTGGTGCTTGTGCAACAGACCCGACAAAAAGTCAGGAAATGTTACTTGAAGAAATTATTCAAGCCGGGTTTCATGGTGTGAACAATTTTCCCAGTGTTGGTGTCATTGATGGTATTTACCGTGAAGCATTGGAAGAAAACGAGATGGGCTTCCAGGCTGAAGTCGATTTGATGAAAAAAGCGAATGATAAAGGTTTGTTTACGCTTGCGTTCACATTTGATGAAGAACAATCCATCCACATGGCCGAGGCGAACGTAGATGTTATATGTGTCAATTTAGGGTGGACAATAGGTGGAGATCTCAGTGTTACACAACGAAAAAGCGTTCATGAAAGTATGAATTTGCTCAATCGTATTTTTGATAAAGCGTTGGAAGTGAATCCCGATGTATTTACGATGGTGTATGGCGGTCCCATTAACGATCCAGAGCAAGCCAGTATGATTTATGAACAAACGAAAACAATCGGGTATATTGGCGGATCCAGTTTAGAGCGAATACCGGCAGAAGCCAGTATTAAAGAAACGACACAAGAGTTTAAAAATGTTTTTAAATTGAGAGAAGAAAATAAAAGCTTGAAGAAGGAACTAGTCAAGAAAAAAGGTTTCGATGAAATCGTTGGTCATAGCAGAAGTATGCAAGAAATTTATGATGTGGTCAATAAAGTAGCCGACAAAAATATTAATGTTCTTGTTCATGGCAAGAGTGGTACGGGTAAAGAGCTGGTCGTCAGAGCCATTCATCATAATAGCCCTCGTTATCAAGAGGCTTTCGTGAAACTGAATTGCGCAGCCATTCCAAAGGATATTTTGGAAAGTGAGTTATTCGGACATGAAAAAGGAGCATTCACCGGTGCGGACCAGAAACGAGTCGGGAAATTTGAATTGGCCCATAAAGGAACCCTTTTTTTAGACGAAGTCGGGGAGTTGGATCCGGATATTCAAGTAAAATTTTTACGGGTCATCCAGCAACAAGAATTTGAAAGAGTAGGCGGGAATCAAACGATTAAAGTGGATGTCAGAATTATATGTGCTACCAATATGGATTTACGTGAAGCCGTCCACCAGGGAAAGTTTCGGGAAGACTTGTACTATCGGCTGAATGTTATATCTATCTATATACCTCCGTTACGCAAACGAAAAGAAGACATTCCTTCGCTCGTCAATCATTTTTTAAGAAGCATTAATGAAAAGTTTGATTTGAACATCAAAAGGTTGTCTGCGGAATCTCTGGATGCCATGGTCAAATATGATTGGCCAGGTAATATTCGTGAATTGGAACATGCTTTAGAAAGAGCTGCCATATTGTGCGATGGGAATATGATCGGTCTACATGACTTGCCAGAATCGTTCCAGATAACCGAGGACCCCGTTCGAGAAGATCATGCACCCATTTTAAGCCAAGTGAATAACCGCAATGTGTCTCAAATGGAGAAGCAGATGATCCAGGATAGTCTTGAAATATATTCCTGGAATCGGACTCAAGCAGCACAGCACTTGGGCATAACCAGGCGAACCTTATATAACAAGATCAAAAAATTTCAGCTTGAACCACGTGAAGAATAACAGTGCGAGAAAATTATTCTCAACATATGTGAAACGCACACAAAAGAGTGAGAATTTATTTTCTCGCTCTTTTGTGCGAATTTTTATTAAAATTCTTTTTGAATCGATAATATCGTGTGGTTAGCGCTAGATAATGGTTGATTGACAATGTTGGCATAGCAATTGCATTAAAATGATTGAAACGGCAAGAAAGGGGGATTGAGTTTGGGGAAAATTCTTATTCTGGGTACTTTGGACACTAAAGGGGAAGAGTTTGCCTTCATCAAAGACATTATTGAAAATAGCGGAATTGAAACCGTTATCATGGACTGTGGTGTGAAAGGAGAACCTTTTTTTGCAGCGGATATCAACCATGCGGAAGTAGCCCACCGGGGAGGTGAATCACTGCAAAAATTAATAGCTGCAGATGATCGCGGTGCCGCCATTGATGTGATGATGCGCGGTGCTCGGCAGTTAACGGCGCAGCTTTATGAGGATGGCAAGATAGCGGGCGTGATCAGTTTAGGAGGATCTGCTGGCACGACTATCGCAGCGCATTCAATGCAAGCTTTGCCTGTGGGTTTGCCAAAATTGATGGTCTCCACTGTGGCTTCAGGGGATACACGGCCTTATATTGGCGTGAAAGATGTAACGATGATGTATTCGGTCGTAGACATCTCTGGTATTAACTTGTTGTCTTCGAAAATATTGGCTAACGCAGCTTTTGCCATATCCGGCATGGTTAAAGGGGAAACACCACAACTGGACGAGGAGAAACCTTTGATTGCCGCAACGATGTTTGGACTGACGACACCATGTGTAACGCAAGCGAAGGCATATCTGGAGAAAAAAGGATATGAAGTGCTTGTCTTTCACGCTACGGGAACAGGTGGCAAAGCGATGGAAACATTGATTGAAGGTGGCTATTTCAAAGGAGTTCTCGATGTGACGACAACGGAATGGTGTGATGAATTAGTCGGCGGTGTGCTGAGTGCTGGCCCGCATCGTTTGGAAGCGGCAGCTAAAGCAGGCATTCCACAAGTTGTATCCACAGGGGCATTGGATATGGTCAACTTTGGAGGTATCGAAACCGTACCGGATCAGTATAGAGATCGACACTTGTATAAGCATAATGCCACCACTACCTTAATGCGCACTACACAAGAAGAAAACCAACAATTGGGAAAAATCATTGCCCAGAAAATAAATATGAACCATGCATCTTCGGCTATATTCCTCCCACTTCATGGTGTTTCAGAGATTGATAAGGAAGGAAAGCCCTTTTTTGGTCCCCAAGAAAACAAGGCTCTGTTTGCTGCCTTGCGTAACAATATTACAAATGACGCGGTAGAAATTCTTGAAATGGAGCAACACATTAATGATGAAGCATTTGCTGTGACCATGGCCCAAAAATTAATCCAGTTAATGGGACATACGGATTGATCCTAACGTAAACGGAAACGGAGGAAGAGTTATGACTTTATCACGTACAGAAATATTATCAAGGCTTAAAAATCAGGTGAATGAGGGTATCTCTATTGTCGGGGGAGGTGCAGGTACTGGCTTATCCGCCAAATCTGCTGAAACCGGGGGCATCGATTTAATTATCATTTACAATTCCGGTAGATTTAGAATGGCGGGTCGCGGGTCCTTGGCTGGCTTAATGGCATATGGTGACGCCAACAAAATTGTTGTGGAGATGGCCGGGGAGGTATTGCCTGTTGTGAAAAGTACACCTGTATTGGCGGGAGTTTGTGGGACAGATCCATTTCGAGTGATGGATGTCTTTTTAAAGGACTTGAAGCGGATGGGTTTTTCAGGTGTACAGAATTTCCCGACGGTCGGATTGATCGATGGTGTGTTACGTAAAAATCTGGAGGAAACCGGAATGGGCTATGATATGGAAGTGGAGATGATCTCCAAAGCTCATGAACTGAATCTATTTACGACACCATACGTGTTCAATGAAGAAGAAGCAGCGAAAATGGCTCAGGCTGGGGCAGATATACTGGTCGCTCATATGGGGTTAACGACAAAAGGTGCCATCGGTGCCCAAACGGCTCTCACTTTGGATGATTGTGTTGAAAAAATACAGGCTATACATGACGCCGGAAAAGCAGTAAATCCCGACATTATGGTTATTTCACACGGTGGCCCCGTTGCTGAACCCGAAGATGCAGAATATGTTATGCAAAGAACAAACGGAGTAGTTGGCTTCTTCGGAGCGTCTAGTATTGAACGCTTGCCGACTGAAACGTCCATAAAGGGGCAAGTTGAACAGTTTAAAAAGATTTCTTTCCAATAGGTAAGACTGCCATAACAAACGATTATGACAGTCACATTGTCACAAGCGCAGAAGAAGAAACATCTTTTTCTGTACCTATCTAATTAGGGGGTAACAAAACCATGAATAAAAAGTTTCATTACTTTTTGTTTACCGTACCGATGGTTTTTGTTTTGGCCATTGCAACAGCATGTGCCGAAGATGCAAACGACGATGATAACAACGACGGGGAAGCTGCTGAAGAGGAAATGAGTATCGGTCTTGTCGGTCCTATGACAGGCGGGTTTGCTGATTACGGAGAGAAAGCTCATCGAGGTGTTGAGTTAGCCTTGGACGAAGTGGACAATACGATCGCAGGATATGAAGTGAACCTTGTTGTTGAAGATTCTCAGGCTGACGCGGAACAACTCACTACGAGTCTGGACAGTTTACATCAGCGCGATGAAGTTGATGTCATTATCGGCCCTTCTACAGGTGATGAAGGTGAAGCTGCTGCAAGTTGGGCACAAGATCATGAAGATGTTTTGATCATGCCCGGTTACTCTGCAGCAGAAGATATGACGATGCGCGCAGCATCTGACAACTTGATTCGTGCCGGATGGACAGGTACACAAACCATCTATCACTTCGGAAAGTTTGTACATGATGAGCTTGGTCACGACAGAATTGCTATGGTCGGTCAAAACTATGCCTATCCGTGGGATCAGGCTGCAGGGTTTAAGCGTGGATTTTATGAAAATGGCGGTGAAGAAGTGCACACGATTTGGCATGAGACTGATATTTTGGACTTCAGTTCAATCATGAACGAATTGCAGAGTATATCTGATGATTATGACGCTGTTCTGTTGAATAGTGGTGGAGCCGATACTATTGCCTTCTGGGGTGCCTGGGAGCAGTATGGTATGGGTGAATATTACCCTCAATTGCTCGGTGGAACAAATGTAGCAGATATCCCGATTTTGGAAGAGGTAACGGATAACTTTGAAGGCGTATATTCTTCCATGCATTATTCTGAAGATCTTGATCATGAAGAAAATATGCAATTCAGAGAAAATTATGCTGACATGCACGATGAGGAAGCAGACGGAATTGCCCTACAAGGTTACGATACGATGAGGGTTATCATTGACGCGCTTGAAACAACTGGTGGCGATACGAGCGATGTTAATGCATTGACTGATGAAATCATGGCCATGGAAGTTGATGATTCTCCTCGCGGTTCATTCTACTTCGACGAATACGGTCAAGCGGTACAAGACATTTATATCAAGGAAGTTCAAATGGTCGACGGCGAATTGGAGAACCAGGTCATCGATACGTATGAAGAAGTTTCTCAGTTCGGTCCATATGAAGGATTGGAAGAAGAATATATGGAGCAACCAAACAACTCAGCAGATTTCCCCGCTGATACGGCCGAAGAGTATTTTGAAGAGCTTGAAGAGTATTTCGGTCAGGAGTACATTGATGAGCTTGAGGAAAATGATGGCTGGGAATAAACCGTGACACATGATTAGAAGAAAGTTGAGATGGTGAACAGATGGTGATATCTGCCAAGGTGGATGATTCTGATTACTTCCCCTTGGCAGTACCTTCTTTACCTTACTTAGGGGTGATCTAATGTGGATGACAGTAATCGACGGCATAACGATGGCTGCTTTGCTGTTTATCATTGCTGTTGGATTGAATCTCTCATTTGCCTTATTGAGAGTTGCTAACCTTGCTCATGGTGCATTATATTTATTCGGTGCATATGTAGGCTATAGTGTAATGAGCTATACGGAAAGCTGGCTCCTGGCTATTGTTGTAGGAGGTTTGGCGACAGCGTTATTAGCACTTTTATTGGAATTTTTCTTATTGCGAAAAGTACGAGGAGATAATCTGCGGGAAACGTTGGTGACTTTGTCGGTTGCTATCATTTTGGCTGATGTCATGATCGTTATATGGGGAGGAAGCCCCATGTCTATTCCTTATCCTGATTTATTGCAAGGTCCTTTGATCATGGGTGATGTTATTGTTCCCAAGTTGAGTTTGTTTATTTTAGGTTTTGCTATTGTCATCGGAACGTTGCTATGGATGCTTCTTAATAAGACAAAAATCGGTATGATCATTCGTGCCGGTGTTGATGATTATGAAATGGTAGCGGCTCTTGGGACGAATATTCGCTTGGTATTTACATCCATGTTTGTATTGGCCGGTTTTCTGGCAGGTATCGTTGGAGTTGTCGGTGGATCCCATCTCATTGTCTCTCCGGAAGAGGATTGGCGCATTCTTACATATGCGTTGTTAATTATTATTCTTGGAGGTATGGGCAGTTTTGGTGGCTCTGTCGTTGCTGCTCTTATTATGGGTATGATTTACAGCTTCGGTAGTTTGTATGTACCTGAGTTTCAACTGTTTCTCATGTTTACCCCGGTTGCACTCGTACTCATATTCAAACCAAAGGGATTGTTCGGGAGGGGATTAGAGTGAATCAAATCTCCAAATGGATTATTTACACAATAGTCGCCTTGTTTTTACTTGCTGTGCCGTTTATCATGAGTGAATTTTTTACAACTATGATGGTTCGTGTGCTTTATTTCTCATTAATGGCTGTAGCATTTGCCTTTTTGGCCAGTCAAATCGGGTTGGTTTCGCTGGCGATTCCGGCTTTTCTCGGTCTTTCCGGATACACGATCGCCATTCTGGAAACGAGAGAGATTATGTTTTTCCCGTATTCCGCAATGGCAGCGATTGTTGTGGTCTTGTTCGTTTCTGCTGTATTTGGGATTTTTGCTAACAGGTCCAAAGGTATTTACTTTATTATGCTTACATTAATCCTCGGCCAAATTATTTGGGCTGTGGCGCGACAATGGGCTTCAGTGACGAACGGTGTTAACGGCTTGATCGGAATTTCTACACCTGATGCCATGCAATTCAATGTCTTTGGTGCCAATGTTGGTTTCTACTACGTTATACTGTTCACATTTGTATTGATCGTGTGGGCGGTACTGGCTCTCACTCGCTCCTCTTTCGGAATGAAGTTGAAAGGGATTCGAGAGAGTGAATCGAGAATGATCATGCTCGGTTATCGAGTTTCACGACTGAAATGGGTTGCCTTTGTCATTTCGTCACTTGTAGCTGGAATTGCCGGAGTCTTTTTCGTTTATTTTGTCGGAGTCATGCATCCAAGTGCTATTGATCTGGATTCGTCAGCAATGGTTCTGATTGCCGGTATTTTCGGTGGTGTATACAGCATTATCGGTGCTGTATTAGGTATGAGTATTGTGCAGACGCTGGAAGTTGTCTTGAATGCTTATACGCAAAGATATTTGATCATTATCGGAATCATGTTCCTGTTAGTCGTCATTTATGCACCGAAAGGTCTGATGGGGCTCATCTACAAGAACAAGTACATGAAGAGCCTGTATGATAAATGGTATAAGGGGAGAAAAGATTCATGATTAACAATGAGCAAACCACTCAAAAGAAGAATCGAAAACCTGCTTTGGTCGTTAAGAACGCTTCCAAATCATTCGGCGGCGTCAAAGCGATTGATGACGTGTCATTAACCATTGACAGCGGACGTAGTCGAGTCATGATCGGTCCTAACGGGGCAGGAAAATCCACCTTATTTAACCTCATTACCGGAGAAATCCCATTGGATGAAGGTCGAGTATTCATCTACGGAGAGGACGTCACGAAAAAAGCCGTACAGAGAAGAAGTGAACTGGGTCTTTCCAGAACATATCAAATTTCGAACTTGTTTCATGAACTCACCGTCAAAGAAAATATGTATCTCGCCTTACAAGGAAAAGGATGGGAGCTGCCAAACTTCTTTTCCTTTTTCATTCCGTGGTTCAAAAACGAGAAACGCACTAGTCGGGTGAAAGAGGTAGCTGAAAGTGTAGCCTTGGAAAACAAGCTGGATACGCTTGTCAGCAATCTTTCTCATGGTGAACAGAGACAACTGGAACTGGGCATTGCCTTGGCACCCGATCCGGATATCATTTTGTTTGATGAACCGATGGCCGGTTTATCTCCGTCTGAGAGAGTCTTTATGAAAAAATTGATCAAACGTCTTGCCACGGAAAAAATCATCCTAGCTATTGAACACGACATGGATTTTGCCTTAAGTCTGACAAACGACGTTACTGTGCTTCATCAAGGAGCAACCATTGCAGACGGAACTCCGGATGAAATCAAACAGAATGAAGACGTACGCAAGATCTATAAAATACAGAATACAGAATGAGCTGAGGAGGTTATGTATGTCTGAATCATTACTCTCTGTAGAAAATTTGAATGCTTATTATGATAAGGCCCATATCTTGCAAGATGTTTCCTTTCAAGTCAATCCATTGGAGCGCGTGGCCATATTGGGACGAAATGGGATGGGAAAATCGACACTGTTTAAGTCCATTCTCGGTTTAGAAAAGATTCGCCGGGAAGGAGATGTGTATCTTAATGGTCATAATGTGATGAATAAGGAGACGTTTGAGACAGCCAACCTGGGGGTTGCTTATGTACCACAGGGTTGGCAGCTGTTTCCTTCTTTGTCTGTCGATGAACATTTGCAAATAGCTCATACCCCTCATGCGGGCGAACATGAATGGACGCCGGACTCAGTTTATGAGTTGTTTCCGGAAATAAAGGCCAGGAAAAAGGTGAGTGGCACGAAGTTAAGTGGTGGCGAACAACAAATGCTGGCCATTGCCCGTGCACTTGTTCGAAATCCGTGGTTAATCCTTATGGATGAGCCTTCAGAGGGGATTTCCACTTTTGTGATTGAGAGAGTGATTGAAGTCTGTCAACATATGGCTGAACGGAATGTTTCCTTGCTGCTGGTTGAACAAAATCTGGATCTGGCCCTGAGAGCTGCGCAGAAAGTGTATATTCTGGTTAATGGAAGAATAGTCTATACAACCAGTACAGAGGATTTTAAAGAGGATAAAGAAAGCCAAATTCATTATCTGGGGGTATAGGAGAACAAGAACCATTCGGTGTTACCGGATGGTTTTTTGATGCTTTAGCTGCCCATTGCCCAATCCCGGCGCAAAACCGCCAGATCCTCTCCACGGTTCCGTCAAAGTCCAAATATATTCGCGGATATCCGAGGGAACGGAGATCGCTCCGATCTTTATGACACTTGAATCGTGTTGTTATACCCCAAAAGCAGGGTATCTC
>NZ_FNEN01000002.1:27537-77730 GCF_900100185.1 Natribacillus halophilus | reverse complement strand
GAACCAATCCGAGAGGGCGATGTGATCTCCCTCGGGCTCGTCTTAGAAAGGCGATTTTTATTTCCCTTAAAAATCGTTTTACTTTGACTTTACCTTGAGATCCTCTCGCCTATGTTTGCTGATGATGCAAGGAAGTGATAAAATAAGAAAATAATAAAATCCGAAAATAAGAATATTATAATCAGAAAGCAGGAAACTTATGGAAAAAGCAATGGAAAGAAGGGATTCCATGCCTCGAAGAAGTGTACGCTTGCGCGGGAAAAATCAAGTCACGATTCCTTCGGATTTGGTTGAACAGCTCGATTTAAGTGAAGGAGAACAATTAGAAGTTGCTGTAGAAAATGGACGGATTATCTTAATCCCAGTGATGACGATTGAAAAAGATCAAGCGTGGTTTTGGTCTGACGAATGGCAAGAAGAGGAGAAAATGGCTTAATAGTGATGATTCTGAAGAATGGGCGAATGAGGATAAATAAATGGAACTTATTTGCGAAACTGCGGTCATCATGATAAGACACTGAAACATCCCTAGCATTGTAAAGTGCCAGAATAAGCTGTAAAACCGCCAGATTCTGCCCACGATCCGCCAGATTATCACGCCAAACCGCCAGAATCCAGCGCCAAACCGCCAGAATCCAGCGCGAATCCGCCAGATTAAGCACAGAATCCGCCAGATTCCATCCCCCCCCCCCCACAAAAAAAGACCGCCCCGCCCGGGCGATCCCCTCCGCTCCACTCCTCTATTCCAGCTCCAAATGCTCGCGCAACTCCTGCGACGCTTCCGCGACCTCGCCATCATCGATCAGCTCGTAATAGATGCCGTCGATCCGCGTGCCTTCGCCGCTCAACGTCATTTGCTCGATATCGTGGCGGCTCGACTCGTATCCGATCATATCGGTGATGTCGTCCCATTCGGCGTTGGTTTCCACGTTCGAGCCGACTGAATCCAGAATCGAGCCGACGCGCGTCACAGAGGATAATTGCGCGCCTTCGGCCAGCACACCTTCGATCACTTCGCGCTGACGGTCATTGCGGCCGGCGTCCCCGCGCGGATCGTCATCGCGCATGCGCACGAAAGAAAGCGCATCCTCGCCGTCCAGTTCAAGATCTCCCTCGGAGAACTGTGTGCCGCCCTGCTCGAATGCCATTTCGTTCGACACGGTGACGCCGCCGACGGCGTCGACCATTTCTTCGAAGCCGTCCATGTTAATCGTCGCAACATAATCAATGGGCACATCCAGAAAGTTCTCGACCGTATTGATCGCCATCTCTGCCCCGCCAAACGCGTAGGCGTGGTTGATTTTGTCTTCTCCGTCGCGGCCGACGATGTCCACGAGCGTGTCCCGGGGGATGCTCAGCATTTTCATCGATTCGTCTTCCGGGTTGACGGTCATGACGATGATCGTGTCCGTCCGCCCGGACGTTTCATCTTCGGCATCAACCCCTAGCAATAAAAAAGACAGCGGTTCTTCCTCCTCGACATTGACGCCTTCAGGGCGCAACTCCGAGAACTCGCGCTCGATCGGTGAGTGCATTTCATCTGCGGTTGACGTGACGGAAAAATAAAGATAGAGGGCAAAGCCGCCGGCCGCGAGAATAAGCACGGAAGCGGCGATGCCCAGGATGATGAGGGCTTTTTTCATGATATGTAACTCCTTGCGTGAATGGTCAATTATTTTAATGATAGCATGATTATCAACTTTTTGGTAGCATTATATTTTATTCTACGTTATTATGATAAATGGACCAGAACTGTACTAGGAGGAACCCATGGAAGAGACGATAAGTTTGAAAGAAATCCTGGAAACGTTGAAAAAAAGATGGCGAATGATCGCGCTCATCACCGCGGGGGCGGTTATTTTAAGTGCCTTCATCAGTTTTTTTATCATGACGCCTCAATATGAAGCTTCTGCGAGCTTGCTCGTCAATCAGGGGCAGGAACAGCAAGAAGATACCATCGAAGTCGGGGATATCGACACGAATGTGGAACTCATCAATACATACAGCGTCATCATCTCGAGCCCGGCAATCCTGGACCTTGTCATTGAACAAACGGGCGTCGACCGCACGTATTCAGAGCTGGAAAGTCAAGTGGACGTAAATCCGGAAGGGGAGTCGCAAGTCGTTTCCGTTGCAGTGACGGATCCGGATCCAAGAACGGCCATGACCCTTGCCGACTCGATTGCCGGTGTTTTCCAAAGTGAAGTCGATGACATCATGAACATCGATAATGTCAGTATCCTCACGAGTGCCACGGATGGGGAAGCGATGTCCCCGGTATCGCCGCAACCGGCCTTGAATATGGCAATCGCTTTCGTCGTCGGCTTGATGGCGTCCGTCGGGCTGGCATTCCTGCTCGAATTCCTCGATAACACCATCAAGGACGAGGATGACGTGGAAAAAGAGCTGGGCCTCATCGCGCTCGGGTCCATCCCGGAAATGACACCGGCCGATGGCAGAAATACTCAATCCGCCATCCAGGGGAGGTCTTACAATGTTCAAAAAACAACCGAGACAAATTAGCAAACGACGCTCCCTGATCACGCGGGAAAATCCCATGTCCCCGATCTCGGAACAGTTTCGCACGATCCGCACGAACATCCAATATGCCGCCATCGACCAGGACATGCAAGTGATCATGACGACGTCGTCAGGACCGGCCGAAGGCAAAACGACCATTAACGCCAATCTCGCCGAAACGGTCGGCCAACAGGAAGAAAAAGTATTACTCGTCGATGCCGACATGCGCAAGCCATCCGTACACTACATGTTTTACCTTGCGAATCACACCGGCTTAAGCAATATCATCACGAAGCAACGAGACTTCGCGGACGTCGTTCAGTCCACGAGCAATGAAGCGCTCGACGTCCTCACGTGCGGCCCGATCCCGCCCAATCCATCCGAACTGCTGGGATCGCAAACGATGAAACATTTTATCAATGAAGCACGCGCCCTCTACGACTATATCATCATCGACACCCCGCCGGTCCTCGCCGTCACCGACGCGCAAATTGTCGCCGGCATAAGCGATGGCGTCATCCTCGTCGTGGACAGCGGCCATACGGAAAAAGAAGACGCGCGTAAAGCGACGGAACTCCTCAAGCAATCGAACGCGAAAATGCTCGGCGCCGTCCTCAATCGCCAAGAACGCAAAACGAGCAATTATATGTACTATTATGGTGGGTAAACTTGTATTTATCTGTTGAAATTTACTAGGACTATGTTAATATTGTATAGAAAAGGTTGGAGACACAATGATCGATATACATAGTCATATCTTACCCGGCGTTGATGACGGAGCCCCTCACATGCAGGAAAGCCTGGCGATGGCAAGACAAGCCGTCGACCAAGGCATCACCCACATCATCGCCACACCACACCATCGCAACGGTCATTTTGATAATGAAAAAAAAGACATTATCACACACACACAAGCCTTAAACGACGCCATCGTCGATGAACGCTTGCCCCTAATGGTCCACCCCGGACAGGAAACACGCGTGTACGGTGAGATGATCGACGGTTTCCGGACAGGGGAGCTGTGCACCCTCGCGGACGGTGGACGCTATTTATTCGTGGAATTGCCGAGCGATCACGTCCCCCGCTATACGGGACGTCTCCTCTATCATCTTTTACAGGAAGAAGTGATTCCTGTTATCGTACACCCGGAACGCAACATCCAAATCTTAAAGGATGCCTCGTGGCTGTACGAAATGGTCAAAAGCGGCGTCGCCACACAAGTCACCGCGGCCAGTATCACCGGCGATTTCGGCAAGACGATACGGAAATTCTCCCAGCAATTAATCGAACACAACCTGGCGCACTTTGTCGCCTCCGACACGCATACGACGAGTAAACGGCCCAATCGTCTGCGGGGAGCTTACGAAGTGATGGAAAAGAAATACGGAACGGAAACCGTGTTATTTTACCAGGAAAACGCGGAATTCCTGCTGAATCATCAATATCCGATGATGGACGAGCCGCAACGCATTAAGAAAAAGAAAGCCTTTGGCTTATTCAGTCGCTAGAAGCACCGGAAATACTGAGGAGATGAGCGTATGAGGTACAGCGTTCGAATGCTCGTCGTCATGAGCATTGACAGTTTGATTGTGTTAAGCGCGATTTTTATCGGAGCATATTTGTTGTATGACGTATCCGGGTTATGGGATAATCTCTTAGTGGTCACGGCCATCGTACTCGTCATCACCCACCACATCTTCGCTTACATATTCAAATTATATAAAGGCGCTTGGCAGTACGCGAGTACAAATGAACTTTTGCGTATTTTTTATGCCGTCACCTTAACGATTTTGGTAGCCGCAGCCGTGCAGCTGCTCTTTTTTGATGTGCTGTATGCGCGGGCGCTGACGGTCACGTGGATGTTACATATATTATTGATCGGCGGCACGCGCTTCGCGTGGCGATTGTTTCGGGATCACTACATGAGACCGAAGAAAGGGCTGAAACGCACGCTGATTATCGGCGCAGGTGCGGGCGGAACGTTGGTTGCGCGCCAATTGAAAGGCAGTCCGGAAGCGGAACTTCGCCCCGTGGCCTACGTCGATGATGATCCGACGAAACAGCATTTGGAAATCTTGAATGTGCCCGTAGCCGGGGAAATTGGAGATATCCAACACGTCGTGGAAAAGTATCGCATCGAACACATCGTCATCGCCATCCCGTCCATGAAACGGGAAGAATTGCAACACATTCACGAGCAATGCATGGAGACGAATATAAAGCCGCAAATCATGCCGATGCTGGAAGACCTCATCAACGGCAAACTGGAAGTCTCGCAAATCCGCGACGTACAAGTGGAAGACCTCCTCGGCCGCGATCCCGTCGAACTGGACACCGAAGGCATCGCCGACACGATCACCGGCAAAGTCGTCCTCGTCACCGGCGCCGGCGGCTCCATTGGCTCGGAACTTTGTCGCCAGTTGTGCAAGTTCGATCCATCGGAAATGATCCTCCTCGGACACGGCGAGAACAGCATATATAGTATCTTTATGGAATTGAAAAACACGTACACACACATCACCTTCGACACCGAAATCGCCGACATCCAGGGCAAGGAACGCATGCAGGACATCATGAAAAAATACCGCCCCGACGTCGTCTACCATGCCGCCGCCCACAAACACGTACCGCTCATGGAAAAGAACCCGCAGGAAGCGGTACAAAACAACGTCATCGGCACCCGCAACGTCGCCGAAGCCGCAGACACCACTGGCGTGAACACCTTCGTCATGATCTCGAGTGATAAAGCCGTTAATCCGACGAGTGTTATGGGGGCTACGAAACGGATTGCGGAGATGGTCGTTCAGCATTTGAATCGGACGAGCGCCACCCGTTTCGTTGCCGTGCGCTTTGGGAACGTTTTGGGAAGTCGCGGCAGTGTGATTCCGCTGTTCAAGAGGCAAATCGAAGGCGGTGGACCGGTAACGGTGACGCACCCGGAGATGACACGGTACTTTATGACGATACCGGAAGCATCAAGGCTCGTGATACAGGCAGGGGCATTGGCGGCCGACGGTGGTGAGATCTTCGTGCTTGATATGGGCGAGCCGGTGAAGATTGTGGATCTGGCGCGGAACTTGATACGCTTCTCTGGATTTGGTGAGGGAGATATTGGCATTGAGTACACAGGCATGCGGCCCGGGGAGAAGATGTATGAGGAATTGTTGAAGGACGAGGAGATTGAACGGGAACAGGTTTATCCGAAGATTCATATAGGGCGGACTGTAAATGTTAATCTAAACTATCTCAACTATTTGTTGAAGGATTTCCACTCTATTCCCGTAGAGGGGTTGAAGCATGAATTATTAAATTTAGCTAGCTTTAAACCCGAGCAAGAAATCTCATTGTCTGAAGCTAGATAATAGGATTTAAATGTAAAATATGAAACTATCAAAAGTAAAAAAGGTTGGTTGGCATTTAAATGAAAATCTTAGTCACCGGTGCAGCTGGATTCATTGGTATGCACTTTTCAAAAAGATTATTAGAGGATGGGTTTAATGTTGTCGGATTGGACAACCTCAATGATTATTATCAACCACAACTAAAATATGACCGTATCGATGTATTAAAGCATTATAAAGGTTTTAGGTTTGTGGAGGGTGATTTGGCTAATCGTGAATTTCTCGAGATGTTATTCCAAGAAGATTCATTTACACATGTTGTCAATCTTGCTGCCCAAGCTGGTGTTCGTTACAGCCTGGAAAATCCCCAAGCTTATGTAGATGCTAACCTTGTAGGCTTCACCAACATTCTAGAGGCTTGTCGGCATCATGAAATTGAACATTTAATCTATGCATCTTCAAGTTCTGTATATGGCGCAAACGAAAAGATGCCTTTTTCAACTTCTGATGAAGTCAACCATCCAGTAAGTTTATACGCAGCCACAAAAAAAGCCAATGAGTTACTCGCCCATTCTTATAGTCATCTGTATCATATACCAACGACAGGCTTACGCTTTTTCACTGTATATGGACCATGGGGAAGACCGGACATGGCCTATTATTCTTTTACTAAGAATATAATGGAAGGGAATCCGATAAAGGTTTTCAACAATGGCGAGATGATGCGTGACTTTACATACATTGATGACATTGTTGAAGGAATGATTCGCTTAGTTGATTACAAGCCGGAAGGAAATCCTGATTTTGATAAACTTAATCCCGATCCAAGTGAAAGCTATGCCCCTTATAGAGTCTATAACATCGGCAACAACCAACCGGTGAAACTCATGGATTTTATCCGTACGATTGAAAAGCATGTAGGAAGAGAAGCACAGCTAGAGTTTCTGCCGATGCAGCCCGGGGATGTGGAAGCAACATATGCAGATATTGAAAGCTTGCAGCTAGCTACCGGGTTTAGTCCGAGCACAACCATTGATGAAGGTATCGGGACGTTTGTAGAATGGTATAAGAGATATTACGCCAATTTAGAATCAAACAGAGAGTCAATGCAATACATTTAGGATCGGCACAGGTGTCTGCTTAAGGAGGCTGATACTTTGCCTTGTTTCTATTTATCATGGTTAGTGGTTTAACAGTTAATTGAACATATGACTAGTTTTGCGATCAAGAACCAATTAAGTCCTAACCCTCTAACCGTCAGGGAGCATTATAATATGTATTTAAAAGCAAAACGGATCATCGATATAATCCTTTCAATTATTGGGTTGATTGTGCTCTCGCCCTTGATATTGATATTAGTGATTGGGATTAAGTTGGATTCTAAGGGACCGGTTTTATTCAAGCAAAAACGTGTTGGCATTAACAAGACACACTTCAATCTATTAAAATTCCGTACCATGAGAATTGATACGCCAAAAGATACCCCCACGCATTTATTGAAAGATCCAGATCAATACATAACCCGAATGGGCAAGTTCCTGAGAAAAACATCTCTCGATGAACTACCGCAGATACTAAACATTCTTGGGGGCACAATGAGCATTGTTGGACCACGGCCGGCTTTATGGAATCAATATGACTTAATTGCTGAAAGGGACCGATACGGGGCTAATGATGTTTTGCCGGGCTTAACTGGGTGGGCGCAGATCAAAGGGCGTGATGAACTCCCGATTGATGTGAAAGCGGGGTTGGATGGTGAATACGTGGAAAACATCGGTTTCAAGTTCGATGTTAGATGTTTCTTTGGGACGTTCATTAGTGTCGTTAAAAGTGATGGTGTAGTAGAAGGCGGTACAGGGACACAAGACAAGGAAGAGGCAACGAGGGAGAAGGAGAATACATCAAAGTGAAACGAGTATTGATCACAGGTGTGAACAGTTATGTCGGTAACAGCCTTGAAACGTGGCTGAGCAAAGATCCAGATAACTATTCAGTTGATAAGATCAGTCTGAGAGATCATAGTTGGAAAGACCAAGACTTCTCTAACTACGATACGGTTATCCATGTTGCTGGCATCGCCCATGTTTCTAAAGATCCCAAAATGGAAGAAAAATATTACCAGATCAATCGCGACTTAACAATTGAGGCCGCCAAAAAAGCGAAAACAGAAAACGTTCAGCAGTTTGTTTTTATGAGCAGCATTATTGTTTACGGGAATGCTGTCGGCGAAGATGGCGTAATAGATGAAGGCACGGTTCCTCAGCCAAGTGACTTTTATGGTAACAGCAAGCTGCAAGCAGAAAAAGGTATTGAATCTTTAAGCGATGAAACGTTTAAAGTTGCCATTGTTAGGCCGCCATTGATATATGGCAATGGATCAAAGGGCAATTATCCGAAACTAGCAAAAGCAGCTCAAAAACTACCGATCTTTCCAGACTTTGATAACAAGCGCAGTATGATTCATATCGATAACCTTTGTGAGTTTCTGAGACTCATGATAGATAATGAGGAAAAAGGTTTGTTTTTCCCTCAGAATAAAGAATATGTTAAGACCAGTGACATCGTCAAAACCATTTCGGAAGTCCATGGAAAGAATATGAAACTCGTTAAACTGTTTAACCCAATTTTGAAGTTAATGCAACAGAGGGTTGGTATTGTAAATAAGGTGTTTGGGAATTTGGTTTATGATAAAAATCTAAGTCGATATAAAGAAAAATATCAAGTTAGGAACTTCAGAAAATCGATCGAACTTACTGAAAGCGGGAATAATGTTGTCGTCAAAAAAAGTACTTATACTGGTAAATCATGATGTTGTCATATATAATTTCAGACTCGAATTAGTTGAACGTTTACTATGGGAGGAATACGAAGTATATATATCTTCACCATATGGCGAAAGAATCGATGATTTGGTCGAAATAGGGTGTCACCATATCGAGGCAGATGTTAATAGACATGGGTTGAACTTATTCCAGGAATGGAAGCTTTTGAGATATTATAAAAAGATAATGAAAGAAACAGCTCCGGATATTGTGCTAACCTATACTATCAAACCAAATATATATGGCGGGATTGCGGCTAAAAGCTTAAACATCCCTTATATTGCCAACATTACTGGCCTTGGAACTGCTATGGAAAATGGTGGATTAGTCCAAAAAGTCTCTATAGCCCTATATAAAATATCTTTTAAAAACCTTTCAAAAGTCTTTTTCCAGAATAAAGAAAATCAACAATTTTTTATTGATCATAATATAGCTGTAGGAAAACATCAACAAGTCCCGGGTTCAGGAGTGAATCTAAATCATTTCTCTTTATTAGATTACCCTGAAAGTTCGACAGTAGAATTCATTTTTATTTCAAGAATCATGAAGGAAAAAGGCATTGATCAATACTTAGAAGCTGCTGAATATATTAGGGAAAAATACCCTTATACTCGTTTTCATATTCTGGGTTTTTGTGAAGAAGATTATTATAAAACATTAGAAAAGTTACATGACAATGACATTATTCAGTATCATGGGATGCAACGAGATATAAGAAAATTTCTGTTTAAAACACATTGTACGATTCATCCAACTTATTATCCAGAAGGTATGTCCAATGTTTTATTGGAAAGTGCTGCGAGCGGCCGTCCTATTATTACAACTAACCGAAGTGGATGCAGAGAAATCGTTGATAATGGTATGAATGGATTCATTGTTAAACAGCAAAATAGCCAGGATCTTATTGATAAAATTGAAATGTTTTTAAAGCATTCCCATGAAGTAAAAGAAAAAATGGGATTGGCCGGACGAAAAAAAGTAGAACGAGAGTTTGATAGGAAGATTGTAGTTGATGCATATATGAATCAAATAAAAAAGGAAACTGGTTGGTAAATATGGACTATAAGAAGTTACTACCTAATCAAGAATTCAGGATCAAGGTATTAGGCTTACTGGATTTTTTACCCGATAAACTGATGATAAAATTACAATATTTGATTAAGACAGGAAAAAGACTAAATTTAAAAAAACCGAAACGATTTACTGAAAAGTTACAGTGGTATAAATTATATTATAGAGACCCGTTGATGACGCAATGCGCAGATAAGTACAGTGTACGGGAGTACGTAGCGTCTAAAGGGTTTAGGGAGATATTAGTTCCACTTCATGGTGTATATAGCCAATTGAAAGATATTAACTTTAATTTACTTCCAAATAAATTTGTTTTTAAAACTAACAATGGCAGTCGTACAAATTTATTATGTAAAAATAAAGAAGATCTTGACATACATTCTACAAAAAAAACACTTCATTCATGGCTATCTAATCGTACTGTAAAAGCGGGAAGAGAATGGCCTTACTATAATATAGAACCGAAAATTATATGTGAGGAATATATTGAAACAGGTTCAAGTAGTGATTTAGTGGATTATAAGTTCGTCTGTTTCTCCGGACAGGTATCGTATATCTTTGTTAATTCGGAAAGGGATTCAACTGAGGGGTTAGTATTTAGTATATATGATAGGGACTTTCAAAAGGTCCCATATAAACGTAAAGGATTACGCAATACAGATATAAATTTTACCAAACCAGTCAATTATGAAAAAATGGTAGAAATTGCAGAGAAACTATCTGAGGATTTCCCGCATGTAAGAGTTGATTTATACAATGTCGATGGGAAAATTTATTTCGGAGAGATGACATTTTTTCATGGAAGTGGATATATAGAGTTTGAACCTGATCATTTTGATTTTCTTTTAGGAGCACAATTTCATCTGAAAAAAATGGTATTTTAAAGAGGTATATTATGCAAGTATTATTCTGTCACGATGGCCCACTAAAAGTAGATGTAAGTGGTAATTATTACGGAACAGCACATAATGATAAAACATTTAAAAGATATTACGGAATAGCTGACAAGGTTGCTGTATTGATGCGTTTAAATAGAATTAAAAAAGAGGAATCAATAAAAAATCTTTCACAGATCAGTCTGTCTCCTTTTAAAGTATATGAACTCCCCAATACAAGCAATGTCAAAGGAATAGTCGCTAAAAGAAGAAAAGCTAAAAGTATCGTTAAAAATGCAGTAATAGAATCTGACTACGTGGTAGCTAGATTACCAAGTATGGCTGGATTTATGGCAATTAATTATGCGAAAAAGTACAACAAACCATATTTGACTGAAGTAGTTGCCTGCCCATGGGATGCCTATTGGAATCACAGTCTTAAAGGGAAAATAGTTGCACCATTTATGTACTTGGCAACAAAAAAACTTGCTAGAGGTTCTAACTATGTAATTTACGTAACAAATCAATTTTTACAAAGAAGATACCCAACAAAAGGAAAAAGTGTTAACTGCTCTAACGTTGCTTTAACTAAATTTGATGATAATATCTTAAAAAAAAGATTAGATAAGATAAAAAATACCACCAAAGGTCACAAAATTATAATTGGTACTACCGCAGCTGTTAATGTAAGATATAAAGGTCAGCAATACGTAATAAATGCACTGGGTGATCTAAAGAAACAAGGTTATACAAATTTTGAATATCAACTCGTTGGTACAGGGGATCAGTCATTTTTAAAGTCAGAAGCTCAGAAATGTGACGTAATTAACCAGATAAAATTTTTAGGCCCGATGGTTCATAATGAGGTCTTTGATTGGTTAGAAACCATTGATATTTATGCTCAGCCAAGTCGTCAGGAAGGGTTACCCCGTGCTTTAATCGAAGCTATGAGTCGAGGTTTACCAGCATTTGGCGCAAATACAGCTGGTATTCCTGAGTTATTAGAGAGGGAATTTGTTTTTAGTAATAACAAAAATAACATAAAACAAATATGTTCGATTTTACTTAAATTTGATGAAGAAAAATTGCTATCTCAGGCTAAAAGAAACTTCGAAGAATCAATGAACTATGATAGTGATATTATCGATAAACGAAGGAATGAGTTCTTTAAAGATTTTGCAGGAAAATAGCAGAAAACAGTTATCCAATTGACTTGTATATCTATGTACAGGGGGTGTAAGTAATTATCAATGAAGAGTGGAGAAATCAGCAGTACTTAAAAACTTTTATTTTTATGCTTATTTCTATTTTGGTTTCTGTTATTTTTTTTAGTATATATGGCTTCGAGGTAGATATAGTAAATATACAACTTTATATAGCCTTTATAATATTGCTGTCACCTTTTTTATTATACAAGGATTTATTCCATCCCTTGGTTGTATACAGTCTATTTCAGTCCTTGTTCTTAATTGATATGTTAACTAAAAGTCTTGAGCCCCGTATGCACTTAGAGTATTTAACTGTTTCCTCAGATGATGCTGAGAGTTTCTTGAGTAGTTCCATTACCTTATGGATTATATGGTATTTACTTTTAATATTAGGAGTCTTTTTAGCAAATAAAATAAGAATTTCTAATGATGGTTTTCGTTTGGGTAAAAAAAATAGCCTTAATCCAAAGATTAATTATCCAACACTCATTGCCATGATATTTATTTTTATAGGTTTCATATCATTTTTGTATGCAACTTTTGTTGTAAACAACGGGTTAGCAAGTATGTTAGATAGCATGATGAGTCGCGTAGAGACATATGAGGGGCTAGCGTACGTTACTTATTTTACACAGTTAGGTGTAGTGGGTTCGATACTACTTTTATTAAAAGGACATAAAAAGACCTCAATTGTAACTGTAATAATTTTTCTATCTATAATTTCTCTATATGGGAGCAGAGGCACAGTCTTAACATTATTAATCTCGTTTATACTGGCCTATAATTATATAATCAAAAGGATGCGTGTAGGAAAATTATTGCCCGTAGGTATTATTGGATTAATTTTCGTACAGGTTTTTGGTAATCAGAGATTTTCTGGTGACTTTTCAATTAATAATGATATGAATATAATTGATCTAATTGTATATTCTGCCTCCCAAAAAAGCACTGGGGATATTCTTCCTAGCCTTGTTGGAGCTTTAGAAAATAATGTAATAGGTTATCAGTTGGGTAAAGATTTTTTTAATATAATTTTTGCTCCAATACCAAGATCAATATGGGAAGGAAAACCACAAATTGACAATACGGGGGTAATTGGGAGTTTGCTTATGGGGAGTGAATCCTACGGTCTTCCAGCAGGAGCTTATGGATGGATCTATCTTAACTTTTGGTGGATTGGTGTAATAATATTTGGTATAGCTACGGGGTTTATAGTTGGTAAAATTTACAAATTAGCTATGAAGCAAATCCGTAATAATGAGGATTATATTTTTCTTTTCTATATATTAGCAGTCACCAGTTTTATAGATATCTCAACTACTGCTGGCCAAATTGATATATTGTTTTATTTTGGTGTAATAATTTTAATAAAGATTCTAGATAAGTTACTATTAATTTTTTATCCTATAAGGATAAATTCAACAGCGAATTATAAGCGACAGATGGGGGCATAGTAATTGAGAAAAAAAATATTATTCTTTTTGTTTTCTTTGTCTGGCGGAGGCGCAGAAAGAACTGTTATCAATATAATCAATAATTTAGATAAAGAAAAGTTTGAGGTTTTATTGATTCTAGGTACTGATCAAAACAATGACTATATTGATTTGTTGGATAAAGATATAAAGATTAAGTTTTTAAATTGTTCTAAATTAAGATTTTGCGCAACTAAATTATCAAAATATATAAGAGTTGAAAAACCAGACCTTCTATTTAGTACGATTAATGGTAATAATATTGTACTTTTGATAGCGAAAATATTAAGCTTTAGAAAAGTACCAGCGATAATTAGAGAAGCAAATAACAGAACGCAATCTAGATCAGTGACACGCGTTAATAAAACCCTCACTAGAGTATTATATAATCGTTATTCTGAAAGAATAATATCCTTGTCGAATGGAGTGAAATTTGATTTAGTAAGAAATTTTCGTGTTAAAGAAAGCAAAATCGAAGTGATATATAATCCAGTTGAATTCGACAAAATACAAGAATTGAGTATGGATAAGGTTAAAGATTTTAGAAAAAATGGCGAAGAGAAGCTTTTAATAGCTGTTGGCAGGCTAGTTGAGCAAAAAGATTTTAAAACATTACTAAAAGCGTTTAGTACTATATCACAACAAATAAATTCACGGTTAATCATTCTCGGTAAAGGGCCTAAAGAAGAAGAATTGAAAAAACAAAGCAACGATTTGGGAATTGGAGAAAAGGTAGTGTTCCTAGGATTTAAAAATAATCCTTATAAATATATGAGATTGGCAGATGCTTTTGTATTAAGTTCAAAGTGGGAAGGTTTTGGACATGTAATAGTTGAGGCTATGGCAACAGGGACATCAGTTATATCAACGGATTGTGAATCAGGACCAAGAGAAATAATATTAGAAGATAAGTATGGAATATTAGTACCTGTTGGTGACGATAGGCAACTATCAATAGAAACAATTAGATTATTGAAAGACGACAAAACAAAGGAAAACATGATAGCTCAAAGTTATAAAAGAGCTCAAGATTTTAATGTGAAGAAGATCATCAAAGAATATGAAAAAGCTTTTATGGATGTAAAATAATAATGACAACACCCGTGTATAGTAAAAGGAAAAAACATATGTCAAAAGTCGATCAATTATCACTCAAAGAAAATTTTTCATGGAATTTTATAGGCAGCATAATATATTCATTAAGTCAATTTTTTATAATAATTATATTAGCGCAAATGGGTAACCCTGTAGTAGTAGGACTATATTCAATAGGACTTGCTATAACTACCCCCATAATAAATCTCACTAATTTACAATTGAGACAAATTCAAGCAACCGATACAACGGCAGCGAATTACAGGTTTAACGATTATTTTGGTTTGAGGATTCTATCTGGTGTAATAATGCTTTTTATTACATTGTTAATTGTTATTTTAAGTAATTACGATATTGAAAAATCAATTGTTGTCTTACTTGTCGGTTTAACCAAAGTAATCGATTCATATAGTGATGTAACATATGGACAGTTACAACAACGTGAAAGAATGGATTATATTGGGAAATCCAGAGTAATTAAAGGTATTTGTACAATGATTGTAATGGGCATTACCTTTTATATAACTGGCAACTTAATACTATCACTAATAGGAATAAATATAGTCTGGTTAATTATATTTTTAGTTTATGATAAGAAAAATATAAAACTATTTCTTAAAAATGTATCGCCCGATTTTAATTTACATAATTTAAAAAGGTTGGTCCTGTTGGCTCTTCCTCTTGGGATTGTATTAATGCTAGTTACTTTGAACACAAATTTCCCTAGAATTATAGTTGAAGCTTTTTTGGGTGAAGCTGCCTTAGGGTATTTTGCATCAATAGCATACTTATTAGTAGTGGGAAACACTTTCATCCAATCTGTAGGGCAGGCAGCATCACCTAGGATGGCGAAATTATACAGAAATAGGGAGTTAAACGACTATAAAAAAATAATAGCTTTTTTAATAGTATTAGGTTTTTCTATAGGTTTAGTAGGTTTTATAGTCGCTGTATCACTTGGAGAAATAATTCTCACGCTATTATATGGAAGCTCTTATGCTGATTATAACCAGTTGTTAATACTTGTTATGATTGCAGGTATTTTTACATTTACAAGTTCATTTTTAGGACATGGTATCACAGCAATGAGGTTATTTAAGATCCAACCATATGCTAATGCAATAAGTTTAATGGTGACTATAATCACATCTTTTATTTTAATACCGATCATTGGTCTTAACGGTGCTGCTTATACTTTAATAATAGGGTCTATGACTCGTTTTACACTTAACCTTACAGTCATTTTTATTAATTTACATTTAACATATAAGAGGGATATTAAGAATGCTTAGTAGCTCTAACCTAGAAGAAGTTAACAAAGCATTGAGGTGTTGGTGGACGTCAGGTTTTCTTTATGCCTGAATGGCAGTGGCTAAAATTTGACGATGGATACCGAAGAAGCCGGGGGTGAATTATTGAAGCGCTGAGTGTTCGGTCCGTGTGGAAGCCGATGCACTTACAGTGGTATGTGTTTAGGGAGGGTGAGTATTACTCGCATAAAGAAAGGTCTTTCCGAGTCGAAAATGACGAAAAAGGACCGGATGATTGTAATGGTTATTTTAACACTAGCGGACTCCTGTGGAGAGCGTTATCTAAAATTTGGGGTGATGTAAATTATACATAATATTTTATGGACCGGAGGATGGGACTCTACTTTTCGTGTTTTAGATTTGGTCTTAAATAAAAACGAAACGATTCAACCATTTTATGTTTTAGATAAAACTCGTACATCGACATCTATGGAAATGAAGACAATGGATAAAATTAAAGATTTAATAAATGAAAAGAATCAAGGAGCAGAAAACAATATTTTGGAGACAAAATATATCACTAAAGAAGACATACCTTTAAACGGAGAAATCACAAAGAAATATAATAAGCTAGCAGCTAAATCCCATCTAGGAGGTCAATATGATTGGCTCGCTCGTTTTTCTTATGCTGAAGGAATCTACGATCTCGAGCTGTCCATTCATGTGGACGATAAAGCACAAGGGTTTATAAAAGAAGATGTTGAGAAAATAGAGAAACACAATGACAGTTATTTTAAAATGAAACAAGAACCATCGGTACAAGAACTAGATATCTTCTTATATTACCATTTTCCTCTTCTCGATATGTCCAAGATAGACATGGAGAAGAAAGCCAAAGAAAGTGGTTTTGATGATATTATGGAACAAACATGGTTCTGTTTTTTCCCCAGAAAAGATGGAACCCCATGTGGATTATGCAACCCATGCAAGTACACAAGAGAAGAAGGAATGGGAAGAAGAGTCCCCGACCCCACGATTAAAGACAAAACAGAATTCTTCCTTAGAAAAGTTAATCAAAAAGTAAAAAGTGTGGTAGGTGGCAGGAAATGATTGAGTTACACGTGTTAGTTTAATTTGTTTAAGAAATGGATGGAAGGTATGATTACCATTTAGTATGGAATTTATGAAAATATTTGTGGTAATATTATGTAGCATCTATTAGGGGTTACATACTCTCCCTTTTCAGATGGGAAGGATGGTGAAAGGGGTGGATATTTTGAAGGGAGTGGTAGTTCATTAATAGCGAACGTTCTTTATCCGGGAAATTTGTTTTTCAATGCCAATTCACATCTAATTATAATAAATCTACTACGATCAGCAAATTAGAAAACAATGGGCTTGGCCGGACGAAAAAAGGTGGAAAAAGAATTTGATCGGCAGATTGTTGTGGTTGCTTACGAGGGAGGAAATACAAATGGAAACAGGATTATAAGTCCAATACTAATGTCAATATATATCCAATGCGGAGGATTCATGCACGGAGACTAACTGAAAGTCATCAAGTTTGGATTGTGAAAGGACTTATGGGATTTTAATTCTGAATAGGGAATAAATGTTTGCATTCACTGTTTAGATTTGTTAAAATAAAGATACGTCTTAAGAAAATATAGAAAGCTTAGGAAAATTGTTAGAAACCGCGCCGGAATTAGAAAAATATAGATAAAACGTCTAACGAAGGATTAATGAATGGGAGATTTACCAGAGTCTTCAGACGTAGCCTAGCCGGATCCTAATTTAACACTGAACAAAGGTCCACTATTATGAGAGGATGGATTTAATGAATGTTAATGAAATTATAGATTTAATTAAAGAGCGCGATCCTGAAAGTTCCCATGTCAGGTTATATTTTACGGAAAAGAAACAGTCTGGCAGGTGCGTTTCATACTCACCAAGCATCGACCCTAGACTTCAGGAAAAATTATTAGACATGACTTTAGACACTCTAAATGACTTTACTGAAACACCTCAAATGCCTTTTAGTCCAATTGGCAGCAGAGAGGGTTATATCGAGACTTTTTCCACATCGGAAACCGCTAGCTATAATGAAATTATCGATAGCTTAAATGAGGATAATGTTCAAAGAAGAAGCCCCCAAGGATCAGAAGTAAGAAGGTTGAATTTCTACTCTTTGCGAATTGATGTAGATGATGAAAATGGAGATATTTTTATATTTAGGAGAGTAAATAAGTTTAATACCTTAACTAGAAAGGGTATTATTGGTCGATTCTCGTCGGGTGATTTTACTGAATTGGATTCAGATCTCGTGGGTGTAGATAAGAATATTGATTTAGTTGTATATAATAATGAGATACTAATCTTAAATCATATAGGACTTGAAAGAGTTTTTTCGATTAGTTCTCAATATCAAGAGAAGGCAAATGAAACATTAGATTTGGTTGAGCAATCAGGGCGAATAAGAAATTTTGATGCTTTTAAAGAAGACTGTCTGAACGATAAAAGAATAACTAGAATTTTAACCAAGATATTAATGGAAGAAGGTCGTGTTGAAAGAGTCTTTCAAAACTTTGATAATGTAGTTGATGTTATTGAGATTTTTGAATTACCGATAGACATTATTGAAGAGAACTCTACTCTGGTGTATGAAGATAAATCGCAGTTACTAGATTTCACCAGAGTCATTAGAGATTCTTTCTACAAGAGTATAATTGGAGAAAGAGAAGGTGTAGATGACGGCTTGTAGATGTAGGGAGGGAATGAAAGGTGATTACAGTATGGTATAGAACAGGCCTGTATGTTTCATCTTTTTTTCCACTATATATATTATTGTATCTTGATAATATTGAGTTTCTTACAGACTTAAAAACGTTAAAATCCTTAATTACTTTTAACATTCCATTGCCTTCAGTGTTTTTCTTAACTCTTGCTATGTTGATTCTTATTTCTATTGCATCGGTAGTAGTATTAAAGACCATATCACATAATGAAAGATACTCATTCAAAGGTATAAAAAAGACAGAAGATAATTTACTTAGTTATGTGGTAACATATTTAGTGCCTATTTTATCGATAGAAATTACTGATCCAAGCAGCTTACTGGTAAACTTAGGGCTATTTTCGCTTTTAGGGTTTATTTATGTAAAAAATAGCCTAGTTTATCTTAACCCTTTATTTTTATTTTTTAAATACAACATCTTCATATCTGAAGATGATGAAATTCTAATTTCAAATTACAACATAAATGAGTTGAAATTATTAGAAAAAACAAAAGTGAACGTAAGAAAATTAAGTTTTAATATTTATTTAATAAGAAGAGAAGCTAATAAAGAAATATAAGTGCAGGCACTATCTCCTCAAAGTTTACAAGGTCAATTTACTTCACATTATTTTACTGGTAGTCAATCAGAGTTAATAGCTAAAATTAATGAGGGTCTTAGTAGATTAGGGGAAGCTTCACCATATTCAATGGGGACTACTATTCCTATCAATACTCATGGGAAAACGTTTTATTTTACGGTAATGGCTGATCTAAATAAGGAAGGAAATGCATTTACTACGGTTGAAAATGTAAAGCAGGCAATGAATGGTCTATGGAGCCGTGTAAGAACGGCGGGAGAACTTCAAGAATTAGCTGTACCGCTCATAGGCACCGGAAGGGGACGTCTACAGATGTCCAGAAAACGAATGATTTCTTTAATTGCTAGATCTTTTGAGGAGGCTTCAGAAAAAAATTGACAGATAAATTGATAATTGTAGTTCGTCCTGAGGATGCAAATAATTTTGGGTTAAATCTATATGATGTAAAAGATCATCTTAATCAGGTCTTAGCGCCCTAGTTACAAAGACCGGAATAATAGCTCAAGGTTGTCATGAATTATCCTAAGGGTACATTCTAATGGATCTTGTAGAACGATTATTAACTGCAGGAACTATAGCAAAAATATATGTTAAATCGATCACCAAAAACCCCTGAGCAAATGTTACCCAAAGGAACATTATTTTTTCGTATATGAGCCTGCAGGTGTCACTGCAGGCTTCACTTCTTAATTATTTTACATATTTTCTTAGTTTCGCGAGAGCTCCTTTCCGCCATCCTTTAACCGTTTCGACGGAAACGTTGTACTTGGCAGCAATCATCCGTGGGGCTTGGTCGTGCACGGCGTGCTCGATGACCCAGCGTTGTTCACGGTCGGATAATTTGTTCAAGTAAGGGGCTAAGGTGTCTACATCTGACATCCAGGATTCTGACATGGCCATGTCCACAGGTTCCTGATCATTGGAACTGAAGGAATGCCGGTCGTAATAATTGGCATCCTTTCTCAGCATCGCCAACATTTCTCCTCTGACACGAAGGAAGGCATAAGCGGGAAATGGTCCTCTTTCACCATCGTGGTGTTGGTATGCAAGCCAAAGTCCTACATATCCTGCTTGCAAAAAGTCCTCATGGTTGCTGTGAATGTGGAGGCGTTTAAGCATCCCTTGTACTAACGGTGTGTACTGCTGATAGATTTCGTCGAATGAATATTGCTGACGGGCCGATTGATTATTGTTCACGGAAGTTCCTTCCCGGAACGGCGCCGTCCCCTAGATTATTCCCCAGGGTACTATAACTATAGCACTAAATGGTTCAAAAATCAGTATAATTTCTGATAATTAGTAATAAAATATCATTCTTATGGCCTATATGAAAAAATAAAATCCATCGGTCATGCTTTTCATTTTTTGATACAATAGTGTTATGTTCCGGACACGTGTCGGTACCTGGAATGGTTATGGAGGAATGAAGCGGTGGGTGCCGATGGTATGTACCATATTTCTGATGAAACGTTAGACTTTGCGTACCCGTGAAATCGATGAAGAATGATAAATAGAGATAGGATGTTATTATGTCAGAACAACAAGACCGCATTTTTTTATCTGCTCCTCATATGAGCGGAAATGAACAAAAATACATACAAGAAGCGTTTGACCAGAACTGGATCGCGCCGCTCGGCAACAATGTGAACGCATTTGAAAAAGAGTTGGCTGCGTATAGCGGTATGTAAGGGGCAGCGGTGCTGAGCTCCGGGACGGCTGCGATTCATTTGGCATTGCGGCAACTTGGCGTTGGGGAAGGGGATGTTGTTTTTTGTTCCTCACTGACGTTTGTCGCCAGCGCCAACCCGATTCTGTATCAAGGCGCGCGGCCGGTGTTTATCGACGCGGAACCGGCGACGTGGAATATGTCTCCCGCGGCATTGGCGCGCGCGATGCGTGATGCGGGGGAGCGGGGGGAGCTGCCCAAAGCTGTGATTGTTGTGAATTTGTATGGGCAGAATGCGCGAATGGATGCTTTGATGGAGATCTGCCGGGGGTATGGTGTGCCCGTCATTGAGGACGCAGCGGAATCGTTGGGGAGTGAGTATCAGGGTCGGAAGAGCGGTACGTTCGGCGATTTTGGCGTGTTTTCTTTTAATGGGAATAAAATTATCACGACGTCCGGCGGGGGTGCGTTGGTGTCGAATGATACGGAAGCGTTGGATCGGGCGCGGTTTCTGGCGACCCAGGCGCGGGAGCCGGCGCTTCATTATGAGCACAGCGAGGTTGGTTATAATTATCGAATGAGTAATATCGTCGCCGGTGCGGGGCGCGGGCAATTGGAAGTGTTGGATGAGCGCGTGGAGCAGCGGCGAGCTGTTTTTGAACGGTATTATGAGGCATTGAGCGGTTTGGCTGGGGTGGCTTTTATGCCCGAGCTTGAAGGGAGTAAGTCGAATAGGTGGTTGACGGCGTTGACGGTGGATCCCGAGCAGGCGGGCGTGAGTCATTTGGATATTATTGGAGCGCTAGGTGCGGAGAATATCGAGGCGCGGCCGGTGTGGAAGCCGATGCATATGCAGCCGTTGTTTGAGGGTGTTGAGTATTACTCGCATGAAGAGGGGTGGAGTGTGTCGGATGAGTTGTTTCGGTGTGGGTTGTGTTTGCCGTCGGGGTCGAGTATGACGGAGGGGGAGTTGGATAGGGTTATTGGGGTTGTTGAGGAGATGTTGAGATGATCGTTCCAATATTATTCGAAGCTTTTAATAGTAGCTAAATTTTTCGCCCAGTTAGTTGAGTATCTTTTTAACTCCGTGAATTTGATATAGCTCGATAATGTCTAGATAATGAATGATTTGTGCTATTGTTATTCACTCAACAATTTGGGGAGTTAGTTGAATAAGTTTAGAGCGTGGAGTATTGTTGAGACATCAATACCTTAAGTGTAGCAATCTGCCAGGTATGGTATATCGGTGATCGAAGATGCCGTGGAATCATTAGGAAACGAATACAAAGGATAAAAAAGTGGCGCGTCCGGAGATTTTAGTGTTTTTCTTTTAACGAAAATAAAATCATCATCACCTCAGACGGAGAGGCCTCGTTTCGAACAAACCGGAAACACTGGGGAGTTCACGATTTATAGGAATCCAAGTCCGTGAACCTGCATTCCATTAACAGCACACGGATGAGCAATATCGTCATCGGTGTTGGGAGGCTGCCTAGCGTTGCGTTTATGCCGGAACTCGAAGAAATGAAATCCAACCGCTGGATACTTAGATGATTTGATACGTGGAAAGTATATAAAAAGTCCTTGTTATTTTGAGGACTTCGATTCATATTCTTTCAAATTGTATTTAGAGGTGTCTGTGTCTGTAGAAGGCGGAATATTAGGGTCCTTTTCTTTCATTTCTTTTCTTTGATGATACGGCGTGTTTCTTCGAGCCATTCTTCAGATTCGTTGGGATATGCATAAACACCTTTATGCTTGGCATTGATATAACGTTCCAATTCTTGGTCGGTTATTTTTCGAAAAATCGCGATTGGTAGTCATTCTATCGCTCTCCTTTCTTCAAGTATAACTGAATGAGACGGTGTGATGCCAAGGGTTCAAAATCATGCAATCACCGCGTATCTCCTCTGCTCCAAACTGCTCATAATGTGCAATCAGATCAGGGTGCTGTTTAATATGAATCACTGCAAAGCCTTCAAATCCATAGTCAAAACTTATACTCGCAATCGCGACAAGCATGGGTGGTGTGATTTTTAATTCGCCATCATGTCTGTTCTCAGGAGAAGTTTCAACAAGAAGCTTAATAAGAATAAACCAATCAATCTGAGTAAGGTCTTATATGAATGCGTAAGTTCAAGTAAAAAATGACTATTTAAATAAAGAGGGAGTTTATATGAAGCAAGCTGATCTTTTGGATTTCTTACGTGTTTATCAAAAAGAATTGAATGACCTGGTTAATAAATTTAAAGAAGGAAAAGAAAGCATTGATAAAAATCATAAGAGAAAATTAAATTGGAAAAAATTTTATCATTACCTATTTTCACTTAGAGTTATCTTTGGAATTACCGCATTTATAATCACACCTTTTATTGCAGTTGGTTTTGGCACCATATTTGGTGATGAAACTGTTTATGGTAATCTATGGGCTGCCTTATTAGAATTGCCCTTACCAGTGTTGGCTGTTTGCATGATTCTGCCTTTAGTAATTATCGTATGGGGACTGTATAGCTTCTCTAGTCACGTTGTTGGTTTAGAAATAAGCAACATTGAAAATAATGCCTTTACTAAGGAGCTGTATGAAAAATATAATCCCTTGGAATATAAAATACTTACCGCTTTGAGTAATGAGAAAGATTATGTGCATGATGCTACTTTGAAAGTTAAGGAATGTGTTTTAAGGAATAGCGATGAATCGATTGAAAGGGAACGACAGGTTCACAGGGATACTGCAAAGCGGTTAGAAAAAACTAAAGAAATTGATTCAGATTTAGAAGAAGCTCTTGAAGATAAGACGGCTCTATTAGCTGAAATTGATTTTCTCCATCTCTTATTGGATTTAATCCATCGGAATGTTATACATTTCATAGAAAACGGGTATGCAGTAAGTAATGCAGAATTAAATGCTAAATTCAGCTTTTATAAACGAGAACAGAATGACACAGATACATTTGAATATAGACTACGTCATGGGGTGTCTAAGTCAAAAATTTCTGCTGACATCATCCAATTTGAAGGAGAAAATTTGGATCATCTAAGACAAGGAGAGATTTTAATACAATCTGAGGAAAAAACCGCGATCTGGTTAATGACACTGGATGATAGATCTGATTGGTTAGTTAAACTACATGAAAAAAGACATGTCGATAACTTGTTGAATGGTAATGATCAAGGTATAATTACAGTAGAAGGTTATAGGAAGTTACTTCTCGTGCTCTTTGAATTAATAGGTTCTGATAAAATTTGATGGAGGGTTTCCCATGACCAAGAAGAAAGCCGTCTATACAGACAAATCTGTAAGTTCAAGACAAGTAAAAACATATGCCCAACTAAAACGAGATCGCAAAATCGAAAACAAAAAAAAGATCAAGAATCATAATAAGAATAGAGCGAAAATTTACAGTTAAAAAGCAAAGATACACTTTAATGTGGTTTACCTTTGCTATTGTTTTTGAGTTTTCCTGCCTCTTTCAAGTTGCATGAATGTTGTTTTTGCTTCTCCTTTTGTTTTTTAAGCTTCTCTTCCCGTCTTTTATTAAAATCATCATATTTCAATCAAGTCACTCACCTTTTTTCCACCATCATCGGTTAAAAAATACGTTTATATACGCGAAAATCGGAAATCTTAATGATTTGGAGGAAAAAGCCAAATCCAAAACGATGGAATATTCAAAAATCTGGATTTCAAACAGCGTAAGGAACGCACCCATGAGCGTGACAAATCCTTTGCACACTGGGGATTGTAAACTCTCAAATGATCTGGGGATGTTTGTTTTTGGTCTTCGCTGACGTTTGTCGCCAGCGCCAACCCGATTCTGTATCAAGGCGCCCGGCCGGTATTTATCGACGCGGAATCGGCGACGTGGAACATGTCACCGGCGGCTTTGGCGCATGCGATGCGCGCGGCCCGTGTGGAAGCCGATGCACTTGCAGCCGTTGTTTGAGGGCGTTGAGTATTACCCGCATGATGAGGGGCGGAGTGTGTCGGATGAGTTGTTTGGGTGTGGGTTGTGTTTGCCTTCGGGGTCGAGTATGACGGAGGGGGAGCAGAGTAGAGTTATTGAGATTGTTGAGGGGATGTTGAGATGATCATTCACGAATCTTCGGTTCGCCTCATACAGAAAGGACCCCAGGTAAAATCCTGGCGTCCTTTCACAGCTGTTATTGCATCTCCTGCTGTATTTCAATGACTCTTTTCACATCAAGATCAGAACCTTTGGCTACCGTCTCAACGTTCATCCCCATTGCTAATAACCTGCGGGCAGTCGCTTCTTTTGCCTTTTTCTCTCCCCTTTTCTCAGCTTCCTTCTTACGAAGTTCCAATGCTTGTTCACGAAGTTCGTATTCTCGTTCCGCGGCTTCTTGATCCATAAGTTCTTTTGATCGCTCTTCATAGGCTACCCGCTGTTCCTTTGTCGAGCTGAGGTCTTCCCAGTGGCCGAATGCATTGTATAAAGATTCGTCATTCATGGCTATTGCCTCCAATTCCTGTATTTGAAGTTTTACACTTAATCCATCAACAGATTCAGCTAGGGTTTTGAACCACGTACTTGTAGTTATACCATGAAAATTAAAGAAATTCCTATTGACAAATCAAAAGCCATCCTTTATCTTTATATGTAACCGGTTACAGATTTTTGGAGGATTTAATGACAACTATTAAAGATGTAGCAAATAAAGCAAATGTTTCGGTGGCAACGGTATCTAGAGTGTTGAACCAAAGAGGATATGTCAGTGAAGATGCTTTAAGTAAGGTTTTACAAGCAATCAAAGAGTTGGATTATCAACCAAATTCTGTAGCCAGAACATTGTATAATAAGACGTCCAATATGATTGGATTGATTGTCCCCGATATTCAGAACCCATTCTTTCCTGAATTGGCGAGGGCTGTGGAGGATGTCGCCAATATCTACGGTTATACTGTTGTTTTGTGTAATTCAGATCAGGATGAAAAGAAAGAACGTGAATATGTGGATGCATTAAAACAAAAATATATAGACGGTTTAATTATGAGCACTCATCATCAACAGGAAAATGTATATTCTGCTGCCAACATACCTGTTGTAGCGCTGGACCGAGTGGGTGATGAGCGCCTGCCTGCCGTAGTCTCAAACAACTATAATGGCGGATGGAAAGCGGCAGAATACCTCGTTGAAAGAGGAGCGACTCGGTTGGCACATATACGAGGACCTCGAGGGATTACTTCATCTGAAGAACGTTATAACGGATTTATGGCTTATATAAAGAACCAGGGACTTGACTGCGTCATTGAAGAATGTCCATTTCAGTTAAATCCTGCTGAGGAACTGGCTGAGCGTTTTTACGCAGCCCACCCACATATTGATGGTGTTTTTGCTAGTAATGACGTTGTTGCCGCTGGATTTTTAAAAGTAGCCTTGAAACAGAAGATTCCCGTACCTGACCGTTTACAATTAATAGGATTCGACGGCATTGCTTTCGGACATATGATGTATCCAGAACTCACAACAGTTGCCCAACCTATTTATGAAATGGGAGCTTTAGCTTCTAGGCTTTGCATTAAGTTGATTGAAGGTCGGCAAACAGAACAATTGACCAACCAACTACCGGTCCAAATTCAGCTAGGCGGTACGACAAGGGGAGCATAAATTTCCAATTCAGTTACGGGAATACTATCGGCTAGTGGACTGAATAACATTTGATAAAATTCATTACTTTTGAAAATATGGAACCGGTTACATACCATGTTTTTATACATTAAAACACTTCATAAACCTATAGTCCAAATAATTAGAAGGGTCTGGTCCATGATGAGTGCAAACGCCAATATTGTTATTGTAGGAAGTTTGAATATGGATTTAGTTGCTGATTCAAAACGATTTCCATCAGAAGGTGAAACGATTATCGGTGATAAATTTGAGAAATATCCAGGAGGTAAAGGTGCGAATCAAGCGGTGGCAGCTGCTCGTTTAGGAGGATCAGTGAGTTTGATAGGGTGTGTAGGAGATGACGCTCACGGGCATCAATTGAAAAATTACTTGGAAAAAGAAAACATAAATACACATTCAATTTTTACAGTTAAAGATGTAAACACCGGAGTAGCTCAAATATCTATTGCAAAAAAAGAGAACAAAATTATTGTCGTCCCAGGAGCAAATTATGGCTTAAATTTAAGTATGATTAAACAAAGTGAACCCTTAATCAAACAAGCAAGTGTCATTCTGCTCCAATTGGAGATACCTATGGAAATTGTCGCTGAAACCATACGGATTGCAAAGGATAATAATGTTCCAGTCATTTTAAATCCCGCACCAGCTTTGGATATTCCTACATCTATATTGTCGGATGTCTCTTTTATTACACCTAATGAAAATGAGTTAGCTATATTAACTAATACAACTCTAACATCAGCTAGTAATTATGAGGGAACTATTAAACTTCTTCATAATAAGGGGGTTGATCATGTAATTGTTACTAGAGGCGAAAAGGGGGTGTTATTTAGTGATAATAAAATCATACAACACGCAAAAAGTAATAAGGTAGATGTTGTTGATACTACAGGAGCAGGAGACACTTTTAACGGGGCTTTAGCTGTAGCATTAGCTAACTCTCAATCTTTATATGAATCAGTAGTTTTTGCAAACAAAGCAGCTGGCATCTCTACAACGAAAGGAGGTGCACAAACAGGCATGCCAGTATTAGAGGAGGTGCAAAAAACAAATTAACGGTGAATAAATCAGTATTGACATGGATCTAAAATTATTGAGAGGAGTATTGTTATGATAAAGAATAGATGGTTGCTTGTATTAACTGTGTGTATTGTGGGAGTTTTATCAGCCTGTGGTAATGAGGAAAGTGAAGGCGAAGCTGATGCTACTGAGATCTCATTTGCACTTGATCAACCTGCTGAACATATTTGGGTTGATGCTGTGAACGAATTTGCTGAACTAGCAGAAGAGAAATCAGATGGGAGTCTAGATATTAGCGTTCATGATTCCGCTTCATTAGGAGATCAGGATGAAGCATTAGAAGGAATGCAGGTTGGAACAACTGGTGGAACGGTGAGCGTTGAACCCGTTTCTTCCTATGTAGAAGAAGTTGGAATTTATGGAGTCCCCTATCTTTTTGAGGATGAAGAACATCTAGAAACATTCCTTGAGAGTGAACACGGTGAGGAACTTGATGAGCTAATGATTGATGAAGGGTTCAGACCTTTAACATATTTTATGAGGGATCCTCGTCAAATGAGCAGTAATCAGGAAATAAATAGCTTAGAGGATATGAGTGGCTTAAATATTAGGGTGCCTGAATCACCTACAGCACCAGATGCTTTTGAAGCTATGGGAGCCAGTGTGGTAACTATGCCTATTGATGAAGTATATTCTGCTCTAGAACAAAACGTTATAGATGGCCAGGAAAATCCAATTACACAGATCCATTCTGACGGATTTTATGAGGTGCAGGATCATGTAACAATTTCAAATCATCAATACCAAGCAGGTTATTTGCTTATAAGTGAAAGCATTTATCAAGATCTAAATGAAGAAGAACAGGTCGCCTTAGAAGAGGCAGCTGAAGAAGCACAACTCTATGAAAGTGAACTGCTTCAGGAAGAGATAGAAGAAGCCTACAATGATTTAGAAGAAGCTGGTGTAGAAATTTCAGAACCTGATACTGATGAATTTGCTGATGCTGCCGCAGAAGCTTACGATGGTTATAGCGAAGTGATACAAGAATGGATAGAGAGAGTTGAGGATGTACAGTGATAAACTTAGGAACGTTTGTCTTTAATTGAAAGACAAACGTTCCATTAGAATTTATAAACCAGAGTAGGTGTTTGCATGATAGGGAGGATTAATGCAACAAATATATTAGGTCTCGTATCTTTCATTTTGATAGGCCTGTTAATATTTATAATGGCTGTACAAATATTTGCTCGACAATTTCTAGCAACTGTTCCTGCATGGAGTGGAGAAGAAGCTGCGAACTTCTTATTAATGTGGTCTATTTGTATTGGTGCGGGCTTAGCTGCTGGACGTAATTCCCACCTGGCTGTTGATTATTTCATTGATAGATTTTCAGTAAAAAAACAACGAATAATAGAAGTGTTTATATATTTAATCATTAGTGTTTTTTTGCTAATAATTATGATGGTTAATTTTCAATTAGCATGGGACGGAAGGTTCGCAACTACTCCTAGGCTAAACTTATCAACTTTTTGGTTCCAGGTTAGCATCTCTGCAAGCGCGTTTATTATGTTATATTTCTACATCAAACACCTTGTTAACACAATCAAATTGATAAAGAATAATTTCAGTATTAAAAAAGAAGGGAGAGACTGAACAATGGAACTTATCGTATTAGTTATCAGTTTCTTCCTCCTTCTTGCCTTTAAGGTTCCTATCTTTGTAGTCATTGGCATTTCTTCCCTATTATATATATGGTTGTCAGATATACCGAGTGCTTTATTAGGCCAGAGGATGATGACACAACTTGGATCATTCTCACTTCTGGCCGTTCCCTTTTATATACTTCTCGCTGAACTATTGAACTCTGGTAGCGCAAGTAGACGATTAATAAATTTAGTTAATTCCATTGTTGGTTTTATTAAGGGAGGCCTCGGGATTGCTAACGTTGGTATTAGCATGTTGTTCGCTGGCATATCTGGCACTGCCGTTGCAGATACTTCAGGATTAGGGAAAACATTGATTCCAGCGATGAAAAGAGAAGGTTATCCTGGTCCTTACTCAGCGGCTCTTACTGCAAGCTCTTCAGTTGTAGGCCCAATTATCCCTCCAAGCGTCAATCTAATTATTGCTGGAGTCACTGCGGGGATTTCTATACAACAGCTTTTTCTCGCAGGTATTATACCAGGTATTATGATGGGACTTGCAATGATGATTGCAGCATACTTGATTGCAATTAAGCGTAACTTTCCAAGATCAAATTCATTTAGGATCAAAAATGTGGGAAATGCACTTAAAGAAAGTTATTGGGAACTGCTGTTAATTGCATTTGTGCTTTACGGTATTATGGGAGGCCTTTTCACACCCACAGAAGCAGGGGCTATGGGAGTACTAGGAGCTTTATTTTTAGGGTTGGTCATTAGAAGGGACGTAAGTCTGAAGCAATTGTATGATTCTGGTATTGAGGCTGTGATATTCACAGGAACCGTTCTCATTTTAGTTGGCTTCGCTGCCACCTATGCTTGGATACTTGCGAATGAAGGAATTCCACAGTTACTAAGCGAATCCATCTTAGGTATTACTGTTGTTCCTATATTGGCTTTGCTGTTAGTTATGCTGGTTCTCTTTATTGTGGGTGCTGTAATGGAAACCATTGCATCAATTGTAATTGTTTTACCTCCCTTACTTGTATTGGGTGATGCAATAGGAGTAGATCCAATAACAATGACTATTCTTGTAGTAATGAATCTTACACTTGGTTTATTGACACCTCCAATTGGTGTGGGATTATTTATTGTTACATCCATAAGTAAAGAGAAAATGGGTAGTATCATTAAAGAAACCCTGCCTTTCTTTATTGCCAATGTGGTTATTCTTTTACTCATTGTATTGTTCCCACAGCTGACATTATGGATACCAGAAATGTTAGGTTAATATATACTAATAAATAAGAGGAGATGATCAAATGAAGGTAGTAGTTGGAGCGGATCATGCGGGATTCCCATTAAAGGGGACGATTGTTGAACACTTGGAATCTATGGGGCATGAAGTATTAGATTATGGAACTTTTAGCGAAGAACCAGTCGACTTCCCAGTGATTACAAAGAAGGTATGTGATGAAGTTAAAAAAGATGAGGATGCCCGTGGCCTTATGATATGTGGAACAGGAGTGGGAGCTAGTATTGCAGCAAATAAAATAAAAGGTATAAGGGCAGCTTTATGTCATGATATATATTCAGCTCACCAGTGTGTTGAGCATGATAATGTTAATGTAATGGCAATAGGTGCACAAATTGTCGGCGATAAACTAGCTCAAGAACTTATTGATAGCTATTTACAGGCGAGATTCAGTACAGCATCTGAATTTCGTAGAAGAGTTCAGATGTTATCAGAGTTGGAGAACGAACAAAAGTAAACTGAGTAATTTAACGATGTGAGCTCCTCGGAGGAGTGAACACAATATTGAAAATATAATTGAACGTGGGATAGTAATAAATCTAATTCAAGGTTGTGTGTTGAGATGATCGCGAGATCGGATTCTTTTTACAGTTCTGATGGGTTCAAAACCTTTGTTAACTCCAGTGAAGCTATTTCAATAAGCTGTGCCGAACAATAAGTATATGGATAAGGGGGAGTCATAATTACATACCCCGTATAAGGAATTCTGCATAATGCTTGCATCATGGAGCGCAAATTGATATCCACATCAAGAGCTGAAACAAATTCTCCGGTGGATTGACGGTAGTTTTTTATGTGTATCGCAGCAATACGTTGAGTATTGCATTCACTTTGTACCACCCTTGCAATCTTTTGTACCACCAATTGCGGAGAGATTTACCACTTGTTGCGGAGTGGTACGTTCGGCGATTTTGGGGTGTTTTCGTTTAACGGGAATAAAATTATTACCAACTCTGGCGGGGTGCGTTCGTATCGAATGATTTGGAAGCGTTGGAGCGGGCGCGTTTTTTGGCGACCCAGGCACGGGAGCCGGCGCTTCATTATGAGCACAGCGAGGTTGGATACAATTATCGAATGAGTAATATCGTCGCCGGTGTGGGGCGCGACAGTTGGAAGTGTTCGATCAGCGTGTGGAGCAGCGCTGTTGTTGAGCTAGTTGGCTGGGGTTACTTTTATGCCCGAGCTTGAAGGGAGTAAGTCGAATAGGTGGTTGACGGCTTTGACGGTGGATCCCGAGAAGGCGGGCGTGAGTCAGTTGGATATCATTGAAGCGCTGAGTGCGGAGAATATTGAGGCGCGGCCCGTGTGGAAGCCGATGCATTTGCAGCCGTTGTTTGAGGGCGTTGAGTATTACCCGCATGAAGAGGGGCGTAGTGTGTAGGATGAGTTGTTTGGGTGTGGGCTGTGTTTGCCGTCGGGGTCGGGTATGAGTGAGGAGGAGATGGATAGGGTGATTGGGGTTGTTGATAGGGTGTTGAGATAATCGTTCCAATATTATTCGAAGCTTTTAATAGTAGCTAAATTTTTCGCCCAGTTAGTTGAGTATCTTTTTAACTCCGTGAATTTGATATAGCTCGATAATGTCTAGATAATGAATGATTTGTGCTATTGTTATTCACTCAACAATTTGGGGAGTTAGTTGAATAGTTGTCGTCGGGATTTTTTCAAATCATGATACTTGGAGGGGTTCGCTTTCATTATAATGAGGCATAATATATAATAAAAAAAGGATGGTGATCGGATATGGAGTTTATTACGAAAGAACATCTTTTTCATAAATGGGAAGAAAAACAAGTATTAAAACTGTCTGATCTTGTTCAAGCGATTGAGGAAGAGTTTAATGTGGCAGTTCAACTTGAAGGTGATGATGTCGGTGAATTAGATGTCCATGCTCTCGCCAATGATCCTGATGTGACTCGCCAAATACGAATGAGCCGAGAAGATCGGGAGAAAGGCCGTATCTATTCTGGTGAGGATGGGTTACATTTTTTGCGACAAGAAATAGAGGAATTTGAGTGTGAATCAGACGTATAATGTAAGGTGGTCAGCCAGAGGACTACGGGAGTTGGCGAGAATGGTTCCTTATACACCTGAAGTGAAGGAACGAATTTAAGTAGATGCTTTGGAGCGATTATCTTTCATGCCTACTTTAACAGCTAAAATTATTCCTTTTGGAGAATGGGAAGGGTATTGGACGAGGTTGGGATTGTATCAAGTGGTGTTCATCTATGAAGTAAATCAATAAAATCAGAAAATTTGGGTAGATGGCGTCAAGCATTAACGACAAAACTTATACTGGAAATAAAGTTTCAACAATTATCGAAAGAACCGATATTGGGAATTTTGAGAATTCCGGATGGCTGATAAAATGACATTTTCGGCTGATAAACCACACTGTGTTAAAATACTTACAACTATATCGTTAGAAGGAGTTCCCCCAATGCTAATCCAATGTACGCAAAAGCTCTTAAACGAAGTAAAGAGAAAACCGGCTACAGACGTGGAGCAGGAAGCACCTCTGTTTTCCTGGCATGCCAATGTGATCACGATCAAGCGGAAGATAGCTGTTGTTCTTGTCAACGACAACAATCGATATGCCGTCGTTTTATATGGGCTTAGGGCAAAGGATTTTCAAAAGCTGGACGAGCTGATTGTTCGCGCCATTCAGCAAACGTTCCGAGAAGAGGGGATGAAAGACGACGTCATTGAGCAATACTTGCATACGGCTGGAAGCATTATTTTTACTAAAACGAAGAACCGAAAAACGGTAGCGAGGTTGAACAAGGCCAGTGAGAACGTTCAAATTTTTGCTGATTTGCTGCATAATCATTCCTTGTATCAAACGGATGCAGGTATGCGCGTCAGCCGTCTTATGGTCACTGACGGTAACAGTGGCTATATTCATCCCAATAAGGAAATGTATCGGGACTTGCAAGCATTCGTTCAGGAGCCGGTCATTAGTTGTAAAGCGGCGCTGTTAAAGGTAACCCTTGAACTCGGAAATTTTGAAGTTTGGCGTAAAATCATCGTTCCCGTTCACATGACATTCGATCAATTGCACAGGGTGATACAAGAGGCTTTTTACTGGCAAAATAGCCATTTGCATGAATATTATATTTTTGCTTCCGACAAAGAAGGTCTCCAACCTATCGTAAATCTTGTTCCTGATGAAGAGTCTCTCGAGTTCGAAAGAGATATCCCAACGAAACTTGAATTTGGCATAAAGCTTTCCGAGTACCTCCCCGCGATGATGAAGTATCTCCATGACTTCGGGGATGATTGGGTGCATAAGATTGAAGTCGAAGAAATGATGGATGATTTCGATAAAAATTATCCGGTCTGTCTTGAAGCGTATGGCAACGCGCCGCCCGAGGATGTTGGCGGAGAAGGCGGTTATGAAGAGTTTTTGAACATTATGGCGGACGAACACCACCCTGATCACACGGAAATGTTAAGATGGGGGCGGTTTCAAGGGTATAAGGATGTGGATATAGAGAAAATTAATTGGTCGTTTAAAAACATGGTGTGAGGATGTTTGTTCTAACATTCCTCAAAATCCTCCCTAGGTAGCGAGTCACTTAACATTGTGATGACTCTTTGTAGTTCGTTCCTCTCTTATGTCTGTGGCCAGTTCCAGTATGTCTCAAGGTATCCAATCGGTGTTTATTTGATTACGAGACCGACACGCGGAATATGTCCCTCAGTGCTTGGCTGTGGCGATGTATAGGATGACCACGGACCCGATGAATGAATATAATATAAATAGTAATTGAACGAATTTTTTAATTTGACCAAGAGGCTTTTTAAACTGAATCGCACCGCACGGCAATAATGAATACATTTAAAAAAGAGTAGGTAGCGTATACCGGGGTGACTGATTCCTCGGTGATTAGCTCCGTAGCGGCAGCGATTTTGGCATTAAAGGATGTATTCAAAGTCAAAGGAGTTGTTTGAATGGATCACGGAAAAATTGAACAAATAGTCAAGCAGTATGCAGAGTTGGTGGCCGAGGAATTTTCGGTTGACATGGTTGTTTTGTTTGGCTCTTATGCGAATGGTACAGCTCGCACGGATAGTGATATCGACGTAGCGGTTATTGTGGATGAAATAGAAGGAGATTTTCTGGAGTCATCAGCAAGACTTTTTCATTTAACGTGGAACATTGATGTACGAATGGAGCCCATTATATTGGAAAAAAAAGATAAACGAAGTGGATTTTTAGAAGAAATTAAGAAAACAGGTCAAATTATTTACAAACGAGATCAAGCCCTCGCTTAAATGGTAGATCCCATACCAAACATAACGCGAGGGCTTTTTCATGATAGAAATGGTATGAAAACGTCGTTCGACACTCCAAAAGTGAGACTTGGTGCGGTTCTTGCTAGGAACATTATTTAGAAAAGGTGATCCCATGTACATTGAAGCTATCGTCCAAACACCGGAAGAAGCAATGAGAGCGGAACAGATAGGTATTGACAGGTTGGAGTTAGTATCGGGAATGAAAGAAGGTGGTCTCACGCCAAGTTATGGGACGATCAAGCATGTACTGCAAAGTGTATCGATCCCCGTGCAAATAATGATTCGACCGCATAGCTATCATTATGCATATAGTAATAGTGAGCTGGAAACGATGTACGAGGATATTCGAAATGTTGTTGAACTTGGAGGAAACGGGATTGTATTTGGCGCGTTAAACCAAGATAAAACGATTAATTTGGCAGCCTTAGATAACATTATCAACATATCTGATCACTTAGATATAACCGTCCATCGAGCATTTGATGAAGCCCCTTCTTTGGACGAAGCATATAAAATGTTATCCGCATTTAAAAACGTTCAACGTATTCTAACGTCCGGCGGTGAAGCAAATTGTGTGGTTGGAAAAGAAAAGTTGCAACAATTAGTAAAAGTAGCCGAGCAAACAGAAGGTCCGAAAATACTTCCAGGTGGGGGATTGACGGTAGATAATATGAAACTCGTAAAAAACACAGTTGGTGCCGATCAATACCATTTCGGCTCCGGTTTGCAAATAGACGGAGACTTCTCCAAAGGCTTTGATAACGAGAAGGTACAGTGGGTAAAGCGAATAGATGGTTAAATAAAACAATTAATGTGGTATATTTTTAGTAGATAGAGAATGACCATCCGAGCGCCTTTGACAAAATGCAAAATACTTTGGGGAGGCAAAATAAATGGCAAAAACGGTTGGTTCAAAACAAATATGGGAGCGCTTTCTTACCGATGAAACAGCGCCATTGCAAGAGGTAGGACTGTCTAATGACATTGTGATTTACAGCTCCTTTTAAATTTGGCGATGGAATGGCTTGTTTAAAGAAATGAAAATCCTGCAAATAAATAGCAAAAAATTCTTAACGTGATAATATAATCAGTGAATTAAGCCGGTGGTTTCACCATTTTTTTATATATTGATTTTTAACGCTTTAATTATTGGGGCGATATTTGTCGTTGCCAAGATCGGAAAATCACCGGTCTCGATTCAACAGGCGATCGCATCATATGGTTCAATGATGGTTATACCGCTTGCTATGCTAATTCTTTCATTAGTATTAGCCATGTTGAATGTTTTTTCTATGACCTTAAGTTTTCTGTTGCTGGCCTTTGCCGCCTTTAACGTTGCCATTCTATATACGGTGCATTTGTTCTTAAAAGATTCTAAAGGTGGTCTGGGTACATTTTATGGGGCGCTGATCGTTCTTGTTCTGATAGCGGTCATTTTCTATGTATTTGGGGAAAGCATCGCGACTTCATCTTTAAATCATTTGGATCCTATGGATATGATGTGAAATGGGCAAGAGGGGGAACCTGAAATAACAATATTAGACATAAAAGAAGGAGCCGCTGAGCAGCTCCTTTTTCATTTACCCAAGGCGTTGTCGAAAAAATGAAAACGGTTTCTTAAAAATGCAATGAATCATCATATGGTTTATAATGGAAATGATAATAAGAACGGAGGGACAGCAATGAACAACAAAAATAATCTAATCGATCTGGATAAGAAGCATTTTATTCATCCGACATCACCGATCAAGCAGCAGCAAGAGCAAGGCGCTAAAAGTGTAATCGCTGAAGGCGAGGGCATTTATTTAAAAGATGTTGATGGAAAGACATTTATTGATGCGATTTCTTCCCTTTGGAATGTGAATGTTGGACATGGGCGAAAAGAGCTCGCCTATGCTGCGCAAGAACAAATGTCAAAATTGGCATTTAGTTCTGCTTTTTCAACCTTTAGCCATGAACCAGCGATTCTTTTAGCCGAAAAAATTGCAGAAATCGCTCCCGATGATTTAAACGCAGTGTTTTTTACATCCGGAGGGTCGGAATCGAATGATTCCGCGTTCAAATTGGCGCATCACTATTGGAAATTAAAGGGGGAGCCGAAGCGGCATAAGTTTATTGCCCGTAAAAAAGCGTATCATGGGGTGGCTGCCGCTTCAACGAACGCTACAGGGATTTCGGAATTTAGGGAGATGGGCGGCCTGCATGTTTCCAACTTTGTGCACGTAGAAACACCCTATGAAATAAGTACAAGTGAGGCCGTTGCTTCGATTCGCGACATGATCGAGCGTGAAGGTCCAGAGACGATCGCCGCGTTTTTAGCCGAACCGGTTCAGGGGGCTGGCGGTGTGATTATCCCTCCCCGGGATTATTTTCAGGAAGTGCGCAAGCTTTGCGATGAATACGGGATTTTGTTCATCGCCGATGAAGTGATCACCGGATTCGGACGTACAGGCAAAATGTTTGGCCTGGAACATTGGCAAGTCACACCTGATATGATGACCTTTGCCAAAGGTGTCACAAGCGGTTATATACCGCTCGGAGGCGTCGTTGTGTCGGATAGCATTCATCAGGTACTAAAGGAACGCTCCACCGGTACGTTGTTTCATGGCTTCACATATAGCGGTCATCCAACTGCCGCGGCCGTCGCATTGAAAAATATCGAGATTATTGAAAATGAACAGCTCGTCCAAAATTCACAGGCTATGTGTAAAGTATTGCTCAAAGGATTCCAAAAAATCAAAGAAGACATTGATATTGTGGGTGATGTACGCACACTCGGACTTCTCGGCGCGGTTGAAATTGTCAAAAATCCAGAAACAAACGAACGTTTTTCATCTGAAGTCAATGCAGCGCCAAAAGTGATCGATGCCCTTCATGAACGTGGGGTCATCTGTCGTTCTGTCACATTTGGCGGTACAGACATCATTTGCTTCGCTCCACCGCTTACCATTAATGAAGCGCAGGTGAACGATATTGTTGAAAGATTACATGATGCGATTACCGAAGTAAGGGAGGCGATATTAGTTTAGTCTCCAATACTCATGAAAGGGGAAGAAGCATATGCAATCAGAAAATACACAACTGAAAAAAGTGTTAAATCGCACGGACGCGCTTGTTTTAGCATTTGGCGCCATGATCGGTTGGGGGTGGGTCGTCCTTGCCGGTGGATGGGTGCTGGACGCCGGCGCCATTGGCGCCATGATCGCATTCTGTATCGGTGGTATTCTAGTTGTTTTCGTGGGACTGACTTATTCGGAATTGGCCGCGGCGATACCGAAAGTGGGTGGTGAACTTTCCTACACATTACGGGGAATTGGGCCGAAAAGTTCATTTATTGCTTCGTGGGCGATTGTGCTCGGTTATGTATCGGTCGTTGCTTTTGAAGCCGTAGCCCTGCCCAATGTGTTGGAATTCATGTTCCCAAATTATACAGTAGGTTATATGTATACGGTTACCGGTTATGACGTCTATTTCACATGGGTCCTCGTCGGTATGGCAGGTTCTATTTTCGTGGCTTTCATTAATTACATTGGCGTAAAATTTGCTTCTTTTGTTCAGTTGTTATTGACACTCATGATTATGATCGTCGGACTGATGTTGATATTCGGCTCTGCCGCGAGCGGAAGTCTAGCTAACGCGGAACCATTGTTGACAGGCGGTACTGCCGGTATTTTGGCCGTTGTCATTGCCACACCATTTATGTTCGTCGGTTTTGACGTTATACCACAGGCAGCAGGGGAAATGAATATAAAACCACGATCAATTGGGAGAGTTTTGATCGTTTCTGTACTTTGTGCCGTTATCTTTTATCTAGGCGTCATTTACGCCGTTGGATTTGGACTTGATCCGGCGGGCACAGAGGCATCGGTCCTGCCTACGGCGGATGCGATGGCGGCTTTGTATGGTTCTGATCTGTTTGGAAATATTCTCGTTCTCGGCGGGATTGCGGGGATCATGACGAGTTGGAACGCTTTCATTATTGGTGGTAGTCGCATTATGTTTGCCATGGCCAATACGAAGATGCTTCCGGCTTGGTTTGGCAAGGTGCACCCGAAGTATAAGACACCGTCCAATGCGATTTTGTTTATTGGGATTCTTTCAACGATCAGTCCACTTTTTGGTTTGCCCATGTTGGATTGGCTTGTTGAGGCCGGCGGGCTTACGATCGTCCTTGCCTTTTTCATGGTGGCTGTTAGTTTTCTCATGTTGCGAAAATCGGAGCCGGAGATGTCTCGTCCTTTTAAAGCAGCCAGATCGCCGATCATTGGCTGGATCGCCCTGGTGCTCAGCATTTTCTTTATCATTCAGTATCTTCCCGGTATGCCGGCCGGATTGGGTGGGCCTGAATGGATAATGTTTGGCGGCTGGTGGATTCTAGGCATTTACTTCTTGATCACACGATACAATCAATTTAAACATTTGACCTATAAAGATACAGAAGACGCCAAAGATGAGGAAGAAAAGTTGGGGTAGCTGTAGTTTAAAATTAGCCTTTTTCTCCTAAAATTCTTTTACACTTCAAAGATGACATCATTCCTAGTATAATAGTTTTTAAATAGAACGAGATTCTCAGGGGTAGCGTTCACCTGTCAACCTTCGTGTCTGTGGCCGTTCGTTGCTGACGGACAGAAGGGAGGTGCTCCTCCATTTCTGTTGCTTTGCGTGGCTGTGTCTACGCTTGTGTATATAATCGCATCAAATTCCGACAGAAAGAAAAAGTAGCTACCCTCTGAGAGCCTAGCCTCTGGGTAACTACTTCCGCTTTAATCGTGAACGGTTATCTCTGATGGATAGCGTTCTATTGGGAGACCGTCGGTCAAACAGCACCACGGTCTCTTTTAAGTGCATGCTTCCTTAAATTAAATATACAACAAATACTTATCTCATTGCAAACAAACCAACCAACGATAACGAATGAGTAAATTAGCCGATATAGAGCGTTCCGTAAAAACCGGTCAGGGGGTTTTCAATTCGCTACTCAACCTCCACGATCACATTCACAACGGACGCGTCATAACCTTCAAGTCTTAATGGTGCTGAAAAAGCCGACTTCAATGTCTTGCCAATGAGCGGTTCAGGGTTGATATCTTCATAGATTAACATCGTGGGTTCGCTGTATTTTTCATGATTAAGAAAAGCATGATGTACAAAAAAGCTGTTATTCGGTGCATCGTTCAGGTTTTCGATGCTTAATGTATCAATGGCGACGGCTTTGCAATTTGGAAGTTTTGTTCGGATATATTCGGCAGCATCAGGGGATACAGCCGGAAAATCACCGGCGTATTTGTCAAAGTTATCGCGCCTGTATTTCCAGTAACCTGTATTGAAAAATAAAATGTCTGCTTCTTTTAATTCATCGCCATAAGCCTCCAAATCCTTAATTTCAATAAATTCGTTAGGTCCTCGTTCAACATTAATGAGTAATGGTCTTTGATAGATAAAGTCCTCTATTGGGATGTCGTCAATGCCTTTCCCGTTTGGCATATGATGCCACGGTGCATCAACGTGAGTACCGGCATGAAGGTAAATGCTAAGTACACTTCCATTCCAGGAATCTCCTTTTTCCAACCGTTCATTCGGTTCCAGTTTCACTTGCGGCAGTGCCGGGTGCACAGGCATGCCTTCATAAATGGGGTAACCGATTTCAACATATTTTGCCATCATTAGTCTCCTTTCTCTTCTTTGTAAGCTACATGGCTGATAAACAACTAAATTGAATCTTCCCGGTTCACTCCATAGAGAATCCAGGGAGAGGGAAGCGTAAAAGGATGGTCTTCCGGCAGGAGATTAACTTCTTCCCGTGTTAGATCGGTCCATATGTAGGTTTCTTCCCCAGTTTGTTCTTTCAATGCGCGGTATGCCGCGGACACGGTTTCCCATAAGCCGTTCTGTGACCATAGATCGCTCCATGGGTAGACGACGTGCAAGTAATGATATTTTTTCTGATCGGTCTTTGCAATGAAGAATCGAGTCTGGTCGTGATTTTCATAAAAAGACCAGTTTTGTAAATGTTCGTCTGTAAATAACGCTTCAGACGCGGGAAAGGGATAATAACATTCCAAAGGGAAAACCGCCGAAGATTGGATATAGGTCTTCTCTACCCATTCTCGCTTCCTTTTTAAATCATGGATCGGTTGCCAGGGCTCACTGTCCGATTCTAACGACGTCACATTGCTGGTTGTGGCATTAAACAATGTGGCCTGGGAAGGTAAATTGAGCTTATCAAGAACGCGCCGCGCAGGGGTATTATGTTCTTGTGTGTTCGCCCCTACCCACTGGATGTGCGGATGCTCTAATGCTTTGTCGATCACGAAAGTCATTAGCTTTGTGGAAAGGTTTTGTCCCTGAATGGATCGGTCACTCCGGAGCCTTCCCAGCATGGCATAACGGTTGGCAAAAACCGTATAGCCGCCTGTACTTACGAGCTGATCGTCGACAAATAACCCATAAAGTCGATGGTTCCCGGTGACTAAGCGATCAAATATGGCGAGGATGTAATCATCTTCGATACCTGTATCCATTTTTTCAAATCGTGGTAAATCTTCAAGGTGTAATTGCCGAATCAAAAGGTTCACTCCCTATTTTCCCTCTCTATGTTGATTGTAAAGGTTCAGAATGCCAATCACAACAAAAGGAGCTGATCGGCCAAGGTAAAGTCAAAGTAAAACGATTTTTAAGGGAAATAAAAATCGCCTTTCTAAGACGAGCCCGAGGAAGGATCACATCGCCCTCTCGGATTGGTTCGATCCCCGTCGTTCGAGGGATGATAACGTGGTTCTTGGTCCCTCTCGGAGCGGGATACCCTGCTTTTGGGGTATAACAACACGCTTCTTGTCCCTCTCGGAGTGAGATACCCTGCTTTTGAGGTATGGCAACGCGCTTCTTGTCCCTCTCGGAGCGAGATACCCTGCTTTTGGGGTATAACAACGCGCTTCTTGTCCCTCTCGGAGTGAGATACCCTGCCTTTGGGGTATAACAACACGCTTCTGGTCCCTCTCGGAGTGAGATACCCTGCCTTTGGGGTATAACAACACGCTTCTTGTCCCTCTCGGAGTGAGATACCCTGCCTTTGGGGTATAACAACGCGCTTCTTGTCCTTCTCGAGTGAGATACCCTGCTTTTGGGGTATAACAACGCGCTTCTTGTCCCTCTCGGAGCGAGATACCCTGCTTTTGGGGTATAACAACACGATTCAAGTGTCATAAAGATCGGAGCGATCTCCGTTCCCTCGGATATCCGCGAATATATTTGGACTTTGACGGAACCGTGGCTGATCGGCAGCTCCTTTTAGCCATTTACCATCCGAATGACCTGATAAATTGGTGTTTTCCACTGATAAATCGTACTATCCGACTGATAAACGCAGGGGTGACCTCACGCGGTGTGCTCGGCTATCCTCCATCCCTCGAGAACATCGCCAATTCGACAACGATGTCATCTTCGATGTCTTCAGGAGCGTCACCGATGAAGTTGTTCAAAATAATGGAAAAGATGAGCTCTTCACCATCCTGAGTTGTTACATAACCGGAAAGGGATGTTATTGATGTGAGTGTTCCTGTTTTTGCATGTACATTTTCCTCGGCTTCCGTATCTTCCATCCGATCACTTAGTGTGCCGCCTACCAAATCATCTTCAACACCGGCGATCGGAAGCGATTCGTACAGAATATCATACCAATCTTCACCCTGAATGTGTTCAAGAAGCGCGGTCATTTCATGTGGAGGGATATAATTTAAATGCGACATTCCCGATCCGTCCCGAAGCTGTATGGCATCTATATTCAGTCCGGCATCGCTTAAGTAATCCTCCACAATATCGAGTCCTTCATCCCAGCTTCCTTTATCTTCGACTACGCGTGCCATTGTCTTCGTCATGGTTTCGGCATGACCATTATTGCTGAGTTTCATGTAGGGGGTGAATAATTCTTCCAGGGGCATGGATTCGCGAACAACCAATGGATCGGCCTCTTCAGGCGTCTCTCCTAGTTTCAGATCCCCTTGGATTTGAATGCCTTCTTCTTTCAAAGCTGAATGGAAAAGGTGTTGTGCGAATTCCGTAGGTTCCCATACACTGATCCATGTACGTTCAGTATCGTCATCCACAGGAATATCTCCTTCAACGACAATGTCATTGGTTCCATGCTCCCTCTCGATAGAGATGTTCTCGCTCGAGTCTTCTGCTGTCGTTTCTACATCATCATCAATGGTGACGTAGTCTGTTTCGGGAGTCACAGAGACTTCAGCTTCATCACCAGGAGAATCTCCCGGCTCAACTTCAACAATAACTGTTCCGGCATCGAAGTCCTCATCAGGGGAAGCCGTCAATGCCGAAGTTTGTGCACCAAAACCACAACTTTCATCCCCGAAAGCAAGATCCGGTGGAAGCCTTTCATCGTCAAAAAATGTATCGTCGGCCACCACATCTCCATGAACCACGTTGATGCCTTGCGCGGAAACTTCCCGCGCAAAATCTTCATAGTCTTCGGCAAGCATGGTCGGGTCGCCTTCACCTTTCAAATAAAGATCCCCATGCAACGCGGCCCCCGTTTGTTCGCCATTGGCATATACACCGGTTTCAAACGTATAATCGGAGCCTAATGTATCGAGCGCTGCAGCCCCCACGAGAACCTTTTGGCCGGAAGCAGGCGTCAGGCTCGTGTGCGCTTCATGAGAAAAAAGTTCCTCCCCGGTTTCCGCCGAGCGTACATGCACACCGGAAATAGCATGCTCTAAACGTTCATCATCGAGTATGTCACGCAAATTATTTTCCAATTCCTGTTCCGCATTTAATTCCGATTTCGGATTCCCCGCAATGGCAAAAACGAGACCCATTAATAATACTTTTTTGATCATATCAATCCTTTCTCCCAAATTGCCGGTACTGTCGGTCGGCCAGCTACGTGTATCCTTCCTTTCCCTAAAACAATTATACTTTTCAATCTTACCAAACAAATCAATTGATCAAACGCACCGAATGTGGTATTTTAAAAATGATAATTCTCATCAATATAGTTTGAATTAAGGGAGGCGTCAAGCATGAGTAACGTACCGTTGATTGTCAGTACGGAATGGTTGGCAGAGCGGTTGGATGATCCCAAATTACGGTTAATAGATGCGACAACATTTTTAAAGCCGCCTGAGGGTGGTAGGTATTATAATGTCTGGTCCGGCCAGGAAGCGTATGATGAGGGGCATATTCCCGGGGCTGTTTATGCCGATTTATTAAACAATCTCTCTGATCCGGATTCCGAATTTACTTTCACTGTCCCTTCAAGAGAAAGGTTTACCAAAAAAATGAGTGAATTGGGTGTCGGTGACGACGACACCTATGTCGTTGTATATGACCAGGGAAATGCGATCGTAGGCGCATCGGTTATTGCATCCGATTGGGCATCACGGCTAGCCTGGCAATTGCAGTATGAAGGGTATGACAATGTTGCCGTGCTGGATGGCGGCTTCGTGAAATGGCGGGAAGATGGGCGCCCTGTTTCAACGGAACCGGGCTCGTATCCTAAAGCGACATTCAAAGGCGAACGTCGCCCCGAATTATTGGCAACAAAAGAGGATGTCAAGGATGCTTTAGACGATGAAAATGTCATACTTCTTAACAGCCTGTCAGAAGCTGACTTTAACGGCGAAACAGACACTTATGCCCGCAGCGGACACATTCCGGGCAGCGTCAATGTTTTCTTTGGCAACCTCTCTGACCCTGAAACGAAAGAGCTTCACAATGAAGAACAATTACGTGATACATTTGAGCAAGTAGGCGCCCTCGATGAAAATAAAAAAGTCATCACGTATTGCGGAAGCGGCATCGCCGCAACCTGGAACGCCCTGATTTTAAACAAGTTAGGACAACAAAACGTTTCAATGTACGACGGCTCGCTGACCGAGTGGACCGCCGATCCCTCACTCCCGTTGGATACGGTGAAAAAAGACAAATAAAACGTACAAAGGACGTCAGAGGGACTAACTCCGGCGTCCTTTTTTGTTTTATCCACTTTTTAATTGGACGCCGTAATACCACCATCAATGATAAATTCCGAGCCGGTTGAGTAGCTGGATTCATCGGATGCCAGGAATAAAATCATATTGGACACTTCTTCTGATACTCCGTTTCTTTTTAATGGGACGCTCTCTGCCATTTGGGCAACGAGATCTTTTGCGCCTTCAACTTCAATCATCGGTGTTTGAATAATGCCTGGATGGACGGAGTTAACCCGGATGCCATGCTCGGCAAATTCCAACGCGGCGTCCTTCGTGATGCCTCGAACGGCAAACTTGGAAGAGGTATAGGCTGAATTACCCGCCGCACCCCGAAGGCCATTAATGGAAGAGACATTGATGATCGAGGCTTTGTCTGTCTTTTTCATAGATGGAAGGGCTGTTTTCATGCCCAGAAATACGGAGACCTGGTTGATGTCCACCACTTTACGATATTCTTCTTCAGAAAGGTCTGCAATGCTCTTGGTCAAAACAACGCCGGCGTTGTTGACGAGGATATTTACCGGGCCGAAAGTTGCTTCTGTTTCCTCAACGACTCGCTGCCAGTCATCTGCATTCGTCACGTCATGTTTGATGAATTTAGCATTTTCCCCTAGTGTTTTTGCCAGGGCTTCTCCTTCTTCTACTAAAATATCTGAGAAAACGACTTTAGCCCCTTCCTCTACGAATTTAGTAACATGAGAGGCACCCTGCCCACGAGAACCACCTGTGATAATAGCAATTTTGTTATCTAATCTACCCATTGCCAACACTCCTTTATGATTATAGTATACTATTATTATAGACCTAAATTTTTAAAAAGTAAACGATTTCAATTATATGTGAAGCCACAAAGATATGTTTCAAAATTTAGTAAAATGGTAATTCATTGGAAAAAGGAGCTGATTTTTTATGAACTCATCGATCAAAGAGGTGCTGGAAAGTAGGGGGATTGCCGTAAAGGACGAGCATTTGCCCATGTTGCAATCTCGTTGGCAAGCGATCGCTCATTGTTCCCGTGAATCGATATACAGAAAAATTAACAGGTGATATGACAGATATAACCATCGGTGTAAATGAAGATTATTTCTTTAAAAATGTGGATTCGGACGTAGAGGCATCGGTTCGAAAGGCGATTCAATCGCTTGTTGACCAAGGCGCAAACGTAGAAACGGTGGACATCCCCGCGCTTCAATATGCTGAATATGCAGAATTGATCACTATTTTGACAGAGGCAGCCACCATTCACCACGAAAATTTAGTGAGACGGCCGGATGACTTCGGCGATGACATACGTCTCTTGTTTGAGTTGGGAGAATTACCGTCAGGCGTAGACTATCTGCAAGCGCAACAATTACGGAGGCAACTTAAACAAGACTTCCAAAAAGCCTATGAAAAAGTCGACGTCCTCATCACCCCGACCCTCCCGATCGTTGCCCCTGACATCGGTGAAAGCTACGCCGATTTAAACGGAGAGCAAGTTGATTTAGTCAACAATATCATTCGCTTTACGGGACCGGGAAATTTGACAGGTTTTCCATCGCTTTCCATGCCATGTGGATTTAAAGGAGAAATGCCCATCGGCATGCAGATGATGGGTGAAGCGTTTGATGAAGAGACGGTCTTGAAAGTCGGCTACGCCATAGAACAAACGAATCCTCTAAAGGGTAAAAAACCGGTGCTTGCGCGATAAATAAAACGAGCGGCACAGAGCGATGTGCCGCTGTTTATATATATGATAGAATGGGATCATAGTGAGGAGTGATCCCATTGGCGAAAATCGGACGCAATAGCCCTTGTCCTTGTGGCAGTGGTGAAAAATACAAGCATTGCTGTCTGGAAAAAGAAGACAATGTCGTTAGTATGACACCAAGAACGAGACAAGAACTGGAAAAATTGGATGATCAATTGGGAGATTTTAGTTTCGAATACAGGGAACGATATCTCGAACTTTATTTTGATTATGCTGACGCACATGATTTTGACCCTGAAATTGAAGGAGATTATTTCACGTTATTTATCGTTTGGGCAACCTTTAATGCGCCACTTGTGGATGGGAAAACGATTTTTGAGATATTTATGGATAAACATGGCAGATCGTTACGGCCGCAGACGAAATCGGTTATCGAAGAGTGGATCACGGTGCCCGGCATGTATGAAATTGTTGAACATGTCGACGAAGATCAATTTACCGTTGAATCAATGGATACCGGTGAACGTGATGTCATTGCTTTCAAAGATGAAGAGTGGTTGCTGGATGTTGGCGATGGCATAATCGGAATCCTTGTTCCTTTTGGTAACAACGAAAAACAATTTCTTTTATCTTTTGACGTATTTGATTTGGAACAAATGAAGATGGTGTTTAGGCAATACGAGGGTGCTTTCAGTCAGGCAATGAAAAACGAATTCCCGATGGTTTTGTATAAGGTGTTCATGGACGAGGAAGATCCATATGAATTGATCGACGCTTATGAGTGGCCGTCGAAAGGACAACGAGCGGTTCCTGAATACTTATGTGAAATGAATGATGATATATGGGAGGATGAAAGCCTCAATTTCGCTACACGACAATGGCATAAATTCTGTGAGGATGAGGATCCCGTTGTAAGAAAGGTAGCGGTATTTGCTGCAGCTTTGGAATATCTTGTGATGATGATGGAAGGTGATGGCCCTACCCAAAAGGAGACGGCAGAAAAATATGGCGTCTCGTCTGCCAGTGTCTCTAAGCGGTATCAAGAGATGGACTATATCATGTTCGATTTATTCGATGAGATGATTGATGAATTTGGACCGGGTTCACCTGATGTCGAAGACCCGTCCATGTTGGCTGAACAGCAATTGAAAGAGTTACAAAAGCTCATCCAAAATGAAAACTTTTCATCGCAGGAAGAAGTAGAACAATTTTTAAACGAGCTTAGTCAGTCCGGGAAACCACTCGCTCCCCAATCAAACACAAAAAAAGAACAGGCAGAAAATCTTATTTTTGAAGCACATCAAACGGCAGACAGTCGTCAAAGGATCAAACTCGCCGAGGAAGCATTGCAGCTTCATCCGAACAGCCCCGATGCCTTTGCCATTTTGGCCGAAGAAGCAAACACGTTGGAAGAAAAGAATGATCTCTATTTTGAAGGCATGATCCAGGGCGAAGCAGCGTTTGGACCGAGTTTCTTTGAAAATAATCGCGGATATTTTTGGGGTTTGATTGAGACACGTCCATACATGCGTGCCAAACAAGGATATGCCGAGACTTGCGCGCAAATGGGAGACCCCGATCTCGCCATGGAGCAATATCGCGAACTGCTCGATTTAAACCCGATGGATAACCAGGGCATCCGTTATTTATTAATTGACGCATTGATGAAGACCGGAGAATATCGAGAAGCAGCGGCACTGATAGACGATTATGACGAACCGTCGGCAAACATGGCTTACAATCGTGTTTATGCCGAATATAAATCGAATGGCTGGACGAGAAAAACAGAGCAGTTGCTGAACACAGCCATTAACGAAAATCCCCATGTTCCGGAGTATTTGCTCGGGGAAAGAAAAATCCCGGCTGAAGCCCCGGCATTTATCGGAATGGGAGATGAAAATGAAGCGATTGATTATGTACAGGCGCATATGATGCTATGGCAAAGAGAACGCCCATTGATGCGAAAACTTGCGGAATACAAATAGACCCAGACAAAGGCCTCGCCGAGAGTTCGGCGGGGCCTAATGGTTGATAATTTTTACCGTTGTTGCACCAAAGCACCTTTTAAATTAATCCTTCATATTTCTGTTTGCCATATAAAAAGCGCAATAAAATCACTTCTTGTTTCACTTCATTCACTAAGTAAAGTCCTATATAATTGTTCACAATTAGCTTGCGGTAACCTTTATTTCGTAACGTTTTATCTTCGACGTAGCTACATGAAAATGGGAAATGTTGTAATCTCATAATTTCAGTTTCAATTTTATGCATTAGATCGCTGGCAGCCGGTTGGTTGTGCAGGCAAGACGAGATATAGTTATAAATCTCATCCTCATCCAAGTCTGTTCTAGCTATAGGTGTTACTTTTACAGTAAAAATATCAGAATTCATATTTTTCTCTCAACTCTTCAAATAACTTTTCGGCGAGTTGTAAATTTTCATCGTCATCTAGCTGTTCTTCCGCTTTTGCTATTTTCTCATACAGTTCTAACTTTCTCATCTTTTTTTCATAGGCTTCGATGCTCATGACAACTAAGTCACCGTAACCGTTCTTGGTAATATAAACAGGCTCTCCACTGCTATGGCAAAGGTCTGAAATTTCTTGCGTATTCCTTAGATCTTTTATCGGTCTAATATGGTCCATACGACCACCTCTACATTTTGATGCCTTAATTAAAACATAATTATGTCATAAATACAAATGTGACTCGAATTTTATCCAGCGGAAAATCTATTTTTTCATATTCTTCCCGGGGAGTCTTAAAATAATTCCCGGGGACGATCATGCCCCCGGGAATACTAACAATCATGTCACCGAAGCTCGATAAATAGACTCGGCTGCTTTTTGAAGAGTGTCATTAAATTCGTCTTCGGTTTGCTTGACGTTTAAATCCTGGGTAAGTGCCCGGGAGAAGCTGGCGATGAGTTGCTGATTGTCTTTTAGCTTTTCATTCGCCTCGTCCGTGGAATAGCCGCCGGAAAGGGCGACGACGCGAACCACATTGGGATGATCGATCAATTCTTTATAAGTGTCGGCAACGGTTGGAATCGTCAGTTTTAACATGACGAGTTCGTCGTCACCCAGGTTGTCGAGGTGGCTGCGGATTTCCGCCTTCAACAACTCCTCGCATTTTTCTTTTTCGGGGCTGTTAATATCCACTTCCGGTTCGATAATCGGAACGAGACCTGCTTCAATAATCTTTTTGCCAATGTCGAATTGCTGATCCACGACGGCTTTGATACCTTCCGGATTGGCTTCCTTGATGACGGAGCGCATCTTCGTCCCGAAAATATTCCGTTCATTCGCGCGTTGGAGTGTTTTATCCAAATCAGGGATCGGCTTCATAAGCTGTACACCGTTGGCTTCTTCGTCCAGTCCTTTATCCACTTTTAGGAAAGGGACGACTCCTTTCTTTTCCGCCAAATAATCGGCCGAGTACATGCCTTCGATTTCACGGTCCATCGTTTGTTCAAAGAGAATGGCACCGATGATTTGATCGGAAGTAAAAGCCGGAGAAGTGATCATCCGTGTCCGCATCTCGTGGACCAAATCAAACATTTCATCATTGTTGGTATACTCATCTTCGGAAATGCCGTATAGAGCAAGGGCCTTTGGCGTGCTGCCACCACTTTGATCCATAGCGGCGATAAATCCATTGTTGTTTTTCATTTGTTCCAATTGACTCTGTTGCATGACTGCCACCCCTTTATAGTATAGAGTCTTGTTTAGGTTGAGCGAAGATAATTTCCTTTTCTATTGTATCATTTCTGGAAGGAAGGTTGTAGTCTGGGATAGAGGTTGAACCAGATAAATACATATTTTATTGTTTCATCTCTCGGAGGATCAGCCCCGAGAGGTATCAGAGGAGCGAAGTGATCCCTCAGAAGCCAATGGATCAG
>NZ_FNEN01000002.1:0-27217 GCF_900100185.1 Natribacillus halophilus | reverse complement strand
AGAGGTATCAGAGGAGCGAAGTGATCCCTCAGAAGCCAATGGATCAGTCCCGAGAGGTATCGGAGGAGCGAAGTGATCCTCTATCGAGCGTATGAAATATGAAAAATGGGAAAGCGCTTCACGCTTTGATATAATGAAACTATCAACCTACTAAGGGGGGAACTAGAATGGAAGCCAAACAAACAGTTTACGTAAATGAGTTTACGGATGGCATTCTCGATCCAGGTCGGGAAATGGCTTATACATCCGGGAATGACGAACCTGTCGAGGGACGGTTTCTCGGGGATCCCTTCGTTGCGGTAAAATGTCCGGAATGCGGGACGATGAACCCGGAGACGGTCATTCACCGTGCCACGATTAACGGTGGCATTGAAATTGGCAGACACCCCGGTGTCGTCACGGTGACCTTCCTAGCCCCGCATTCCTATTTGCAGGAAAAAGGGCTGCTTGAGTTAGTAAGCGAGCAATATGCCTGAAAAAAGGTGAGGCTATCGGCCTCACCTTTCGTGATGATGATAAAAGTTTTGAAAATACCTCAGCGTTTCCGGATTCTTCATCGATCCTGTGTTCACCGCTTTCTCGACGGGCGTCCCTGTCAGAAGTTTTTTTATCGGAACTTCCATTTTCTTGCCGTTTAACGTGGTTGGTACTTCGTCGATAGCGAAAATGTCGTTAGGCACGTGTCGTGGGGAACATTGGCTGCGAATGCCCTGGTTGATGTCTTTTTTCAGTTCATCGTTAAGTTCCTCGCCTTCTTTCAGGACGACGAACAGGGGCATATAGTCTTTGCCGTCCGGGTCGTTGATATCGATGACGAGACTGTCTTCTACGGCGTCAATATCGTCGACGGCGCTGTAGATTTCACTTGTTCCCATGCGGATACCGCCGCGATTAATGGTAGAATCGGAACGGCCATAGATTTGGCAGCTGCCTCGCGAGGTGATCTTAATCCAGTCTCCGTGCCTCCATATGCCGGGGAATTCCTCGAAATAGCTGCTATAATAACGTTCATTGTTGGTGTCATTCCAAAAATAGAGCGGCATGGACGGCATCGGTTCCAAAAGGACGAGCTCCCCGACTTCATCGAAGACGGGTTCAGCGTCCTCTGTATACGCTTGCACATTTGCCCCGAGTGCGCGACATTGAATCTCGCCGGCATAGACGGGTAAAAGCGGCGAGCCGGTGACGAATGCCGAGCAAAGATCCGTGCCTCCGCTGACAGAAGCGAGCCATAGATCTTTTTTGATATTTTCATAGACCCATTCGGATCCTTCCGGTGGCAAAGGTGAACCGGTGGAGGCGACGCTCTTCAAGTGGCGCAAGTCGTATTTGTCCATCGGCTTTTCTCCGTTATTTTTATTCGCCACCAAATAGCTTGCGCTTGTACCGAAGACCGTCATTTCGGTTTCCTCCGCAAAAGCCCATAATGTTTCCATATTCGGATACGCCGGGCTGCCGTCATATAAAACGATCGTCGAACCGGTGAGCAAGCCGCTGACGACGATATTCCACATCATCCATCCGGTCGTCGTGTACCAAAAGAAGTTATCCTCCGGTTTCAAATCGGTGTGGAAGGTCAGCTTTTTCAAATGTTCAAGCAGGATCCCGCCATGTCCTTGTACAATGGCCTTGGGAAGCCCGGTTGTGCCGGAGGAATAAAGGATCCAGAGGGGATGGTCAAATGGCACTTGCGTGTATGACAAAGACGTTGTTTGGTGTTCTTTTATAAACTCATCCCAGCTTTCGATGTTGGTGAGTACGTCTGTGTTGGGGTTTTCTGACAGATATGGCAGTAGAATCGTTTTCTTCAGTGATGGAATGGACCTTTGAATTTCGTAGACGGCATCGATGCGATCGTGATCTTTGCCATTATAACGATAGCCATCGACGGCAATCAGTAGTTTCGGTTCGATTTGCTGAAAACGATCGATCACCGTACGGCTGCCGAAATCGGGGGAACAGCTGGACCAGACCGCGCCGATACTGGCACAAGCCAAAAAGGCAATCGTTGCTTCCGGAATATTCGGTAAATAAGCCACTACGCGGTCCCCGGATTTGATCCCTTCCGCTTTTAACCCGGCAGCAAATGAAGCAACCTTTTCCTGCAAGGTTTGCCACGTCATTTTTTCGAGCGGGCGGATTTCGGATTTAGAAATAATAGCGACTTCTTCAGGCCGGGCATGAAGGAAAGCGTGCTCCGCATAATTCAACGTTGCGCCATCGAACCATTTCGCGAAGGGCACCCCGTCTCCGGATAACACGCGATCATAGGTTGAAGACGCTTTAATATCAAAATATTCCCATTGCGTTTCCCAAAAGTCTTCCACGTTGTTGACGGACCATTCCCATAACTGTTGGTAGTCGTTAAAAGCCAACCCTTTTTTGTCTTCCAGCCACTTCATGTAGTGAGCAAGGTTTGATTGGTTGATGAATGCCTGTGATGGCTCCCAAAGGAGCTCTCCTTCTTTGACTGGCATGATAAGCCTCCTGTTTGATAATGAATATTTTCATTATATCATATTGCGGGGCAGGGATTAATCGGACGATTCAGCGCATCTATTGATTCCCATCGTTAAATCATCCGTCCTTGCCTTCTTTTTTCGAAATCGTAGCGATGCTAATGCCGATAATGATCAGCGCAGATCCGGCCACTACGCCGACCGTCATTTGTTCATCCAACAGAATGCTGCTGAATGTTAATCCGAAAATAGGCACGAGCAACGTTGATATCGTGGCGGAGACCATATCAATTTTACTGATCACGATATACCAGACGGTGAAACACAATGCCGAAGCGAGCACGCCGGTGAATAAAATATAATAGATGCTCTCAGCGTTTAAAACGATGGGTTCTCCCCATTCCATGATGATTGTTGCTGCCGTAATACCGATGGCGCCAAAAAACATTTGAAAGGCAGAGGCCTGTAATTTTGGCAGCTCTTGAACACGGAGCCGGTAATAGATATTAGCTGCCGCCCATGATAAAGCGGCTTTGATGATTAATAATTGGCCGAAAATGACGTCAAAACTTTGCCCTGTCCAAATGTCCCAGCCTAAAATAGTGAGCAGTCCCAAAATCCCCATGATTAACCCTGTCATTTTGGCAGGGGTTATTTTTTCTCCAAGGAATATAACGGCCAGAATGCTGCTCCATACGGGCATGGAATACAAAAGGATGGAGGACTGCCCGGCGTCGACAAACTCCAGTCCATACATAACGAGCAGGAAAACAATGGAAGTCTGGAGGATGCCGACGATGATGAGATGCTTCCAGTATCGTTTGGGCGGAAGACCGATTTTTAATATCCACACAATGAGCAGTAACGTGGCGGCACCCGTCCCGAAACGAAAAGCTGAAAACGTAAACGGACCCATATATGTAAGGGCTTCTTTCATGAGCACCCAAGCGTAACCCCAGAGAAGTGTTATGATAAAAATAAGCGCCCAAATGAGGGCCTTATTGTCAGGAATGCTCCATTGTTTCATAAAATGATCCTTTCGGTATGTAAAAGTGACAGAATATCAGCAGAAAGCGCCAGAATATCATGGGAAAGCGCCAGATTCTGTTTGGAAAGCGCCAGAATATCATTGAAAAGCGCCAGATTCTGTTCGGAAAGCGCCAGATTCCCCGGATCCTCCGAGAAGCTATATTAAAATATTGTATGGTATGCTGGGAAAGCGGTCAATGTTAGTTGGATGGACGTGAGCAATGTGAAGAAGGTCGTTATAGCCTGGTTTCTCGTCATCGGTTGGATGGGTCTTATTTTTTATTTTTCACATCAGTCGGGCGAGGATTCGAGTGCTCTCAGTGGTGGTTTAACGGAAAACATATATCATTTACTCCCATTTTGGCCGACGGATATGGAGAGCTTTCATTCGTTGATTCGAAAGGCCGCGCATGTGGGGGTGTACTTTGGTCTTGGCATCTTGGTTATCCACGCTTTTCGCGTAACCATGGCCACACGGCCACGACGGCTCATCATCTGGGCGTGGATTCTCTGCACATGTTACGCGATAACAGATGAAATCCATCAACTGTTCATCCCGGGGCGCAGCGGTGAAGTCAGCGATGTTGTTCTTGATAGTATTGGGGCGCTCGTAGGCATCGGGCTTTATGTCGTGTTATGGAAAAAATTCGCTAGTAAAAAAGAAGGCAGCTAATCACGCCTCTGCCTTCATTTTTTCTTCTTTTATAAGGTACTTGCGCAGGATTTGAAACATGGGCGGCAGGACTAATAGTACGGCCATAATTCGGATGACCTGGACGGTGACGACGAATGTTGAATCGGCGCCGAGTTCAACTGCGGTGGCAGCCATTTCCGCGACTCCTCCCGGTGAGAAAGCCAATATCGATGTGGCCATATCCAACTGCGTCACTGAGGCGACGAGGAGCGAGCAAGCGGCCAGAGCAATAATCAAGGCCAGGGAGCTTAGGGTTCCGACAATAATCACGGCTTTGGCGTCTCGGAATAACGAGCGCTGCATCCAGGCTCCGATGCTTGCGCCGAGAAATAACTGAGCACCACTCAATGCCCAATCCGGCCACCAGAGAACGGCTGTTGACTCACCACTACTGAAAAAAATATTAAAAATCGCAACGGTGATCATCGCCCCGAGCAACCAGGGTGTCGGGATCTTCAGCTTTCTTGCCAGTAAGATACCAAGCAGAGCCAGGGCCAGCAAAGCGATCGTCCACCCCAATTGACTAAAGCTGAGCGGCAAGCTCGTGGCTTCATAGGAAACGCTTTGGATGGACGCCGCGGACGTTACGCTGTCACCATTAAGCGATAGGAGAACAGGCACGGTGCCGATGACGAGGACGATACGGAGCACTTGGGTAATACTGACAGTGCCCACATTTGCACCTGTTTCCTGCGCATAAGCAGGCATGGCAACAACGCCTCCGGGAGCCGTAGCTATGAAACTGGACAACAAGTCTGTGTTTGTAAAATAAAAAAGGAGTAATCCGGTTAAAAAAGCAAATATGATCGAAAGAATGAGGACAGCAAAAATAATCAACCAATAGCTGCTCAGTGTTTCAAAGAGGGTCATATTGACATATAGGCCAAGCTGCACGCCGAGAATGCCTTGGCCGACCCAAAACCAACTTTTCGGAATGTCGTTTACCGCGTGTTTTAATCCTCCAAAATTTGGTTGAAAAAGCGCGACCAAACTGCCGGCAAATAAAGCGCCAATCATCCAGGCAATCGATAAGTCGGTAAAAGAAAATAAAAAACCGCCCAATCCACACAAGGCAAAATAAATCACGTACTGCATAACGATTTCCTTCTTTCTTGATGCAGACACTTCCTCCAGTATAATAGTGATGAGACTTCACAGGCAAAATATCAGCTTATGAAAGGGGGACATTATGTTGCGTTTTTTTATTCTCTTATTTTCAATGCTGCTGGTCGGCTGTCAAGCCCCTGAGGATGATCAGCTTCAAGGCACGGTGGTAAACATCGTGGATGGCGATACGTTTGACGTTAACATTCAGGGGATGGGCGATGAACGCGTGCGCCCGATTATGGTGGATGCACCGGAGGTTTGTCATCAACACGATCCGCCGGAATGTGAGCCGGAACCTTACGGCGAAGAAGCAACTGAATTTGCGACAGACGTACTGCTTGGAGAAACGGTTTATCTCGAGCAAGACGAGTCCGAACGCGATCAATATGATCGGTTGCTGTTCTACGTGTACGTGGAAGAAGATCGGATGTTCCAGGAAATGCTGTTGGAAGAAGGATTAGCCGAAGTCGTCGTCTATGAACCGGATGTGCGTTATGAAGAGGAACTATATGAAATCCAGGAAGAGGCGCAAGCGCAGGAAAAAGGGATGTGGGGGCGGTGAGGTTGATTATTGCTCGAGTAAATACGTAATATCCGCCCCGGTTTTCTTTATTTCATTAATGAAAAAATCATCTGTGTGTTTGAATTCTTCCGATCCGAATGGGAAGGGTTGAAGGAGAACTCGAACGCTTGCATCGTGTAGCCATCCATATAAATCTAATTTTTCCATAAGTGGTGCTTTCCCAAAATTAGGAGAGACAATCGCGATGTCGACGTCACTGTCTGTTGTTGCGGTTCCGTTGGCATATGAGCCAAATAAAATGACCTTCTCGACCGTCATTCCCCCATGTACAAATTGAACGTATTGTTTTATCTCTCTGAAGATTGTATCTGTTGTTGTAGCCATACAATCATCTCCTCCGTTTCGTCATATATGCGAACAAATTTCACTGGGTAGAGTTTCATTGTAGCATAGAAGAAACATGGAGCTCCATCATGCCCGGGCGAGTATTAAAGGAATAAACCCCGGATTAACCCGGGGTTTGCAGGTGTAAAATTATTGAAGCAACTGAAGGACCGATTGTGGTTGCTGATTCGCTTGTGCGAGCATGGCCTGGGAAGCTTCTGAAAGGATGTTGTTCTGTGTGAACTCCATCATTTCCTGGGCCATGTCCGTGTCTCGAATTCGTGATTCGGCGGCCTGGAGATTTTCTGCAGAATTGTCAAGGTTCGTGATGGTGTGTTCCAGGCGATTTTGCACGGCACCCAGGTCAGAACGTTCCTGTGAAACTTCATTGATGGCGTTGTGAATATCAGCGATGGCGCTGTCGGCGCCAGACTGTGAAGTTACATTAATCCCTCCGTTAGCATCTTGATCGCTTGCGGGGCCCGTTGCGGAGGCACCAGCTTCAATGTCACCATCGACTTGAACACTCACTTGTTCACCGTCTGCAACATAAGCTCCCTGATTTTCATTAGCCTCTGGTTCCCACCGGACGTCGGTGTACCATTCTCCATCCACTTGATAAGCTGTAGGTTCAGTACCATTGTCACCAGGGGTAAATGCAAGTATGTCAACATCCTCGTCTTCGGGGTCAATTTCACTAATACCTCCCTCAACCAACGGCGCGCCTGCGTTTACACCTAGTTCTTCCGCGGACATTTCTTCAATGTTCAGATGAATATTTTCATCCTGGTTTGCTCCAATATGAAAGGTGAGTGATTCAGAACCCTCTTCAAAATCACCGTTTAATAATTGTTGATCGTTAAAAGATGTATCTCTAGAAATTCGGGAAATTTCATCTGACAATTCTTCGATTTCACTTTGAATGGCCTCGCGATCCTGTGTTTGATTTGTGTCATTGGCAGCTTGAGTGGCCAGCTCACTCATTCGTTGCAAAATTTGATGCGTCTCATCCAAAGCACCTTCTGCCGTTTGGATCAAGGAAATGCCGTCTTGTGCGTTGTTGCTTGCTTGTTCAAGCCCGCGAATTTGCGCGCGCATCTTCTCGGAAATCGAAAGCCCTGCGGCATCATCCCCGGCGCGGTTGATCTGCTCCCCGGAAGACAGCTTTTCCATTGAGGATTGCATGTTATTCTGATTAATCCCCAATTGGCGATGAGCATTCATCGCTGACATATTGTTGTTGATGATCATAAACATAACCTCCGTTGTTTGTATTTACTTACTTAATCTTGTGCATGCACCTGACCTTGAGATATCTCAATGACGAGGCCCTAGTTCATATATCGGACAATTTTTCTTTAAGTTGAAGGCTTATGTAGAATTTTTGTTTTTTGGCAGGCTTATTTCTAATCAAAAAAAAGGAACCCCAAATTCAGGGTCCCATTGCATTTGGTTGAATTTCCCGCTCACACTTCATATACCAACGTTAACGACCTAACGGCTTTTCCAGTAACGCGTTAGGGTGCCAAAAATCAATATTGACGACCTAATGACTTCTGCCACTACGCGTTAGGGCATCATCAGCTATTGTTGACGACCTAACGTCTTCCGCCATAACACGTTAGGGCGCCATCAGCCATATATCCAGCAGTTCATTGTAGCGTGTTTCACTACTCCGCGAGGTTCAACCGGTCTTCCACTTTCTCGCAAATTTGCTCCGTGTTCATTCCATGTGCTTCAATAACTGGCGCTTGTGTAGCGGTATCGCTCATTCCCATCACATTGCTGTCCATCCCGGTGGTAACGCAGCAGTCGCAGTCCATGGCATCTTGTTCCTGTTGGAGCGGAACGACGTCATGTCCTTTTTCCTGCAGGGCTGCCTGTACATCCGAGAGGGATTGTTCTACGCCGATTCTGGCCATCTTTTCCACCCCCTTACCTGTCTCAGCTTTCCCTGTATTTATATATCTATGTAAAAGAAAAATCGTGTCTACATTTGTTATCATCGGGATGAGGAAGGTGTGGGAATCATGGGCGAAAAATCCAACATCCAGATTACGTATGAATTCGCCATGATCATCATGGCAGCGTTGTCGGTGGCTACGCTTTGGTATAGTACGGGCGTTGACGGCTATATCGTGTGGATAACGTGGGGGATCTTTTTTATCGACTTCATCTTTCGCTTGTTTAAGAGTGAAAATAAGTGGGCGTTTGTGAAAGCGAATCCCTTCATTGTCATAGCGGCGGTTCCTCTTGATGCCATTTTTCAGCTTGCGCGCCTGGCCCGTTTGCTTCACCTTTTACGCTTAAAAACGATCACGAAATATTATACGATGCCGTTCATTTCCTATTTAAAAAATCAAAAGCTTTATTTTGTGTTTGCCGGGGCATTGCTGTTTGTTATTTTGTTGATTATTCCGCTTTATTCACTCGAGCCCGGTTTAGAAAGTTATGGCGAGGCGCTGATGAGCAGCCTTATTTCTGTGATTGTTTTTTATAGTGCAAGTTTTGATCCGACAACGATCGTCGGACATGGTATTAACGTTGTGCTCACAATCATTGGTGTGATTTTGCATGGCATTGTGCTCAGCGCTGCCTTTGATGCCATTGTTCGTTCCGCGTCGTTTCAAAAGATGTGGCGAAAAGTCTCGAGGAGTGAGCGAACCTCCTACCCCAACCGATAACACTAAACCCCTCACCTTTCTCCTGTTTCACATCGGATGGACCGCGATATTACTTTTATCATGTCACAAAATTTTTTACAACAATTCTTGTTATTTTTTTGCAATACTTGGGTACATAAAGTTATGTTGTCCGACAAAATGCAACAGAAGGAGTGGATAAGAAATGGATACGATGGAAAATATGGTTTCCCAACTTATGCAAGCCGTGCCCAACATTATCACGGCACTTTTATTACTGCTGCTCGCGTGGGTGATCGCCAAAATAGTAAAAAGCATCATTTCATCCGTTGTGAGAAAAGTTAAGTTGCCCGTGTTTATGAGAAAAGAACAAGAAAGCGGAAGTCGAAGCGAGAGAAATGAACATAGGGATGACCGCGAGCAAATTGCGGAATCAGCCAGCTCTATCGGGTATTATCTCGTGTTTATCCTGTTTATTCCAAGTATTTTGGATGCCTTGAACATGACCACCGTCGCGCAACCGATCTCGAATATGATGGAGACGTTGCTCATCTTTTTACCCAACTTATTATTGGCGACGATCATTTTAGTCGTCGGTATCCTGGTGGCGCGTTTAGTCCGCAACCTCGTTCAAAGTGCGCTTAATACACTTAATTTTGATCGCTTTTTTGACAAAATGCGCTCGAATGAGCGGGAACGGCCTGATGCTGGTGCCCTCTCGACAACATTGGCCAATATCGTGATGGTGATTGTTTTAATTCCCATCGTCGTCATTGCACTTGAGGCGCTCAATATCGAAACGATCTCAGAGCCGATCGTTACGGTCTTGTCGACTGTGCTGAACATTATTCCGAGCTTGTTTGTCGGGATCATTCTGGTTATTGCGGGTTACTACATTGCAACCTTTGTATCGCGTCTGTTAACCGGTTTATTAAAGCAAACGAATATTGATCGCGTCTACGAAGCGATTGGATTCGGACCTCGTGAGGAGCAAAGATTCGATCTTCCGGAAGTTTTGGGTAGAATCGTACAGGTCTTGATTATTCTATTCTTCACCGTGGAAGCGTTGAATATCATAGAGTTGAATGTATTGAATCAAATCGGCAACGCCGTGATCGTTTATCTGCCCATGCTCGTGAGCGCGTTAATCATTATCGGTCTCGGTCTCATCGCCGGGAATTTCCTCGAAAAAGCGGTTGTGCGCTATACACGCAGCTCATTCTCGGCCTTGATCGTCAAATATACGGTTATTCTCTTTGCCATATTCATGACGTTGGATCAACTCGGCTTCGCGAGCACGATTGTAAATATCGCCTTCCTCTTAATCCTCGGTGGACTGGCCGTCGCCTTCGCCATCTCTTTTGGTATCGGCGGGCGCGACTTCGCGACAAGGCAGTTGGATCGATTCGAGACCCGCTTGAAAAAGAAAGATCTTTCAGAGGATCGAGAGTCATAAAAAATGAAAAGGCGCGTGCCGGTGGATGCTGCACGCGCCTTTTTCAATTATTCCCCGTACCCACGCGCCACGAGCGAGAGCTCCCCGGTTTCCGGGCTTATCACCAGGCCATGCACCGGGATGTGCGCTGGCATAAGCGGATGCTTCTTAAGAATATCCACACTACTTTCTACGGATTGTTCCACGGTTTCAAAACCGGCCAACCATTCTTTGATATCGATGCCTGCATCCGCTACGGCTTGAAAATCTTTATTTTCAACCTGTCGTTGACTCATTTGTTCCATTACAAATGACGGATCGAGCTTCTGCATGCCGCAATCTTTATGGCCGATGATCAGCACTTCTTCTGCCTGTAAGACGTTAATCGCGATGAGCAGGCTGCGAACGACACTATCATAGGGGCCTGTGATCACGCCACCGGCGTTTTTAATCATTTTCACATCCCCGTTTTTGATGTTCATGGCCGCCGGTAATAACTCTATCAATCTCGTATCCATACACGTTAAGATAACTGATTTTTGGTTTGGAAGTTTGCTCGTTTGATGGGGTTCATAGTGCTTGGCTTCAACAAACTGCTTGTTGTGCTCGAGTATCTCATCCAGGTACATGATTGCTTCAGCTCCCTTTTAGATTCATTCTAGCATAATATGTTAGAATCTATATATCATACATAAAAGGAGCGATAAAATGCCCACGGTTCATGTAGATGGTTATCATTCTTTCGAAGTAGAAGAAGGGAAAAAGCTCGTGCTCGCTCTGGAGGATAACGATGTCGATATTCTTCATCGTTGCGGCGGGAACGCGAAGTGTACGACGTGTCGTTGTGAGGTTTTGGAAGGCGAATTAGATCCGAAAGGCGAAGCGGAAGCGGCTATTCTTAACGACAAAGGGATTACGGATCCAAACATTCGGCTTTCGTGCCAGAATCGTGTTTATTCCGATCTAACCGTGCGTCCGGTCAAAACAGCGACTGCAACGAATACAGATCCCGGCAGGCGACCGGTCGATTAAAAAAAAGGAGAGCCGCCGAGTGGGCTCTCTCGTTCTTACTGGTTTTCAAATGCTTTCTCGATTTCAGGAATCAGATCGTCCCAATCGGCATCCTCTGTTTTATTGACCGTGACAAAATCGTTGATGCCGAAAATATTGTCGACGCCATCGATGACAAGCAATTCTTTCGCGACCGGATGATCCGTTTCCTCGCCTTTTTTCAGTGAGGTGCTTTTTTCAAAAATCGTTTGGTCAGCAGTAAACTTCATCGCGCTCGGATTCGGGGTTGGTTCGGCTTGTACATTCATCAGGGGTTGTCCCTCCTTGTCATTTTCTCGTCTTATCATAACATTTTAGCTTCTTGTTGGGAAACGCGAGCTAAAGCAAAGTAATAAGCTGAAAACTCACACGTATATATAGGGAACAAGCCTAAAAGGGGAAGGATGGAAGAGATGTTATCCAATAAAATCGGTGATGCGCTGAACGATCAGATGAATAACGAACTGCAGGCGGCACAGGAATATATGGCGATGGCTGCCTTTTGTAATTACAAAAGTTATGACGGATTTGCCAATTTTTATTTTCAACAGGCAAAAGAAGAACGCTATCACGCGATGAAGATTTATAACTTTTTGAACGACCGCGGGCACCGTGCCGTTTTTCATGCCATTGAGGAGCCCAGAAAGGATTTTGATTCCTTGCTGGACACGTTCGAAGCAGGCCTCGCCCAGGAAAAACAAGTGACGAAGAACTTTTATCATTTATCGGATTTGGCGTGGGGTGAGCGAGAGCACCAGACGTTGTCGTTTTTGAATTGGTTTCTGGACGAGCAAGTGGAAGAAGAAGCGATGTTTGATACACACATTGATTATTTACAACGGATTAAAGACGATTCCAATGCCCTTTATATCTATGAGCTGGAGCTGGCGAAACGGGATTTTCAGGAGGAAGGGTAGCGCGTGGATGCCATGCGCTGCTCGTTTGCTAAATGGAGGGGGGGATGTAGTATATATGGCTATTCTTTATAAAGGGATCGATCACGTGCAATTAGCGGCTCCGGAAGGATGCGAGGAAAAAGCGCGCGGGTTTTTCGGAGATATACTAGGAATGAGTGAGATCGCCAAACCCGAAAACTTGGCGAGACGGGGAGGCGTTTGGTTTGAATGCGGAACCCAGCAGCTACATATTGGCATTCAAAAAGATTTCCAACCGGCCAAGAAGGCGCATCCTGCCTTTCACGTGGAAAATCTCGAACATTTACGCGAAAATCTCGAGCATAATAACATCGAAGTCAAAGAGGACGAGCCACTGAAAGGAGCTCAACGCTTTTACGTAAATGATCCCTTTGGCAATCGGTTAGAGTTTCTTCGTTGGAATACGATGTGAAAGCGCCAGATTCTGCTGCGAAAGCGCCAGAATATACTCGAAAAGCGCCATATTCCACCGCAAAAGCGCCAGATTAAGGAGAGTCGTACCCGTGGACACGATAGCACGTATTAGCAATTGGGCGAGTAAATATTTCGCGTTACTCGTCATCGCGGCTGCCGTTGTTGCTTATTTTTTTACAGAGTTGTCGATATTTTCAAATGTGATTAATTTGTTGCTCGGTCTCGTTATGTTTGGTATGGGGCTAACCTTAAGGGCGACGGATTTCTCCATGGTTTTCAGGAAACCGCTTCATGTCATCGTCGGCGTTGCCACGCAATTCACGATTATGCCTTTGTTGGCTTTATTGATCGTCTGGTTATTTCAATTTCCGCCTGAGTTAGCGATTGGCATTATCTTGTTGGGCTCGGTGCCCGGCGGTACCGCATCCAATGTGATGGTTTACCTGGCGAAGGGCGATTTACCGCTGTCGGTAACGATGACAACGCTCGCAACATTACTCGCGCCCGTCGCCACTCCGTTAATCATGTATATCGTTGCCAGCGATTGGCTACCGGTCAATCCGTTTGATCTTTTTCTTACCATTACCCAGGTGATATTGCTGCCGATCATTCTCGGTATTATTTTTAATTCTATCTTTAGCAGGGGTGTTCAAAAAGTGACTCCCGCACTTCCCCTCGTATCAGTGACAGCGATTATTTTAATCGTTATGGGCGTGGTAGCGGCAAATGCGGATAACATTGTGGAAGTGGGCCTTCCCGTTTTTGCGGCAGCCGTTCTTCACAACGGGGGAGGCTACGCCATTGGTTATCTACTCGGGAAACTTTTACAGATCGATCCCGCCCAGTGCCGGGCCATTTCCATGGAAGTGGGTATGCAAAATTCCGGCCTTGCTTCAAGCTTAGGAGTCACGCATTTCAGTCCGTTGGCGGCTCTGCCCGGCGCGATTTTCAGCGTCTGGCATAATATTTCAGGGCCAATCCTCGCGAATTATTGGAATCGAAAGCCGGTGAAAAAATCAACGGAATAACAGCATTATGAAGAGGAGGAGTCACGATGGTTGTAGTCGATAAGACAAAACTCGAAGCATTATTTTCCGACATCGTCCAATGGCGGCGTTATTTGCACACTTATCCCGAGCTTTCTTTTCAAGAAGTACATACACCAGTGTTCATCGCGGAAAAGCTTGAAAGCTTAGGGTTGGAAGTGAAAAGAAACGTAGGTGGTCGCGGCGTGGTCGCTACCTTACGCGGGGAAAAGCCCGGTCCGACCATCGCTCTGCGCGCGGATTTTGACGCATTGCCGATCGAGGAAGAAAACGAGGTTTCCTATCAATCGCAAAACCCCGGCGTCATGCATGCTTGCGGTCATGATGGCCACGCCGCCGCGCTGCTCGGCGTAGCGACCGTGTTGGCGGAAAAGAAGCAGGACATCAACGGCGCGGTCGTCTTCCTTTTTCAGCACGCGGAGGAGAAGCCGCCCGGCGGCGCACAGGAAATGATTAAGGATGGTTGCCTTGATGGGGTGGACGCTGTCTTTGGCGCCCACGTCGCAACTGATATCCCCCTCGGGCAGGTGAATGTCACGAGCGGCCCGATCATGGCGGCCGTCGATGCTTTTACCATTCATGTGCAAGGTAAAGGGGGCCACGGGGCGCGCCCGCACAATACGAAAGATGCGGTGATGGCCGGCACCCAACTTGTGACGGAACTCCAGCAGATCGTTTCCCGACGTGTGGATCCGATGGATACAGCCGTCGTTACCGTTGGTGTTTTTCAAGCGGGAACGGCGTTTAATGTGATTGCGGATTCAGCTCATATCGAGGGCACCGTGCGGACGTTCAACGAAACCACACGCGAACAGATCGAGGAAGAAATCCGAGCCATTGTTAAAGGTGTAGAGCATTCTACCCATGTGAGCTGCGATGTCGATTATCTGAATGGATATCCGCCTCTTGTCAATCCCGAGTACGAAACGAAGGTGCTCGGAGAGGTTGCCGCGGGGACGCTAGGTGAAGATGCGGTCATTTCCGCACCGGCAGCTCTCGGCGGTGAAGATTTCGCTTTTTATTTGCAAGAGCGGCCGGGCCAGTTTTTCCATGTCGGCGCCCGAACAGAGGATGAAAATACGCAGTTCCCGCACCATCATCCACGCTTTAATTTTGATGAGGAAGCGTTGTTGAATATCGGGAAGCTGTTTATGGGATTGGTGGAGAGGTATTTGTCAAAATAAATCAGCAAAGGGAGGTGCAATATGCTCACGCAAAATGAATATTTAACACTGGATGCCACGGAAATGGCTAACATGGTCAAGGAAGGGAAAATAACTTCCGACGAGCTCATCGAAGCAAGCATCCATCGCAAAAAAGAAATGAACCCGCACCTGAACGCGGTGATCTATGACCGGAGTGAACGCGCGAAAGAACAACAGTACTCACAAGGTCCTTTCTCCGGCGTTCCGCTTCTTTTAAAAGACTTGTCCCAGTCGATTGAGGGAGAGCCGATGACAGCCGGGGCGACATTGATGAAAGACTATATCGCCCGTGAAGACAGTTACCTTGTGCGAAAGTTTCGCAACCAAGGGTTTATTTTTACAGGCTATACGAATACGCCGGAATTTGGTTTGAAAAATATTACGGAACCCAAGCTCTATGGTCCCGCGCGGAATCCCTGGAACACGGATTTTTCTCCTGGGGGATCGAGCGGCGGAGCGGCGGCAGCTGTCGCGTCCGGCATCGTTCCGGTGGCAGGCGCGAGTGATGGCGGAGGATCAATTCGCATTCCCGCGTCTTTCACGGGATTGTTCGGGTTGAAGCCTACGCGTGGACGCGTGCCGGTCGGTCCGGGAATCGGACGGCAGTGGCAAGGGGCGGCCATTGATTTTGCGTTGTCGCGAACGGTGCGGGACAGCGCGGCGCTTCTTGACGAGGTGCAAGTTTTACAGCAGGATGCCGCATTCCACTGGCCGCGATATGAAGGAGCATATGCCGAGGATATGTATGAAAAATTCCCCAAACCGCTGCGGATTGCTTTTTCAAACACGTCTCCTGTCGGAACCGCCGTTTCAGACGATGCCAAAAAAGCGTTGCAAAAAGTGCTGACATTTCTGGAAGCTGAAGGGCATGAAGTCGAGGAAGTCGACAATGGCGTTGATGGTGTGGCGTTAATGGAGCAATACTTTCTCATGAACAGCGGAGAGATGTCTGCGATGAGGGTGAGTCTTGAAGAATCGCTAAAGCGTTCGCTTACTCCTGACGATGTAGAAATCGAAACGTGGGTACTCAGTGAAGCGGGACAAGCCGTGAGTGCGGCGACGTTTACGCGCAGCCTGGCTGCCTGGGACACCGCCACGGCAAAAATGGCGAAGCTCCACGAAACGTATGACCTGTACTTAACACCGGCGACCGCCTACACCGCGCCCGAGGTCGGCGAGCTCACGCATACAGAGGAGGAACGCCAACAGCTCATCCGAGCGATTGAAGATAATAAGCACGATCCTCTACCTGTCCTATATGACATGTTTTTGCCAAGCCTGACGTACTCGCCGTTTTCACAATTGGCGAATCTAACCGGGCAACCGGCGGCATCTATGCCGGTTCATATCAGTGAAAAAGGCATGCCAATTGGAGTGCAGGCGATGGCCCCGAAGGGCGACGAGCATGTTCTTTTACAACTGGCGAGACAATTAGAGGAAGCCGGAATCTGGTTTACGGATCCAGCTTGATTTGGGGGGCGGATCATCGACCACAAATGAGGTGATCGCAAGTAATGTGGTCGAAGAACACGATCCACGACTGCTCCTGCCCGCCCCTCCCTATTTCACAAACAACTTCCTTTCATAGTCCGTCAGCGTTTCATACCCCGTCTCCGTGACTCTGAAGGTTTCGCTCATTTCAACGCCTAACTGGCCGATCCAGAGGCGGGGGATCATGTGAAAGGTCATGTTCGGTTGTAACATGGTGCGATCGCCTTTGCGCAGGTTGGCGGTATGGCCGCCCCAGTCCGGCGGATAGTTGGCTCCTATGGAATAACCGAGATATGAATCTTTTACAGTTCCCCGGCTTTCAATTTTTTTATACCAGGCTGATTCTATCTCTTCACAGGTCGTTCCGGGTTTAACAGCCTCGAGAGCTTCGTGCAACCCTTCTTCACATACAGCGGCTGTCTCCTTGATTTCATCGGATGTTTCCCCGATGGTTACCGTCCGGGAGAGCGGGGAGTGATACCGATGATAACAACCCGCCAGTTTGAGAATCGTGTAATCATCTGCTTTATATTGGCGGTCACTCCACGTCAGGTGCAGGGCCGTCGTGTCTTCTCCCGATGGTAGCAGTGGCACGCCTGCTGGATAATCACCGCCGTATTCTTTTGTGCCATTAATAAGGGTATAATAGATTTCTGCGGCGACTTCATTCGCGCGCACGCCGGGCTCAATCATCTCCACGCCGGTCGTCATCGCCTTTTCAACCAGGGTTGCCGCACGTTTCATATACTCGATTTCCTGCTCGGATTTGATGAGCCGGACCCAATTAACGAGCGCCCCTGCGTTTTTAAAAGTGGTATGGGGCATCTTTTCCTTTAAAAATTGATAAGCCGACGCCGTGAAATAATACGTATCCATCTCTACACCAATCGTGCGACTGGATTGCCCATGTTGGTGTAAAAAGTCGGCTATAAAGACCATCGGGCTTGTCGTCTCTGCATGGTAATACGCTTCGGGACAAGGGATAATGTGGGTTTTGCTCATCCAGGTGGTTAGTCTCGCGCCGTTGATGTCCTGGTCCCTTCCAATCCAAATCGGCTCTTGTTCATCGACCATCACAATTAACATTTGCCCGACATAAAAGGTCCAGGCGTCATAGCCGGAGAGATAATTCATATTGGCCGGATCGGTAATGAGCAACACGTCGATGCCTTCTTCTTGCATCCGTTGCTTCGTGTTCTCCATTCTTTCGTGGTATTCAGACCGGTTAAAACGGAAGATTCTATTGCCCCCTCTGTTGTTCTTTCAATCACTATATGCGTTATTTTCCGTCTTATACTCATGATTCCCGCACATACTTAAGGAGTTGGATTACTCCGGAAATGGTGACGACAAAGCTTGCTGCTAAAATCATCAACCATAATAAAAGGTTCATATCAGGGATTAAGAGGACGATGAAGAGTAAAAATAATCCGGCGAGCATAAGAAGAGCGCCGTTGCGAAATAGGGGCTGAATAGAGGACCACTCCTTCCTGGCTGTTAAGAGTAGTATACAAACGTGTATGGTTGGTTTGCAAATGAAAAGAAACCCTTTATAATTGGGCAGAGCCGAGGTTTCAGGAAGGAGGCCTACGGGTTTGGCCAATAAAGAAAATAAAGCAGTCTCGTGGGTAGATATTGCTGTGTTTGTATTGTTCGTGTTTCTGTTAATCACCATGGACTTTAACAATATGACCGCGATGAACTGGTTTTCGATCGTCCTCTTTGGCGCTTATGTTCTGCTTTTCTTTATAAAATTTTTCATGGATCGAAGCAGCGAGAAATAACAAAAAATGAGTATGGAGCCGTTGGGTTTTCCATACTCATTTTTTTGGTTCCATTGACGCCTTTTTCGCATATAGTATATAATCCTTATAAGCATTGTTGGTAATAAACTAAGGGGAGGCTCCCTATGAAGGTGAATCTGGAGCAGGTAAACAAAACATTTTCCAAGGGCAAGGACGATTCACTCCACGTTCTGAACGATATCGATCTCAAGATTGAAGCCGGTGAGTTTGTCTCCTTACTGGGTCCCTCGGGTTGTGGGAAAACCACGATTTTGAACTTAATTGCGGGTTTGGACCATCCCACATCCGGAGAGGTGATAGTGAACGGGGAAAAGGTAAAAAAACCGGGAACGGACCGGGTCGTCGTCTTTCAGCAGGGCGGTTTATTCCCGTGGATGAACGTTATGGACAACGTTACATATGGGCTGCTGTTGAAAAAAATGAGCAAAAAAGAAGCGGAAGAAAAAGCGATGGAAGGGTTGCGGATGGTGCATCTCGGCAATTTCACGCAAGCTTTTCCCCATGAATTGTCCGGGGGGATGAAGCAGCGGGTCGCCATCGCGCGGTCGCTCGTCATGGATCCCGATGTGCTTTTAATGGATGAACCCTTCGCGGCGCTCGACGAACAGACGCGTATTATTTTGCATCAGGAACTTCAGGAAATCTGGGAACAAACAGGCAAAACGATCGTCTTTATTACCCATAACATTCGTGAAGCGCTCACACTTTCAGAGCGGGTGTTATTGATGAGCACGCGCCCGGGCGAGATCAAGCGCTCGTTTACTGTTCAGGCGGCACGGCCGCGGGATCCTTCCGATAGCGTACTTGTAAACCTGGAAAAACGTGTGATGGGCGAATTGGAAGAAGAGATGGAGAAAGTGCTGAAGGAGGAGTTTGGGGATGATTACCGCTTTAAGACGAGTGCTGTTCGTGATCGTAATCGTGACCATATGGGAGATCATATCTAAAACCAACCTGTTTCCGACCTTCATGTTTCCTCCATTGTTGATACCGAATGAACCGGGCGGAACCACTGTATTAGGAACGTTCGTGGATGGGTTAATCACTGGACAAATCCTTGAAGCGACAGGGGTGACACTCGGACGTTTATTGATCGGTTTTTCCATCGCGGTGGTACTGGGTCTTACGTTTGGATTTTTGATTGCCCGGTATAAATGGGTGGACGACACGCTTGGCTTTTTTGTAACTGCTTTGCAGTCGATTCCGAGTATTGTCTGGTTCCCGCTCGCGATCGTCTGGTTTGGACTCGGGAATTTAGCGATTTTATTTATCGTCGCGATCGGGGCGACGTGGACAATGACCGTCAATTCCAGTACCGGATTTAAAAATGTGCCCAGTATTTATTTGAATGCCGCGCGCACGCTTGGATCTTCGGGGACACACCTCGCCCGCACGGTGATTCTGCCGGCGTCCGTGCCGCATATCATTTCCGGCCTGCGCGTGGCCTGGGCCTTTGCCTGGCGAGCGATTATGGCCGGGGAGTTATTCGGGGCCGCCGGCGGTCTTGGCTATCTTTTGGATATGGGCCGTTCGTTGCAATCGATGGACCTTGTGCTTTCGATCATGATCGTGATCGGAATCATCGGAACGATTATGGATAATCAGGTATTCTTGCGCATGGAGCGTAACGTCTCGAGAAAATGGGGACTCGGAACATAAATAGAGAGGATGAGCGAGATGAAAAAAATAATGGCCGGCGTTGGTACTTTTCTTTTATTGGGAGCTGCCGGTTGCGGCGGTTCAGAAGAAAATGCTGACGAAGTGCGCATCGGTTATTTCCCAAACTTCACGCATATTACAACGGTCGTTGCCCTTGAAAATGGTTATTTTCAGGAAGAGTTCGGAGAAGATATCAATATTGAAACGTCAACATTCCCGGACGGGAGCGCATTTATGGAAGCCATGTCCACGCAGGATTTTGATATTGGCACGGTTGGTCCGTCTCCGGCGACCACGACGTATCTGCGAAATCCGGAACATGAAATCGTCGCCGGTGCCGTGAACGGTGGCGCCGTTCTTGCCACACGAGAAGGATCCGGCATTGAGAGCGTCGAAGATCTTGATGGGATGAGTGTAGCGATCCCAACGATCGGTTCCACTCAAGACATCATGTTGCGGGAAACGTTAAGTGAGGTGGGGCTGGATGTTGAGGATTCCGATGGAACTGTAAGCATGGTCCCGCAAGCACCCGCGGATACATCGACGCTTTTCCTGCAGGATGACGTGGACGCCGCTGCCACACAAGAACCTTGGGGTGTGTATTTGGAGAATCAGGCAGATGCCGATATTCTCCTCGATGAAGATGAATTCGCCTGGGGGACCGAATCAACAACAACAGTCGTTACAGCCCGCAATGCCTTTACGGAAGGCAATCCAGATCTAACCGAGGATTATCTGCGTGCCCATATACGAGCGGTCGAGTTTGTTGAAGAAAATCAGGAAGAAGCCGTTGAAATATTCATCGACCACATTGAAGAGATAACAGGAGACTCATTGGATTATGAAGAAACGCTCGAAGCCAGCGAGCGTCTCAATCCGACGTATGAAATCAATGAAGAAGTCCTGCAGGAAATGGCAACGCTCAACTACGAAGCCGACTACATGCAGTCAGACGATATTGAAGGACTGGTTAATCAGGAGTTTTTAGAGGCAGCGTTGGATGAGGAATAAGGATGGAGCCCCTGGCTTGGCGAGCCGGGGGTTCGTTATGTATGCGAAGTGACACCTCAAAAAACAAGTAGAGCGGTTATCGGCCAGAGCTGTATATCAGTTTAACCAATCCTTTTGTCAAACTAGTTTGTCACTTAAGTACGTCCGGACATGGAGATTTCTACAGGTCACATCGCTCTTCTGGACCCTCTCGGCTCGTCATCACCGGCGTTTGAGGGATCACCGTCCATTTCTGATCCCTCTCGGGACAGATCCATCGGCGTTTGAGGGATCACCGTCCATTTCTGATCCCTCTCGGGACAGATCCATCGGCGTTTGAGGGATCACATGGCTCTTCTGGACCTTCTCGGGGCTGCATCTCAGAAAGGTTAATTTTATTTCCCTTTAAAATGGTTATTCTTTACTTTACCTTGGTCACCTGAGGTGAAACAGCTTACATTTGCAAAGAGAGTTACAAACAACTATGTTCATTGGTGACCACTATAATCTTTATTCCGTCTTTTTTCGATAAAACTTTGATCTTGTTCGAGAAGCTCTTCCGTGTATTCCCCCCAGGGGATCTTTTTGTCTTCCAAAACTTTCATAAAATCTTCGATGGACAGGCCTGATAGTTCAGCTGCTCGTTCCATAGATATTGCTCGTTCAATAAAGAGGGAAATGGCCAGTGAAACTCGAACTTTATCACTTAAGGAGTCCGAATGGTCTAGAAATTGTAGGATTGCAAAAATTCGTTCGGTATGGTGACTTGAAAACCGTCTTTTCTGTTTAAAGACATGTAAAACACCTCTTCACGAAGAGTTTCTTTATGTTCAGTATACAACTTTTCCGAGCTGCAAGTATACACCTGGTGACAGAATTTTGTGTGCAATGCTGCCAGAAGATGATAAAATAAGCTTAAAACGATCTGGTTTAAAAAATGGAGAGGGTTACCAACCATGAAAGTAAACGAAATACGGGAAAAAATGAAAAATCGGAAGAAAGATGAGCTGCAGGAATTGATCGTGGAAATGTATAAACAAATGCCCAAAAAGATGCGTGAAGAAAAGGAAATAGATGAATTAATTGACAATCCTGATTTATTTAAAAGCAGGAAGCAACAAGCTAAAAAAGACGTTCAACTGCCGGATTTTGCTTCCGTAGAGTATGAGGTTAAAACGTTTATCGATAATGCCTATAAACAAAACTATGTAGCACCGAATCAGATAATCCCAAAAAAACAACGTTCACAGTGGCGTTTTACCGCCAAAAGGCTCGTTGAACAGCTGACAGTACTTGCTGCACAACCGCAACATGCCAAGGCGAGCACAGCATATTTAGAAAAAATGTATAAATTATTGTGCTATGCCTCCGGGCATTATGTATTTGCGAGTTCAGAACCATTTCATACGATTAAAATTTCGCAGATGGACTTTTTTGAACGGGTTGTTTCCTGCAAAAAGCAGGTAGCGGATGAACCTGATCAATGGATTCGTGAATCATTGCTGCTGATTGTGGAAAATGATACTGATTTTGAAACGTTAAAAGAATCGTTATCGGAAGTTTTATTGAAGTTTCTTGATAATGCTCCGCTCAAAGAAAAGGCGGTAAGTATAGCCGAGAATCTAGTGCAGGGAAAAGAAGCTGATATCAAGAATGGCAGTAAGAATCGAAGATCGATCACCAAGTACAGAGATGAGCGATATATCAACGATTTGGTTGAGATGGTCGTGATGACACAAAGTGCTCTTGGAGAATACGAAGAAGCTAATGAATTTTTCAAGAAGCATTATAGGGCCATTCGTGAAGAAGTAAAACTGTTTGTTTTGCTCAAGCTAGTCATGCTTTATCAACGGGTGGAAGATTGGGTGCGTGAATATGATGCGGCTATCCAGAAGGGTATTCACCCACGGGAATCGCTGCAGATCATGAGAAACTATATACAGCGCGAGAATGAATTTCCCAACTATTTATGGGGCAGTTTCTAAGGAACGTTCGTAGGTTTCCGGGATTTAAAACAGGTTGTCTAATTTCGACAACCTGACCGGGAAATGAAGACTGTTCAAAGCTTGATGAAAAAGCATTTTTCCAAATCGGGCATGAAATATGATTGAAATAAACAATATAAGGGAAAGCAGGAAAGTAGATGACATAGCTGAGGAGGTTTTTTGAGTGGGAATGAATGTTACACAGAAGTTGATTAGCGACCACCTTGTTTCCGGAGAAATGAAACAAGGCGAAGAGATCGGCTTAAAAATTGATCAAACGTTAACGCAAGATGCAACCGGAACCCTTGTCATGCTTGAGCTTGAGGCGATGGGCATCGATCAGGTAAAAACGGAAGTCTCGGCGCAATACGTCGATCACAACTTAATTCAGGAGGATCATAAAAATCCCGATGATCATCTGTTTCTGCAAAGCGCGACCCAACGTTTCGGGATGCATTTCAGTAAAGCGGGCAATGGCGTGAGCCACCCGGTGCATATGCAGCGGCTCGGTAAGCCGGGAAAAACACTCCTGGGTTCGGATAGTCATACGTGTGCCGCGGGCTCTCTCGGAATGCTTGCCATCGGTGCCGGTGGTATGGAAGTCGCACTCGCTGCCGCCGGAAAGCCATTTTATGTAAAAATGCCGCAAGTATGGGGCGTGAAGCTGACCGGCGATTTGCCGGATTGGGTGAGCGCGAAAGATGTGATCCTTGAATTGCTGCGTCGGCATGATGTCAAAGGTGGCAGCGGAAAGATTATTGAGTATTACGGACCCGGCGTGAAAAAGCTCTCCGCGATGGATCGTCACGTGATCGCCAATATGGGCGCGGAACTCGGGGCAACGACTTCTGTCTTTCCGTCGGATGAAAATGTCCGGGAATTTTTGACAGCCGAGCAACGCGGGGATGATTGGCAAGCGTTGGAGGCTGATGCGGATGCCAAGTACGACATTGATGAAGAGATTAACATGTCCGAGCTGGAACCGCTGATTGCCACCCCCTCGAGCCCGGGCAATGTCGTACCGGTCCGTGAAGTCGCGGGCGAACCTGTCTTCCAAAGCTATATCGGTTCCTCAGCCAATCCGGGATACCGCGATTTCGCGATTGTGGCGCAAATCGTCAAAGGAAGAACGATCGCCGAAGGTGTATCCCTCGACGTGAACCCATCATCACGGCAGACGTTGTCTGATCTTATCAAAACGGAAAATCTTTTTCATTTGATTGATGCCGGCGGCCGTTTGCACCAGGCCGGTTGCAACGGTTGTATCGGCATGGGTCAGGCGCCTGCTTCCGGAAGAAACAGTTTACGCACGGTGCCTCGGAACTTCCCCGGCCGTTCGGGAACGCGGGAAGACAGCGTCTTTTTATGCAGCCCTGAAGTAGCGGCGGCAGCGGCGTTGACGGGAGAAATCACCGATCCGCGTGATTTGGATATGGACTATCCTACTGTGGATATGCCGGAGCCGACTATTAACAATGACTTGTTGGATGAACCGCTCCCACTCGAGCAAGCGCGGCAAGTAACGATTGAAAAAGGACCGAACATCGCGTCGATTCCGGATTTTGACCGACTCCCGAATGAATTGGAAATTCCGGTCGGCCTTAAAGTCGGCGATAATATTTCCACCGATGAAATTCTCGCTGGCGGTGGAAGGGTTCTCCCTTACCGCAGCAACCTCCCGGAAATCAGCAAGTTCACCTTTGAAAAAGTTGATGAATCCTATTATGACCGTGCGATGGATCTGAAGGAAAAAGAAGGCGGGCACGTGATCGTCGGCGGCAGTAACTACGGACAAGGCTCCAGCCGTGAACACGCTGCTCTCGCGCCCCGTTTTCTCGGCCTGCGCGTCGTTATCGCCAAAGATATCGCGCGTATCCATTGGCAAAATCTACCTAACTTCGGCGTGCTACCACTTACATTCATCAATGCAGAAGACCACGGCAAAATCCAGCAAGGGGATGTCATCAAACTGACAAACTTGCGGGAATCCATCCAGCAATCGAACAAGATCAATATCGAAGTCAACGATGAAAAGACCATCGAAACCCAACACGCCCTCTCCGATCGCCAAATTGAAATCATGCTTGAAGGCGGGCTGATCAATTGGGTGAAGAAGGGGGAAGTGACAAATTAAGAAGAGATGTAGCAAAGCAGGCCAATCCCCTGGGGCTGGGGATTGGCCTTTCTAATATGGTAAAGAGGGGCTTGTATAGAGAGGTGACAATCTGTTAATCATGCTCCCCATTGATATTGTTGCTACTCAGCTCTAATAGAAGGATTTTCAATCATGGAAATTCGATGATCAATATTTGAAAGAACTTCCTCCAATTGACCAATGTTTTCAATGACATAGTCTGCTCCTGCGTCTTTAAATTGTTGAGATACAGTTTCCATTTTAATTTCTAAGGAAAGGGAATCACATTGATTAACATCCTCTTCAGTCATCCCAAGTTCACTGCTGCCTTTAATAATTCCTACTGTCCAAGTACCGGCATTTTGACCTTCATAGATATCGTTTAATGTATCTCCCACTTTTACAGTGTGCTTTAAAGGGTAGGCGTCTAAATTGATGGCATTGTGATAAATCATCCAAGGCCTCGGACGACCTGACGGAACCTCATCCGAGGTAACGACTGAATCAGGTGTGTATCCCTGTTTTTTGGCATGCGGTATGACTATATCTATCATTTCCCTTGTAAAGCCGGTAGTGCTACCGATTTTAATCCCCATGTTTTGTAATCGTTGGCTTATTTCAGCTGCACCGGGAATTAGGGTGCAATATTTTGGTAATATAGACAATAAATCTGTTTCGAAGTGTGAATAAAGATCGTCAATATCTGTAGTGTCTGGAAATTTTCTATACTTATCTTTCCATAGATTTTCGATTCGTTCCATTTTGCAAATTTCCTCAATGTGATCTCGTTTTGGATATCCCATTGGTTTTCGGGCTTCTTCTCGGGTGATTTCAATCTCTTTAGTAAGAAAAATCTCTATAAATATATCTATCGGAGAGAAGCATCCATAATCTATCATTGTTCCAGCCCAATCCATGAAAACTGCTTTTATATATTTTAGGGAGTGTTCACTCATTAATATACCTCCATTAAATTAAACGGGGTCTTCTGTTACAGAGAAATACTCACTGTTTTCGTATATTAAATGTGAAAACTTTTCCGATATTAATGATAACGTTTTATTCTTTTTATATACAATATAAAAATGTCTACTCAATTCAATAGAATTAATAGGGTACGTTTCAAATAAGCACAAATCTAATTCTTTTCTAATAGCATGTTTTGATAATATAGATACTCCGAGACCTGCTTCCACAGCTGCTTTTACAGATTCAGTACTACCTAGCTCAAGGACTACATTTAAATCATGAGGTGATATTCCATTATGCGCAAGATATTGATGTATGACGGTACGTGTACCCGACCCCTTTTCTCTAAGCACCAATGGAATGGAGCGAAAATCATCTATTGAGATGATGTTTTTATCGCTTGAAAAATAATCTTTTCTCGTTACTAATAGTAATTCATCAGACATAAAGGGTTCCATGTCTAAAAGAGGTTCATCGAGCTCAGCTTCAATAAGGCCAAATTCTAATTCATTATTTTTAATTAATTCTACAATCTGCTGGCTATTAATGATTTCTGTATATAATTCAACTTGTGGATGCTTTGTTTTGAAATCAAAGAGTAATGAAGGAAGGATACTTTCTCCAATCGTTAAACTACTAGCGACTATTAATTTTCCGTGTAATTCTCTCATCAATTGATCAATCTCATTTTGGGCTCGCACTTGCATATCTAAAATATTTTTGACATAAGGATACAATGTTTTTGCGGCTGGTGTTAACTCAACGTATTTTTTGGTTCGTACAAATAAAGGGGCTTTCACGGTACTTTCAAGGGCCTTGATGTGAGATGTGATTGTGGGTTGTGATAAATAAAGGATACGAGCAGCTTCTGAAAAGCTTTTCTGGTCCGCCACGGTCATAAAGGTTTCTAAATGATCATGATTCATGATTAAGCCCCCTCCCTCTTTGTAATTAGATATTCTTCCATATGCTCTTGATTTCTCAGATTTTCATGCCATTAGGATCTACCAGCACCAGAGTGCGCTTCTCACTTGATGAATATATTTCAATTGAAGGAATGATATTCCATTAAGGAGTCCGTCCTCTCATCCAACCCCTAGGGGTTGGAAAAAATTAGGATAACTGTGCGCTTGCATTCGCCCACTTCATACATGGTCGCTTAACCTCCCATATATCCCTGGATGGTGATGATCCACACATTCCTTCGTCCGGCGTATCCATGTGGTGGGGGCGGCTATGCTTTCTTACTGGGTCCAAGCCC
>NZ_FNEN01000037.1 GCF_900100185.1 Natribacillus halophilus | reverse complement strand
GATACCACGTTGCAGGCTTCTCGATAGGCACGAACGGTTTTTGCTAGTAATTGTTCCTGTTCGTCCGTTGGATTGATTTTAATTTTCGCGGTCAATGTTAGTTTCATAGGTTATCACCAACTTTCACTATTATTATTATACCTGAAATTCAGAAAGGAGGAAGGCAAGGTTAGCTTTCGCCAACGGCAATTCCTCCCCCACCTACACTACGCTAAGAGGTGGGGGTATCCTTGCCGAAAAAACAATGAATAATGGTACGTTTATAAGCTTTGAAGGTGGGGAAGGCTCGGGGAAATCAACGATCATTCCGCGCATCGCCGCTCGATTGGAAGCTAAAGGATATGATACACTCGTATCGAGAGAGCCGGGAGGCGTGGCGAGTGCCGAGAAAATCCGTCACCTTTTGCTCGATGACTCGGAAGAAACGCTCGATCTTTATACAGAAGTGCTTTTGTTTGCGGCTGCCCGTCGCCAACATCTTGTGGAGAAAATCATTCCGGCACTAGAGGCGGGTAAAATTGTACTTTGTGACCGGTATGTGGACAGCAGTTTGGTTTATCAGGGACATGCCGCGGGGGCGGGCATCGAAGAAGTTCGGGAGATTAATTTGTTCGCGATCCGAAAATGGTTGCCGCACCGTACATTTTTCCTGGATATCCCCATAAATGTAGGTTTTCACCGTATTGCTCAGAATGCCCGTGCTGAAAACCGTCTTGACCAGATGGATGTTGCGTTTCATGAACTTGTGCGCGACGGCTATCATATTCTTGTGAACGAGGAACCGGAACGGTATCGCGTCATTCAGGCCAATACGGATATCGCTCGCGTAGAGGGAGAAATTTTCACCTCCATTACAGAAATGCTATAAAGAAAACTTGGCTTATCGCCAAGCATGGCGAAAGCCTTAGTTGCACTTATGCAGGATAAGAAAGTTTTTCTTTCTTATCTGCGCGTATAAACACTAGATTTCCCTGTCTGCATATCGTATGATATAGAAAAAATACGCGTCTCATACCCCAAGGAGGAGTGTTCGCCATGAAACTGATTATTGCTGTTGTCCAGGATAAGGATAGCAATCGTTTGTCTACATCGCTCGTGGAAAATGATTATCGCGCGACGAAATTATCGTCAACGGGTGGTTTTCTCAGGGCAGGCAACACGACATTTTTGATCGGTGTAGAAGATGAACAAGTGGCTGACGTTTTGGATATTATTAAGGAAAACTGTGAAAGCCGTGAACAATTGGTCGCGCCCGTCTCTCCCATGGGCGGAAATGCCGATTCTTACGTCCCCTATCCCGTCGAAGTGCAAGTGGGAGGAGCGACGGTGTTTGTCATGGACGTTGAACAGTTTGAACAATTTTAAAACGGAGGGGGACCGCTCGTGGAATGGGGTACCTTGAGAGCGGAACAACCGGTAGTGACGCAATTGCTGCAGCATGCTGTCTGGCGGGAGCGGCTTCCGCACGCGTATATTTTTGAAGGAGAAGACCGCGATGAACAACTCGGGGCAGCTTTTCTGCTTGCCCGTGCTTTTTTATGCAGCAACAATGATCCTGCCGCCAAACCGTGCAATCAATGCAGTGAATGTAAACGTGTACAATCAGGCCAACATCCGGATATTATTATCATTCGATCGGACGGCCTTTCCATTAAAAAGGCGCAAGTGGAATTTTTGCAAAAAGAATTTGCTTATAAAGGGATGGAGTCTACAAGGAAGGCATATATCATAGAAGAAGCTGATAAAATGACGACGAGTGCCGCCAACAGCTTATTGGCCTCGTTGGAAGAACCGGAAGGGGAAGCACTGGCGATTCTGGAGACGGAGAATCTGCATTTTTTGTTGCCGACGATCGTGTCCAGATCGCAGGTCATCTCGTTCAGGCCCTTGTCTGAAGCCTCGCGGCAGGCACACCTGCGGGAAAAAGGGGAGACGGAGGAAGTGGCAGCGATTAAAGCCCGGGTCGGGAACAAACCGACATCGCTGGAGGATGGAGAGCGTACGAACTGGATTGTACAGGGGCGTCAGGTAGTGATACAATTGGCGGAAGAGGTTTTCCAACGACCTCTGCAAGCGAAATGGCTGCTTCAGGACAAATGGCATACACATTTTAACGATAGAGAAGGACTGGATACAGGCCTTGACTTCTTGCTTTTTTGGTATCGGGATGTATTATATACGAAGTGGGGCAGGGAGGACCTTGCTTACCCTGATCAGTTAGAGAGATTGAAAACCGAAGCACTCAATCGTTCGGAATCCATGCTGGCAGCGCAAATGAAGGCAGTGATGGAAGCGAAACGATATCTGGCTGCCAACGTGAATCCGCAACTGTTGATGGAGCGGTTGCTCCTTCGCCTCCAGGAGGGATCAAACTTTGCATCAAGTGATTGGCATTCGCTTTAGGAAGACCGGAAAAATTTATTATTTTTGCCCTTCCGGACTGGATGTGCAAGTCGGCCAAACCGTGATCGTTGAAACTGCTCGGGGCGTTGAACATGGTTATGTCGTGCTGGAAGAAAGAACGGTGGACAGTGATGATGTGGTCCTTCCGCTTAAAAAGGTTGTGCGCCTCGCGACACCCGAGGATGATAACCATGTAGCGGAAAACGTTGACCTTGCACAACAGGCACAAACGGTTTGTAAAGAAAAGATCACTGAACATAAGTTGAATATGAAATTAGTCAGTGCTGAATATACATTTGACCGGAATAAACTGCTGTTTTATTTTACCGCTGACGGGCGGGTTGATTTTCGCATGCTCGTCAAGGATTTAGCTTCGATATTTCGTACGCGTGTTGAGCTTAGACAAATCGGCGTGCGTGACGAAGCAAAAATCCTTGGCGGCATCGGCCCTTGTGGACTCGTTCTTTGTTGTTCAACGTTTCTCGGCGACTTTGAACCCGTTTCCATTAAAATGGCCAAGGACCAGAATTTGTCCCTTAACCCGGCAAAGATCTCCGGTCTGTGCGGACGTTTAATGTGTTGTCTTAAATATGAGAATGATGAGTATGAACAAGCAAAGAAAGAACTTCCCGATATCGGAGAAAAAATATACACAGAAGAAGGCCGTGGAAAAGTTTCAGGGTTAAATATGTTGGAGCGACTTGTCCAGGTGGAACTTGAAGAGCCTGAACGAACCCTGGAATTTTCCCTGGAAGAGCTCATTGGGCAAGGCGCGGTAACCAGCTAGCTCCCCGAGAAGGTGGGAAGGTAACGTGGCAAAAAAGGAAATGTTTTCACAAGTCATCCATATGGAAAAAAAGCTGCATACCTTTCATGAAGAAATTCGTGAGTTAAAAGAGCAACTGGCAGCGCTTATTGAAGAAAATCAGGGGCTTGTTACGGAGAATCGCCTCTTGAGAGAACGGTTGGAGAGCGAGGGAATCTTTCCGAATGCTATCGACGAAGAGGCCTTCGACCAGGATTCAATATCTATGGCGACACTGCCGGGAGAAGGGTATGACAACCTTGCCCGTCTGTACCATGAAGGCTTTCATATTTGCAATTTAAATTATGGAAGCTTGCGGATGGAAGGCGATTGTCTCTTTTGTCTTTCATTTTTTCAGTATAAATAATGGCTTTCGGCCCGTGCGCTTTCGCGTACGGGTCCCTTTTGCTATGCGTCGGCGGGAGGTTGGAGATGTATTTACGACGGAACGAGCGGATCGATTATATTTATAAAAATCGTTTACGGATTATTCAAAGCAGAGATACGTTTCCTTTTTCGAAAGATTCGGTGCTTCTCGGCCAGTTTGTTTCGGTGGTGAAAACGAAAGGAAAAATGGTTGATTTGTGCGCGGGAAATGGTTCGGTTCCCCTTGTGATGGCGATGCGTAGCGATGTAGGGATTACCGGTGTGGAACTACAGCCCCAAGTGTGCGATATGGCCCGGCGCAGTGCCAGAATCAATGGATTAAAGGAGCGATTATCGTTTTATTGTGGTGATATTGCCGAAGCCAGTGAATGGCTGGGTAGAGAAGCCTATGATGTCGTTACGTGTAACCCGCCGTATTTTCAGGGCAGTGATAAAAATAAGCAGGCGGCGGTGGCAAGAGCGCGGCATGAAATGAATGCTTCCATCTCCGAGGTGGCACGGGCGGCGGCCAGATTGTTGAAATATAGGGGCAAAGCGGCGTTCGTTTATCGCCCCGAGCGTTTATCGGAGTTATTTTATATGTGTGAGCAAGAACATTTAACCCCGAAGCGATTGCAATTTGTGCATCCACGTGCCGACAGGGAAGCAAACATCGTCTTAATCGAAACGATTAAGGGTGGTAACCCGGGGATAAAGACTTTGCCGCCACTCGTCATCTACGATGAGGGCGGAAACTATACGGAACAGTTTTTGCGGGCTTATGAAGGGGAGGAGATGGTTCGCGGGCCATCGCTCGCCAGAGAAGGGGGCCAAGACGTAGCCGATCATTATGTGTATATGCTTGAATGCGGGGATGGATCTTATTATACCGGCTATACACGCGAACCTTATAAACGTTTGCAGAACCATGCAGAGGGAGTAGGAGCCAAGTATACACGCGGGCGCGGGCCATTTGCCCTGATCCATTTGCAGGCGTTTGCGAGTAGATCGGAAGCGTTGCGGGAAGAATGGCGAATCAAGCAGTTGTCGAGGACAGAAAAGAAACGATTGATTCGTGAAAGGAGGCGAAGTGATTTTGGACAAGGGCACCCTCTATCTCGTTCCAACGCCGATCGGCAATCTTGAGGACATGACGTATCGCGCAGTGAGAGCACTTGTTGAAGCGGATCTCATCCTGGCTGAAGATACGAGACAAACGCGCAAATTGTTAGCTCATTATGACATCCACACGCCGATGATGAGCATGCACGAACATAATGAGGAGAAGCGGGTGAACGCTTTATTGGCGAAGCTTCGGGAAGGCGAGCAGTTGGCACTTGTCAGTGATGCGGGGACGCCGCTCGTTTCGGACCCGGGGGAGCGGCTCGTCAGCGCCTGTATTCACGAGGGAGTCCGCGTAACCCCCTTGCCCGGCGCGAACGCGGCCGTTACGGCGCTGATCGCATCAGGCTTTGGGGGAGGTCCTTTTTACTTTCACGGCTTTCTTCCCCGCAAGAAAAAGGAGAGGGAAGAGGCGTTGCAGCGACTTGGACAGTTCCAGGTTCCCCTCGTTTTCTATGAGTCTCCCTACCGGCTCACGGTGACATTGGAGGAGTTATCCGAAACGTGGGCGAACCGTGAAGCAGTGGTTGCGCGCGAGTTGACGAAGCATTATGAGCAATTTCATCGTGGAAGTCTGGAGGAATTGGCACGTGCAGGACATAAAAATGGCTGGAAAGGCGAATGTTGTCTTGTTGTTGCCGGAGCTTCAGATCAGGAATTATATGAGAGGGAAAAACCTTCCTGGTGGGAAGGGCTGTCGATTCAGCAGCATGTGGCGGCATATGAAGCGCGGGGGCAGGAGCGAAAGGCCGCTCTTAAACAATGTGCCCTTGATCGGAACATGAGCAAAAACGAGGTATACGCGATTTATCATCGCCTGAAATAAAGAAAACTTGGCTTATCGCCAAGCATGGCGAAAGCCTTAGTTGCTAAAAAAGGCGGATCACGCAGATCCGCCTGTCCAAAATATAATTACGAAGTCACGGATCGCGATTGGTCCACATACTCCTGAAGTTGGTCGATTATTTCCTCGGCGCCTTCAGGACTTAAGATGATCTTTCCGTTTGCAAGGGACAAATTGTTATTGGATACTTCTCCGGTCACCTGGCACATATTGTTCGGCTGGTACTTTTTCAGAATAATCTGGTCTTCGTCCACGTACACTTCCATCGCGTCACGTTCAGCGATGTCCATCGTATACCGGAGTTCCTTTGGGATGACCACGCGCCCGAGCTCGTCTACCTTTCGAACAACACCTGTCGATTTCATTGTTGTTTACCTCCTTAAAATAACGTGTATTTTTGTGCCTTTTTTGACACTTTCTCTTTATAATAATTATAATAACAGTATTGTAAAATAAAGTCAATATAAAACATTTCAAACCAAATTTGATACAAATTTTCCTGAGTCGTTCCTCTCCCGCCTCTCACATCCCACCTCCCACCTAAGGGCATCGTCAAAGTCAATATAATCACTTATGTCCGGAAGTGTAGAGACGGAAAATAGCAATTCCCTCCGTTTGAGGAGTTTCTTGTAATTACAAAGC
>NZ_FNEN01000036.1 GCF_900100185.1 Natribacillus halophilus | reverse complement strand
ATCTCATATCCTAATCAATTGGTTAGCACTCTTATTGATTCGAGTCGCGGAAGTCGAAACCAAACAAACGTGGCGAACCATCCGGAAAACGATGGAGCAGATGCATCTCGGCCATTATTCTTCTAAAAAAGGAGACTTTCAGCAGCGCACAGAACTCACTCATGAACAACGTCAAACCCTACGCATACTAGGGGTTGAGACCCCTCCCAAAGTTTTCGACATTCGGGCTAAAACATAGTTACACGCCACCTATGTCCAAAAATCCTGCAACCCGGCATTCCTATGCCCATCTGCGGGATTTTGTTTGCCTAGCGACTGTTGAACTCGAGTTTAAGATAAAACCTTCTTCGTGAGTCCATTTAAAAAACGACTTAATGAAACGTACCCGATGCCCCAAACTGGATGGCTTTAAATGTCCTCCAGCTTCGATCAAGTATTGTTTCAAGTTTTCTGTTGTAAGATCACCCATCAGGGTATCGCCAAAATAGCGCCTTAAAAGATCACATTGAAAGCCATACATTTTCAATGTCAGGGGAGAGTAACCTTCAATTCTTTTATCAGACTGATATTTTTCCCATGCTTCCGACAATAACAAGTTCTTCACGCTCCCATACTATGAATCAATTGATTTGACTCCAGCATGGTCTTTTTATATGAACTTTATTCAACAATCGAAATATACAATGAAGTACATTCCTTGAGTAATCGCGAACAGATAAGGCACTTATTCTTATTCGGGGCAAGCACCCTGTTAAAATTCAATTACTTCATAGCGTGCTCAGCTTCAATTTCCGCACTCAACTTGGGATATTGTTTCTCAAAAGACTTTACTACCTTTGTAGTTTTACGAAAAGCTTATTTTTTCACCTCACCATAAGGGATCCATATTTCTCTATCCCGAATCTGTTCATATAGAGTCGAAATAACTGTATCGCGATCATTCTGAGAGAGTTTCTTTGTTGTTCGTTTTTCTTTCATTTTATTGTGGTAAAGTTTATAAAGCTCCGCGACAATCCAATTCCTTTGACTCTCTTTCAATTGTGAAAAACGTTTGTTTGTTTAAAGAAGCTTTCCATTTACCTTTATATGGTTTTTCATTAGGAACCACCCTTTAAAATCTTACCTGATTTATTCTATAAAATTTTAATTCAACTGCTATTTTCTCATTTTACTTGAAGAAGGAAAAGAGCCTTTATATACAATGCGAGCGCTGATCCTTATTCCAGATAAGTTAGCAATAGGTAAGCGTTTGATGTTATCTCCGGCTTTTCCCCTGCTCCACATGGAGCATGCAGGATTTCCCCGCACTCCACGCTCCATCTAACGACATATACTAGATGATAAGTTCCTCGTTACCTTCACACAAGAGAAAAACTATTGCCCAAACAGAAAACTCTTGCCTGAAAGCTCGCACTGTGTAAAATCACACATTCCTACCCGATCGGTGCGATGCACGCTTGGAAAACCATCGTTCCATTCGCTAGACTTGGGGCTGTTCCTCCACTCCCATTACAGGAGATTCTTCGGTCATACCCCTACCCTCACAAAGATAAATGCTTTTCGACATATGTCTTATAGCAAACGTTTCGAGTGACAGCTCTTGTTTCAACGTTCCTTGCTTTCCAAGTCCCTTACAACGTAGCTATCGATACTGGACATAGGTGCTTCCTTTAAGCCTGTGAGCTGGATACCTCCGTCGTTTGGTATAGCGTGTTTCAGAGAGCGCATTTTTACTCCACGCCACTCACGTCATCGTTGGATGACTCATAAGTTTCCCTATGGTCAATCTCTAGACCCTTACATTCGGAAGTTTGTCAGTTCTTTTCAGTAAGAACATTCTCACCATATCCAGTTTTTCAGCCGCGCGGCATATCCGTCGGCATACCTTCTCATTGAAAGTGGCTCCAGCCTTCGTTCTGCCGAATCACCTGTGCTTCACACCCTAAGACCTGTCAGTCTTAACGCATGCAGGATCTGTTGACGGGATGGTTTCGGGAAACATGGTTCCGTCATTCCCATCCTCTGTTGTAAAGTTGGAATTTACGTTAATTCCCCGCATGTTCACGCTTCAAAGCGTTTATAGCGGAACTTGTCGCGCGCGCTCAATAACGGAATAGTCCTTTGATATTATTTCTTTAATTGTTTATTTTTACGGTGCAAAAAAATAATGCTTTGCACGATCAATATTCCGATACCGACTGTAAAAGCTACGACAATGGAGAAATAATGATTTGCAAAATAGCTGGCCCCCAATTAATAATCCTCCTTTTTTGGTTGGATGGATGCCTAACAATATCACTCACAGACTAGCAGAGGAATGCGTCATCCTTGTTCCGCATAAGCGCTTCTTTTGCGTAATAAATTACGAATAAACTAACGAGATTGAAACCAGAAGAAGTACGATTTTAGCCGCAATGGATAAAGTAATAATGCATGCTGATCGTGGTTTTGATATCTCCCACATGCCTCCGAAGTCTCCCCAAGGAGTTCTCGTTTTAATTTTCATTCCAATACTCAAAACTAAATATCCAACATATACCGCTAAAGCTGTCATAATGAGTGATATACTAAGTGAGGGTATCTCTAAAAGAAAGTTGAATATCGGAAATAAAGTTAAAATGACTATAAACTCTGCAACGAATCCCGCATTAATAAATCGAAATGAATAGCGCCCTTTGGGATCATGCTCAAAATATGCAGCTATATATTTTTCAAATTCAACAGGCGATATGAATTCCCCATCTTTTCTTAAGGCAACATACTGTGGAAACTTTCCCATTTCAATCTTCATATTTTGTTTAGGGATACCTATATATCGCCCCATGAGATAATGTCCCATTTCGTGAACCAAAGTAAGAATGACAAAAAACAAGCTGTTGAAGATTAAATAAAAGAAAAACAACCCGATTTTTAACCTCTCCCAAAATATTGCCGATCTTCAACGTGAAAGCCCAATCTCTTTTAAAGGTGGGCTACATCGAAACTGGACTGTATTTTTGATACAGTTCCATTCTGCAATCTACCCCAAAAATTCATGAAAGAGCGCGAGTCTTGTTCCGTTCTTGCGCTTCTTTTCTGGAACAAGGTTTAGACAAAAACTTTAAAGAAATAATATTGATATCACCAGAACCGAGCCTATAGCAGGCACAGATATAACTTTAATTAAATCCTTTTTCACTTCTCTTTCCAAAAAAGACCCCCCATAATATGGCCATTTTCTGGTATAACTTTTGTTCCATTAAAGCGCCTTGATTCAAGAAGATTGATCATTCTCCTAATGACGCTTTTGCCTTTTACCAGATGGTACAACCAACCAAATGACGAAACTAACTATGGACATAAATGCAGCAAGAGCAATATTGGCAGTACCGATGATGCTCACTTTATCCCTCCCTCAACACATATTCGATTAGTGCACTTCTATTGTTGCGGAATTGTCGCTGCTAAATAAGAGAAAAGAAAAAATAGCACTAATATACCTAACGACATATAAATCTTTACTTTATGGTCTCTGATGAAAATCACGAAAACAGTTAATATGAAAAAGATCAAAACGACGGCCAAAAGATAAACATTTATCGACCCACTCACATCGCCGCCTCCCCTGTTTTATCTTTCATCGATAATCTTCAATTGCCAGATTCCGGAACAATTTTTTTATTCCATTAAAGCGCTTCGATTCTGTAATTAAGAAAGTATTCAATAAACAAACTTGGACTAGAGGAAGAGTAAAATAAAGACCAAAATTAAAGCTACAAAAACCCAAAACAAGACATACCTTAAAATCATTTCCCTTTTAGATGGTGTTTCTTTATTTTGATAGTTACCATAATTACGTTTATGATCATCAGCATTTTTTTGAAGTACCGGGGCAATGGCTATGAAAAGTATCATTGTTGTTATGACAGGCTCCATCGGGATATTTAGATTCCAAAAGAAACTGACACCTAAAAGTAAGATTAAGACGATACCTGAGAAAGCAAATGCTTTTCCAGCTGTAATTAAATAATATTTAAGCGTCATCAACTCCCTCCCTCTTATTCCACAAAATGGCCTATTTTAAGACAACTTTTATTCCATTAAAGCGCTCGTTAATTGAAGAAAAGCAACCATTAAATTTATTACTTGTCCGCCTTTTTTCGAATTATGATTCACTCGCTTGTTTTACACCTTCATATGATGGAGTTATCATTAACACTATTAGATAAGCAAAAGGAACAAGCATTGATGCCAATACTGTCATAGCTACTCCAGTTCCATGTTGCGAGCTAATCGCTACTGCATAACCATAACTTGAAGGTCCAATAACTGCAGCCGCTAACAAAACAATCGCATAAATTTTCCCTCCAACAGAGTTTTTTCTAGGTTGTGTTATAACTCCTAAAAAATAGTTTCTTTTTATAATAGCAAGGGCTAAAACAAGGAAATAAACAATTAATAACAATAACCCTAACCATAAAGCCTCGTCATACACTCTCCATGTCATTATGAGCATAAAGAGTGCACTAATATTGAGAACAACTATATTATAGATAAATCTTTGCTTTCTATCGTGATGTCTCTTTGTTATAACATTGATTAATCCATAGATGATCAACAGACCAACTATGCTTGAAAGGAACCATGCATAGAACCAATCAAATTCAGGTGTTGCGATTGCAAAAATGCTCATTAGAACTGGAACACTTATGAGCCCCAACGCTCCTTTCCTCTCTGTACGCTCCCGTTCGCTTACTTCCTGCTGTTGATTCTGCATCCTATCAACACCTTTAAATTCCAAAAATTTATATGTACAGATAAATTCATCTCTCGAAGGGGATCACGATATCTCTCATATGACAAACCTCCCCCATCTGCGCATACTTAACCTAATAAGCCAATACTGAGCGCAATACCTGTTATTCCAGAATCGCGCTCGTTTGCGGAAGAACAAAAATTAAAAATTGCTAGAATAAATTTCTACACATATGAAGCACCCGCTCAAGATCATGCTTATGTAATTCGCCTATATAGCGTTTCAATTCAGATCCATGCACAGAAATAATTTTTGAAGTACGAGCTACAGATGGCTTCAGCAATCCGGAGTCTTTCCAATACTCTAAAGCAACATCAAATTGATTTCTGGGCTGCTGACTAGTAACTGGGGCAATGATGACATCCACATCTATTGCCAATTCATTACCGACAATAATTACAGGGCGTTGCTTAGTTTCGCGCTTTCCTTTAAAAAGGACTTCTGCCAACCAAACCTCGCCCTGTTTCGTCTTACTGCTCATTGTAAATGTCATCCTCCTCATTATCCCACCAAGCATAATTCTCACTTAGTAAAATAACATCTTTAGACATGTATTTTTCTTTAATTTTAGCAAGCACCTTTTGTCTTTCTTGCTCGCTCAACATGTCAATTTCCTGAATAATTTTATCTGGAATAGACATATGATACACCTCCATAAAGCTGTGCCCTTATTATATCTTATATTCGATCCAAACTAAAGTGTTCAACGGTCCACCTACGGAGGAAATATTTCCGTCCTTATTCCTGATATGCGCTTCGTTTGCTTAAATAAATTCTTTAATAATCATGACTACAAATTACTGTTCACAAGATACTGACCAATTTAAAGCTAACACATCTACATTTTCCTCTGTAATAGTTCCATTGCTTTCCACACAAGCACTTTTTGCTTCTATAAATCCGTTGTAGCTTAAAGCAATACTAATTGTCATCATAGCCGTGACCGTAAAAATTAACCCGATAAGCACATTTCTTATCCTTTTTGATCTCATCGAGTTGCCTCCTCTTTAACACACAATTCCTACTTGTTCGATTAACGCGCTTCGTTAATTGATTACAGAAGATCCTGCCTTCTTAAAATAAAGTAAACCAAATCATTTGCAAAACATCTCTCGTAAATAAGTAAATAAAGGTCACAATCATCGCTGCGGGGAATGTAATAAGCATAAGCTTTCCGACGGATAGTGACTCATATATCTCCACCAAGCGATCAAGAACAGAATTATAATTTAGCTCGTTCATAAGCGCCTCCCTTTACTGATGCATATATGGAATAAAATCCTCACTGGGAATGTAACTTTCGTTCTTCCATCAAGCCCTTAATATTAGTATATATAGCATAAATCCCTGCTACTATTGTAAATGCGGCGAACCATAAAGTAGGGTTGAACAAAACATGGAAAGTCGCAATAAACACGGGGACAATCACGACAATTGCGATCATATTTCGGACATAATCATGCATTTTACCATTTCCTTACCAAAAATCATTCCCATTTTTTGATCATATTCCTCTTATGTGGTGCAATTAAACTCTCTGGACCAATAAGATTATGCTACAATATACTCTATTCTTTAGGAGAGCGCCATCCCTGTTATTCCGCAATCGCGCCTCTATTCTTGAACAGTCATTTCTTTATTTCTTTTATTTTTTACGACTAACATTACAACTAACCAACCAATCTGAATGAGCAAAGGAATTATAAAAAGCATCGCTAAAACCAAAATATTTAACATAATAATTCCAGGCGTTTGAACCGCACCAGTTGCATCTACGTCTCTTTGTGCTAACAAAATCGACCCTGATGCGAATAAAGCCAACCAAAAAGCATTTACGATCCACCATGCAATCCAAGCGAATTTCATCCAAAATAACCCCTTTAGCGTCATACTTATTCCGCAAAAGCGCTTCGTTTGCGGAACAGTCTTGTCCTATTCAGTTAGTATGAAAATAACAATGTGGAAACAACTGATATTATAATTAAACCAACAATCTGATATAATTAAAAATAGGCGGTGATTCTTATGTTGAAGCAACAAAATAATGAATCCAAACGAAAATATGGCTGGGTCGACAAATGGGCTAAGATGACCGGTGAGCGAGCAAGAATTGATGCCAAAGCAAATAAGACATATATTATATATGAAAAAAACGGAAAGCTTGTTAAAGAATTTCCTAATGGCCACATTGTTCCATTCAATAATGATGGTGAAGCCTAATGCATACGCATCAACCAATATTCTTTGTATTTGCGGGTAATAACGGTAGTGGAAAAAGCACTTTTCGAAATTTGATTATCGATAAAATTGGTG
>NZ_FNEN01000039.1 GCF_900100185.1 Natribacillus halophilus | reverse complement strand
AGAAGCGCACTCTGGTGCTGGTAGATCCTAATGGCATGAAAATCTGAGAAATCAAGAGCATATGGAAGAATATCTAATTACAAAGAGGGAGGTTGATGAAAAACCATACGAAAAAAATTCAGATAATATTATGGGAAATAAACATGTAGATAGTTGAGTTATGAAAATAATAATTAACTTCATCGATTCAGGGCAAATCAGAGATCATTGTCTCACTGATTGTTGTGTTGGAATATAAATCAAACTTATAGTTTTCCTTTTATTTAGGCATCGATACGGTGGGAAGAAATTTCTATACGGGGAGTGTTTAAAATGAGTAATAACGATATTTTAGAAGAACAAGTTCAAAAGGAAATTGAGGAAAGAACAAAGATAATGGAAGACCCTGCCTATGATTTTGGAAAACCATTTAATAGGATAGATTTCCTTGGTATAGGTGTAGTCACTATTATATGTATCGTTGGAATAGTCTGGGGGTATTTATAATACGTTTTTCAATAATTTTTGATCTCAAGTGTGATACCTATCATGTATGGTGGGAAAACATGGATATAACAATCACAATAAAGAAGGAGGTTCTTATGGATGGCTAACAAAACAATTATTACAGCTGCAGTAACAGGCGCAGGAGAGACATCGGGAAAAAGCCCCCATGTTCCGGTTACGCCGAAGGAAATTGCGGATGCTGCTATTGAATCTGCAAAAGCGGGAGCGGCCATTGCTCATATTCACGTACGTAATCCGAAAACAGGGAGTTTGAGTCATGATGTAGATCTTTTTCGCGAAGTTGTGGAGCGTATTCGCGAGTCTGAAACGGATGTGGTGCTTAACATAACGGCAGGTGGTGGTGGCGACTTCGTTCCTGATCTCTACAACCCGACACAGGGAGGGGCGGGAACCGATATCCAAACACCGAAAGAACGCCACGAACCTGTGAAGAAGTTACTTCCGGAAATATGCACGCTCGACTGTGGTAGCATCAATTTCGGTGATCAAGTGTATCTAGGACCGGCCGGTTGGTTGCGTGAACATGCAGTGCTTATCCAGCAAAGTGGCGTGAAACCCGAGCTGGAGATTTTTGACACAGGACAGATCCGTTTAGCCAATCAGCTGATTGAAGAAGGTTTGATTGACGGTCATCCGATGTACCAGTTTTGCCTAGGCATTCCTTGGGGAGCAGCCGCAGATGCTGAAACAATCACTTACATGCGAGACCGTATCGTCGAAGGCGTAAGTTGGTCCGCTTTTGGCATTGGTCGTATGCAATTACCGATGGTTGCTCAGACTGCGCTACTTGGTGGAAATGTGCGCGTGGGTTTGGAAGATAACCTGTATCTAGACAAAGGTGTGCTGGGAACCAACGCCCAACTGGTCGACAAAGCCGTTGGCATTCTTCAGGGCCTAAGCATCGAACCCATGACCCCTCAAGAAACGCGTGAATCCTTAAACCTTCGGACGTTTGAAAACTAGCGTGAGTTTCCTATAATTTCCTGATAATGCTGTTATGACAGGGTTTACAGGGCGATTTGTGTATAAACTAATTATGGCTACGATTAGAAAGCAAAAAGTAGGTAAGCACACATACTGGCAAATCGTTGAATCCAGGCGGGTCAATGGCAAACCGCGCCCTGTCGTTTTAATGCATTTGGGCACAGCTGAGCAATTGATGTATAAACTAAGAAACGGGCCATTGATTAAAAACGTTCGTTCTCGTTCTCACGGAGCTGTCCATCTATTGTGGCAAACGGCTGCTGAACTAAACGTCCTCAACATTTTTGAACAGCACTTTCCCGATCGGATACGGGACGGGCAGACGGTTGGAAAGTCGTTATTATTGGCAGCCATTTATCGGTCTCTGTCACCCGGAAGCAAAAGAGGCTTTTCAGAGTGGGCCAACCAAACCACATTGCCGGCTTTAGCGGGTTTTACATCGGATAAATTGGATAGCCGACATTTTTGGGACCAGATGGATACGATTACCGATGCCCAACTGGAAGCAGCGGAACAAGCGCTCACGCGCCACATGGTGGAACAAGGCTTATTGTCGTCGCGTTTATTGTTTTATGATTTAACCAATTTTGCGACCCACATTGCCTCAACCAATGAGAAATCGGACTTGGCCAAACGAGGACGCAATCAACAAAAACGCAATGATTTGAAACAATTTGGATTGGCTCAGGTTGTTACAAGGGAATTCCTTGTTCCGGTGCTGTCGAATGTTTATGAGGGCAATCAAGTGGACAGCACCCGGTTTATTCCTTTTCTACATCAATTACGGAACAAATTGACTGAATTGCAATTGGCAGTGGAGGAGTTTACCGTTGTCTTTGACAAGGGCAGTCATACGAAAAAGAACTTCGCTGAACTGGATGCTTCCGAAATTTCTTACGTCGCATCGTTATCACCGGCCTATCATAAGGATTTGGTTAACATTCCTTTCTCAAAATATACCCCCGTTAGAGATTGGAGAGAATGAAATATCCTGTTATCGCACACAAAAGGAGGTGTGGGGCAAGGATCGAACCTTGGTTCTTTATGTGAGTGATCGATTACGTCAGGGACAAATCCGTGGTCTACATCAGTCCATGGCCAAAAAACAGCAGCAGTTACAGGAACTCAAAGACAAATTGAATAACCCGCGGGCTCACAAACGGGAAAAAGAAGCGCTCGAACGGGAGATTCATGGCATTTTAAAAGGAGAGCAATGCCACCTTATCCTGAAGGTGTTTCTGCATGAAAAAGGAAACGGCCGTTTTGATCTTGATTGGATTTGCGATTTATCGGCCTATCAATGGGTCACAGAGGTTTACTTTGGCAAACGCATCATTACAACCAGTCGACACGAATGGTCGGATGCGGAGATCAACGCAGCTTACCAAGGTCAAAACCACGTCGAACAAGTATTCAAGCATCTGAAGAACCCTTTTTATCACGCCGTAACGCCGCAGTTTCATTGGACTGATCAAAAGATCAAGGTCCATACCTTTACCTGTCTGATCGGCCTCCTGCTTTCACAGTTATTGTGGAAGAAGGCAAAAGAAGCTGGCTACCGAATGAACGTGGAAACGTTGCTGGATCGATTGAGCGACGTTCGCTTGGCTGAGATTTACACCATTTATGATTTGAATGAAAAGCCCCAAAAAGAAGAGCGCTTAGAAGACATGGATTCAGAATTGAACATTTTATATGACACCCTGGCGAACAAAGACTTTTAGTGTATACACGCCAGGGCACTTGTCATCCCTTATATGCCAAGGGTTTAAGGCTATTTTTTAGCTTTGGCGTAGGAAACTCACGCTAGGGAAAAGATGTGAATAAATGTCGATGGTTATTTGAATGAATGAAGGGCTTCATCTCTCCTGAACGACTTTGCGGGGAAATTATTTTTAATAGTGTCACGTGAGTATGTTTTTAGACTCGATGCCTTCACACAACAATCAACATCCATGGTATAATGTAATTAAGGCGAGGTGAGGGCATGCCAAAGAAAAAGATCTCCGAAAAGAATTATGATATTATTTTTAAGGCTATGACGGAACAATTTGGCCAAAAAGCGTTGAACTTTTATGGGATCTATACCGCCCCTATTCTTCGTGTGGAACCAACGGATTTACCGGTGATTGATGTCAACGAACGCCGCATGGATTTCGTGTTTTTATTACAAGATGACACCTACCTTCATCTTGAGTTTCAAACAACCTTCAACATAAACGATCTCAAACGATTCAAATTGTATGATACAGCCTTATATGACAAAACAGGGCGAAATATCTATACGTATGTCATTTATGGCGCTGATATAACGAAAGCCGATGAACA
>NZ_FNEN01000034.1 GCF_900100185.1 Natribacillus halophilus | reverse complement strand
TGGAAGTCGTCGGAGAGATTGACGGTTGGTATAAATTACAACTGGATGATGTCAATGGACCGACATACGTGAGCGGCAGTTATATCACGCCCGAAGAAACGCAAGAACTGACCGAACCCGAATACAGTCACGGTGTCGTGCAGTCCTCCTATTTGAACGTACGTAGCGGTCCCGGTACGGACCACGAAACGATCGGGGGGCTGGAAGACTACACGAGAGTAGAGCTGGAAGGCGAAACCTCGGATGGTTGGTACCAGATCAGTGGTGAAGGTTTCAGTGAAGAAGCGTACGTCTCCGGGGACTATATTGTTCCGGTTACTATACCGGAGGAAGATGTTGGCTATGTAGACGCGAATATTTCCCTAAACGTTCGTGAAGGCCCCAGTACCTCTTATGATCAAGTCAGTTCGATCCCACGCGGGGAACAAATCGATATCGTGGGTGAAATTGACGGTTGGTATAAGCTCCAGCTGGAAGATGTCAATGGCCCAACTTACGTCAGTGGCAATTTAGTTACCTTTGAATCTTTTACTGTTGGTTATGTCGATGCAAACGTATCCCTAAGAGTTCGTGAAGGTCCCAGCACCTCTTATGATCAAGTCAGTTCGATCCCGCGTGGCGAGCGAGTCTATATAGTGGGTGAAATCGACGGTTGGTATAAGATTCAGCTCGAGGGTGTCAGTGGACCGACATATGTAAGCGGGAATCTGGTAGAGCTTTTTGAGACATCTGATAATGAGCACGTTGCCTATACAAGCTACGATGTTGTGTTTGAGGAAGCTTTATCAACACAAATGAATGGTTCACCGCAGATATCCTCTGCACTTGGCGGGTTTCAAAATGCCAGCGAGTCTGAGGTAGCGCAATATCTTAACCCCAGTAATAACGATAGGTTTCAACACCTTTTATTAACCGAAAGTGTCGGGGTTTCAGCCGGCCAGCTCAATAATGTTTTATCTGGATCCGGGATCCTGGACGGTATGGGACAACCCTTTATTGATGCCGGAAATGAGCATTCGGTGAATGAAATATACCTCATTTCACATGCTTTATTGGAAACAGGGCATGGGACATCTAGATTGGCGACCGGGATTGAAGTAGGTACAAATGGCAATGGTAATGCACAAGTCGTTACTTCCGGTAATCGAAGCAACTTAAGCAATATCAGAACAACGTACAATACGTTTGGGATTGGTGCAGCTGATGCTAATCCGGAGACACTCGGAGCCATATACGCCTATAATCAGGGATGGTTTTCTCCGGAAGCAGCTATAATCGGTGGTGCAGAGTTTATTTCGCAAAGATATGTTCACAATGATTATAATCAAAATACGCTATACAAGATGAGATGGAATCCTGCGAATCCCGGTTTTCCACAATATGCCACGGATATTGGGTGGGCTGTCAAACAAGTCCCGCGCATGGAAAGCTTATATGAACAACTGAATAATCCTGACTTATACTTTGATATCCCTGAATATCAATGATCCATGGCTCCGGCTCACCCCGGAGCCATTTAAATATCCATATGCCAGTAATAAATGTCATCACCTTGTAGAATTTATGCACATTTTGCAGTTTTCTTTTGTGTCCATTTTTGGTATGGTTAGGATGTAGAATGAATGGTTCCATACATACATACATACGATAAGCGATATCGTAAATTTATTTCGGGTAAGAAGCGGGAGAGGTATAGAATGCCTGATAATAGTGGATCAAGGAATCATAAACTCATCATTCTCTTGGGGGATCTCGGCTGTATATTGGCGGCTTATATCGTTGCCTTCTATATACGGTATGGAGGTTTTCCACAGGAAAACTGGGAATCATTTGTGGCTTTATTGCCATGGATTTTGTTAATCGGTTTATTTTTTATCTCTGTATATGAACTTTATGCTTTAAGTAGAAAAAATACAATTTGGGATGTCCTTTTGAAAATTTTCGTTGCGGTCAGTTTTATGGCTTTTCTAACCATGGCAGCTTCTTACCTGTTTAGAGAGTTTGCCCTGCCACGGTCGATTATATTAATCGCCAGCATTTTGACGATTTTATTCATGGTCTTTTGGAAAATGTCTTATCTCAAGTTGATCCGGCGCAACGTGGTCGGCAAGGTTCTTCTCATCGGTGACGGAGAAGAAGCGAAAAAGATGATGGACAAAGCGACACATCCGATGTTGAAGGGGACACGTGTCAGGCATATTCCCACCGATACGCCGATAGAGCTTATTAATCGTTATTTTCGGCAAGTGGACTATGTGCTGCTGTGTCCGAATATCAGTAAAGAAGAGAAATCGCAGATCATTTATCATGCCATGGAATGCAATAAAGTGGTATATGTTATTCCAACTCTATATGAATTGCTTATGCAACGGTCCCAGGTGACGCCGCTTGAGGATACGCTGGCCATGTCCGTGAAGCCGTTTGGCTTGACGTGGGATGAAAAATTGATCAAGAGAACCTTTGACATCGTTGCGTCAGGGGGAATGTTGCTCGTGGCTTCTCCGCTTTTGTTATTGACGACCTTGCTGATTAAGCTGGAAAGCCCACGAGGGAGCATCATTTTTAAACAGGAACGGCTCGGTCAGAATGATCAGCCTTTCATGATGTATAAATTTCGTTCCATGATTGAAGAGGCGGAAAAAATAACAGGCCCTACGTTGGCGACAGAAAATGACGACCGGATTACAAAAGTCGGCAAATGGATTCGCGCGACGAGGCTGGATGAACTCCCGCAATTATATAACGTGCTAAAGGGAGATATGTCATTGGTCGGACCGCGGCCGGAGCGTGCGTATTTTATAGAACAACTTGCCAAACAATATTATCATTACAGCTATCGCAATACCGTTAAACCCGGGATTACCGGTTATGCCCAGATCATGGGCAAATACAGCACGGAAGCCGATGATAAATTACGGTTTGATTTGTATTATATCCGCAATTACAGCTTCTGGTTGGATATAATTATTTTGTTAAAAACGTTCATGGTTTTATTTGATAAGTCGAAAACTGAAGGCGCGGAAAACGAAGAGGAAGAAGAGGAACGCTCGTCTTCCATCGAGAAAAAAAAGGATCCCACCTTTGATAATCGATAAGCGAGAGGGTATGAAGGATGGAAAAAATACTTGTCACGGGGGGCGCGGGCTTCATTGGCTCACACGTGTGTGACCTTTTGATTCACCAGGAGAAACAGGTGGTCATTGCTGATAATATGAGTTCCGGGAAGCACGAACATGTGAATAACATGGAACTTTTTGAAGTTGATATTACAGACGCGGAAAAGTTGGAAGAGCTTTTCCGGCTTCATGATGACATTGACGGGGTCATTCATTTGGCAGCCCAGAGTAAAGCACCTACGTCAATAAAAGCGCCCCAATATGACGCTAATATCAATATCAATGGTACGATCAATGTATTGGAACTCACCAGGAAATACGGGATTAAACACTTTTTATATGCCTCTTCAGCAGCGGTTTATGGCGATCAGCAAACGTTGCCCATCACCGAGGATGCGCCTGTAGAGCCGCTCTCTCCGTACGGCGTTTCCAAATATGCCGGCGAGGCGTATGTGAAAGCTTACAGCCGCATGTACGATCTAAATGCGCACGTATTGCGGTTTGCCAACGTGTACGGTCCAAGGCAAAGCGCGGATACGGAAGCAGGGGTGATCACCATTTTTATCGAGCAATTGTTGAATGGTGAACAACCCGTCATTTACGGAGATGGCAAGCAAACGAGAGATTTTATTTATGTGAAAGATGTGGCATGGGCGGTCGTTACCTGTTTGTGCGGGCAACAGACGGCTGCGGTGTATAATGTTAGCTCGGGAGAAGAGACGAGCATCACAGACCTTTTACATGACATGTGTGCCCTTTTGGATAAACCATATCGCCCTCAGTACGGGGAGATAAGACCTGGAGATATTGAAAAGAGTTATTTGGACAACAGCAAAATAACGAAGGACTTTCTGTGGCAACCAGTAACCACGCTCCGGGACGGATTACGTGATACCATCAGACACGCGAACGCCTGAAATTTTTATAAAAATCACCTTGCATTCATCATAGGGACATGCTAAGATGGTTTTTGTCACTGACAGAAATACATACGGAGGAGTACCCAAGTCCGGCTGAAGGGAGCGGTCTTGAAAACCGCCAGGGGCTTAACGGCCCGCGGGGGTTCGAATCCCTCCTCCTCCGCCATAAACACACCACAGACCACTTGGAGAAGCGGTCTTTTTTTGTTCTTGGGAAGAATATTGATTGGACAATGCAAAAGAGATACGATGGAAGCGACGCTTCGAGAATTTTGAAAAACCATACGTTCATTAAAAGGTAATAAACATTGATTTAATTAACAAAAATCTGCTGATTGGCCCACATACAATGCATGTGGTATACTTTATATAAGAATGCGCATACTATATCCCAAAAGGTGGTGATGGTTTGCGCAAAGGGGAAGGGGATGAAGAAATGGCTTCACTCCATGAGAAAGTAAAAAATAAATCTAAAATAACTGACGAAGAAAGGAAGAAATTGATTAAACGGGCTTCTAAAACCATAGATAAGAAATATGATAAAGCGATGAGAATGTTGAGTAAGAATTGAGTGCAGAATTTCTACGAGTAGACCCAGAAGACGTTAGGTATCTTCATGAAGAGGCGTTAAATGAGTATGGGGGTTCATCAGGTGAAAATGAACCAGGGTTAATAGATTATATGTGCGAAAAGCCTTTTATGGTACTCTTTGGCCAAGAAGCCTATACAAATGTTTTTGCAAAGGCAGCTGTGCTTTTAGAAGGATTCGCAACACATCAGTATTTTTCAGACGGCAATAAAAGGACAGCTGCCAAAAGTTGTCTTACCTTTTTAGCGATTAATGGATATGAATTATTGGTTAGCGACGTGGAGCTTTTTGAATTCACTCTTAGAGTAGCGGAAAAAGCAGTAGAGATAAAAGATATAGAATTATGGCTGTGTCGCAACACACAAGAAAGTTATTTTATGTTTAAATAATAAACCTATTGAGGGAGTATCATGAACGTTTGTTGTAATCTTTCTCATCTTTCTGTAAGGTTGTAACTTAGAGTTGTGCGTAGATGTGTTGAGCAAGTATCTGAATATGAACAGAAACGTGCCCGTGAATTTATCATAATGACGAAAAGAACCGTGCAGCTCTCAAAAATGAGTTGCTTTTTTATATTAAAGAAAACTTGGCTTATCGCCAAGCCGTATAACCAACATATGTCACGATTATACTTTTTGCGCTAAATCAGTTGTTTACATGATAGATGGTGGCGGTATGCTCAGCCGCCATGATGGTTTCTTATCTGCCAAAAAAGGAAGTTTCACATGAAACAAAAAGATGAATTCTATATGGAAATGGCACTTGGGGAAGCTGCTAAAGCCGAGGAGGAGAATGAGGTTCCGATCGGTGCGGTTATCGTATATGAGGGCAGGGTGATCGCCCGCGCATATAACCGCCGTGAGCAGGAACAGCATATTTTCACCCACGCGGAATGCCTGGCGATTCGTGCCGCCAGTGAGATGATCGGTTCCTGGCGGTTGGAAGGGTGTACGTTATATGTGACGTTGGAACCCTGCCCTATGTGTGCGGGTGCGATTCTGCAATCGCGGATCCCGCGGTTGGTTTTTGGCGCGGCGGATCCAAAAGCCGGCTGCGCGGGCACGTTGATGAACCTCCTCGATGACGCGCGCTTTAATCACGTAAGCGAAGTCGTCGGCGGGGTGTTGGAAGACGAATGCAGCGAACGGTTGTCATCTTTTTTTCGAGATTTGCGTACCAGGAAGAGGAATTGAGTAAAAAAAGATCATCATCGAGGATGTTCCGGCTGAAGTTTGTGAACAATGCGGGGAACATCCTTATATGGAAAAAGGGCAATAACCATCGATGATAATATACCCGTTGATTTATAAAAGGCTATGATTTATACTGAAATATGCCGTGCTAAGCGGGGAGGTAGCGGTGCCCTTAACTCGCAATCCGCTAGAGCGAGGCCGAATCCCTTCCCCAGGTTTGCATATTGTAGGGACTGCCCTTTGTAAGTGGTGTTGACGTCCGGGTTCCGCGCAACGGAAACTCGTGAACCCTGTCAGGTCCGGAAGGAAGCAGCAGTAAGCGAGACCTTTCGTGTGCCGCGGAGGCGCCTGGATCGAGCTAACTGCTTAGGTACCGCTTATGATATGCTTATCGAAGGAAGGTGCACGGCATACATATGAGAGGGAACCCAGGCTAGAAGCTTGGGTTCTTTTTTTATCAGCCAAACACCGCTTGGCTCTTTTTATGATAAAATGTACATAAGCAAAAATTCAAAAAAATGAAGAAATCGTTGCAGGACCCTCTACATCGATGGCTGCTATTCTGAAAGAAAGGAGTTAACCGTCATGGATCCCGTGATTCGAAAAGCGGAGGAACGCTTGGAAAAACTAAGCGGCGATGCCGAAACCCGCCGGCTTTATGAAGCGCGAGAAGAGTCCATGCTGGAGCGGAACAGCCTGATTGCGGAAGGCGAAGAAAAGGGTGAAAAAAGAGGCTTGAAGAAAGGAAGAGAAGAAGGCGAGGAAAAGGGTGAGAGAAGAGGTTTGGAGAAAGGAAGGAAAGAAGTAGTATTTAGTATGTTGAAGGAGGGTGTCAAACCAAAGGAAATTGCCCGAATCACTGGGCTGGATGAGGATTGGGTATCAAAGTTGGCCGATGATTACGAAAGTAGGCCGAAATAGAACCCGTAATTAAGAAGGCGAAGCCGAAAAGAACCGTAGCTGGTTCTTTTTTATTTTGAAAAAGAGGGTAGAAAACCGTATAATAAAAATAGTTATGATCGCCAAGGGGGGCTTTTGTTGAGTTATCAAGCGCTTTATCGTGTCTGGCGTCCGCGGCGACTGGAGGATGTCGCCGGTCAAAATCATATTACGCAAACGTTGCAAAATGCGCTTCGCCAGCAAACATTTGCCCATGCCTACTTATTCAGCGGACCGAGAGGCACGGGCAAGACGAGTGCCGCCAAGATTGTTGCGAAGGCGATTAACTGTGAACACGCGCCGGTGCCTGAGCCGTGCGATCAATGTGAGGCGTGCCGAGGGGTTCAGGATGGGTCGGTTGTCGATGTGATCGAAATTGACGCGGCTTCGAACAACGGGGTAGACGAAATTCGCTACATACGCGAGAACGTTATCGCCGCACCACGCGACGTCCGCTATAAGGTCTACATTATCGATGAAGTTCACATGCTTTCTACAGGTGCTTTTAATGCTCTGTTAAAAACACTGGAAGAGCCGCCTCCCCACGCGGTTTTTATTTTGGCGACGACCGAACCCCACAAAGTTCCGCTCACGATCGTTTCTCGTTGCCAGCGCTTTGATTTCAAACGGATCAGCGGGGAGACCATCGTGGAACGGATGAAGGAGATTGTTGCTACAGGTAATATAGAAGTTGAAGAGGAGGCCCTTCATTTCATCTCCCGCGCGGCTGAAGGCGGAATGCGGGACGCACTGAGCCTTCTTGATCAGGCGATTTCTTTTGCAGAAGAAAAAGTGACGGCAGCGGATGTCCATGCGATAACGGGTGCTGTGTCCCAATCTTTCCTTGCTTCAACGATTTCGGCATTGATCGATCGGGATGCTAAAGCGGCGGTGCAGGCGGCTGATGCCTTGATACGGGGAGGGAAAGATCCGCTTCGTTTTATGGAAGACACGATTTATTATTTGCGCGATTTGTTGCTTTATCAGGCGGCGCCGGAGGCGGGCGAGCTTTTGGATCGTGTGCAGGTCGACGAGGCTTTTCGATCTCTGGCAGAGCAAATAGAAAGCGAGTGGGCCTACAAAACCATCGACGCCCTCCACGACGAACTCCGGGAAATGAAACGCTCTTCCCATCCGAAAATTTTTCTGGAAATGGCCTTTATTCATATCTGTCAGCGAGACACCGAACCTTCCGGGCAAGCCCCCGCGAACGATCAGCAAGTTCAGCAGTTGACGGAACAGGTCAAAAAACTTGAAGCGGACATCCGCGCGCTTGAAAAAGGACAGCAGGCCAATGAAAATGAATCGGTCACCACCTCATCGCCGCGCGAACAAGAAGTGCCTCGGGACCGTCCGATGACGTCAAGTACAAGTTCCGGCAACGGGGCGGGAGTCAAACAAGCTCAACAATTACTTTCGCGTGCTTCGAAGGATGAAAGGGTAAAAATCGAATCTCGCTGGGCAAATACGTTGCAAACACTTAAAAACGAAAGTGTACCCGCGCACGCGTGGTTAAACGATGCGAAGCCCGTGGCGGCGACGACGGATGCAGTGCTCCTCGTTTTTCAAAACGAAATGCACCGGGGGATGATCGCCGATAAATTCCGAACGTTGACAGAAAAGGCTATCGCGTCCAACAATGATCATAGTTACCAGATCCTCACGCTTCTCAAACAGGATTGGGATCAGCTAAAAGAAGCATACCGGGGCAAACAACAACAAGCAGCAACAACGGAAACACCGGACGAGACAAACGAGGAAGACCCCCTGATCAGCGAGGCGGAGAAACTTGTTGGCCCGGATTTAGTCGAGATCGTCGACGATCCACAATTAAAGGAGGAAGAAAAATGAAGAACATGAATAACATGATGAAACAAATGCAGAAGATGCAAAAACAAATGCAGGAGGCCCAGGAAGAACTTAAGGAAAAAACCGTTGAAACCACCTCGGGCGGGGGCGCTGTCAAAATCGTCGCTTCCGGAGATAAACGCATCGTTGATATCGAAATTGATGAAGAGGTCGTTGATCCTGAAGATGTCGATATGCTCCAGGACTTAATTTTGGCGGCGATCAACGAAGTCATGGGCAAAGTAGACGAACTGGTGGAACAAGATATGGGCAAGTTTACGAAAGGGATGAATTTGCCACCTGGAATGTTTTAGGAGGATGACGACGCGTGCAATATCCTGCTCCGATATCTAAACTGATCGACGGCTTCATGAAATTGCCGGGTATTGGTCCGAAAACCGCGACCCGTCTCGCTTTTTATGTACTCAATATGAAAGAAGATGATGTACTCGATTTTGCCAAAGCGCTCGTTAACGCGAAACGTGACTTGACCCATTGCTCTTCCTGCTTTTATATCACTGATCAGGATCCATGTATCATATGTAATGATAACCATCGCGATCGATCCGTTATCTGTGTCGTTGAAGATTCCAAAGATGTCATGGCCATGGAAAAAATGCAGGAATACAGTGGGCTATATCATGTATTGCACGGTGCGATTTCACCGATGGACGGGGTAGGGCCCGAGGACATTCGCATTCCTGAATTGATTCAACGACTGCAAGACGACACCGTACAGGAAGTGATCCTTGCTTCGAACCCCTCCATTGAAGGGGAAGCGACAGCGATGTATTTATCCAGAATGATCAAGCCGACCGGAATAAAGGTCACGCGCCTTGCCCACGGCCTTCCGGTTGGAGGCGATCTGGAATACGCCGATGAAGTCACGCTTTCCCGAGCGGTTGAAGGAAGGCGTGAACTGTAGGTCATGGGAAAAAAACAAAAGATAAGAAAAAAAGAAGAAGAACGCCTTTACCAACTCATTAGTCGGCAAAAGGAAAAATGCCAGCGCCAGGAAGAATTATTGGCCAAAAGCATTGATCCAAGTGATGAAGTGTTGACTCAAATGAAGATGGAAGAAGCGAAATATCGTTTTTTGTTAAGAGAAGCCCGTAGGCTAAAAAAGCAAATTTAGAAAAGACTTGTCTTATTTTAGGCAAGTCTTTTTATGTCCGGGCATATGATAGAGAAAAAGCTTGGGAGGCGATAGCTTTGGATCCGGTTCTCACTGTTGCAGCCGTTGGACTTGGTATTGTTGTACTGATGTTCCTCGGCGTCCCCATAAAGAAGCCTTTTAAGTGGCTGGGGAATGGAGCTGTCCGCATCATGGTAGGCGCCCTCGCGCTGTTTCTAGTCAACCTGTTCGGTAATTTGGCCGGATTGCATATGCCGATTAATCTCTTCACATCAGCGGTTACCGGCTTTTTAGGCATTCCCGGTGTATTTATGCTGTTTGCGGTCCATTTACTTGTACTTCCGGGTTAAGGCAAAAATAGACGGTTCCGCCCGTCTATTTTTGCTTTTAAATTTAGAATAAAATGGGAGCGCTCAAAATGCATTGACACTTTCTATATGAAGTGATATTATTTTCAACGTCATCGCATTAATCAGGCCTTCATTAGTATAAAGCCTGAAAAAATCAATCGAAAATGGTTGACATTATAGCCGTGCGGTGATATGATGAATAGTGGCGCTCTCAACAGGGGATGCCGACATTTGCCCTTTGAAAACTGAATGAAAGCCAAGCGTAAGAAGAATGAATCAAGCCAGCGCAACGCACACCCCCGTGTGCGAAGCGGAACTTTTTATGGAGAGTTTGATCCTGGCTCAGGACGAACGCTGGCGGCGTGCCTAATACATGCAAGTCGAACGGTCTAGAGGTGAGAGTTGAGAGGTGAGAAGTGAGCTGTCGTAGACATCGGCAGAGCCGATGTCACCTAAATCCCACTTCCCATTTCCCACCTCTCACTTCTAGACAGTGGCGGCCGGGTGAGTAACACGTGGGCAACCTGCCGCGGAG
>NZ_FNEN01000031.1 GCF_900100185.1 Natribacillus halophilus | reverse complement strand
AAGCATTAGCGGAAACACCAACATTAACGTGATGATGTCGGTGACGGGATATCCTTGCTGTTTCTTGAATCCAACCTTATGACAAAGGGAGCGGAAGTTGAACGATTTCATAACATCCCTTACAATAGAATCAATTGAAAATCCATGAGTTTGAATTACTTTTTCAATCTCTTTGGTTTTTCCCCGCATGTGATAACACGTCCTTTTGGCATGATTTGGATTGGTACCTTAATTATACCAAAAGCCCTGTGTTCATGCGGGTTTTTTATGGATTTTATGCGGATTCAAAGGCCATTTTTTCTTGGTTTATCAAGGTGCGAAACTCGAGTAGAACATTGTTCTCAAGGGGGGGGATGTTCACCAATTCTCCGATCGTTTAGTCACGGCTTACCGTCTCTAACGGTGGAGAGGAGGTGAACGGCCTCCATGATTTCAGTATATGAAGCAGCGATGCTTTGTATAGGCGTTGCTACGCTAGTGTATCTGCTAACGAAAGATGCAAACGACGACACAAAAAAGTAGTAACCACCCCTAAGGTTCCAAATCAACGGGTGGTTACTCTTCGTGAGTGAACATCGCCCTTTAAGGACAAGTTCTATTGGAAGACCGTCGGTGTTCATATCACCTTCGGTCTTTTTATGATATGTGCTTTCAATGATCTTTATACCTTTACAAAAGGAAACAAAACACTCGTGTTCACTTCATCAACAACTTCTTAATTAGATCATACCATGAAACCTTAGGCTGCTGCAAATTTTCAAGTAGGACCGTCGCTCATTAATAAAATAAGCTCAATGTTCCGATTTTACGAATATAATAATGTCTCATATCTTTATTTTGTGATATTACCGATTATGTCACCAATCCAGTAACCGATTGTGTGTTATCATGATCAAATAATTCAGACCCGATTTCTTTGGCCGCCGATTCTTGTAATCCGGGGAGAAGGTGAGAATAAGTGTCTATGGTTACTTGAATGGATGAATGGCCTAATCTCTCCTGCACGACTTTTGGGTGAAAATTTAATTTTAATAGTTGTGTCGCGTGCGTGTGTCTTAGATCGTGGAATCGTATAGGCTTGTTATTTGACTCAGACACTAAGCCCCACGCTATGCGTGGGAGAATTGAATAGGAAGTGCCGTGAGGCGTGATGAAATAAAGTCCTCCTTTGCTATAATAGAATTGGTTTCACCAGCCAAATTCAAAAGCAAAGGAGGACGGTATCCCGTGGGTGCAAAAAGTTTATCCCATACCCGATGGGACTGTAGTTATCATATCATATTTATCCCCAAGTATCGCCGAAAAATCTTTTTCAAGAAGATACGGAAAGACGTAGGGGAAGTGTTGAGAAGTTTATGTGAGTACAAAAATGTGGAGCTGGTCAAAGAGAGTATAAGTGCGGATCATGTGCATATGTACGTGAAGATTCCGCCTAAAATTAGTGTATCTCAGTTTATGGGATACTTAAAAGGGAAAAGTGCCCTCATGGTATTTGATCGGTTTCCTGAATTAAGGAGATATGGAAATGGCAGACATTTATGGGCGAAAGGCTATTACGTGAGTACTGTCGGTCTCAATAAAGATGTCATTCGAGAATATATTCAGCAGCAAGAAGAGGCGGATATGATCGAAGACAGAATAGATAGGGATAAAAAATAGAAAATCCGAAAATAAAGCTGGTGAAACCGCGCCTTTAGGCGCAGCAAGTATCATGCCCTTATAGGGCGAATTCAAGCCACCCGTTGAACGGGTGGTCTGTAACTATAGGGAATCTCTTGATTCGCCCTACAGCTCAAACAATACTCCTCCCATAACAGTGACAGGGTTACGCCACTCTTTGCCAACTCTTTGTGAATATAGGCACTGTCTGGTTTTCGCCTAAAGTTAGAGCCTTCAGTCCTTTCTGGATATAATAGTTCTTGAAGCTCTGCATCCGACATGTCTACCTCAAAGGACCAAGTGATGCTATGAGCTTGTGCTCGTTTTAGAACATCACTTATCGTGTTCCTCGAATGGGAACAGCTCGATCCAATCTCCCTTTGACTCAGGCCTTGGGCGTGAAGCCTAAGGATTTCGCGATAATTAATCACACAAAAAAACCTCCTATATAATAGATTTACACAATATTGTGCAAATCTATTATATAGGAGATGGCTCAGTTTATGTCAGACGTGGCTCAAAATTGTGTCATAGGTGGCTCAAAAACATGGCAAGCGTGGTATAATCTCATGTCTTTATTCACCCGATGACTTTTTTCTACCATTCGGTGGCCGACTGAACCCAAATAACCGTTGGGTCGTGCTGGCAAGCTTGATCCCATGGTGGTAAGTCGAAGAAGCCTAAAGAAACCCTGAAAGACCTGACCCAGGGGAACCAAGCGTATTCGGTCCGAATGGCTCTGGGTGCATTGATTATCAAAGAGAAACTGGGCACGAGTGACCGTGAAACCGTCGAACAGATCACCGAAAATCCGTATCTTCAATACTTCCATGGCCTGCCTGAATTTTCGGAAGCAGCGCCTTTCGATGCTTCGACCATGACTCACTTTCGCAAACGTATATCCCGTGAGATGATTGATCAAATCAATGCGTGGATCGTGGAAGACCAACAATCTCAAGATAGTGGCGATGGTGATGCCGATGATGATCATCGCGGAACGCCTTCATCTTCTGCGCCCTCTGAAGAAAAAGAGAAGGAGACAGACGCCCCGGAGACACATCAAGGAGTGCTCTTAATCGATGCCACGTGTGCACCTGCAGATATCGCCTACCCGACGGATCTAAAACTTTTGAATGAAGCTCGTGAAAAGCTGGAAGCGATGATTGACGTGTTGCACGAACCATTCCGTGGAAACCAGAAGAAACCTCGAACTTACCGAAACCAAGCCCGACAATCATACCTGTCCATTGCCAAACAGAAAAGCCCGAAACGCAAAAAGGTACGAAAAGTGATTCGAAAGCAGCTGGGCTACGTTGAGAGAGATCTCAACCATCTGGAAGAACTGTCTCGTCAATCCGGGCTCGAGCGCCTAAGCAGCAAACAGTACGGGGAACTCCTTTCATTCAGGAACTGTACCGTCAGCAAAGGCAGATGTTTGAAACGAAGGCCAACCGCATTGACGACCGGATCGTCAGCATTCATCAACCCCATGTTCGGCCGATGGTTCGTGGAAAAGCCCATACGAACGTTGAATTCGGCGCTAAGTTGTCCATGAGCCTCATAGACGGATGGACGTTTCTTGACAACTTGCAATGGGATGCGTATCACGAAGCCGCTGATCTCCCAGCTTCAGTGGAAGCCTATGTGCAACGCACGGGCGTCTACCCCGAAGCTGTTTTGGCGGACAAGATTTATATCGCGCGCAACCAAAAACCGAAACTATTGCAAGGAACGCGGGATACGCCTTACGGGTCCGAAGCTGGGGCGCCCTTCCAAACAAGAATCCAAAGAGCAAAAGCAGATCGAGAAGCAGGATGCCGCAGAACGAAATGCCATCGAAGGAAAATTCGGTGCAGGCAAGCGCACCTATGGCCTCGGTCTTATTCGAGCATGCCTTCGAAACACCAGTGAAACGGTGATTTCCCTTCAAGTGCTCGTCATGAATCTCTCGAAAGCCCTTCGGGAGCATTCTTTTTTTATTTTTTTCATGTATTTGGTTCAGGACGTTCGATGTTCAGAAGGTTACCCCAAGGTTGCGTGAATGATCGGTAGGTCATTCAGAAACACCTAATTGGTGGAAAATATGGACCTTTTTGGGCGATAACCAATCCAAACCTTTTTCATTAAAATCCTATTAAAATCAGTAGGTTTCATGAAAGGTTTGGATAAGGGCGATTGAGTTATTTTTCAAGTGGCTGAAACAGCATGTAAAGATCAAGTCGTTTTATGGATTCGACGAAACCGCTGTCCACAATCAAATCTTTCTTGCGCTTATTGTGTATTGTCTTCATGTACTTATACAGCTGGAGACAAACAGCGAAAAGAGAATTTTACAGATCTCCCGGTGGCTCAAAGCTGCCCTGTGGAAATCATCAAGGGTGTGGATACGCAAGTTTGACAACCGTTCCGTTCCATAAAAAACATCACTTGTTGTCGGCACTAAAGGTCTTAAATGAATAATTTTTCCAAATGGACAGAGTGACCCTTTGTTCAGGGTTATCTTTTTTTTTACTCCATGACTGCATACAATATTACTGAAATTTCTACCTACATTTATGCAACGCTAGTGATGTTTGATATTTATTACAAAAAATATTTTGTAATAAAATTGACAAATGAAACCGCTTATAATAACATAAACTTAGATCTTACATAGATCTAAGTTTGAGCTATTATAATTCGAATGGGGTGATCTATATAAAGAAATTATGAAATGATAATCCCAAAATATTGATTTAAATTTATTGGAAGGATGATGAAATTGAAGAAGAGTTTGATATCTCTTGTATCCGGTCTTATTGTGCTTGCAGGGTGTGGAGATGAAACAACAGATTCTGCTGAAGAATACCCAACTGAAAATATTGATTTATTAGTAGGAGCAGGCCCAGGCGGAGGGACAGATAATTTCGCACGTGCTACAGAAGATCAATTGTCTGATAAATTAGAAACTAATATCGTTATTGAAAATCTGGAGCAAGCATCGGGTGCTGTAGCCAATGAAGAAACCGCAAATAGTGCACCTGATGGCCATACAATTAATTACGTTTCTTCAACTTTTATTGTGAGTAATGCTGCAGGTCAAAACGATACTGGGTTAGATGAACTTACCCCCGTAGCCAGAATGCAATCGGATATTTTATCACTTGTTGTCAATCCGGATGAATTCGATAATTTTGAGGAATTTAGAGAATATGCAGAAGCAAATGAGGTGAATGTTGGAGGTACGCATGCAGTAAGCCCCGATGAAATGGGCTTTTTAGAATTACAAAATGAATCAGATATAGATAATATGAATTATGTCCCTTATGATGATACAGGCGAAGTTCAGGCAGCCGTTATGGGAGGTAATTTAGATGCTTATGTTGGTGTAATAAGCGCAGTTGAGGAATATATGGAAAGCGGAGATCTTGAACCAGTGTTGGTTTTTTCTGAAGAACGGTTGGACGAAATGTCTGATATCCCTGCTACAGTAGAGGATTATGGATGGGATATCACCAATGGGAATGAGCGTGGAGTCTTAGTACATGCAGATACCCCTCCAGAGATCTTGGATGAACTAGAAAATGTTTTAAACGAAATATTTGAATCAGATGAATACAAAGAGTATGAAGAACAGAATAGTTTGCATTACAGAGATGGGTGGATGAGTTCTGAAGAGTACGAACAAAAGTTAGAAGAAGATTATGAAATGTATCAAGAGTTACTTGAAAATCAATAAACAAAACCAGGAGGAGATAAAGTGAAAAAAACAATCATATTTGTCGTTACAACCTTTATCTTCTCTGCATTATTCCTGGTACTAACATTTTACCTTCCTAGTAGTCATGAAGTAACCGCAATCACTGGGCCAGCTGTATGGCCGCTATTCTTACTCTTCTCTATGATAGTACTTAATGCTATGTTACTGGTTAGAACTGTTATACATGATAATAAGTTAAAAAAACAGGAGTATGAAGAGCTTAGTGGTGAAAAAGAATCAGGAGTAGCGGAGAAAGAGGAAACAAGTAAAGCTGTTGAGCCGATGGCGATTAGTAAATATAGGCACTATTATTTGCTATTTTTATTAATCATCTATGCGATATTGCTTGAATATGTAGGCTTTTTGATCAGTTCAATCATTTTCTTCTCATTTTGTAGTGTTCTTCTTGGGATGCGCAGAAAAGTAACCATCGCTGTATCAACAGTCTTTGCTCCTTTTTTAATATATGGCTTGTTCGAGATTTTACTTAATATACAATTGCCGTAGTAGTAAGAACTTCAATAAGAGGAAAAATCATATTTTGTGTCACAATTAGAAGAGGAAGGTGCTTTTATGTTAGATAATTTGCTCGGCGGTTTAATGACAGCAATAGAGCCTTCCCATTTCATTATACTTCTCTTGGCTGTTGTAATAGGGTTTTTAGGTGGTGCTTTACCAGGACTTAGTGGAGTTATGCTGGTAGTAGTTTTGCTACCAGTAACTTACGGAATGGAAACTACTAGCGCGTTTATGTTGCTTACAGCCATTTATGGGGCAACTGTTTTTTCAGGGATGATCACCTCTATTTTATATCGGGCTCCAGGTACACCTGAATCAGTAACCACTGTCTATGATGGATACCCAATGACGCAACGCGGGGAAGCAGGGAAGGCACTTGGGGTTGGAATTCTGAGTTCAACAATAGGAGGAATCGTAGGTACAATATTTCTTATTGCTCTTACACCGACATTAGCCTCGATAGCCCTTCAGTTTGCTGCTCCTGAATATTTTGCGTTGGCAGTATTAGGCCTAACAGTTGTGGCGTCATTAAGTAGTGGTAAACTGATTATGGGTTTTATTGGTGTGCTGTTTGGCTTATTCCTTGCGACAATTGGTACTGATACGATTACTGGAACACAAAGGTTTACATTTGGAAGTTCAGAAATAGCAGGAGGGATTGAGCATGTTCCGGTCATTATCGGTCTTTTTGCAATCTCAGAAGTTTTAAATAGAGCTACTGAAACACAGAACCTTAAAGGTAATGTAGAAAAGTTCAAAATTAAAATTTTTGATTCTACTGTGTTTAAGAAAATCAGAGGTACATTAGCAAGATCTTCTTTGATAGGTGTGGGGATTGGAAGTCTACCAGGTGTAGGTCCAACTACTGCTGCGATTCTTAGTTATAGTGAGACCGTGAGGTGGTCGAAGAACCCACAAAAGTTTGGTAAAGGTGCACCAGAAGGGATAACTGCTCCTGAGTCCGCTAATAATGCTGGTGCTATGGGTGCTTTAGTCCCTTTATTCGCTTTGGGTATACCTGGTAGCGCTACCACCGCAGTAATGCTGGGAGCATTTGTTATGCATGGATTACAACCTGGACCAAACCTTATGACTACAGACGGAGATATTGTATATGCTGTGTTTGCCGGTTTATTGATTGTCAATTTACTAGTTTTAATCTTTTCAAAGCCATTTATTATAATGTTTTCCAAGCTTTTAAATATACCCTATTCCATTATTGGCCCCTTAATTGTAATATTTTGTATGATAGGGACGTTTGCTCTTCGTAATTCAATGTTTGATGTATTTTTAATGATGGGCTTTGGGGTGCTAGGTTTTTTTCTAGAAAAGCTACGTTTTCCATTAATCACAATAGTTCTTGGAATCGTTTTAGGTCCTCTAGCAGAAAGTGAATTCAGGCGTTCGTTAGAGTTATCGGGAGGAGACTTATCAATTTTTGTTTCACGTCCAATTAGTGCCACATTACTCACCATATCTGTAATTATGGTTACCCTTGCAATCATCAAACCAATAATTGATAAAAAGCGGAAAACCCATACTAATTAAACGGAGGGAACATAATGATTTACCATCATTTATTTAGAAATGCCGATAAAAAAGAAGTTGTAACAGCTGTTATCGGAACAGGACACTTTGGAAAAGCCATTATAACTCAACAAAAATATAATCAATTTATTGATGTAAGAGTCGTGATGGATAAAGATGTAGAAGCAGCGAAAAAAGCACTATTAGATGCTGAAATTGACGAAAAGAGTATTTCATACACTAGCAGTATATCCGAAGCAAAATCTTTATTAGGGAATGGAAACTATATCTACACTGATGAACTAGGGGTTCTCTTAGACATTCCTGAAATTGATGTCGTTTGTGAAGGAACGGGCGTTCCTGAAATTGGAGCTGTTCATGCCAAGAAAGCGATTGAAAACGGCAAACATGTGGCGATGGTTAACAAGGAAACAGATTCAGCTATTGGTCCAATTCTTAAAGATATGGCAAGAAAGGCAGGTGTTGTCTATACTCCTGTCGATGGCGATCAACACGGCCTTCTTATGTCAATGTATGAATGGGCAAGAGAAATTGGATTAACCGTTATCTCGGGAGGAAAAGCTCGAGATGGCGAATTCATCTTTAATGAAGAGGAACAAACGGTATCAATTGAAGCAGATGGCATTACTGTACATGAATCACATGAAATTTCAGTTTCAGATCAAGATTTACAATACCTGAAAATGATTCCTGAGGGGCAAACAAAAGAATATCTTGAGAAGAGAGAAGAAATTTTGCAAGAACTTCCGGGTGCAGGTGCTTTTGATCTTTGTGAATTAACGATAATGGCAAATTGTACGAATTTAAATCCTGATATTGATCGTTTACACAAAGCTTCACTAAGGATCACGGAGTTACCAATTGCTTATTGTCATAAGGATAATGGGGGTGTTTTTGATGATGAAGGTGTCATTGATTTAATCACCTGCTTTAGAAGACATGATGAAGCAGGCATGGGCGGGGGCGTTTACATTGTTGTTCGGTGTGATAATACCTATTCTAATTATATTTTGACAACGAAGGGCCAAATCCCTAATTATGATCGGTCCACAGCAGTCATCTATCGTCCATACCATTTATGTGGAGTTGAGACTTCCACTTCCATTGCAAGCAGTGGGCTGTTAAATCTGGATACCGGTTCGTTAGAATATAAGCCTCGCTACGACCTTGTGAAATACGCAAACAGAGATATTAAAGCCGGAGATACATTTGGTGGTGACCATGATCTTAGTTTGAGTGCAGAACTATCATCAACGAGAGAAATGCAGGAAGGAAATGCGGTACCTGGCCATTTATTGACAGGCAATAAAGCAAAAGTGGACATTAAAGCAGGGGAGCTTATTACTTATGAGAAAGTAAAAACACCCGAAAACTCCACCCTTTGGGAGCTAAGAAAACAACAAGATGAACAATTTTTATCTCAGTAATATAAGATCAGCTTATTATTGGAGGAGTTTAAATGACAGAGCGATTATTATTCGCATTTTACGGTGATGATTTTACGGGTTCTACTGATGCTATGGAAGCATTGACAATACACGGGCTTCGAACGGTTTTATTTCTTGAAGTTCCTACTGAAGAATTGCTAGATGAATTTGAAAATGTCCAATGTATAGGGATTGCTGGAACAGCAAGAGCAAAATCTCGCTATGGAATGCGAGAGGAGCTTCTGCCAATCTATGAAAAATTAGATGAAATTAACCCCCAATATATTCATTATAAAACGTGCTCAACCTTTGATTCATCTCCTGAGACTGGCAGTATCGGTTATGCCGCCGATCTAGCCAGGGAGTATTTTAAACATCAACAATACCCTGTTCTCGCAGCAGTTCCACAATTAGGAAGGTATACCGTTTTTGGGCAGCATTTCGCTAAGATGAACGAACAAATATACAGATTAGATCGTCACCCTGTAGTATCCAAGCACCCGATAACGCCAATGATTGAAGCGGATCTGAAAGTTCATTTAATGGAACAAACAAATCAGTCAGTTGGAAACATTAATGTTTTAGAGATAGAAGGGGGTGTAACTGAAAAGACGGCAGAATCAGTAGACGAAGAAATCATTATATATGATGCCTTAAAGGAAGAGCATTTAGATGAGTTTGCTAACCAAGTCACGAATACCAATCGGAATGAATCACAATTCCTTATCGGTTCTTCCGGGGTGGAATATGCGCTTGGGAAATTATGGGGAGACCCAAGTTATGTTGAGGATACTACACAGAACTCAACAGAAGATAACCGCATTTTAGTAGTGTCGGGAAGTGTATCGGAAATTACGAGTGATCAGATGGCTCAAGCTGTATCTGATGGATTTCATATCGAGCAAATTCCCTACTATTATTTTGGCTATGATGAACTTCCACAAGATTTTTTAATTAAAGTCACCGAACTTATTGAAGAGAAGAAAAAGGTTATTCTTTATACTGCAGATGGTCCAAATGATCCCGCTATTGAAAAAATGAAAGAACATGTAAACGATACAAATGATATTGGATATACCATTGGCCATGATTTAGGCGTATGGACGAAAAAAATAATAGAAAACTGTCATTTAGATAGAGTTATAATCTCCGGAGGTGACACATCTGGTTTCGTGACAAAAGAGCTGGAAATCTACGCTTTGGAACTTTTGAGTAGCATTTCCCCAGGCGCACCGTTATGTGTGGCCTATTCAAAGAATGAAATATTTAACGAGATGCAAATCGCTTTAAAGGGTGGTCAACTGGGTGGAAAGGACTTTTATAAACGTGTTATGACTTGTAAATGAGGGATTAATGGGATGGAAATAAAATCAGGCTCGAATACGTTGCTCAAAGATATTGCCTACGAAAAAATTAAACTGGGGATCATTGAAGACCTGTACCAACCCGGTTATTTTTTATCTGAAAAAAAGCTGGTTGAAGAATTAGAAATGAGTAAGACTCCAATAAAATCAGCTATTGATCGCTTAGAATCAGAAGGCTTTGTCACCGTTTCCTCTAAAAGAGGAATTATTATCAAAGATCTATCCATTGATCGAATTAACGATATTTACAATTTACGTATAGCCCTAGAAACATTTAACTGTAAGCAAATTTATCATAGGATAACAAGTAATGAGTTAGAAGAGATAAAGACCAACTTAAACAAGATGGCCGACACTGTAAACGAATTAAACGTTAAACAGTTTGCTCAAGTAGATCACGAGTTTCATCGTATTATTAGTCATATTGCGGGTAACCAAGAAATACAGCATATTCTTCTAAACTATCATGATCATTTATATCGTATTACGTTAAGACATTTAAATAAAGAACCTAAAAGAATGCATAAATTTTATGAAGATCACATTGTTATGTATGATCAACTCAAAAATCATGATCAGGAATGTATTGAAAGTATGAGAAAGCATTTAGATGAGTCGAAACAATTACTATTTCGATAGTCCTTGGAGTTGATTCAATGGAGACAGTAGTTGTTGATCAAGTTCACCATTTATCAATAAAGAAACAAAGAATTCCGAAGCTTAATAGTGATGAAGTTTTAATAAAGGTTTCCATGGCTGGTATTTGTGGTTCAGACATTCATGCATTTAACGGAAATCATCCCTTTAGAATTCCTCCAGTTTCTATAGGCCACGAATTATCTGGGGAAATTGTTGAGATAGGTTCAAGGGTGAGGTATATTAACAAGGGCTCAAGGGTTAGTGTAATTCCTCAACTAGGGTGTGGGGGTTGTAGATATTGTAAAAGTGACCAAAAAAACTTATGTGTTGCTCGGAGAGCCCCTGGAGTTAATGAGTGGTTAGGCACTATGGCAGAGTATTTTATTGCACCTGTTTCCTCCGTAATAGAACTTCCTCAAAGTATTAGCCATAAAGCTGGTGTTATGCTAGAACCTCTAGCTGTAGGTTTTCATGCAGTAGATCAAGCAGAAATTAACGAGAATGACAAGGTAGCTATTTTGGGAGCAGGACCTATAGGGCTTGTAACCTTGCTTGCTTCTATTTCGAAAGGCGCAAAACAAAATTTGATTACGGACGTTCGGAATTATCCGTTGGAGGTGGGAGCCAAACTTGGGGCTCAATACACTGTAGATATTACCAAATATGACAATTGGATAGAAGCAGCTATGGAGAAGGTAGAAGATTCCTTTGATAAAGTTATCATTGCTACTGAGGCCCCTGATATCATTAATCAAGCACTACATTTGACAGCAAAAGGTGGCAAAATAGTGATTGTAGCAATGTTCAACGAGAAACAGTCTGTAAAAATCAATGATTTACAAGGTAAAGAAAAAGAGATCATCGGATGTATGACGTATCATCATCAGGATTTCGAGGAGGCCGTTAAATTTTTAGGTAGTGGTAGTAGTAATATTGCTTCAGTGGAAAACATTATTTCTCATGTCCTTCCTTATAGAGAGGCTCAAAAAGGGTTCGAAATGGCGGCTCAAAGTAAAGAGGACGTATTGAAAGTGATTCTTTCCTTTTAACCTATTAAGTCAACCGACGGAGGGATAAAATTGAGTGACGATCGTGATATTATTTCAGAGTTGCAGAAGACAGGTTCTTTTTTAATGGAGCATAAGCTTGCATGGGGGACTGCCGGAAATATTAGTGCTAGAGCGAACCTTGAACAGTATTATATATCAGCTAGCGGAACATATTTGGGTCAATTACAGGAGGCAGATTTGGTATTAGCTCCGGGTAATAAAACAAGTGATTGCAAAAAGCCATCAAAAGAAGCTCCTATGCACGGCGCTATATATGATGAAAGACCAGAGATCCATGCTGTCATTCACAGTGCTCCGTTTTATAGTACATTACTAGCTTGTACATCGTTAAATCTTCCTTCAACTTATTTCGTTGAAGCCATGTATTATTTAGAAAGAATTGCACGAATACGTTATGAACATCCAGGAAGCAATGAGCTGGCAGAAGCAGTTAGAGAAAAAGCAAAGGAAGCAAATGTTTTTTTCCTTGAAAATCATGGAGTGATTGTATGCGATGTTAGTATTAAAGAAGCGTTAATGTCGCTTCAAACACTGGAGTTCACTTCAAGAATGTTAGTGACATCCTTAGAAAAAGGGATTGATATAGAAGGTTTATCAGATGATACAGTGGAGGATTTTCTTAACAATGCAGGATACAAAGAGAGAAGAAGGTGGGAATAAAAAGGATTCATAGGACTTGGGCCATTATTAACAGTTATGGTGCTTGTGGTGGGCTTTTTTCAAGAATGAGCCTTACCTTCCCCGCCTGAATTAATTGTGCTAAGTGCTGGGAAGTGCGTTTACGTTCTTTTTAACTTCGATTACCGCTAACCTTCTTAAGCCAAGCCAATAACTTAGCATTATAAAAAATGGAGCATCCCTGTTAGGGGAAATATTGAGCTTTGAACAGAAAAGAGTCCCCTAGTATAGTGCGGAGTGAACGATGAATCATCATTGCACTTCGAAATTGAAAAACCAAGGAGGACTCATCATGAATTATACACAAAATGAAAAGCTTGCTCAAATTTCCCCTAAAACGCTCAGCTGTGAGGGGTGAATTAATACATCAGACTCCAGTGAGCGTCCTGCTCTTTTTAATAACTCAACTTTTGGACATGACTAATACACGAAAACACCTGATATAAAGGGATTTAAGGCTAATTTACCCTCAAGAAAGTAACGGTTTTCGCAAAAAATACGGCAAGTTATCAAACAAGCGATCCAAAAACGGCCGTCGGTGAGTAAGTGTTCTTCCTCCAGCATCGAGCCAAAACATCAAGGATCATCAAGAGGGCTTCAGACAATCGAAGATCCTCAACCTCATCACAACACATGAAAAACAACTGACCAATCGTGCGAGGATCTTCTTCCTCTCGCGAGCTTACAGCGAGCATCATGTAGCGGAGGAACACGATCGATGTGTGCGCAGTTATCGCATCATAACTGCGGCTTTGCCATAAATGCGGACAGCATCTTCCTCGGTATGATCCAGGTTCGTCGTAAGGATGGCTAACCACTTTTTCGAACGGTTGCGATCACGAATAAAAATGATGCGAGCTTGAATCTCTCGGCCATGTTCATCCGCACCCAGGCCAACAAGGATCGAAGCAAGGATTTTCGCACGACCTCGTTTCTTGCGCACTTTTTGGTAAAGCTGGTTCAACGTATAGGATTCCCCTTCGTAGGTATAGTGAATCTTGGGGGATCGCTTGATCATACATACGACATCCAGGGGATACTGGGTGACTACGCGTTTGATGATCGAAGGGTATGCAAACCAGCTATCGAAAAGGAGCGTTTTAGCGCTAAGCTTCACAGGATTGATGTCATCCAGCAAGGTGAACAACGTTTCCGTCCCTTTCTGCAGCGCTTCTTGTCGGCGGTGGTAACCCTCCTGGAAACGGTTTTCCCCTGTCTGAACTAAGCAATGAAAAAGCTAGGGGT
>NZ_FNEN01000028.1 GCF_900100185.1 Natribacillus halophilus | reverse complement strand
CCACCATGTGCGTTTTTTGATTGTTAGCCTGATGGTCTTCAGCCCATCTTAGAAACGTCTCAAAACCTTCAAGGTCGTTGGTGAAATTGATGCGTTTCCCAAACTCGAAACCGCGATCATCAATGGCACGAGCAACATGTTTGTTCTTAGCAATGTCGACGCCAATGATAAGTGTTTCCGGGGTGATTTGAGCGAGCTTTTCATTTTGTGTATAATTCATGATGAGTCCTCCTTGGTTCCCTAAATTCGAGATTCGATGATCATTCATCGTCTACTCCGCACTATACCAAGGAGGCTCTTTTGTGTTCAAAGCCCAAAATTTCACCTAACAGGAATGCTTTCTTAAATATAAATTGAATGGTTTAAATAAACTAAATAGGTAGTAAACACCTCCACTTACGATCATTGATAATCCAGTAGCCGTTGTATATAGAAAAATGTCATTATTAATGGTTGCGGTAATAGGATTGTAAACGTATAAATAACTGAGGATACCAATAACGAGTGAAATGATAGCCAATATATTGAACCCACCAGTGTATTTATAAGCTTTGTCTCCATTTATTTGAAAAAGAGAATTGAGAGACACTTTTCTTTTTCTTATTATATAAAAGTCAACCAATACAAGAGCAATTATCGGCCCACAAATAGCTCCAAATAACGATAAAAGCACGTCGTAGTAATCCAATATACCTCCCCAGAAAACTAAAGCAATACAGAATATACTCCAAAAAACCAAAACCTTCGTATAACTCCACCTTGGATTAACTATTTTTGTGCTTACTGAGAAACTATATATCGTAACAGCGTGAGTTGTGATGTTCGCTAATACAATCATAATTAAGGAAAGGGATCCTAGTACTGGTCCACCTAACTCAACCAGCCATTCTGTTGGATCAATGCTTGTCCTGCCAGTCACAGAAATCATTGCCAATGCTGTCAAACTACCAATGCAAACAAAAATGGCCATAAGAACTGAAAAACCGCCAAGGTGTCCCCAGTAGCTTGATCGTTCATTTTTTACAAGTCGCGCATAAACACCAAGTGCAACAAACCATGCAAAGACAAAGGCAAAATTCCATTCCATCACCATCATATAGTTTGCAAGATCACTACCATATGCATTTGGTTCCGCTGGCTCTACTGATGCTAGCTCAGAAAGTGAAAATTGACTAAATACGGTGTAAACAATGATAGCTCCTACCAGTAAGAAGAGAGGCACCATTATCCGGGACATATATTTCACTACTATAGGACCCTTAAAGGCAATCCATCCCCCCAAAAGAATACAGGTCGAACTGATCCATGGAAGCCATGAGTTATCTAAAGTAATTCCAGCGGATTCTGAAAGAAATAACAGGGAGTTTCCATATATCGCAGCATTCGTAACCAACATTCCCATACTGATGCCAATGGCTAGTACAGATAGAAATATTACACCCACATAACCAAACAGAGCCCTTTGATACACCCAAATATCTATCCCATATCGTGTTGTGATTATAACAGCCAGAAACAAAATGAACCCGGCTATGGTCATTCCAAATAACGTAGAGGTTAGGGCTTCTCTCATTCCAAGTAGAGAAGCATTATTTCCCCCCTGAACATAAACCCATGTAGCTATGGACCATGTTCCTGTAACAAATAAAATATCCTTGAAACTATAAACCCTCTCATTATGCAAGACAGGAACTGTGCCATAAAATACTTCATTATTTACCTGATTTGTATTCATAAAATCCTCCCTGATAATGAAATTTATTGATATAAATTACACATCTAGTAGAGACAATATGATATAGAATTGCTTTATAAGAAATTGGTATGATGAGGTGTTATTCATCCCTAAAAGATGGTTCTAAGAATCTGAACTAAGTAAAAAGATTTTCTATAGATCATAGAGATATCCAGATCGCATTTCGCATGTTCGATAAATATTTTAGACCGAGGGGAAAAATACATGGACACAAGAACAAGTGCAGGAAAGGTCTTACAAATATTGACTAAACATTTCACGTTTGAATGTACCAAAGAGAAATGTTTATAACATTATGGGTTCTAAATTGGTCAACCGCGTTCGCGACATCTTTTTTTAATTTGATGATCGTTGACTATTTCAATTTCACTCTGGGTTTAACTCTTGTACGCGAGACAAAAATGGATGATAACTTATAATTAAGGTAACAACCCGAGTGACTAAATTGCTTGAAACCTTAATCACTCGGGTTCGCATTAGTCTGACCTGCATGCTTTTCTGTTCTTTCGGAAAACAGAGAGGGCGCAACAACCAGTTTGTGCAGGCCTAATGACCATCCTTGTTTCCTTCCTCGATCATCAATGCATTTCTAATCCTCCGGAAACGTTGAGCGCTTGGCCGGTGAAAAATTCGGATTGGGAGGACGCGAGAAACAACACAGCGTTTGCCACATCCTCCGGATGGGTCATGCGACCCCAGGGAATCTCTTCATGGAATGATTTTTCTTGCTCCTCCGACGAACCCCCTCGCCAGCGGGTATAGAGATGAGCAAGGTCCTTCATCATGTTGGTTTCAGCCATCGCCGGACAAACACAGTTTACACGAATTTTGTGAGGCGCTACTTCTCGGGCTAACGCCTGCGTAAATCCGACGACAGCGAATTTAGATGCAGAATAAGGCACGAGAAATGGCTCACCCGTTTTCCCGGCGTTGGACGCGATACTGATGATCGCTCCTTGTTTACGCTCCTGCATCGCCGGTAAGACCGCGCGAGTGCAAAGGTAAACCCCCCGGGCGTTAACAGAAAACACCTGATCCCATTCCTCCGGTGTGCATTCCACGAGCGGTCCGGCAGGACAAATGCCAGCATTATTGACAAGTATATCAATCTGCCCCCACGCGTCCTCAACTTTATCCACCAAAGCGGACACGTCCTGGGGGTCGGTAATGTCCGCGGGTGCGGCGAGCGCTTCCATGCCCGCCTGACGTAGCGAAGCAGCTGCGGCATCGGCAGCCTCCGAGTTGATGTCGTTGATCGCTACTCGAGCGCCAGCTTTAGCCAGGGTAACAGCGACAGCGTTACCAATGCCACTACCCGATCCGGTGATTAGGGCAGTCTGATTACGTAAATTGATAGCGATTGCCTCCCATCATTCCTCAAAATTTTGAGCCCCGACGTTGGGTCCGAGATTGCTTATAACTATTGATGATTTACTTGCAAATCGTCCAAATTTATTCCCATACCGAGAATTTTAGCCCCACACATTATTGCTCATACTGTATCGATGTTAGCTGTCATTTTGATTCCTTTGGCAGCTCTCGACCGAGCCAATCGCGATAAAAGGTCTCTAAGTCCGGCAGGAAGTCAAAAACAATTGGGTATCCCGGCGCCGCCGCCTCCACTTCCAACAGCGTGGCACATCCCGGGCAAATAAACTCACGAATTTCCATCCAGTCCGGATCATAACTATGACGCCCGGGATAGATTTCGGCAATCTCTTCTTCGTCATCCCGGACATTGATCATCGCCTTCAGCTTCCAGTTGCGAGTGTAGTGACCAAACTCATAACTGCAGCCGCATTTGACAACCCGCTCACCTTGTGGCTCACCCTGCTTAGCAACGATATACAAGTGTTCACCGATCGGCAACAAGATCGGATCGTTAAATGTTACTCGTTCCTGAAGAATATCGATGTACTTGAAAAACCGATCATCGTCTTTATACTGGCTCATAATCGATCGCGTCGACTGCCAGGGCAGTCGACCGTCAATTAAGTCACGAATGGTGTCATGATTATAGCTTGCCATCGTTCATCGCTCCTCACATTGCAAAGTCTTCGGGCAGTCGCCAGAACTCCCGGAATTCCTCGGCAAAACGGCTGGAAATGCCCATGGTATCCTGATACATCTTGCGGACCTCGTCAACGAAGTCCCTTTCCAATACCCGATCGCGCTCGGATTCGATCCAATCCTCGACCGGAACGGCCTTACTCAACCGGGATCCCCTGATTTCCTTCCGCCGGGCTACGGTTGCTTCTTCGTCGACACGCCATGTATCGCGCTCCTCATCATGATCAAGCACGACAGCATGGGTCCTTTCGGCAATTTCCGCCGTCACATAGCCATTTTCTACATCCCGGGCGATATCCAACGGATCACGTTCGATGGGATCGCCGTAGCCACCACCACCGTTGTATGAGTGGGCAAACAGATCGCCTGACTGCAACGGTTTATCGATATGCGGACCTTCAATCACATTTTTATCACCCTCGACCAATCGCTCCATGTCACTCATGTGCGGATCGCTCCCCAACTCGTGGGGCAAAGGTTTCCGTTCCTCGACCATCTGCTGGATGTTACTGTCGCGCACGGTAAAGTGCCTGTGAGCCGTCGGTGCCGGGTAACCACCGCACATGCCGGCGTTGTCAAACACACGACTGGAATGCTCGGATGTGGCTATCGTCAATTCGTCTGTGTTGTGCACAAGCCACGTCGAAGTGAAGGACGTACCGCCACGGTGGCGACCAGGACCTCCCGAATCGGCCGTGATGCTGCGGCCCAAATAGAGCATCGGTATACCTTGTTCCCACACTTCCATATTGCCCATGTCGGATTCGGGATTCCAACCCACATACCCGGTATCAATGCCATCTTTAATACCTAAAGCACCACTTCCGGCTGCCGAACACTCAAACAAAGCCATCCCGAACTGATCGCCGTACTGGCTTTGACCACCCATTTCAACCATCGGGCTGTTGACCTGACCGACAAATGCCTCTTCTTTGAAACCCCGGCTTACAAAACCACGGCTTAGCAACCGCTGAAAAATTCCGAAGGCCGGTAGCAAAAGTGCCCAGGACGTAGCCGTCGCCACGGTGTGACGATCTGGATTAGTCCAGGTCCCTGACGGTAAATTCATATCGGTGGCCAACCACGCTCCATCGTTCACCTTGCCTTCATAATTCATAGACTGGGTGAGGGTGACAAACAAGCCGCCGTCCATGCCTGCCGGTGTACAATTCATCGAGTGATAGCCCCAAGAACCAGTGCCATCGAAGTCCAAGTGCATTTGGCCGTCACCGCGTACCTCCAGTTCGAGGGGGATGGAATACAGGAGATTCCCATCACTTAGCGGCAATATGCCTGGCTTGCCTTCGGTGAGATGGCCATAAAATGTGTGTCCTCGATAGCGACCAGGCACCATGAGCTGTTTCACCCGCGAAAGTTGCGCGCGGCGACCTTCTTCGATGAATTCCCGGGTCGCCCGTTTGTAGTAGTCTAAACCTACGTCATCGATAAGCTCTTTCACCTGATCCCGTAATTCCAGGTTAGCTGCGACTTTCGCTTTGTCGTCGAACATCCAATAGATGGGCATGCGAAGGTTTCGCTCCAACCGAATCAGATAGTCCCGGCGCAGCTCGTCATTAAAGCCTACTTTTTCGGCGGTAACGAACAAGCCCTCGGTGAAGCGTTCTTGTGCCAAGTATACGTCACCACCCGGCGTGATGCCGCCAACCTCCAATTCGTGTGCGACCGTCCCTGCCCAACCGACAAGCTCGTCATCATGGAAAATCGGTACGACGACCATCACGTCCGGTACTTGCACCGTACCGATGAAGGCGTCATTATTGGCGAAAATGTCACCGGGGCAAATGCCGGGCGACTCCTCGTAACCATTTTGAATCATCCATTTGATAAACCGGCTCATCGTGTGTACGTGAACCATAATGCCGGTGGAAAGGCTGATCGCGTCACCTTCGGGCGTATACAAGGCTACGACCATTTCCCCCACCTCTCGTACGCCAGGTGAAGCCGAAATGCTACGGGCCATCTCCCGGGCGGAGATCGTCATTGAACGAAGCTTTGTGTGTAGGCTTTCGTAGCGCAGAGGATCGTCCTCACGGTATTTTAATTCCGTGATGCCGGCATAACAGCCCGTTTCTCGAAATCTACGATCGTACTCGAGCAACTGCTCCTTGATTGTCATGGTTTCGTTTTCTGATGCGTCAGTCATAAGGATCCTCCTTTTTCAGGTTGAACCGCGTTCTACAGCAAGTAACCTACTGTTCTTTTCGCTTAGTCGCCATGTTCGTAGTGCAGAATGGTCCATTCATCTAGCCGGACCCGGTCCCCCGATGGAATGACCAAGGTCGTAGCTGGGTGCTCCACAATGGCTGGACCCTCAAGCACGTTGCCTGGCTCCAGCATGTCCATTTCCCAAAGCTGCGCCTCATGCCAGTCACGATTGTAATACATGGCCCGCGTCCCTTTGTTGGCCTTGGGTTTGGGTTCCGCGGCACCCAAGGGACGGCGAGTCAGCTCCGGCTTCACTTTTTCCACGCGAGCGCTTAAGCCAAGCTCCATAATTGTGAAGCCAGCTTCGGCTTCCCCGTAGCTGGACGCACTGCGGTTGATCGTTTCGTACAGGGTTTCAAAAGCCTGTGTGAGCCGATCTAAGTCGTCATCTGACTCCAGTTTCGTCGCCGGTGCTGTCACTTCAACATCTTCCAATTGGCCGGTGTAACGCATCATGGCGAAAGGCTCACAGGTGACCGCCTCCGAATCATGGCCTTCAGCGACCAATTCAGAACGGGCGTGGGCGTCGAGGTCGTCCCAAATCTTATTAATCTGCCAGCGAACCTCGCCTCGGTCCTGCTCCGACGTCTCGGGGCCAATCATAATATGGACGGATTGGCTGTGCCGGTGCAAATAATCAGCGGTTGTGCATCCAAAGGCTGAAAAGGCCGCCGCAAACGGAAATGTCATAACACCGCTAAAACCTAGGCCGCGGCTGTACTCGGCCATATGAAGCGGACCAGATCCACCGTAAGACATCAAGTGGTACTCACTTGGATCAACACCTTGAGTGGAAATGATGGATTCAATGGAAGACCTAGCTTCCATTTCTAGCAAATTCACCATCCCTTCAGCTGCTTCGTACACATCGACCCCCAAGGGATCGGCAACCTTTTCCTGCAGGACCTGCTTTGCCTTCTCAATATTGAGTTGGACCTTACCACCGAGGAAATTGTCCGGGTTCAAGCGACCCATGACCGCATCACAGTCAGCAATCGTTGGTTCCGTGCCTCCCATATCCATGGCCACCGGACCCGGGACAGAGCCAGCGCTTTCAGGTCCTAGACTGACCTTGTGAGTGTATGGATCCACCTTGACGATGGTCCCGCCGCCGGCGCCGATGGTATCCATTGCTAATGTCGGTAGATTTAGCTTAAACCGGGCCAAAGTCGGCTCATCATCAATAGGGATTTTGCCGCGGGTAACGGCACCGATGTCAAAACTCGTCCCCCCCATATCGCTGACGATGACCGAGTCCGTACCAACCAACTCGCCAACATGTTTGGCGCCCAAAAGGCCCCCGACCGGTCCTGATATCATCGTCTCGTGAAGACGGGGATAACGCACGTTGGCGAGCCCCCCGTATGAGAGCATCGTTTGCATACTGTGTGGAAAACCATGTTGTTTAGCGGCGGCTTCGACCCCTAGAAGCTGATCACGGCCCTGGGCCGTTGCGTATGCCTCAATGAGCGTGCTGTTTAACCGGGACTGCTCTCGGATGATCGGACGAAGCTGATGACTAAAGTAGATCGGTACGTCGACATCATTTTCCGCCAGTACCCGCCGGGCCGCTTCGCCAATTTGCCATTCGTGTTCGGGGTTGACGTGGGAATACATACAGCAGATGCACAATGCCTCAATGTCCTGATTCAATAGCTCTTTCACACCGTTGACAGCCTCATGCTCATAAGCAGGAATGACCACCTGACCGAACTGATCGACACGCTCGGTCACACCGCGCACCCGGCTGCGGGGTACAAGGGGGTCGGGATGAGCGTGGGTGACCGCATGCAAGCGGTCTGGGTACGAATACCCCGACCATGACTGCAACCCTCTTCCCATGAGTACGGCGTCTTCCATACCTCGTGTGACGATCAACCCAAGGCGTTTGCCGGTCCTGGAAAGCAACGTATTCAGCATGCCCGTACCTGAATATAAGATGACCTCCAACTCTTCAAAGGTTTTGTTGGTATCCAGGTTCCAGAGGTCAGTAGCATCTCGAGCAGATTCCATAAACCCTTCCGCTTCGTGGCCGGGCGTGGTCGGCGCCTTACCGACAGCGAAGTTGCCCTGTTTGTCCACGAGAATTGTGTCAGTCATCGTCCCACCGGCATCGATGCCGAGTACGAGTGGTGTTGACTGTTCCATAGCGCACCTCTTCCTTTTTTGTAGTTTAAGTATCGATGTAGCCTGTCACTTTACTTTCTTATAGATATTCAAATAACTTATTATCCATTTTCTTATCACGCAATCACCTCTCTTGCCAATACACTAACCGTCCATACGGTCAGTTGTCAATACAAAGTTATAGAAAAGACTTTATATAAAACGTGATTTCGAATATTAAATGCGCCCGGGCACAGGTATTACGGATTTTACCGGAGGGGATAGCCCTCTCCCCCCCTTGGATAAAGCTCTCACAAAACACCATCAGCGTTCATAGCATAATTTAATACCTGGGGAAATACACTAAACGGTGCAAAAACATATTATTTTTCTCGTGTTAGCCTATCGAATCTATCCAGTACATCCCTTCTTAGCTCTCCTTTTGGCGGAGCTAGATCGAATATATCATTGAACCACAAACCATCAATGATAAGTCTATAAATAGTTGCTAAAATTGGATCCAACCCATCATCTTCAATTTTTTCTTGCCATTCTTCATGGAATTCTTGTACGGGTTTTAATAGTTCTTGGTCTGTTGCAATTGCCGCTAATAAGCCTGCTTTGAGTTGCTGTGGATTATTAAGTGATGCTTCAGCATAGGATCTTATAAAATGCCCTTTTTCAACATCTTTCTCATTAATATTTTCCATTCCTTCCGCATAACGCTCTAACACTTCTTTAATGACTCCTTGAATTAACGCGTTTTTACTCGGAAAGTGATAAAGTAAACCACCTTTACTGACACCTGCTTCTTTTGCGACATTTTCTATTGTCAAGTATGCGACCCCTCTTGAGTTGATAACACGCTGGGTTGCATCAAGTAACTCATCATCTAATTTTTTCAAAATGTGCTAAGACCTCCCATGTATTTTACATATAAACGTAACCGGCTTTCCGGTTTGTTGTCAATAAATGACAACAAGGATGTTTGAATTTATAGGAGTTAAAGTATCTACTCCCACTCTCCTTAGTTATTTATATTGCGCCCCTTTTCAATAAAATGATCCTCTTCTTGATCAGCTATCTTTTTTCCTTTGGAATATGGCGATTTGTCTTCACCAAAATCTTCTTTAACAGATTTAATAAAAGAAATAGTCAACAAAACAAACACCAAAATCATAGGAACCCCTACAATGACGGAAGATAATTGAACGGCCTCGAGCCCACCTATATACATTATGAATATACCTACTATTCCAAGGATAATTGCCCAAGACAACCTGTGGATACGGGCCGGTTGACCCGTATGATCCAATTCCTTACTGGAGATGGAGGCTAAAATAAAAGATGCGGCATCAAAGGTTGTTGCGGAGAATACTATATAGACTATAATGAGTAGTACTATTATGATGGCACTCAAAGGTAATGTATTCATCACTGCCACTACAGCATCTGTTTCTCCTTCAGTAACCATTATTGAATTTACTGGAACTAAGTTGGATAACTCAAGGTTTAATCCGTAGTTTCCATAGACGCTAAAAAAAATCCAAGTTCCCACTGGACCTACAAGGCATTGGGTTAAGATCAACTGTCTTATCGTCCGACCTTTAGAAACCCTGGCAGTAAATAAACCTATTAATGATGCATAACCAATCCACCACGCCCAATAGAAAACAGTCCATGTTTGAGGAAATCCTTCATTCCGAATGGTGTCTAAATTCAGACCCATTCTAAAAAAATCATTTAACATTGTCCCTAAAGCTTGTATAGAATTATTTAACATAAAGATAGTTGGCCCTACAATAAATACGACAGCAGTTATTACTATGACGATAATCATATTAAAATTAGAGAGTCTTTTAATCCCCTTATTAAGACCAACATACACACTTGTACCAAATACAATCACCCATAGAGCAATAACAATGACTAATAATCCAAATGTGACAGGTATATTAAACAATTCGCCTATAAATCGTGCCACCATGGGGGCTACCAAACCTATACTTGTTCCTACCACCCCGATCAAACCAATCATCGTTATAATATCGATGATTTTACCAGCTAAACCATCAGAATGTTTTCCTAGTACAGGTCTGCACACAGCACTAAGTTTTAATTGTGGTATTTTTTTCACATAAAGAGCGTATGCTATAGGTATGCTGGGAAGAGCATAAATAGCCCATGCGAGAATACCCCAGTGAAAAAAACCATAAGGAATAGCCCACTCTGCTGCACTTATTGATTCTGGTTCTATTCCAAAAGGGGGTTCATTAAAAAAATAAAATGGCTCCATAACAGATTCATACATAATTTCCGCGCCTATCCCAGTAGTAAAAATCATTGCAAACCAACTGAAAGTTGAAAACTCTGGTTTATCGTCGGGGTTTCCTAATTTAATTCGACCCAGCCGACCGAAAATCAACCAAATAAAAAAAACAAGTATCGCAAAAGGAAATAATAGATAAAGCCACCCAAAATTACTAGTGATGAAATCTAATGTTGTTCCTACAACATTTTCGGCAGCCGAAGGATTTATTCCAACAGGTATTAATGCAAGTAGTAAAATTACTAAAACAGGCCAGATTATTTTGTGATCTAAGTTCAAGTTTCTCACGTTATCAGCTCCTCTTATAAAATAATTTTAAAAAAGTGATTTTAAATAACTTCATCTCTATTAAAATAACTCAGATTACTGGCATGGATTTGACCGTTTTGTTTCGGAATTAGTCCCCCACAACTTGAGCATATCGACATCAGAGAACGTGCATTTGTACATTCGTGATTAAAATGAATGTTGATACTTGCTCCTGCAGTTGTTTTATTTTCGTCAATAGAAAACTGATTTGAATGGCAACTTGATACCACGGGGGTAACGGTAGGCGGTGGCGCTGCAACTATTTTTGGGCGTCCGCGTCGTTTGTGTTCACCTATTTTATTGTTTGGGCCACGTTTTGAACTTGACATGTGTTGAAACCGTAATGTTCCTTGTGGATTTTGTTTAGAGTCTTTGTGAACAAAGTCTTACTTTTCTATTTTCTAGGGTCTTATTTCAAGCGCTTTGCTTCATGGGCCAGCTTGGTCTCAATGGGTCTCTTTAGCATACCGTCCAGACGGATGTCATATTAGTGGATTATGTCGAAAAATGCAAACCACATTTCGCCGGCATTTAAACATTATTTGTTTTCAGGACACTTGTACAATTCGTATCTCTTTCTTTCGCAGTGATACTTACTAGTTTGAACTTGGTGGGGCTATCCTCAAAGATAAATGATACTACTATTATCAGTCATTCTCTTCCAATCTAAATTCTTCGATTCCCAATGGATCTCTGATGTTCCTGAAATGGTTTTCCTTTTTTCTTTAACAGCTCTTCGCTTTTTGTGACTGATAAACAATTTGATCATAGAATTCCTATTACCCCCTTGTTTAAATTTTATAATGTGGTAATATGAATTTGCTCATTTGAAGAACATGTTCATATTTTGGATATATATGGAGGTATAGCATGTCTATAAATAAAGAAATGGTAGAAAAGCGTACGTCAAGGTTTCGATCCCGCATGGATGACAGAGGCATCGATTATACGTTGTTATGGGACCCTGATAACCAATATTATTTGAGCAACTTTCAAGCGATTTCTTATTCCAGGCCCATTGTGCTGCTCATTGAACAAAGAAAGGCCCAATACATTATCCCGGCTTTAGAGGAGGATCACGCGAAGGAAAAGGCAAACGTTGATGAGTTTTATATTTACCATGAAAAAGTACAAAACAGTCACTTGGATACAGATTATAAAGAGCCTTTGTACAATATTATAAATGACTGGCCTAAAGATGTTGTTGTGGGTGTTGAATTGGACGTGCTTCCTGCATCGATGTACGAAATATTGCTGGAGCAAGGGGTTCAAATAAAAGATATTGGAGAAGATCTCATTGAATTGCGAAGTGTGAAAGATCAAGAGGAAATTTATTGGCTTGAACAAGCAGGGCGTTTGTCGGATGCAGCGTTAGAAGCGTCTTTTGCAAATGTAAAAGTTGGGATGAGTGAGCTGGAATTTGATTCTTTTGGCGATAAGAAGTTATTGGAAATGGCTTCATTAGAGTTTCCAGGATTAATTGTCGGCTATGAAAACTGGACGTGTTCCGGGGTCGAGCGTAGCGCGATGCCTCATCTTCATTCCAGTACACGTAAATACGAAAAGAATGACGTGATTATTCATAGTCGGCAAGTATGGATCAATGGATATCGCGCCGAAAATGAACGGACGTTTTTCATGGGAGAACCAACTGAAGAGCAGAAAAAATGCTTCCAACTTGCCGTGGATGCTCAACAAGCAGGTTTTGATATGGTCAAGCCAGGCGTCAAGGCCAAAGATGTGGATATGGCTTCCTTCGAAGTCTTTGATCAAGAAGGTTATGGGGAATATGTTCAGCATCGCATTGGACATGGCCTCGGTTTGTCGGAGCACGAAGAACCTTATCTTCGTTTTGACAACGATCTCGTTTTAGAAGAAGGCATGGTTTATACGATCGAGCCGGGCATTTATGTACCGGGCGTTGGTGGCTTCCGTCATTCTGATACAGTCATTGTCACAAAAGATGGATGTCGAAGTATAACGTCCTATCCTCGAGAAATGGAAAATCTGATGTTTTAAGGACACAGTGACCCTCCATGAAAGTGGAGGGGCATTACCATTTTAAAGGAGATTGATTTTAAACATGGCTGGGAAAATTGATAAAACCATCTTTTATCCATCAATACTTGTTGTATTAATAGTCATTGGCTTGCTTATTGGATTCCGGGAAACAGCGGAACCTGCGATTGAAGGGATGCTTGCAACGGTTACGACTAATTTGGACTGGGCGTTTGAATTTTTAACAATAGGTTTGTTTATCTTTTTTATATGGCTGATAGTCGGGCGTTTTGGAAAAGTGAAATTGGGGGATCCCGAAGATAAACCTGAATTTTCCCGATTTAGTTGGGCCGGTATGCTTTTTACGGCCAGTATGGGAACAAGCATTATGTTTTGGTCCATTGTTGAACCCCTTTACTATTACACGGGGCCACCATTCGGGATAGAACCTGAATCAGCAGAAGCTGCTGATTATGCGGTTACTTATGGGTTATTCCATTGGGGGTTATCGGCGTGGGCGTTATACGCACTCCCGGCACTCGTCATTGCCTATAGCATTTATGTCCGAAAAGAGCGTTCTTTAAGGATCAGCACGGCGTGCCGAGGCGTTCTAGGCAAGCATGCCGATGGTTTACTCGGAAAAGGGATTGATATTCTTGTCATATGGAGCCTTGTCGGCGGTCTGGGAACGTCATTAGGTATTGGCGTACCTATGGTATCTAATGTTGTTTCAGAGATCATTGGGGTAGAACCGACGATGCTGATGAATGTATTAGTCCTTCTAGTCTTTACGGCCATTTTTAGTTTAAGTGCTTATATTGGCTTATACAAAGGCATTCGACGATTGAGTGATTGGAATGTATACATGGCTCTTGGATTGGCTCTATTTGTGATCATTGTCGGTCCGACAATGTTTCTTCTATCCTATTTTACCAATAGCTTAGGTTTAATGTTCGACAATTTTATGCGTATGAGCCTGCATACCGATCCCATTAGCCAAAGTGGATTTCCACAAGAATGGACCGTCTTCTACTTTGCATGGTTTGCGGCGACGGCTCCTTTTATTGGTCTATTTGTGGCGCGTATTTCCAAAGGCCGTACCATCCGTGATCTTTTAAGTACCGTTATATTATTTGGTTCATTTGGAAGTTGGCTTTATTTCGGAGTCTTCGGCGGCTATGGTATGAATTTAGAGCTTACAGGGCAACTTAATTTCTCGGAAATTGTTCAGGAAAGTGAACAGGCTGTTATTGTAGAAGTGTTAAGTTCTTTGCCTTTGGCCTCACTGTTTCTCATTTTCTTCGCGCTTCTTGGCTTTATTTACTTGTCAACGTCCATTGATTCTGCTGCTTACGTGCTCGCAGGGATTACGACGGAGAAATTAGGAGGTAGCGAGCAACCGGCACGCTGGAATCGTCTATTATGGGGACTTATCTTAGCTACAATGGCCCTTAGCTTAACGCTCGTGGGGGGATTGGAAGTGGTCCAATCATCTGCCGTACTTGTCTCTGTTCCGGTATTAATCATGTATGTGCTGTTAGCTGTCTCTCTTTATCGTTGGCTGCATCAAGATGAAAAGTAAAGGAGAAAAGATCATGTCGCGTAAAGACATCCAGAGAGAACGCATGTGGCATTATTTTATTAATGCGGCGGCCGACTTGATAGAAAACGTAGGCATTGAACACATCACGGCTCGAAAAGTTGCTGAGAGAGCCGGATTTACGACTTCCACGATCTATAATTATTTTCAAGAGCTCTCCCATGTGATATTTTTTGCTTCTATGCGTTACACAAAGCCGTATCTTGAACAATTGCCGTTGTATATGGATCAAGGAAGAAATACGCTAGAAAAATGGTTGTATGGTTGGGAATGCTTTTGCAAAGAATCGTTTAAACATCCACAGATCTATGCAAGTATTTTTATTAACCATTTAGGTTCTGTTCCCGAAAACTTGCTCAATCATTACTACAATATATATAGAAATGATCTCGTAAGATTACCTGAGCATCTTCAATCCATTATATTGGAGCATACACTCTCAATACGGAGCTCGCTATATGTCCAGCAAGCGGTAGATGAAGGCATGCTTAACCAAGAGGATGTGAGTTATATTTCAGAAGTCACTCTTTTAATTTGGAAGGGGATGATGACAAATGTATTAAATCAACGTAGGAGGTACTCATCACCAGAAGCGATGCAGCAAACGCTTCATCTTATCCACAAATCAGTTATGACGGTTGTTCCGGCAGAAAAACAAAAGGATGTAAATCTGGTCTTTCATTTCGATCATAGATATTCTAAACCCCTATTTGATGAGTCTCATTAAACGTCTTGGTGAATACACGTTAATTTGTAAGCTGTTCCTCATCCAGTGGACGGTCGATTGATGTTTGATTTGATAATGGGATGGAATTACTCCATCCCATAGCTATTTCTAAAAAGTTGACAAAAGGGGGCGTCAAAAATGTGATGTACACTGTCATTGCTCTATTTATCGGGAAAGTAGCGAGTGATTATGTATTAAGTGGATTTGATGCCAAGAAAGCCGTTAACATTATTTCCCTTAGAAGCATAGAGATTCAAAAGAAAATCATCGAAGAAATGGGATCGAGCGCCACGGTGTTTGAAGGATATGGCGGATACAGGGAAGAAGATAAAAAAGTGGTGTACGTGGTTCTGCGTTCACAAAGAATTTTATACTTAAAGAGATTGATTACGGAAATGGATCCGGAAGCGTTCGTCGTTGTTCACAATGTCAAAGACGTATTTGGTGGAACATTCTTCGCCACACCAGTGATCGAACATACCATTGGATTATCAGCCAAATTCGATGATTATGAGGAGGATAAATAGGAGCCAAAAGATCATGAATAATGACGTTAGCATCTGATATATTTTAGTCAAATTATGGACAATATCCCCTTTCTTACCTATGCAACTCTTTTCCAAATATCAAGCAAAGCAAACCGAGCAAATGCGTGCTAGCACTCTATACTGTATCCATGCCGTGGGGCACAAAATGAGAAAAAATAAGAGGGAGTCTGATTCATGTATTATTTCACACCTTTCACGACTCCGCTATGGCTATGATGACCTATTCGCAATAGTTCATCACACATTTTCCATCGTACAGGTTTTTTATTGACTTATTAAGCTTAGAAACTCAAGTGTATAAATACAACCGAATGTTGCACCCTATAAGTGACTGATTCCTTACTTATAATTAGCCTAATTACACTTGGTCAAAAATAAAGTGGTGTAGCTGGCGGGAGTTGATTTAGGCCTAAAATTATATTTGTAAAAATAAGCTGAAACCTGCATAAAATCAGTGTTTCAGCTTATATGGTTAATTATGGATGTTACACCTTTTACACGCCTTTTGTTCCCAAAATGTTCCCACGTAAATTTAGTTTGTCGATGTTTATCCTTAGTAGTTACAGGGGACGAACTTGCCGTCAATTTGCATCCCCTTTCATTTACCATATGCCTGTCTTCACTTGCCTAGCGGAATTTTCCTTGAATGGATATGTAAGGGTTGGTCACGATAACACCATTAAAATGTCCTGTGGACGTCTCCACAGGACAATATTGGTTAATTTTTTCATAAGCAACTCTTCAATCATTTTTAAGGGCTTGATCAATCAGTTGTAGCACTTGTTTTTCGGATTCAGCTTTGTACAGTTTTGCAATCAATGCTTTTAGTACGTCTATTTCATCAATGCTTTTAACCTTATGCTGAATGTCGTTCGACCTTAGACCAAATCGGGATTCCAGATAAGAAAGAATAGCTTCTTGAATAACTTCTTTCCCCTCTTGTCTTCCTTCTTCAATGCCATCCTCATAAACCTTTTGGGCGATACGGGTCATCTTAAACACCTCCATCATTTTGTCTACATAGGAGTCTTCGAGAAATTTATCCGCAATGCCTACCGTCGTACCTATTAACTGAAAGCGTTGTTTTTCATCTTTCACTTGATTGGCAAGTTCCACAACGTCTGTAGCTAATTCAGTGCGCTTTTTCTTGGAATGCATCAACGGAAGAAAAACCAATTGTAACTGTTCATCATCATCCAGTGTTTCCTGATGGTAAACCTTATATGACAGCCTACGAAAAATATCATCCCCGTCATAATCCTTCATATAAATAGCGTTGGCACGGTATTGGATGGATCCGTGGTCAAGATGTTCATCGGCTTTCGTTATATCAGCGCCATAAATGACATACGTATAGATATTTCGCCCTGTTTTGTCATATAAGGCTGTATCATACAATTTGAACCGTTTGAGATCGTTTATGCTGAAGGTTGTTTGAAACTCAAGGTGCAGGTAAGTGTCATCTTGTAACAAAAACACAAA
>NZ_FNEN01000024.1 GCF_900100185.1 Natribacillus halophilus | reverse complement strand
CCCCCGGGTGAGGGATTAATTCGTTCTTCTTGTTCCTTTCGGAGTAGCTCGACCTCAGGATGAGGGATCACTCCGCTTGTCTAATCCCTCTGGTGGTTACGCCTCAAAAAGGTTAATTTTATTTCTCTTTAAAGACGCTCGTTGTGATATCCCAAATGGATGGAATTGATATTTTCGCATCTCCGACACTCCAGACATAAGTGCGATGTCCCTGTCCCGTCGGCATCCTTATCGGTCATTTTGTCATATATTTTTTGGAACTCAAGATGACATAATGAAGGAAATACCAAAGGCTGCGGGGTAAACTCAGCTGTTCAATATCCCGATACATCCGCCAGTTGTTTTTCGCCATCGTGATTTTATTGCTGGAGATGGAGTGCTCGACAACCCTGTATTTGGCGAGTGCTTCCTGAAAGCCGTGGGCCGACCACCCCTGTCGGCATAGGCTGAGCCAGAGGGCAAAATCCTGGCGTGTACGCATCGGATTCATCTTCACTTCCCCGAGCTTCTCCCGGTCCAACATCACCGTTAAACAGCCGATCACATTTTGCTTGAGTAACTGTCCATAGTCTACTTTCTCGGGGACACTGACAATCGTGCCAGTGTCGGTGCCATCTTTTTTTATCTTCATATAGGAGGTAAACGAAAAGGCAATGCGCCCTTCCTGCATAAACCGTAGTTGCTTTTCCAGTTTTTCCGGCAACCACTGATCATCCGCATCCAAAAACGCGAGATAACGGCCGCCGGCTTGTTCGATGGACGTATTTCGGGCCACACCGGGACCGCTGTTCTCGGCGAGCTCTATTAACTTGATCCGTTCATCTTTCAAAAACGGCTGGACCGTTGCCACCGTACCATCGGTAGAGCAATCATCCGTAATGATCATTTCCCAGTTGGTGTACGTCTGGGCCTGTACGGAGCGAATCGCATGCGGAATATAGGTTTCGGAATTGTAGCTCGGCGTGATGATGGAGATGAGCGGCATGGCATCGTCATTTTGCATGTTCGTCACCAATCTCACGCGCCTTCCTGCTAAGCTCATCATACCATTGCAGAAGCTTTTCTTCTTCCTTTTGCCAGTTTAATTCTTCCCGGACGGCCTTTTGGCCGTTTCGGCCCATTTTCGCCGCTTCTTCCGGATACAAGCGTAAATATTCAAGCGCGTCCTGAATGTCCGCTTTATCTTGCGGATCAACGGCGATCCCGCATTGATAGCGATCGATGAACGCTTGCCATACCGGGAAATTGGAACATAGGATCGGAATGCCGGCACTCATATACTCAAAAAATTTGGTGAGCTCTTTGCGCTTATAATGGTCCGTAGGGGGAAAGAGTGCGAGCCCCGCGAGCCAGCGCCGGTTCATGTATTGATGATCAATGTCTTCGCGGGGCACATAGCGTTCAATGCCCTCGATGATGAGCCTGTCCTTCTCGGCTCCGGCGGTCTCATACATGTTATCGGCGACTTCACGGGAGCACTTGCCGAAAAAATAAACAGTAATCTCCTCGTCTATGAGCGGCAGGCGCGCCTGCACGTATGCCCCCCGATCCACATCGATATTCCCGGTGTACAACAACTTGTTTTCCGGTTGTCCGACGTCTTCGCTCACCTCTTTGTTCAACAACGATTGATCGAGGAGCGGGTAATTCAATATCGTTTGCCCGTGCGGATACAGCTCCTCGTAATATTTTTCCGCCAAACAAAATGCCATGTCGCGCCCGAGCACATTTTCCATCCGTTTATATGTTTTTGTAATTAGTTTTCGTATCGGCCGGGGGATATATTCTTTTTGCATAATGCTCGTCGCGTAATCTTCATGTATGTCGTAGATGACGACGTTGTTTTTTTTCTTCAGCAACCAGCCGATCGGCAATAATTCCGGGTCGTGAAAATGATAATAATCCGCGTCCAGCTGGCGCGCCTGTTTGTATACTTGGTAAGTGGAAAAAGCCATGCGCAAAAATTTATTGGTATATTTTTTAATGGGGAGAATGTTGATCTCACTTGCGCTGTCGGTTTCGGGAGCGATCAACGTAACATCATAGCCCGCGTGCTGCAGCGATCGGCATTCTTTATGATAAATTCTCGTATCGAACGGATGATGTACTGATGTCATGTGCGCAACTGTTTTTGCCATTTTAGCCGCTCCCCAGTGCATCCATAAAGGTTTGTTCGTACTGTTGTACGATGTGTTCCGCCTTGAAATCATGCGCTCGTTTATATCCCTTTTGTACGCTATCGACCCGCTGCTGATCTGAAAGGGTCAACACTTCCACTATCTGGCTGGCCATCTGCGTTTCATTCCCAACTTCACACAAGGTGCCGAACTCTCCCTCGTTCAGCACTTCAGCCGGGCCTGAGTGACAATCCGTGGACACAACGAGTGTGCCCGAAGCCAATGCTTCGGCAATGACATGGCTAAACCCTTCATGCTTGGATGATAACACAAATAAATCCGCTCGTTGAAAGTAACGATAAGGATTATCCTGAAAACCGATAAAATACACGCGCTCTTTCACGTTTAAATCTTCCGCCTGCTGTTGCAGTGATTCTAGTAATGGCCCTTCCCCGAGAATCAACAAGCGGCTTTTGAGCTGTTGATTCACTTTGGCAAACGCCCTAAGCAGCGTTTGCTGATCTTTTTGTTCCACCAGCCGCCCTGCCGTTATGATGACGGGCTCTTCGGTGGCAAATATATTTTTATGTTCGGCTTCAATGTCTTCGTTCATTTTCTCCTGAATATTTTCTATGTCAACCGGATTATGAATCACTTTGATATTGTCCGCTTTCACCTTGTAACGCCTGACGAGATTTTCCTTGACCCCTTCCGATAAGGAAATGACCTGGCGGGCGTATTTGTAAAATAAGCCGGTGATCAAAAGCTTCGCATTCGTTCGAAACCCACCGCCGAAATGGTCCGCTTCACGCACGATGCTTTTCGCGCGCGTGAAGGAAAAGAAGTTGCCCAGGATAGCGATTACATTCAAATCGGGGAATTGCGTGCTGAAAACAAGGTCGATGTTTTCTTTGCGTATCACCTTTGCCAATGGAAAAACCGCTTTCCGGAGCCGCTGCGTATTCAGCTTGATCATTTTTACATCCGACGCTAAATCCTGTTCATACGCGCCATCGAAGTTGAGGGTCACCAGGATTGGATTGAAGCGCGTCCGATCCAGATGATTGATAATGTTCAATAACGTCCGGGCAGCCCCACCAGCCCCCAATTCGTATATAAAAAATAACACATTGACCTTTTTCATATGTGCAAACGGCCTTTCCGGATTCTGTTTCGAACGACTCCATTATCCATTTTAAATTAAATGGATGTTTAGTCAAGCTGTAGATGGCTAGATTCACATTACACGCAAATACTAATAGCAACCACTGCATCTATTTTGGTATAATAGATTATTATATCTCTATTTAAGAGAATCGGACTTGTCCGGAATGGAAGATCAAGATATACTATACATAGAGTACTTGATTAACCATCTAAGCATCATGTGTTTGATGGTAACCAAATGGCAGGAGGGGAACACGAATGACTAAAAAAAATACTGTGGTGAACCCATCCAAAAAAAACAGTGGTAAATTGACCTTGATAAAACGAACTTCCCGTACAATACCTGCATATATTAAAGCTACTATTAAATCCAATGAGAAGACAATCGAAGAAAATGAACGTCTGCTTACAAAATAAACAGTGAAAAAGCTAACGGGGGAAGGTTAGCTTTTTCACTTTTCTTTTTTCATTTTTTTCAAAGTTCGTTCGTTCTTTTTTATAGCTTCAGCATTTCGCTTCAGTTGTTGATCTGCCACCTTGCTTACATATTTTAGGGTTGCGTATTTGCCCAAGTGATTCACTCCTTTTTTTAAGCATCGCCTAACTTCCAGGCTTATATACTTAAAGGAGTTTTACTTTACAATTGAGGCACAGTCAGGTGGGCTGTTATCCGGGAAAACGGTGAATCTCCACTATTTTATCAGCGATCTCACGAATATATCGGCGACTTTATGATTATATCAGCGAACTCACTTGCTATTGCGAAGATTCCCTTACTGCCTCGGTAAATTCGGTGAAATCGGAGAGATGATTCTCGATGATCGCTTGCAAGACCGACACCTGCATCCGTTGATAATCATGAATAGCTACATTCCGGAAACCGACCATTTTTTGCATCCGCTCGCTGAGCTGTCGATCCAAAAATTGATTTTCACCCAACAGTTGGAAAGCTTCCCGACTTGTATTCGGAATGCCTAGTTGATGGATGGACACGATGTGCATGGCGAGGTCAATACTTGCTTCACAGGCTCGATGAAGATTCAGGATAATTGAATCCTGCTTCGTTATGTCGTGCAAATTCTCCGAATCATGATCATACACCTCACGAATACGCGCTAAACAACGGTGGATGATTGCCGTTTTATTAATAATAATATCGTCGACCATGTGCCATCCCCCCAAATCCATAGGCTTCCAACACTTCTGCTCTCTCCTCGTTCAGATAGGCGTACTCCTTTAACACACGGAGGGTGAACAGTTGCCGTTCATAGGGTCGCTCATCCAGCAACAAGACCCCTTCCCCAATAACCTGCTTTTGCATAACCGTTGAAGCCTGATTCATATCGACTAAATCAACATCACAATGCAAAATACCGGCGAGTTCCTCCCCGTAAATAAAGAGATCGTAAGGAGGATAGGATTGATCACTTAAAAAAGCAATGTCCAGATCACTATCCAGGCGCTGTTCGTTCCGAGCGGCTGAGCCGAAAAGATATATAGCGTAAACATCCAATCGTTCCCGCACTGCGTCTACGATTTCATTTTTCTTTAACGCACTTTCCATGACATTGTCTCCTCTCAGTTTTACGGAAGTTTCTCCTCTTATTGAACTGGGAATATTATAACACAAACAGAGCGCATGAAATTGAGCAAGGGGTGACACCTCAACCGCGATGATGTCTGAGCTGAACGGTGTCACCCGTAGGGAGTGACACCCCAAACAGAATGGCCGCAGACCCGAAAGGTGTCACCTGAAAATACAACGCGAGGAGGCTCCGCATGGCTGAGGTCGAAACCACAACATTCAACACAAAAAACAACCAAACCTACACCATCCGAACGGCATTGCCCGAAGACGCCGAAAAACTATTAACGTACAATCAAACCATCATCAAGGAAGCGCGATTCCTGCTCACGACGCCCGAGGAGTTTCTCATCAATACAGAACAACAAAAAGCTAGCCTGGAAAAACTATTAAGCGATCCTAACAATTTAGCGCTAATCGCCGAGTGTAACAATCACATCATCGGCTTCCTGGATTATCATAATGGCCATAAAGCGCGTGTCCAACACCAAGGATCATTTGGGATGAGTGTCTTGCCAGCGTACAGAGCCCAAGGCATCGGCCGAGCACTCGTTCATACTTTACTCGATTGGGGACAAAACCATCCCCTCATTGAAAAAATCAACCTGGAGGTACTTGCAGGTAATGCCCCTGCAATCCGTTTGTACAGTAATCTGGGGTTCATAGAAGAAGCCAGGCAAAGAAAGGCGATTAAGTTCGATCAGCAAAACTATGATGACTTAATTGCCATGGCATACTTCCTGCAACCATAAGGAGCGTAGCCCCCAAAAAGGCTACGCTCCCGTTTATTTCTCCATCACCCGCGGATCCAGGGCATCCCGCAGCCCGTCACCGACGAAGTTAAAACTAAGCACGGTAATAAAAATCATCAACCCCGGGAAAAACGGATAGTACCAAGCAGTTAAGAAAATCGTTAAATCCTGGGAATCCGACAGCATATTCCCCCACGTTGCGGTTGGAGGGCTGATGCCAAGACCGAGGAAACTAAGTGTTGATTCTGCGATGATAAACATGCCAATCGCGAGTGTTGCAGCCACGATAACCGGACCGATCGCGTTGGGCAAAATATGGCCAAAAATAATTCGCCGCGTCGGTAGTCCTAATGTTCTCGCAGCCAAAACGAATTCCCGCTCTTTAAACGATAAAAATTCACTCCGCACAAGCCGTGCCGTTGTCGTCCACGACAATAGACCGAAAACAACGATCAGCATAGACGGAGCCGGTCTGAACACAGAAATAATCGTAATCAATAAAAAGATGCTTGGAAAAGAAATGATAATATCAACGATACGCATCAGCACTGCATCGACCCAGCCGCCAAAAAAACCGGCGATCGAACCAATCACCACACCGATCGTTGTCGCGCTCAACATCGCAGCAAAACCAACCCATAATGACATTTGCCCGGCATATAAAATGCGACTGTAAATATCACGTCCTAAATGATCGGCTCCTAACCAATTATCCGCACTTGGCGGTGCTAAGCGATCAGTCAGCGATTGCGCATTAGGATCATGCGTCGCCAGCCAGGGCGCTAGCACAGCGCTGCTAATAATGACCAACAAAATTATAAGGCCAAGGACCGCGAGCTTATTCTGGAAAAATTTTTTAGTGATAATTCTGAACATCGATTCGTGCTCACTTAACGTCTCTGCCCCTGAAGCAGGAGGGGGCGACTTAGCTTTTTGTTTCATCTCGTTTGTATTCATGGGGTGCCCTACCTCCTTAATATTCAATACGCGGATCAACAATCGCATAGAGAATGTCTGCAATTAAGTTACCAACGACAACTAAGCCTGCACCAAACATAGTTAACGCCATAATAACTGGATAATCACGCTGGAACGTGCTTTCAAGGAACAAGTGACCGATTCCCGGCCATGTAAAAATTTGCTCGACAACGACGGAGCCTCCGATAAATGTCGGCAACAGCAACCCAAACATGGTGATCAAAGGCATCAATGCGTTACGAAGGCCATGCTTATAAACGACTCGACGCTCTTTAAACCCTTTCGCCCGAGCGGTCCGAATATAATCTTGATTTTTTACTTCAAGCATGCTTGTCCGTGTATACCGAGTCATCTGTGCCATATCGGCGGTTGCGAGCACGAGCGCAGGCAAAAACAGATGATGCAAGCGGTCCAGGATATCAAAATCTCCACCTAATGTACCGACGCCACCAACCGGAAATAAACTCAGCTGTACGCTTAAAAATATGATTAACATAAGTCCCAACCAGAAATTTGGAATCGACACACCAATAAAAGAAGCAAAGGTAAAAACATAATCTCGTGCTGAGTATTGCCGCATTGCTGAAATAATACCGATTGGGATTGCGACGATCATCGTCATAATGGTTGAACTTATCATGAGAACAAGGGTATTCGGTAGGCGTTCCCATATCATTGAACCGACGTCACGATTAGTGATGAACGAGGTGCCCAATTCCCCTTGTAAAATATTACCTGCCCAGCGGACGTATTGGACAGGAATAGGATCATTTAACCCCATTTCGTCCAATTGTTCTTCACGATCTTCAGGAGAAATATTCGGATCGAGATCCAATGCAGTCGGCTCCCCAGGAGCAAATTGCATAATCCCGAATGATATGATCGATATGCCGATTAAAATCGGGATAGTCATGAGGATGCGCCGGATAATATATGTCGTCATCTTAAGATCTCCTTTATCTCGATGTAAACGCCCGTCATATGTAGCAAAGCAGAGGGCGACATCGCCTGCCCCCTGCTTCGTAACGAACTTCTACTCTTCCAGCCACCATTCTTCCACGCGGTAATAATCACTTTCGGGAGACATCTGAAAGTTTTGGATTTCGTCAATATGGGCTTGATGAACATCAGGATAATACATAAATGTGTATGCCTGGTCTTCAGCCACTTGCGCATAAGCATCTTGTACAGCTTCGGTACGCTCATCTTCGTCTACAATCGCGCGATTGTCTTCGGCTAATTCGTCAAACTCCTCGCTATCATAACGAATGTTGTTTTGCCCTTGTTCATACTGATCCGAGTGAAACAATGGTTCCGGGTCCGGATAGACACTAAGTGCCCAAGCGCCTGCTATAGCGTCAAAATCGTAGTTTGGTGTTTGAATGCGGTCCAGGTAAGCGCCAAATTCCATCGTGTCCGTTTGTACGTCAATGCCAATGTCCGCGAGCATCTCCTGGACAACGACGACCCAATCAACACGCGCGTGCGATTCCTGGTTCGTCAAGAGTTCAAACGAGAATGGCTCGCCTTCCCATTCCATTTGCCCTTCATCATTTTGCTCAAAACCGGCCTCTTCCAGAAGCTCGATCGCTCCATCCGGGTCGTATGGGACTTCGTCAACCTCATCCGTATGTGCCCAACTCATCGGATGATGCGGGAAATGGGCAGGTTCCGCATGGCCTTGTAAAACACCGTCAATAATCGCTTCACGGTCAATGGCCATCGTCATTGCTGTCCGTACATCCGGATCATCAAACGGCGGACGATCATGGTTCCAACCAATATAGTTATAGTTATAACCGTCTTGGGCCACGACGTTCACACCATCAATCGCTTCTGCTGTCTCAACGTCTTGCGGGCGAATATTCGCATGATCTACTTCGCCTGCTTGCAGCATGGCAAGGACCGCGTTTTCATCTTCTGCAATTCTTAATGTTAACGTATCTAAATAAGGCCCTTCATTATGATAATCTTCGTGTGCATCAAGTGTAATGCTCGTTCCATAATCCCATTCCGTCATCTCATATGGACCGGCACCAACGACTTCATCGGAAGTGCTGAAATCATGCTCTTCTTGCTCATCCGCAGCTACATCGCCGAGAATGTGCTCCGGCATAATTTCAAAACCTAATGCGGAGGCTTCCAATGCTGCATCTGGTTCGGTGAGCTCAATTGTGACTTCAAGCTCCTCCGTGGCTTCAATGGAATCGACATATTCAAATTGGGTCGTACGAGGTCCCGTGTAATCCTCATCGAGAAACACTTCATACGTAAAAACTACATCGTCTGCCGTTACTTGCTCTCCATCATGGAAATAGACATCATCTTGTAATTCGATGGTATACGTTAACCCATCGTCCGAAACTTCCGGCATATCAGCTGCAATATCGGGCTCCATTTCCATTTCATCATTGTTGCGGAGTAAACTGGCATGAATCATATCCGCAACATCGGTTGATTGTGTATCTGCCATATACGCACTATGAAAATTGTTTGGATCCCCGGTTTGGCCAATAATAATCTCCCCGCCCTCTTGCGGTTCACCGGCTACCTCGCCATCTTCACCGTCTTCGCCATCGTCGCCTTCAGCTTCTTCATCCTCTACATCCGGATCCTCGTCATCCGGTTCGCCCTCAACATCTTCTTCGGCCCCGTTACAGGCCGCGAGCAATCCCAATGTCAAAACCATCGCCAAAAACAGCCAATATGCTTTCTTTCCCATTAAAAGAATCCCCCTTTGGTTAAAATTGAGTTACAGACAATCGCCGACTGTAAGTTAAAAAGCATCCCTCCCTCTCAAAATTAACGTAAGCCCTACTCATACAAGTGACACGCCACGTATTGATTCGGCTTGACCTCCCGCATTTGCGGCACAATTTCTTTGCAAACGTCCATGACATGCGGACAACGTGTATGGAACACACACCCGCTCGGCGGATTCGCCGGACTCGGCAATTCACCCGTAAGCGTGATTCGCTCCCTTGTCCGTTCTCGCGGATGGGAACGGGGAACCGCGGATAATAAGGCCTGGGTATACGGATGCAGCGGATCATCGTACAAATCCGTTTTGTCAGCGATTTCGGCCATATGACCCAGATACATAACACCGATCCGATCGGAAAAATGCTTCACCACGCTTAAATCGTGGGCGATAAATAGATACGTTAAATTAAATTCATCCTGAAGGTCATCCAATAAGTTCAGCACTTGCGATTGAATGGAAACATCGAGCGCCGATACCGGCTCATCGGCTATGATCATTTTCGGCTCCAGAACAAGCGCGCGGGCAATGCCGATCCGTTGCCGCTGCCCCCCGGAAAATTCATGGGGATAACGGTTCGTAAACGAAGGGTTTAGGCCCACTCTCCCCATAACTTCCTGAATTTTTTCTTTTCTTTCGTTTTGATTCTTGTATAAACCATGAACTTTTAACGGCTCGGCCAGCATGGATCCGACCGTCTTGCGCGGATTTAACGATGAAAATGGATCCTGGAAAATCATTTGCATTTCCCGGCGCAAATTGAATAGATCTTTTTCTTTTTTCCTGGAGATATCTTCGCCGTCAAACGTGATTTGTCCTTCCGTCGGTTCGTAAAGACGCATGGCCGTCCGCCCCGCGGTCGATTTTCCGCAGCCTGATTCTCCGACGAGTCCAAACGATTCCCCTTTTTTGACGGCGATATCAATACCGTCAACCGCTTTTACATGCCCGGTCGTTCGCTGTAAAACCCCTGTTTTAACGGGGAAATGTTTTTTCAATTCTTGCATTTCAAGGATGTTTTCCTGGCCGGGGACGATCTCGTGCTGCTCATTTTCAAGAACTTCGATGTTGTTGACCATCAGTGGCGATTCCCTCCTCATGCAAAAAGCAGCGAACTTTTCGGCTCGAATCCTTATCCATTAAGCGGGGTTCTTCCTGCTGACAGAGCTCCATCGCGTACGGACAGCGGGTCACAAAATTACAGCCAACCGGTAAATTGTCCGGCGTCGGAACGGTTCCCGGGATCGAATCCAGGCGATCCTGCGTCCCCTCGATCTTCGGAATGGAATTGAGTAAGCCTTCGCTGTACGGGTGTAAAGGGTCATCAAAAAGCTCGTCAATCGGCGCTTCTTCCACCACCTGTCCGCCGTACATGACGACAACTCGTTCGGCGAGTTCAGCGACCACGCCGAGGTCGTGCGTAATTAAAATAATCGCCGAATCATATTCTTTTGAAAGTTTTTGCATCAATTCAAGGATTTGCGCTTGCACAGTCACATCCAGGGCGGTCGTCGGTTCATCGGCAATCAACAATTGCGGATTGTTGGAAAGGGCCATCGCGATCATCACCCTTTGCCTCATACCTCCGGACAGACGGTGCGGATATTCGCCCATGATTTCTTTTGCGCGGGAAAACCCGACGGTTTGTAACATTTCGATTCCTATTTGATGGGCTTCTCGCCGTGTAATATCCTGATGATACGTCAATTGTTCCCGGATCTGGTCCCCGATCGTATAGACCGGATTCAGGGACGTCATCGGTTCCTGAAAGATCATGGAAATCTCGTTGCCGCGGACTTTAAACATTTCTTTTTCTTTTTGCTTGAGCAAATCTCTGTCGTTAAAATAGATTTCGCCGTCGACGATTTCTCCATTCGGCGTCGGAACTAACCGCATGATAGAAAGCGCGGTCATGCTTTTACCGGATCCGGATTCTCCGACGATCGCCAGTGTTTCCCCTTTATGTACTGAAAAGCTTACATCATCAACGACCGGCAATTCTGTTTTTTTGCTGAAAAATGACGTTTTCAAATGCCGAATATCAATAACCGTTTCACCGTTCATAACCGCTCACCCCATTCTCCCATCTGTTTCAGTCATGTATGTTATTATTCGGAAAATTACAAGGTAATGATGCTTTCTTTATAACCCCCTAAGACTATGACTCATTATAAAAAACTATGAGACGATTTGCAATGATTTTTTCATTTTTCTTTAATAAAATTTTTGTATTTCGCAATATTTTAGTCAATCAACGTATGAAAACGTATCCTTGTATTGCTTGAGTTCGACATTGACATCCACGCTAATGATCCCCTCGATCTCCGATAACTGTTGATCCACGAACGTGACCAATTCCTCATTATTCCGGAAATATGCCTGAATGATGAGGTCATGTTTACCGGAAAAAGCCCCGATAAAACGAACAGCCCGGTACGGTTGTAACTGCGAGGCAATCTCATCGTGATAACCCACCTTCGCCTCCAATCCGATAATCGCCTGCACATGATAACCAATTTTATTCGGATTCGTATGAATGATAAATTCAAAGACATCATGGGACAACATTTTTTTAATTCTGCCTCTTACGGTTCCTTCGCTGACATGAATGTTCCGGGCAATCTCGCTGTACGAGCATTTGCCGTTATCCTGCAACAGCGATAATATTCTGAAATCTGTTCTATCCAATTCCACTTCGCATCACATCGTTTTCTAAATGATAGAATACTTGATCTTGACAAAATAAGCCAATATTTTTAACTAATTCGTAACTTTGACCGTGAATTGATTATACTTTCTTATATTCATAAGATCAATGCTTTTTTAAAAATTAACATCCCCGATTCATTTATCGATCGGGGACGTCCGGTTATTACCGGGATAAATGGGTTTTGCCGCCCATGTATGGTTGTAGAACGTCGGGAATACGAATGTTTCCGTCCTCATCCTGGTAGTTCTCGATGATGGCGGCCACCGCGCGGCCAATAGCCAGGCCTGACCCGTTTAACGTATGCACGTGTTCAGCCGCTCCTTTTTGGTCTCGTTTGAATTTGATGTTGGCGCGTCTTGCCTGGAAATCTTCACAGTTGCTGCAGGATGATATTTCCTTATAATCTTCATAACTCGGCAGCCAGACTTCAAGGTCATACGTTTTCGCCGCCGCGAAACCAATATCGCCACTACAGAGATCGAGGACGCGGTAAGGGAGCTCTAAATCCTGAAGGATTCTTTCCGCGTGCCCGGTAAGCGCCGCGAGGGCCTCGTAAGAGTCTTCCGGCTTCGTAAACCATACCAGCTCCACCTTGCTGAATTGATGCTGGCGAATCAAACCTCTCGTATCACGCCCGGCTGATCCGGCTTCGGCACGGAAACAGGCACTGTACGCCACATATTTGATATTTAAATCGTCTGCTGCGAGCATTTCATCCCGATGTATATTCACGACCGGTACTTCCGACGTAGGGATGAGATAATACGGGTCGTCCCCCGTAAGCGCGAAGGCGTCTTCCTCGAACTTCGGCAATTGCCCGGTGCCGATCATGCTCTCCCGGTGCACGATATAAGGAGTAATCGTCTCCGTATAGCCATGCTCATCGGCATGCACATCCATCATGTATTGTGTCAATGCCCGTTCCAGTCGCGCACCCGCCCCTTTATAAAACGCGAAGCGACTGCCGGTGACTTTTGCAGCGCGTTCAAAGTCAAGGATGTCATGCTCAGTGGCTAAGTCCCAATGGGCCTTCGGTGTAAATGAAAATGTCGTTGGTGCTTCCCATTTTCGCCATTCAACATTGTCTTCTTCGCTTTCGCCCTCGGGCACCGACCCATGCAAAAGATTGGGCAGCATGAGCATGCGATTGTTGAGTTTCTCTTCAACTTCACGCAATTCCTCATCGTACTGTTTTATCGCCGCTGAGACGTCCTTCGTCTGGGCGATTAAATCGTCCGCATCTTCCTTGGCCCGTTTTCTTTCCGCCACTTGCTGGGATAGTTCATTCCTCCGTTGCTTTTGTTCTTCGCTGTTCACGATCAAATCGCGACGTCGTTGATCCAGGGAGAGCACGTTCTCCACGTCCGCTTCTGCTATCCCACGTGAGGCGAGCACTTTTTTGACTTCACCTTCATTTTGTCGGATATACTTGATATCCAGCATGCCTATCAACCTCCATGATTTATTTGTATAAAGAAAACTTGGCTTATCGCCAAGCTTACCTGCAAATAAAAATCCGCCCCTAAACCATTAGGGACGGACGTTTCCGCGATACCACCCTCGTTGCCTGTTTCACGTGAAACAGACCGCTCGAGTGCCTTAACGCCGGCAAGCGGGAAACCTTACTGCCATAAGTTCGGGCCTCCACTCCGGACGGGATTCTCCTTTTTGCCTCACCGGTTTTCAGCAACCACCGGCTCTCTGCATCAGCGCCAAGAATACTGGTGTCCTTCTCCGTTTTGTGATTATACAATCGCTTTTTTACTGTTTTTGACCATATCAACGAAATAATGATGAAAGCGATGATCGTCTGTTAATTCAGGATGAAACGAACAGGTCAATAAGGACCCTTGTTGCGCGGCGACGATTTCCCCCTGATGATAAGCTAACACGTCAACGGAATCTCCAACCTCTGTGATTAAAGGGGCACGAATGAAAACGGCAGCGAGGTCGCGAGCAATCCCTTTCGCATCCAGCTCCGCTTCAAAGCTTTCTTTCTGGCGGCCAAAAGCATTTCTTTTCACCGTCATGTCCATTAAATCAAGATGACCTTCCTGTTGCCCGTCTATATGCTTCGCCAATAAAATAAGACCGGCACACGTGCCAAATATGGGTTTTCCGTCTTTCGCGAATTGACGAAGAGGGTCTCTAAACCCATAGCGATCGATCAACCTTCGCATCGTTGTACTCTCGCCACCCGGCAAGACAAGACCATCGAGGTCATAGAGCTCTTCTTCTTTTTTTACAAGAATCGCTTCGCTTGTCCCTTCACTTTCAAGCATTTTCGCGTGTTCGTGAACCGCACCCTGGAGGGCAAGCACACCGATTTTCACCATCCGCGCTCACCTCCATTTCTATTATGATTGCCAAGTTTTTCTCTCATTACTCTTATTGACTACGATCCTGCATGCGTTCCGGTTCCGGAATGTTGGCAATTTCTATGCCGGTCATGGCCGTACCGAGTCCTTTTGATAAGCGGCCGATCAATTCGTAATCCTCGTAGTGGGTCGTCGCCTCAACGATCGCGCGAGCGAATTGTTGCGGATCCTCCGACTTGAAAACGCCAGAACCGACGAAGACGCCGTCGGAACCAAGTGACATCATCAATGCCGCGTCCGCAGGTGTGGCGATCCCACCGGCAGCAAAATTAACGACCGGAAGTTTCCCGGTTTCCTGGATGGAAACGAGGAGTTCGTAAGGGGCCCCCAGGTTCTTCGCCTCGGTCATCAACTCATCACGGGACATCCCCGCAACTTTTTTAACCTGGGCCTGCACCATGCGCATATGACGCACGGCCTCCACGATATTCCCCGTGCCGGGCTCCCCTTTCGTCCGGATCATCGACGCTCCTTCACCGATGCGCCGTAACGCTTCCCCCAGGTCGCGGGCGCCACAGACGAACGGTGCCGTGAAGGTATTTTTATCAATATGATACACCTCATCCGCAGGTGTGAGCACTTCACTTTCATCGATATAATCGGCCCCGAATGCTTCCAGCACGCGGGCTTCCACAATATGGCCAATCCGTGCTTTCGCCATGACCGGAATGCTCACCGCGCCGATAACTTCCTCGAGAATATCAGGATCTGCCATCCTGGCGACACCGCCGGCTTCTCGTATATCCGAGGGAACCCGCTCAAGGGCCATCACGGCAACAGCGCCGGCTTCCTCGGCGATTTTTGCCTGCTCGGCGTTGACAACGTCCATGATGACGCCGCCCTTTTGCATCTCAGCCATTCCTCTTTTTACACGATCTGTACCTGTATCTGCCAATGTCATTCCCTCCGGTTGCTTTCTTTTTTGGCAGATAAGAAAGTATAACTTTCTTATCATGCATAAGTGCAACTAAGGCTTTCGCCAGGCTTGGCGATAAGCCAAGTTTTCTTTACTATTATAACATGCTTTACAACTCCATGTAAGCCTGGTGGGCCAATAGTAAGATAAAGTCAAAGTCCAACAATTTATTAAAAGAAATAACGTTCGTCTTTCCACTCTGTGAACCCTCAAGTGGAAATATTGCCTCTTCAAGAGGGATCAGAAACGCAAAGTAATCCCTCAAACGGAGTTCGCACTACCCCGAGTGGAGCTATCTCCAGGCAGCAGATCTTTTACCATGGTATGGTGGTGCCATTGGCTACAAGTATCGGCCGGTTTATGGCTTCACTGACCGCGGTTAATTTATTTTCAGCAATCTTTTTTTGACTTCACCTTGGCGCAATAGGATTTTCACGCCGATTCCCTATGAAAACCAGCCTCCGACGGTTTCCGTTGTCCGGTCCCAAAGTCCGGAGAAGAAATCACCGATACTGCGCATGGAGAGAACAAACCAGTTGGAACGCTCTACGTCTTCCGCGGCCACGAGGGGAACTGTTGCATTGTTTTCCAGTTCATCGCTGAGGTAGATGTCCCCGTTTTCCCCTTCGTAGTTGAGAGCGATACGACCTACTTCGTCCCCGGCTTCAATCGGTGCACTCAAAGCCCCGTCTTCATCAAGGGCTTCTTCGGAAAGGACCGCCGACGTCGAATACAAGTCTTCTTCTCCTTCAATGATCGGAAGAGACAGATCGGTAGCAGCAACGATATCCACTTCCTGTTCTTGGCCATCCGGAACGGACAAGACCGGATATTCTTCCGTCTGTTCGCCTTCCGTGATCACTTCTCCTGCCGAATATTCATCAAAACCATAATCATACAGCGTTTCCGTTTCTTCAAAACGGGCGTCGATGCTGTTCGTACGCATGACGACGGATAACAAGCGTGTGTCCTCCTGTTCAACGGTTCCCGTAAAGGCAAATCCAGCTGCATCGGTATTGCCCGTTTTAATGCCATCCACCCCTTCGTAGGCGTGGCTGAAATCGGTCCCCCCTAACATATGATTCCAATTCGTCATATTCATTTCATCCAGTTCATCACCTTCGCGGAAAACCGTCTCCTCTGTGCTCGAGACTTCCAATATTTCCGGATAATCCTGGAGAAGATGATAGGCAAGTTGTGCGGTGCCGCGGGCAGACATCTGATTCTCGGCGTCAGCATCCGTCCCTTCCGGATGGTAACCGTCCATCGAGGCATTATTCAATCCGCTGGAATTGACGAATTCATACTCGTCGATACCCATTTCTTCTGCCTTTTCATTCATTTGCTCGACGAAAGCTTCCTCCGAACCGGCCACCGCTTCGGCGAGGGCAATCGTCGCCCCATTAGCCGACTCAATCGCCAAGGCCTCGTACAAATCTTCGACGGTATATGTACCATCCGTACGCAGGTACACATTGGATAAACTTTCATTTTGCGATAACGCCGCGACCTCTTCGCTGATGGAAACTTCGTCGTCCCAACTTAATTCGCCTTCTTCGATCGCTTCATTAACGAGATATTCGGTCATCATTTTCGCCATACTCGCCATGGGCAATAACTCATCTATATTATCACTGTATAATATTTTCCCTGTCTCCACATCCATCAATAGGGATGCGTCTGCTTTAATGTCAGGGGTTTGTCCTTCTGTAGGGGCAGCGAAGACCGCAAAGGCTGCCAGCCCGCCAAGGATACTCGTCCATTTTTTCATTCCCTCTTGGCACCTCCAAGGTGTACTTTCCAAGCTATATTTTATCATAGATATCCAGTAAAAAGCAGCAAACTTTTTGTCGAATCTGTAAATGAAAAAAAGCATTTCCACGGATTATTTCCCGGGAAATGCTCTTTGAAGATGACCCCCAATAATCACTATACACTATAATTCGGCGATTCCTTGGTAATCTGCACATTGTGGGGATGATTTTCCTTTAGCGAGGCGCTCGTAATCTGTACGAATTGGCCATACTCACGTAATACTTCCAGATCGGAAGCCCCGCAGTAACCCATACCGGATCGGATGCCGCCGGTGAGTTGGTAGAGCGTATCTGCCAGGGTGCCCTTATACGGCGTTCGTCCCTCGATCCCTTCCGGTACAAACTTCTGACTGTCTTCCTGAAAATAACGGTCTTTGCTGCCTTGTTCCATCGCTGACATCGAACCCATGCCGCGATACACCTTAAACTGTCGACCCTGATATATTTCCGTCTCTCCCGGACTTTCGGCAACGCCGGCCAGCATACTGCCGAGCATCACCGCATTCGCCCCTGCCGCCAATGCTTTGACAATATCTCCGGAATACTTGATGCCGCCATCGGCGATAATCGGAACGTCGTGTTTCTGCGCTTCTTCGGCACATTCATGGACAGCCGTAATCTGCGGTACGCCAACGCCGGTTACGACACGCGTCGTACAAATCGACCCGGGTCCAATGCCGACTTTGACGACATCTGCGCCTGCTTCGATCAGATCTCTCGTTCCGGCAGCGGTCGCTACGTTCCCGACGATTAACGTCATAGTCGGATACTCATTGCGAAGGTGGGCGACTTGATCGAGAACGCCACGGGAATGGCCATGGGCGGTGTCAATAACGACCGCGTCTACGCCTGCTTCCACGAGTGCTTTCATCCGCACTTGCGTATCATGGGCGACACCAACCGCGGCAGCGACGAGCAATCGTCCCTGTGCGTCCTTGGAAGCTTTTGGATGTTCGATCGCCTTTTCAATGTCTTTAATGGTGATTAAACCCTTTAATTCCAAATCATCGTCGACAAGAGGTAATTTCTCGATTTTATGCCGTTGCAGAATGTTCTCTGCTTCCGCTAATGTTGTTCCCTCGGGAGCGGTGACGAGATTTTCTTTCGTCATAACATCGTCGATGATAATCGCATAATCATCGATAAAACGAAGATCGCGATTGGTGAGAATGCCGACGAGTTTTTGCTCCTCATCTACAATCGGCACGCCTGAGATCCGGAATTTCCCCATGAGATACTCCGCATCATACACTTGCCGATCCGGCGTCAAGAAAAACGGATCCGTGATCACGCCACTCTCCGAGCGTTTCACGCGATCGATCATTTCCGCCTGTTCTTCCACCGACATATTTTTGTGTACGACACCGAGACCGCCTTCCCGTGCCATGGCAATCGCCATTTCCGCTTCCGTAACCGTGTCCATACTCGCACTTAATATCGGGATGTTGAGGGGAAGATTACTTGTTAAGTGCGCCTGGACGGAGACATCGCGGGGATGAATTTCCGAGCGATCAGGCAGAAGTAACACATCATCAAACGTCAAACCTTGTTTTCCAAACTTGTCCTCTCGCATTTTTTCATCCTTTCTTAACTTATTGTGTAAAAAGCAGGTTGGGCGGGCAGATTATTCATGAGCGTCCTCTGTTTTGTTATTTTATCTATTCTATCACGTGCGAGCCATTTTATCGCCCGTTTATAAGAAGTTCTAAATTTCTCAAAAGGAGGCATCCGTCCTGTCTACCTTTTCGCAATTTCAGCCATACACGGTCACGGATATTTTGAAAAAAAAGCTCCATGAACGTTATCAAGCTCTCTTCGATCAAGACGGAATGGCCAAAAAACACGCCTATGAGAATACATTGGCATTCATTCACCGTTGGCAACAAGGCCGTTCCCTGCTGGAAGAATGTCAGCGTGTATCTTTTCACATTCGGCCCCTGCTGCTTTTCTATGGGTATACGGATTTGGTGAAAGCGCTGATTTTGCTCTACGACCCCAGCTACCCTGCAACGACAAATGTGCTCGCCCATGGGGTATCAACCCGAAAACGAAAACGCAAGGATTACCGTTTTATTGATGATGAGGTGAAAATGCAAAAACACGGGTTATTTCCCCACCTGCTCTTCAAGATGTATGACGTGCAAGGGAGCAGTGACGAACGGTTTCAAATGGCAAGCCTTTTGCTCCAACTCCCTTTTCTCCAGAAGACGATCGGTGTGGATCCCCGGTTTAAAGCCAAAAAAATCGAAACGACACTCCCGCCGTTGTTGATTCATTACTTGCTGCTTTACAATCTCAGCATGATTAATCGCTATGAAACGGAATGGTGGGGCGAACTTATTGCGCAACGTTCATCTGCGGATCTTCCGTTGATAGAGATGTATCTGGAAACATGTCCCCGAAGATGTGAAGCGATTATCGTAGAAGAGGTGCTTGCGCTCTTTTAAGATCATTAAAAATCGACCTGCCCCGCCAAGGGATCAGGTCGATCTTTATTAGCAGGTAAGAAAGTATAAACCACTTTCTTACCTGCATAAGTGCAACTAGGGCTTATCGCCTTAAAGGCTTGGCGATAAGCCAAGTTTTCTTTAGTCCTCATCGTTTGCTTCCTCATCATCACTTTCTTCTTCTATCGCAACGGGAGCAACGGTAGAGACCTCTTCATCTTCACCGACGCGGATCAACATTACACCTTGCGCATAACGGCTGAGCTCGGAGATCTCGCTGACATGGATCCGAATCAGGATGCCCTTTTCGGTAATCACCATCAAGTCATACTCATCGGAAATCACTCGGAGGGCGATTAAATGGCCGGTACGTTCCGTCAAAGTGCTCGCCTTCAACCCTTTACCGCCGCGGTTCTGAATTTTGTATTCATGTTCGGGCGTTCTTTTTCCGAACCCTTTATTGGTGACGATCAACACATCCTGACCGGCCTGAATCATATCCATACCGATCACTTCATCATCGGGATCGAGGGAAATACCCTTGACGCCCGTTGCCGTTCGACCCATCAGGCGAACGTCTTGTTCATGGAAGCGGATAGCGACGGCGTTTTTCGTGCCGAGAATCACATCGCTGTCACCATCGGTCAGTCGTACGCCGTGCAATTCGTCATCGTCACGGACATTGATGGCAAAAAGACCGCCTCTGCGAATATTGGCATACGCCGATAACGGGGTTCGCTTCGCTATCCCTTGTTTCGTTATAAACAGGAGATAGACATCATCGCTGTATTGGTCAATCGGCATGACCGTGCTGATTTCTTCGCCTTTTTCAATTTGCAGAAGGTTGATAATCGGAATCCCTTTCGCTGTCCGTTTCAAATCTGGCACTTCATACGCTTTCAGGCGATAGACCTTTCCCTTGTTCGTGAAGAAAAGAATCGTCTGATGGGAGTGGGTCGTAAACAAATGTTCCACGAAATCGTCATCGTTGGTCCCCATGCCTTGAATGCCGCGACCTCCACGACGCTGACTCCTGTAGGTCGTCAAAGGCAAGCGCTTGATGTAGCCTTCATGGGTAATGCTGATGACGACATCCTCCTGTGTGATGAGGTCGGCATCTTCAAGCACATTTTCACTTGCGTGAATAGCTGTGCGTCGCTCATCATTATAGCGTTTCTTAATGTCTGCCAACTCTTCGCGTATAATATCGAGCACTTTTTCATCATCTGCCAGAATCGCTTTCAGTTCCCTGATTCTTACAATCAGATCATTGTATTCATTTTCGATCTTATCGCGTTCGAGTCCGGTCAAACGTTGCAGGCGCATATCGAGAATCGCTTGCGCTTGTTCATAGCTGAGGTCATAGTTGTCGATCAAACCCTGACGTGCGATATCCGTTGTTTCGGAACGACGGATCAACTCAATAATGTCATCGATATGATCAAGTGCGACACGTAACCCTTCGAGAATATGGGCCCGGGCTTGTGCCTTATTGAGATCGAACTGGGTTCGCCTGCGGATGACTTCAACTTGATGATCCAGGTAATGACTGAGCGTTTCCTTAAGGTTAAGCACCTGGGGCTGACCGTTCACAAGCGCCAGCATATTGACACCAAACGTCGTTTGCAAAGCGGTCATTTTGTACAGGTTATTTAAAAGCACATTGGCATTCATGTCCTTGCGCACTTCAATGACGATGCGCATGCCATTGCGGGACGTCTCATCGCGCAAGTCCGTAATGCCATCGATCTTTTTCTCCCGTACGAGCTCGGCGATTTTTTCAACGAGCCGCGCTTTATTCACTTGATATGGCAACTCCGTGACAATGATTACTTCTTTGCCGCTTCGTTGCTGGTCAATATGCACGTTGGCCCGAAGCGTAATCGATCCTCGTCCGGTATGATAGGCTTTTCGGATTCCGCCGCGCCCCATGATCAAACCTGCTGTCGGAAAATCGGGGCCGGGGATATATTGCATTAATTCATCGATCGTAAGCTCTCGATTTCGGCTTAAGGCCAATAAACCATCGGTGACTTCCCCGATTTGATGCGGCGGGATATTCGTAGCCATTCCAACCGCGATCCCGGCCGCGCCATTGACGAGTAAGTTCGGGAAGCGCGCCGGTAATACGACCGGTTCGTTTTCGGCCCCATCGTAATTATCCTGAAAATCAACGGTGTCTTTGCGAATATCACGAACGAGTTCGTTCGATATTTTCGACATACGTGCTTCCGTATACCGCATCGCCGCGGCAGAATCACCATCTACCGAGCCGAAATTGCCGTGTCCATCAACGAGCATGTAACGGTAGCTGAACTCCTGGGCCATCCGTACCATCGTTTCATAGACGGCACTGTCGCCGTGAGGGTGATATTTCCCGATTACATCTCCGACAATTCTTGCCGATTTTTTGTGTGCCTTGTCCGGCGTCATCCCGAGCTCATTCATCGCATACAGAATCCGCCTGTGCACAGGTTTCATCCCGTCGCGAACATCGGGAAGCGCCCGACTGACAATCACGCTCATGGCATAATCCAGAAACGAAGACTGCATTTCCTGACTGATATTTATCTCGTGGACATTTGCTTCGTCATCGGCCATAACTTACCCTCCACTTCTACTCCAACTTCTAACCTCTAATCTCAAACATCCAGATTCTGTACATATTCCGCATTATCCTGGATAAATTCCTTGCGCGGTTCCACGCGGTCCCCCATGAGGGTGTCAAAGATGCTATCGGCGAGCATCGCGTCCTCCAGGGTGACTTGCAGAAGTCTCCGGCCTTCAGGGTTCATCGTCGTCTCCCACAATTGCTCGGCATTCATTTCGCCTAAACCTTTATACCTTTGAATGTCCGGCACAGGGCTGTCCGGCCATTCATCAAGGAGAGGCTGCAGATCTTTCTCGTCTTGAATATAGCGGACTTTCTTGTTCTGTTTGACTTGATAAAGCGGCGGTTGAGCGATATACACATACCCTTTTTCGATCAATGGGCGCATAAAACGATAGAAAAATGTCAGGATAAGCGTGCGAATATGCGCGCCATCCACGTCGGCATCCGTCATAATAATCACTTTGTGATAACGCGCCTTTTCAATGTTGAATTCATCGGCAATGCCGGTCCCGAGCGCGGTAATGATGGAACGAATTTCATTGTTGCCGAGAATTTTATCAAGCCGCGCTTTTTCGACGTTTAATATCTTCCCCCTTAAGGGAAGAATAGCCTGAAAATAACTGTCTCGTCCTGCTTTGGCCGAACCGCCGGCAGAGTCCCCTTCGACGATGTACATCTCACTTATGCCGGCATCCCGGCTGGAACAATCCGCCAGTTTACCGGGCAAAGAGCCGACCTCGAGGGCGCTTTTCCGGCGTGTAAACTCCCGGGCTTTTTTCGCGGCTTCACGCGCTCGGGAAGCCGTGATCCCCTTTTCGACCACTTTACGGGCTGTGTCCGGGTTTTCCGCCAGAAAGCGTGCGAAGTGATCGCTAAATTGCTGATCGGTAACCGTTCTCGCGGTACTGTTACCAAGTTTTGTTTTCGTCTGTCCTTCAAACTGGGGATCAGGAATCTTCACGGAGATAATCGCCGTTAACCCTTCGCGGACATCCTCGCCGACGAGATTCGGATCATTGTCCTTAAACAATTGATTCTGGCGGGCATAATGATTAATCACGCGGGTTAGGCCTGTTTTAAAACCGGATTCATGGGTTCCCCCTTCATGGGTGTTAATATTATTGGCAAATGAATAAATATTGCTCGTAAAACTCGTATTATATTGAACGGCAATTTCAACCTGGATGCCTGCTTGTTCACTTTCAATATAGATGGGCGGTTCATGAAGAGGATCCTTGGATTGATTCAAATATTCAACGAAGGAACGGATGCCCCCTTCATAATAGTATTCGATCGTTTCTGCTTCTTCGTCGCGTTTGTCCGTGAAAAAGATATGAAGCCCCTTGTTTAAAAAGGCCAACTCCCGTAATCGTGTCATCAACAAATCAGCATCATATTCGTTGGTTTCCGTGAATACGGAGAGGTCCGGCTTGAAGCGAACCTGTGTGCCTGTTTTTTCGCTTTCTCCGATCGTCGCGATGTCCTGTTGCGGAACGCCTCTTTGATAATCCTGATAGTACATCTTGCCGTCACGGTGAATTTCCACTTCAAAATGCTCGGAAAGGGCATTGACGACCGAAGCCCCTACACCGTGCAAGCCGCCGGAAACTTTATAGCCGCCTCCGCCGAATTTTCCCCCGGCGTGAAGGACGGTCATAATCACTTCCAGCGTGGGGCGCCCTTCTTTTTCGTGCATGCCGACAGGGATGCCCCGCCCGTTGTCGGTAACGGAGATGCTATTGTCTTCTTCAATCGTCAGCTGGATTTCGTCACAGTAGCCACTCATCGCTTCGTCAATGCTATTGTCGACGATTTCCCAGACAAGATGATGAAGACCGCGCTCGCTCGTTGAACCGATATACATTCCCGGGCGTTTGCGGACGGCTTCCAATCCTTTGAGCACCTGGATTTGACTTTCATCATAAGAGTGTTGTTCCATAGCCATCAATTCACCTTCACTTTGTATTAGAGGTTCTTGAATTCGTATCAGATGTCATTGTTGCCATCATCAAGCAGCGTTTGCGAACGGCGTCTTAAGGTCGTCGATGAGATGGGCGAATGATATAGTTTCTCACTGGTGATGACGAGCGATTTCGTCGCATCATCATCGTTTGCTGCTTTCACAATCTCATTTTCATGCAGGGAAGCAAGATATTGTTGTGTGAGCGAGGAGGATTCGTGTACATCGTAATTAAGAATCGCGATGATATCCTTGGAACGGATAACCGTATACCCCCCAATGTGAACAAACAAAAAAACACCCCGTTTCCTCGGTTTGATCTTAAAGAAAACTTGGCTTATCGCCAAGCATGGCGAAAGCCTTAGTTGCTTATAAAGACGTTTCTTCGAAGCTTCTGTTGCCGACGCGAAAGGTTTTCGCCTGTCGAAGCGTATCGTGTTCAATACCGGCTATATTGGTCGTTGTAATAAAGGTTTGCACTTTTCCCTGAATCGCATTTAACAAGTGAGACTGTCGAAAATCATCCAGTTCCGAGAGGACATCATCCAGTAATAAAATCGGGGGATCTGCGGTTTCTGACTGGATTAATTCGATTTCCGCCAACTTGAGAGATAAAGCCGCTGTTCGTTGTTGACCTTGCGATCCATAGGTCTGGATATCTTGCTTATTCACATAGATCGCGAGATCCTCCCGATGGGGTCCCAGCAGTGTCAATCCTCTGCGCATTTCCTGTTCTACTTTTTCCTGGAAGGCGTTTCCATAGATATCCTCTATTGTCGACAAGTCTAACCCTAATGATACCTGGGCACTCGGCATATACTCAATGTACAGTTCTTCAAGCTGCCGACTGATGTCCCAATGCATGGGCTCGGCCCAGTTTTGCAGATGGTCGATAAAGACAAGCCGCCGTTGCACCACTTGCGCGGCCGCTTTTACCAGTTGTTCCGTTAAAATGTCATACATCATCGTCGTCTCGGTCATTCGTTTTTGTGCATATTCCTTAAGAAGCTGGTTCCGCTGTTTTAAGATGCGGTGATATTGTGATAAATGATAAAGATAAACGTTGCTGATTTGTCCGATCTCCATATCTATAAAGCGCCTGCGCTGCTTTGGTCCGCCCTTGACGAGATTTAAATCTTCAGGCGCGAACATGACAACATTCAGGGCGCCGATAAACTCGCTTATACGTTGCTGTTCCAGACCATTGAGCTTCGCGCGCTTGCCTTTTTGCGAGAACTGAATATCGAGGGAAAGAGGACTTACTCTTTTTGTTATATCTGCATGTACGCGGGCGTAATCGCGATTCCACGCGATCAGTTCCTGATCCTTGTTCGTGCGGTGAGATTTCGCGAACGCCAACACGTACAGAGCTTCCATAAGGTTTGTTTTTCCCTGTGCGTTTTCTCCTAAAAATAGATTGACGGTGTTCTCAAACTGAAGTGTTGTTTCTTGCAGATTTCGATAACCGCTCAGTGAAAGCTCACGAACGTACAACCCCATCGCTCCTTTGGGAAAACCCGAGTCGTTGTCTAAGCTTTTTCAACGATGAATGTGCCTGCATCTTCAATATCAACGCGATCTCCCGGGTAGAGTTTACGTCCGCGTCGGTTTTCGTTTTCATCATTCACCAGAACTTCATATTCGGCCAAAATGATCTTGGTCATCCCGCCTGTATCCGCGATGGCCGCTTCTTTTAACAGTTGCCCCAACGTGATATAGGGGGTTGTAATCGTTATTGACTCTTGCATGGGTTTTCACCACCAGGTTCCTATGCGATTGCATTTTACTCCACTCCCTATTTTACTAAAAAATAACGGATAAAGCCAGTCGTGTCTGCAAGCGGAAAAAATTTAACCCCCGTCATGGTTACATGAACGGGGATTTTGTGCCAGCTATGATGTGCGAACCGGAGAGAATAAGTGGATCATTTGTTTTTCGTTCATCGGGCGAATGACAAAGGGGCTCATGGCACCCGTAAACAAGACAGAGATCGTTTCGCTGTCGATGACTTTAAGGGCATCGGAAATATTTTTGCCATTAAAGGCAATTTCGAGTTCCTCGCCGTTTAAATCTGTGGCCTCAATCGTTTCTTTTACTTTGCCCACTTCTGCAGAAATGGAACTGATCTCAAGCTGGTCCGTACCTACACTTTTTACGTGAACGACGTTATTTTTAACTTCTCTTGACAGGAGCATAGCGCGTTCCAGTGAGCGGTTAAGTGCCTTGGTTGACAAGGTGACCGTTGTTTTCCCTTCCGTGGGAATCATATGGGATGTCAGTGGAAATTTTCCATCCAATAAGCGTGAGAAGAACAGAAGGTGATCGATCTTAAACAGAACTTGTGTGCTCGTTACAACGATGGTCACCATGTCTTCACGATCGTCGAGGATGCGATTGAGTTCAACGAGACTTTTTCCCGGAATAATGACATTTTTAATATCGAGTGCTTCTTCTGCTTCCACGCTGATCGTTCTCATCGCGAGCCTGTGACTGTCTGTAGCTGTTGCCGTAAGTTCTTTGTCGGTAATCGTAAAGTTGACACCGGTAAGCACTGGCCGCGTTTCCTGGCTGGAAACGGCAAAGACCGTTTGGCTGATGATATCTTTTAATAAATACTGGGGTAACTGAAAAACCTGTTCTTCCTGAAGTTGGGGAAGCCTTGGGTAATTATCGGGATCATACCCGTTTAAGTTAAAAACAACATTGTCGGAGGCAATCGATGCGGCCATTTGTCCTTCTTTTTTAAGCGTTAAAGCGTCCCCGGGCATTTTCCTGACAATCTCGGCAAAATATTTCGCCTGCAAGACCATTTCGCCTTCTTCGTGGATGGTGATGTATTCGTGTTCTTCATCGCTACTTGGAATAAAGGTTTCGATCGATATATCGGAATCACTGCCGATTAAAGTGATCCCTGTTGCTGTAGCCCGAATTTTTATCCCCGTCAGTATGGGGATCGTCGTTCGTGAAGACACGGCCTTATTCGCTTGCTGGACACCGTTAATAAATGTATTCGTATCAATCGTAAAATGCATGATCCTTCTCCCATCATGGAAAGCTCTTGTTATTTATTATTATATATAAATACTCGTAGTCGTCGTAGGGCTTGTGTAGCTTGTGCATAAACGTTCTTTCAGTAGCTCGTTCGGATGCTGAGTACTGTGCATAAACATGTGGGCAAGTTTGTCTGTACTGGAGGACTTGTCCACGCCTACGGTTTGACTTTATTCGTAATCTCATCAAGCTGCTGTTGGAAATGTTCATCGCTGGAGCGCAGTTTAGAGATTTTTTCATGGGCATGAATAACGGTGGTGTGATCCCTCCCTCCGAACTTCTCTCCAATCTTTGGCAGGGAAAATTCTGTCATTTCCCGGGATAAATACATGGCGACTTGTCTTGCGTGAGCAATGGCTTTCGTGCGTTTTTTGGCGGTGATTTCTTCCAGTTTGATCTGGTAGAAAGCGGCGACTTGCGCCTGAATATCTTCGATGCTGATGATTTTCGGTTGCGCGCTCGGAATAATATCTTTTAAGGCTTCAGCGGCAAGATCCGCGTTCATATCTTCATTGATGAGCGAAGAATAGGCGACAACGCGAATGAGCGCACCTTCGAGTTCCCGAATGTTCGTATCGATTTGGTTGGCGATATAAAGCATCACTTCGTTGGGAATATCGAGCATTTCCGCTTTTGCTTTTTTTCGCAGGATGGCGATTCTCGTTTCCAGATCGGGAGGCGTAATATCTGTAATCAATCCCCACTCAAAACGAGAACGCAAACGATCTTCAAGGGTCGGGATTTCTTTCGGCGGCCGGTCACTCGAAATCACGATTTGTCTGGCGTCTTCATGCAACGTATTAAACGTATGAAAGAACTCTTCCTGTGTCTGTTCCTTGCCTGCGAGGAATTGAATGTCGTCAATCAGTAACACATCGACGTTCCGGTATTTATTGCGAAAATCATCGCCGCGGTTGTCACGAATCGCGTTGATGAATTCATTGGTAAATTTTTCTGATGATAAATAAACGACGTGCAGCGTTGGATTATGTTCAAGGACGTAATGACCGATGGCATGCATTAAATGGGTTTTGCCGAGCCCGACACCGCCGTAGATGAAAAGCGGGTTGTACGCTCTCGCCGGTGCCTCGGAAACCGCCAATGAAGCGGCGTGGGCAAAACGGTTACCGGAACCGATCACAAAGGAATCGAACGTATATTTGCCATTTAGCATATTTCGGGGAATGTTTTCGTGTTTGTTCCCTGGCGAGGAAGGTTGTGTCGTTTCCCCGTTTTGTCCGGATGTCTCCGTATGGTCACGTGAAGCTTGGCTTTCTTCTTTTTCTTCCCTGGAGAGAACGAATTTCACCGTGTAGTTATTGCCGGTAATGTCATAAAGGGTGTTGGCGATGACTTCCGCGTAGCGATCTTCCAGCCAGTCTTTGGCAAATTCATTCGGGGCAGCAACGAGAAATGTTTCATTTTCAAGTTTTAACGGTTCCGTCGCTTTTAGCCACGTCTCATAACTCGGTTTGCTTACTCTATGTTTTACCGTGTTTAACGTTTCTTTCCAGAGTTCAGCTAGATCCTTCAATGGACGGTGATCCCTCCTTTATCGGATACAAGGGCTAAAGAAAACTTGGCTTATCTGCCAAGAAAGGCTTCCAACCTTTAAATTTGAAGAGAAGGAAGCCAGTCGTTTGTCATTTCCACAAGCCTGAACCCGTTATTCGGCCATGATTCGACAACTTATATGCAATATTCACAAAGAGTATAAAAATGTTATGCAGCGCTGTGTAAAAATGTCCACACAGTTATACACACGCTGTGGATGTCAGCTAATGGAACAATGATTATTCCAGCAAACATGTTAATCATATCAAAAAAAAGAAGGAGCAGCAACGGGAAATATAGTGATTATACACATAACACAGCTCTCTCGAAGCGTGATTCATACACAACGATGATTATGTGGAAAAAATGTAAATAACGATGTCGAAAAATGAAAATAAAGCTCGAATTTTATCCACACGGTTATCCCTGTGGACATACGTCTTGTACATTCGAACTTTGACGAAACCGCGGAGCCGTCTCCAAGGTAAAGTCAAAGTAAAACGATTTTTAAGGGAAATAAAAATCGCCTTTCTAAGACGAGCCCGAGGAAGGATCACATCGCCCTCTCGGATTG
>NZ_FNEN01000030.1 GCF_900100185.1 Natribacillus halophilus | reverse complement strand
CACCAATTTTATCGATAATCAAATTTCGAAAAGTGCTTTTTCCACTACCGTTATTACCCGCAAATACAAAGAATATTGGTTGATGCGTATGCATTAGGCTTCACCATCATTATTGAATGGAACAATGTGGCCATTAGGAAATTCTTTAACAAGCTTTCCGTTTTTTTCATATATAATATATGTCTTATTTGCTTTGGCATCAATTCTTGCTCGCTCACCGGTCATCTTAGCCCATTTGTCGACCCATCCATATTTTCGTTTGGATTCATTATTTTGTTGCTTCAACATAAGAATCACCGCCTATTTTTAATTATATCAGATTGTTGGTTTAATTATAATATCAGTTGTTTCCACATTGTTATTTTCATACTAACTGAATAGGACAAGACTGTTCCGCAAACGAGCGCTTTTGTTGAATAAGTTGTACCAGAAAAAGGTCATTTACGGGCTGGTTGAAAAAGATGTCTATGGCAGGAAAGATCTCACTATTTTCTGGATATATCATACTGGCAGGGGCGTTTTATGTAATTATTAGTTGGCAGTATATTAGTTTTTAATTTCTCAAAAATTTCGGGAAGGAAAGTGATTCAGATGACAGAAACACAAAATAAGAGTCGTCCTAATCGAATAAGAAGTTGGATAATTAAACTCGGCGGATTTTTCACCATACTATTGATTTTTTTCGCCCTTGATGGAACATTCTTAGAACCAAACTTAAATGATTCGAACAATATAGCAGGTAGGGCAGCAACCTGGCTTGAAGGATCCAGCATGTTTAATCAGTGGTTTTCTCCATTTAGTTTTTCATTTTTTAATTTGGCTACTATGGTTATAGCCAGTGGTTTACTTGTAAGAGCAGTGGAGGAGATCTTTTCCATCAAAAGAATCAAAGAACGTCAAGGTTAACCTAATTCAAATTTAAATCACGACAGAAACTTTAGATTTTATAAAACAAACGAGACGCTTTTGCGGAATAAACATGGCGTTTTGATTGGCTTATTGAGCCATATTATTGGGTAACTGTATAGACAACCAATGATATTTGATTAGCCAAAGTGTACAAAATGAATATCTGAAAAAATGCAGAATGACATTAACCCAATTGATCTCGGGTTAATGTCTTTTTTAAGTGCGAACCACAAAAGTTCTTGACATTTGTTTTTATTGTGTATAGTATATTATATACAATAAAAACAAATGTAACATTAAAGAGGTTGCTATGAACATCATTATCTCGAATAGTTCAACTGATCCGATATATCAACAAATAAAGGATCAGATCAAACAAAGCATTCTAAGGGATGAAATTAAAGAAGGTGAACCACTTCCTTCTATGCGCCGGCTTGCTCAAGATCTTCGGATCAGTGTGATCACGACAAAAAGAGCCTATGAAGAACTGGAAAAGGAAGGATTTATCACCTCTTTTGTCGGGAAGGGTTCATTCGTTGCCGGTCAAAATAGTGACCTTATCCAGGAAAAACGCCTAAGGATGATCGAAGATCGTCTTTCAGATCTTGTAATGGAAAGTAGAAAATTAGATATCACCTTGGAGCAATTAAAGGAAATGCTTGAAATGCTGTATGAGGGGGATGAAGAATAATGAAGGATGCAATTACTCTGCATAATGTTAATAAAGCATTTAACGGATTTGCACTCAACAATGTTTCGTTTTCGGTAAAAAAAGGGTTTATTACAGGCTTTATTGGTCCGAATGGTTCGGGTAAAACGACCACGATCAAATTGATTATGAACATCATCCGCCAAGATTCCGGCACTTTAAGGCTGTTTGGCTTGGATAACGAGGAGTATTCGAAGGAAGTGAAGCAACGCATCGGCTTTGTCTATGCTGAAAACCACTTTTATGAGCATCTAACTGTTGAAAAAATGAAGCAAGTGATTGCACCATTTTATACACAATGGGATGACGGTGTATTTGCGTATTATATGGATTATTTTAACCTTCCTTGGCGGAAAAAGATTAAACATTTATCGACGGGGATGGTAACGAAACTCTCATTGGCGATGGCTCTGTCCCATCATGCCGAATTAATTATTATGGATGAACCGACATCTGGCTTGGATCCCATTGTTCGCAGGGAGATTCTCGATATTCTAAGTGAAGTGATACAAGATGAAAATAAAGCGATCTTTTTTTCCACCCACATTACCACCGATCTGGAACAAATCGCTGATTACATCACCTTCCTTTATAATGGTGAGATAATTTTCAGCGATAGAAAAGATATGATCAAGGAACAATATTACATTGTTAAAGGTGCAAATGAATTATTGGACGCGGACATACGGACGATGTTTATTCAATTACGCGAAACCTCTACCGGTTTTGAAGGATTAACAGTTGAACCGAAAAAAGTCCGGACAATGATGGGGGATTATGTGGTTATGGAGTCCGCTTTATTGGAAGATATCATGGTTTATACAGCGAGGAAGGATCAATATGTCTAATTTACTTTTAAAAGAATGGCATGTAAATATGTCCAGTATTGTTATCGGCATTGCTTTACTAATTGTGGCTTCTGTACTCATCGCCGATGAAAAAATCCCCATGTTTTACGCCATTCTCATCGGGTGTGTCTATCTTTTTTCCACTGGTTCTACTGATACGACAAACAAAAGTGACCTACTAATCAATAGTCTGCCTGTAAAACCAAAGGAAATTGTCGCGTCAAAATATGTGTTTTCCTTATTATTTGGGTTGGCTGCAGTCATAGTGGTAGCTGTTATCAATGCCTTTCTTCCCTTTCTTGAGGGAAACAGAGTCGTAGAACTGGCCATAGGTATTTCAGCCATTGGTTTGTTTACTGCGGTATATTTTCCACTGTTCTACTTGATAGGCCCTAGATTTGTCACGTATGGTTTAGTGGCATTTTTTATTCTGTGGTTTGCTGTTTTTCCCATAATCTTCAACATAGGTGCCGAGAATAACTTTTGGGGATTGGCTGAGTTTTCACCGGTACAACTTTCCCTTTCAATTCTCGGATTGACAACTGTCATCCTTATTCTATCATGGTATATTTCAGGTTGGCTCTATCAGAATAAACAACTATAGGGATATCACTTAAATCACGTACGGAGGGCTATTAATGACGAAAAGTGCAGGTTCGTTAGTAAGGGATATTTTTTTATCGATTCTAACTGTTGTCGTTGTTATACTTGTATTCTTTCTCGTTGATATATCTCCGTGGGAACCAAATCGAAGCGAAAGCGAAAATCTTTTTGGAAATTTATTTGAGTTACTCCCTGATGGACTATTTACAGAAACATTTGCACCATACGACATGGTTGAATTTAACGTCGTGACAGCTCTAGTCGTCATAGGTGTGGGCATGAGCATTGTCTGGCAGGTCCTTTCATGGGCATTTTGGAAGAGATAACTAGTAAGGTTATCAAACTACTTTTACTCTAAGGAGAATGTATAATATGTCGTCTATTTTAGAAGTAGATCATTTGAATAAACAATACTCGGAATCTGATTTTGCATTGAAGGATGTCTCTTTTTCTATTCCATACGGTTCCATTGTTGGTTTTATCGGAGAAAATGGAGCCGGAAAATCAACCACGATGGGATCCATCTTGGGCACACTTCATAAAGATGGTGGCTCCGTCAAGATTTTTGGGGAAGAAATGAACGTGGAAAAGTTAGACATTAAAGAAAATATTGGCGTTGTTTTTGATAACATACATCTTCCCGAAGCCCTAACCGTTTTGAAATTAGGAAACGTGTTTAATAATATTTATGAGCAATGGGATCAAGAAACGTTTGACCATTATATCGACTTGTTTTCGTTGCCAAGAAAAAAGAAAATCAGCGGATTTTCCCGTGGTATGTCGATGAAACTTTCGGTTGCGATAGCTTTATCCCATAACGCTGATTTGTTGATTTTGGATGAAGCGACCGCAGGTCTTGATCCAACTGGAAGAGACGAATTGTTGGACGTTTTGCGAGCGTTTGGCAAAGACCAAGATCACGGCATTTTATTATCGTCCCACATTACGAGCGACATTGAAAAAATCGCGGATGACTTGATTTTTATTAAAGATGGAACAATCCTTTTAAACGTCAATAAAAAGGAATTAATGAAGCAATATGCCATTTTACAATGCGATAAAAATGAGTTTGTCCACATTGATCAGAACTTGGTGATCACGCATAGAAAAAAGGGGAGTGACATCGATGTACTCGTCTCGGACCGGGAACAAGTACCTGCTTCGATTAAGAAAAAAGACTTTTCCATCGATGATATTACGCTTTTGCTCATGCGAGGTGAAAAAGTATGAAAGGTCTCATTTTAAATCAATATTATGCTATTGGTAATAGCGTGCGTAATTATTTCGTGCTTAGTATTTTTCTGGCAGCAGTTTTTCTTTTTACCCAAAATGAATGGTTGTTGACGTTCGCAGCATTTGTACCGATTATTTTTATGGTGTCTCCTGCCCTTGAAGTACTCAAACACGAATCGAAGTCAGGATGGAATAAATTTGTACTGACACTGCCATTAAAAAGAAGTCATGTTGTGAAAAGCCACTATCTGTTCTTTATTATGCTCATGTTCATTGGTTTATTTATAGTGATCGGTGTTTTTGTCGTGGCTGAGCTTCTATTAGAAAATATATTAGTAGAACAGGCTATCTACTGGATGATGAACGGTGTTGGTGTTGCCTTTGTTTTAGGTTTTATCGCGTATCCACTGACGTACCTCTTAGGGTCGGAAAAATCGGATATGATACTTATGGTTAGTGTTATCGCAGGTGTAGGGCTGTTTTTTCTTAGTAGTTGGTTGTATGAACAGATTTTGATCAATGTGTCACCGTATGTGTTGCAAGGGCTGAATCATGATATGCTGTTTTCTGCTGGATTTTTAGTTATTACCTTGGTACTTTTTATTGTTTCCTATGTTATCGCTCTTCAAGTTTATAAAAGAAAAGAATTCTAAGTTATTTTGGAATTTTGGTGGTGAATGATGGTTTAAATATACTATTCCATTGTGCCACAAACGAGCGCTTTAATGGAATAAAAATTGCACTCGTTATTGGTTTGTTGGACCATATCATTGAATAAAAAGGTGCCAAATTATTACATTGCACTTTGTAAATCTCAGCCGTTTCGGCTGAGATTTTTCATTGACATATCAATTCGTCTTTTTTATACTCATTGTATTAGTTGAACTAGTACATATAGACAATACCCGAGGGGAGGGAAGTTATGCTAACGATCGATGCGAGGAGCACGGAGCCGATTTATCGCCAGATTATCAATCAAATTAAGGAACAAGTGGCTCGCGGTATTTTAAAAGTTGATGACAGAATTCCAACTGTCCGTGAATTATCATCCCAGATCGTTGTCAACCCGAATACGGTCAGTAAAGCTTATCAGCAGTTGGAAAGGGAAGGCATCATCGTCACCATGCGCGGGAGGGGAACGTTTATTACCGAGTATATACCGGACGAAATTTCTACAAAAGCCATAGAACAAGTTAGAACCCAAATCAAACAAATCGTTCTTGAAGGATACTACGCCGGCATTGAAAAAGAAGTCATGCAGGACTGGGTCGAATGTTACTACAATCAGCTTGGGGGAAAGTCATGATACAAGTGCAAAACGTTTCGAAAACGATGGGAAACCAAAACGTGTTGAAAGATATTACATTTACCGTGGGAAAAGGAACGATCACCGGAATTATCGGACGAAATGGTGCTGGGAAAACCACATTGTTAAAAACCATGGTAACGATTGTAGATCCCGATAACGGAACTGTTTCCATAAATGATCGTGATGTATTCGCTGATTCGAAAGCGAAAGAATCCATTCTATTTGTTGCCGATAGTGTGGAAGCTTTGAAAAATTACTCAACGACAGCTATTGCCTCATTATATGCAGATATTTATCCGCATTTTGATCATGATTATTTTCAGGCATTAATGCATCGGTTTGAAATGCCAAGCACGAAAAAGATCAAACAATATTCCAAAGGCCGAAAAGCGTTGTTCTCGCTCATCCTTGCTTTCGCGACCAGGCCTGATTTTGTGTTACTTGATGAGCCCACAGACGGCCTCGACGTCGTTGTCAAAAAAGAAATCATGCGTTTTATGGTTGATGAAGTGGCAAAAGGGGATATCTCCATTGTTATAGCCACCCACCGGCTCGATGAATTAGAAGCATTGGCCGATCAAATTTTAGTTATCAACCAAGGAGAAATCACGGAAACATTCCAGCTGGATCACTTGCAGGAAAGATTTAAAAAATGGCAAGTTGTCTATCGGGAACATATGCCGGACTTCCTCTTAAATCACCTTCACATTTTGCAACAATCGGGACGGGTATACACATGCCTCGGGGAAGGAGATCTTGACGATTTGGAAAGCCAATTGAAGGAAACGGAACCCTTATTATATGAGGAATTGCCGTTAAGCCTTGAAGATCTATTCGTAGCTAAGCTGGGGAGTGAGCGAATTGCTGAATAAAGCGTTGATGAGAAAAGATTTGAAATCATCGTCCATGCTCTTATTTATTTTAACACTATTCTTTGTTGGTCTATATCCATTGAGAACGATCATGGAACTTGATCATTTACGGTTGTTAGAGTCAGGGTCAGGTGTTTCACAGGTATTCTCTAACCAAATGAATACCTTTGTAGAGAATATTTTTTCAGGGAACGAAATATCGGTGTTGGCGATCATAGGCATCGTTGTATTGGCAGGTATGCTCATCGGATCAGAACGTAATACACGTCGTCATGAGTTCAGTCTTTCACTTCCCTTTACCAGGAAAAACCTGTTTATCACAAAAGCAAGCATTGGCATCGGTGCCATTACGGTGATCGTAAGTGTTAATATTCTTCTTTCCTATCTCATTATATGGATATCGGAATATAGCGATGCGCTTACGAATTTCAACCTAGTCGAAATGTTCTTTGTACCATTATTGGCTTATTTAGCCATCTTTGCCTTCACCCTTTTCATCGGGAGTATATCCGGTGAAATGATCTCACAGATTGTGCTAAGTTTGATTTTCTTGATATTTCCTTATGGTTTTCTCATTTTAGCAAGTGTGCTCATGACAACACACGGTTTTGCGGCTCGTTTGAACGCTGCCCTTTGGGATGATTGGCTTGTAAACATAGTATTACCTTTCCATGTCATGGAATTAGGTGGGCCGGAAAGCTCAGTCATCTTTCAGCTAGCTGTTTCTGTCATTATTCTAATTGTAAGCTTGCTGATTGGAACCAAATTGTATGAAAAAGGAAAAAGTGAGCATAATGGTGAATTTCTGCTGTTTTCACATTTGAAGCCTATATTTTTAATTGGGATTGTCGGTTGTTTCGCCATGCTTGGAGGTATGATCTTCAGGGTATTCGGTGACCCCGCTGGGGCAATCATTCCTTTTTACTGGTTGGGAGCGCTTATCATTGGAGGATTAGCTTTCTTGATCACAAAACGTCTATTGCAAATGAATGTAACGATGCAAAATAATTAAGAAGCATCCCTGTATCACAAAACTGGATACGAGACTAAATACAGACAAAAGAATGACGCATTAGATTGCATAATGTAAAATGTTAGGCAATCACTTAATAATGAAAGGATGAGCCATATGGTTGCAAGAGAAAAAATTAAACTTGTACTCATAGATGATCATCAGTTGTTTCGGGAAGGAGTTAAACAGATTCTCGAGACGGATCATGAGCTTGAGGTTGCTGCCGAAGGAAAAGGCGAAGACGAAGAGGAAGCAACACAGCTCGTTTTCCAATATCAGCCGGATGTTGTTTTATTGAACGTCGATACACCCGGCTTTAACAGTGTTGAGGCTATCCGCAATCTCGTGACTCGCAATCCCGAGGTTAAGGTGTTGATTCTTTCTATTCATGATGATGAATCGTACGTAACGCATGTTTTAAAATTGGGAGCTGCCGGTTATATGTTAAAGGACATGGAAGCCGATACCCTGATCGAGGCGGTTAAAGTGGTCGGTTCCGGTGGCGCCTATATTCATCCGAAAGTGACGTATAATTTAATTCAGGCATATCGTCGGCTGGCCTCCGAAGATGAGGAGCCATCCAGAGCTTCGGAATTGGGATATAAGGAAGTGGAATACCGTAAACCTTTGCATATTATGACGCGCAGAGAATGTGATGTCTTACAGCTTATGACTGATGGTTACAGTAACCGGATGATCGGGGAAGATCTCGTTATCAGTGAAAAAACTGTTAAAAACCACACGTATAAAGTTTTGCAAAAGATGAACGTCAATGATCGTACCCAAGCGGTTGTTGAGTCTCTAAAAAAAGGCTGGGTGAAACTCCGGTGACTTTATATTAAGGTGCGCATGCATTCCGAATCCCAAAGGGATCTGATAACTTTGATTTGGTATTATTCATTCTTTTATTGTTTTCAGTAAAGTGGTAACGATTTATACCGCAAACGGGCGCGTTTGTTGAATAACAAGAAATGTGCTTTCCTCGGGAATAGGGCCATTATGGTGCATATATTTATGAGGAAAATATGCTAACTGACATGGATTTTGTAGAGAAAATTATATAAAATTTGTTATTAGAGAAACCGCTAAGATGTTACAATATACGAAAAACTTAAAAATACAGGGAGGGTCATTAGTGAAAATTATTATAAGCGCTGTATTGTTATTGGGATTAGGTTCAACTGCTTTGGCTTTTACTCTCCAATCCGACACTCAATCTGATGCTAACGATTACGTTGAACATCAAGAACAGTTGATGGAAGACAGCGATGTAGTTGAATTTGAAAAAGTTGAGGAAGGAATATACGAAGCCGCAGGCGGGGCATTTGAAATCATTGTTGATGAAAATCACAGTGTACAAAGCGAGGATGATCTTCTCACGCAAGAAGAATTTGATGATGAAATTCAAAATTATATAGACGAACAAGAAAGGTTAGCAAATCCTGATAGTTGGATGACGAATGAAGGTACTGAAATCGAATATCACCCCTGGGGATATGATCATGAGGTTCCGATAAATAAATGATCAAAGAGAGACTAACAAAATTTATCAAGTATGGGCGCCTTAATAGCATCCTTTTGCTCCATTAAAGAGCGCTTATGCGGAATAAAAGTAAGCTTCCTGTCTTGCGGAAAAGGGGTAGAGTGAAAGGGAGTGGTCATCGTCGGAAACTCACGCTAGAAATATTTCTTATGTAATTTTAGGGTTGCTAATTTTACATTATCTTCTATTCCGAACAATCGTTTATCAGCATCCGCTAAACTCACAAGGAAGATATGCTTCACGTTTGCTAACTTCGCAGCCATAACCACATTATACTGTTGGTTTAGCGTTCTACGTTGTCTAAAGAAGGAGAGGACACTACTAAAAGCTTTCTATACCAGTAAAAGCTTCTTTTAGTGAGTCCATATCATTATAGTTACCCACTCTAAGTTCGACACCTTTATTAAATAGATGATCAGCTCGTTTTTTATCTCTAACCATTGCAACAATTTGTTCGGCAGAAACGTGTTTTTTATTCAACAAGAGGTCAATTGTTAAGCTGCCTTAGTTACCAGTAGCACCAGTCACTAAAATTTTCTCCATTATCTCACCTCATAAATAGGGTTAACTGAATAGGATGCGTATTCATGTTCCCACAATTCTTGAGCATTTGCTCGGTCTTCCTCTTTCTGTAATTGATGCTTCTGTAAATCGTGCATTAATTGGCGGTGCAACTTTCCGAATGGATTTTTTCGTTTTTGATTCTTTTATTATATAGCTATTGGATAGAATACTCTGAGTGTTAGTGCCAGTAATTGTTGAAGATGACGATCTTCCTGATTTAGGTGGTATTAATGGTATTTTTGAAATGTCCGCTGAGCAAGGGAAATCATCACTCGTTTGCTGTTTTCTCATATTGCCTCCTCAGACGCTTTATATCTTCTCTAGGCGGAAAACCAAACATGCGGGAATACTCTCTGCTAAACTGGGATGGACTTTCGTAGCCAACTTGAAATGCGACGTCTGTGGCATCTGTTGACTCGATTAATAACAGACGTCGGGCTTCCTGTAGTCTCAATTGCTTTTGAAGTTGAATAGGGCTCATGGCCGTCACCTCTTTAAAATGCCTATGAAGTGAAGAAACACTCATATTCGCTTTCTCCGCAAGTTCCTCTATCCGGTAAGACCTGTCAAAGTTGTTCATGATGTGCTCGATAACATTTCTGATACGATAAGTACTGCTTCCTTCTATCGCAATTTGTTTGAGCGTATTTCCATTCATTCCTTGCAGAAGTCGATAGAGAATTTCCTTCTTAAACAAAGGAGCAAGTACTGGGATATCCTGTGGATTGTCCAGTAAACGAGCCAAGCGAAGAACCGCATCCAACAAAGTTGGTTCCATATGACTGACAAACATTCCTCGTTTCGCATTTTCTTTTGGGTTGATGCTGATTTCGGAATCACTTAAAACGTCCAGAATCTGCTCCGGCGTAAATTCAAGTTTAAAACCCAAATAAGGAACATCGGCTGAGGCTTCCGTCACTTGAGCAGTAACCGGCAAGTCAACGGATGCAACGAGGTAATCGGTAGGACTATACTTGAAAAGCTCTTCGGCAAGCCATACATCCTTAGCTCCTTGAACGACAAGACATAACGAAGGCTTGTAATTGCCGTAACTTGGCCCAATCTTCGTAGATTGACGCATGAAAAATAAAGACGGAATCGCAGTCTCGTTAACACCATCTCCGGGTATGTTAGACTCAATGAGTTTGGCAAGCTCATTTTGTTTTGGATATATGAGTTCAGACATAAGATCCTCCTTGTTCTATCCCTGGTCATCCTCCATTATAATGCATTTCAATCTGTTACATAAGCGCTGGTGAGAGGATTAGGCAATCTTTTGAAAGGAATGAGATAACGGTTCCTTATTCTTTTGCTTCATAATAATGATGTGGATGGCGCATGATGTATAAGGGATGGGTATTACAACCGAGAAAAATAAAATAATCTTTCGGTACTTTACATGGCAATTGTCTATTTCCAATGATGATGTGAAAGGAGTGATAGCATGCAAAAGCGTCAATTAGGAAAAAGTGGCCTGGAAGTTTCTGCTATTGGTCTCGGTTGTATGGGAATGAGTCATGGGTATGGCCCGCCTTCAGATAAAAAAGAGATGATTTCACTGATGCATGAGGCGATTGACCGCGGTGTAACTTTTTTCGACACTGCTGAAGTGTATGGTCCTTATGCAAATGAAGAGTTGGTGGGAGAAGCACTCGCCCCATTCAAGGGTAAGGTAACCATTGCGACTAAATTTGGTCTGCAAATGGAAAATGGCAATCAAATAGTTAACAGTCGGCCAGAGCAAATTAGACAATCGGTAGAAGGCTCTCTTAAACGTCTTCAGGTAGATACGATTGATCTTTACTATCAACATCGTGTAGATCCTGATGTACCTACCGAGGAAGTGGCAGGAGTCGTACAAGACCTCATCAAGGAAGGTAAGGTCAAGTATTGGGGGCTTTCTGAAGCAGGGGTGGATACGATTCGTCGTGCACATGCGGTTGAGCCTCTCACTGCCATTCAAAGCGAGTACTCCATGATGTGGAGGAAGCCTGAGGAAGAACTGCTGCCTACGCTTGAAGAACTGGGAATCGGCTTTGTTCCGTTCAGCCCGCTGGGCAAGGGCTTCCTTACCGGAAAAATCGATAAGAATACGACATTCGATAGCTCCGACTTCCGCAACAATTTTCCTCGTTTCAAACCGGAGAATCTCGAAGCCAATCAGGATTTGATCGAACTGATAGAGAGGATGGCTGCAGGTAAAAATGCAAAGCCTACTCAAATCGCACTTGCATGGGTGCTTGCTCAAAAGCCATGGATCGTTCCCATTCCCGGCACGCGCAAATTGGAGCGTCTGGAAGAAAACCTCGGCGCAGCGGAAGTTGAACTGACTCCAGAGGAACTAGGTGAATTGAACGACGCACTTTCAAAGATCGACATTGCGGGAGATCGCTATCCGGCTGAATACGCCAATAGAGTGGGTAAATAACCAACATTTTTAAGGAGGAATTTTTTATGCAAACAGTAAAATTGAACAACGGTGTCGAGATGCCGATATTAGGTTTTGGCGTGTTTCAGATTCCAGATGAACAAGAATGTGAACAAGCCGTTTATGATGCTATTATGGCAGGCTATCGTCACATCGATACTGCTGCTTCTTATCTAAATGAAGAAGCAGTTGGCAGAGCGATCAGGCGAAGCGGTGTGCCAAGAGAAGAATTATTTATCACGACCAAACTCTGGGTTCAGGATGCGGGTTTTGAGAACACAAAGAAAGCATTCGCTCATTCATTAGAAAGATTGCAATTGGATTATCTAGATTTGTATTTAATTCACCAACCATTTGGTGATGTACACGGTTCCTGGCGTGCGATGGAGGAATTGTACCGTGAAGGGAAAGCAAAAGCCATTGGCGTGAGCAACTTTCATGAGGATCGTCTGATTGATTTGATCATTCATAATGAAGTAACGCCTGCTGTCAACCAAGTGGAAACACACCCATTCCACCAACAAACAGAAAATGCTGCATTCATGAACGAAAATAATGTTCAGATAGAATCTTGGGGACCGTTTGCTGAAGGAAAAAATAATATGTTCCAGAACGAGACGTTAGTATCCATTGGTGAAAAGTATAATAAATCCGTTGCTCAGGTGATTTTACGCTGGTTGACTCAAAGAGGTGTCATTGCCATTCCAAAGTCTGTTCATAAAGAAAGAATCATCGAGAACTTCAATATATTTGATTTTGAATTAACTCAAGAAGACATGGACAAGATTACTGCATTAGATCAAAAAGAAACGTTTTTCTTCTCACACCGTGACCCGGAAATGGTAAAAGCAATCGGTACCCGACAGCTAGATATTTAGGAGGAACGATTTATTTATTTTCCTCCATTAGCGACGCAAACTCCTGATTTAAGTCAATATGATACGGTCTTTTTGGGATATCCTATTTGGAGTATGACCATCGCTAATCCAATTGCCCGCTTTTTAGAAGATAATAGCGAGGAACTTAGCGGAACATCGATTGCCGCTTTTTCAACGAATGCAGGCTATGGGGATGGAAGTTCTGTTGATCGAATTACGGAATTGAGCCCGGATAGTACGATCCTTGAGAATTATACCGTTCAGGACGAAGAAGCGATGGATTCGCAAGATGATGTGGAAGCTTGGCTGGAACAATTAGGATTAATGGGAGAGGAATAAGGGAACAGCAGTTTAAAACACCTTTCTTAATAGGGAGGTGTTTTTTCTGACCATTTTTTTTAGCACAAAGAGACGTAGATGCGGTGCAGTTCAAACATCAGAAATCATTATGTTAAATATCTTTGTTTTGGCATTACCTTGTATAACCCCTTTGCAACTTGGCTGGTTAGTCGCAATGATCCTTATAAAACAAAAATAATTCAAGAAACAACTGTTCAATAATAGAGGCGCGTTTGTTGAATAGTGACTGTTGAAACGTTGTCCGTTTTTTGCCCGCTTTGTTTTGAATTTAAGTGAAATGCTTTGAATAGCCATTAAAAAAACCCTTATTTATTAAGGGTTTAGGGTTGAGGTTGACTCTTTTTGAAAGTCTAAATTAATTGCATGGAAATGGAAGGGTCGATCGAGTGTTAATACAGATGTATGCTTTTTCATTAAACAATAAACCCGAATGATTAGAAATAAAGTTACATGATCATTCGTCTCTACTTTTTGTAAGTTGTGTTCCTTAGGTGTTCCACAATAGGTGTTATGAATACGCAATAAATATAACTGAGTTTAATAAAAACACTGATTAAACAGGAAAAAGTAATAAAAGGGACGCTTTCACAGCATTGAGGGCCTAGTGGTAGTAAAATACCGTGTGGGTTCAAGTCCCACCGACCGCACCAACATAAAGATTTACACACCAACACTTCGAGCGTGTTGGTGTTTTTTCGTTTGGTGATAAAAATGTCGTTCGATGAGTGTCCGTGTTCCACCTGTGTTCCACCTTATTGCCGATTGTTTAACTCGAGTTCAACAGTCGCTAGGCAAACAAAATCCCGCAGATGGCATAGGAATGCCGGTTTGCAGGATTTTTGGACATAGGTGGCGTGTAACTATGTTTTAGCCCGAATGTCGAAAACTTTGGGAGGGGCCTCAATCCCTAGTGTGCGTAGGGTTTGATATAATAAAAATATTCCGTAAACGGTGAGAAAGTTACGACGAGCATATAGAGCTACTGATAAAAAGTCCTCGTTTTATTCCGAGGACTTTTCGTGTTCTTCTTTATATTTTCGAACGAGGTTTCGTGTGATTTCTTTCTCTTCTTCGGTGTCTTTTCCGCGACCGTCGGCATATGAGCCTTTTAATTCAACGTCAATGTGTTGCTCATCAGGATCGACAGGAGTCATAGATCGATGTTTGGTTCTGCTCATCCAGATCACTCTCCTTTATTATAGTATACATTAATCAGTTTTTCTGAAGCAACATCGTTACTAACCATGCGATCTTTGCCGATATGTTCGCCGCCATATCGCTCATAGTGGCGATGATGATTTGCCTGACGAAGAGATCGAACATGTTCTGGCAGGCGGACAATATCATGGCGTGTTCGAGCAATCCGCCGGTTTGTTTGTCACTGGGTTTTTTAATAATGTGTTGGAAAATACCATAGGAGTCCCAGTTGAAACGGCGGAAGGGACTACGGCGATGTTTATCCGCCCCGATCATGAACAGCAACTTGGGGAGTTTCGATTTTTTCTCGCCCTTTTACTCGTACTTACAGTCATTTTCAGCTTTCTTTTCGTTGCCCTGACGGCTCGGCGGATCGTCAAACCAGTGACATCTTTAACAGAAGCGACGAAAAAAATCTCCGATGGATCCTTTGATATTGATCTCAACGTAAGGCGCAAGGATGAAATCGGACAACTGGCGAAACACTTTACATCCATGAGCAAGGATCTTCGCCAACTTGAGGCGATGCGTCAAGAATTCGTTTCTAATGTGTCGCATGAAATCCAGTCCCCGTTATCAACGATCCGGGGGATCACTCAGACGTTACAACAATCCGAATTAGACGAGGACCAGAAGGAAAAGTATATCAATATTATAGAAAAAGAGAGCGGCCGGCTAGCCTCTTTGAGCAGACAACTACTCACCCTTGCGTCCCTGGATAATGAAGATAAAATTGTAAAAGAGCAACCTGTGGATGTTCAGCAACAAGTCAAAGAAATCATCCAAACACTTCGCTTTGAATGGCAGGAAAAGGCGTTATACATTGAGATTGAAGGCAAAGCAGAACATGTCC
>NZ_FNEN01000027.1 GCF_900100185.1 Natribacillus halophilus | reverse complement strand
AAATCCATGCGGCGTTCGTTGACGTCAATCACCGGTAAATCCGTTGGTTCCACACGAAGAATGGGGGCAGTATAGATCCCATAAAAGTTCAAGGCTTTTTGACCAAATTGTTCCGTCACGGCCTTGCCAGGCGTCAATCATGCGTTGGCCGATTGAACAGTGCTTCAAGGAAATGAAAGATCAATTGGGCATGGATCATGTCGAAGCCAGATCTTGGCCAGCCTAGCATCGTCATGCGATTCTGACTTTATTTCATATGAGTTTCTTTTGGATATCCGATTGCTCGTCACAAATAAAAAAAGACCGATTTTATCCTTGAGAATGGCCCTGGATCTTGTAGTGGCATCCCTGCAAAACGATGAAGCCTTTCTGCGCAAAACCTTGGGAAAGATCGATTATCATTTAAGACGTAACGCGACCGCCCACAAATCCCATCGCTTGAAAAGAGAAATGTGGAGAGCTGCAGAAACGTAATTCACGCTGTAGTGTTAAGGAAGTATTTAAAAAACCTACCTTTTTGGGCGCAAACCATTAGATAGTTCTTCAAATAGATATATCAGATAGTTGAACCGGATTAAGTCAATTTCTTTGGCTGACTCAAGTATATACAAAGGGGAAATATCCTCAAGCAGAATTGGCATTCCCCGATAATGCCATTTGTTTACAAGCTTAGTCCCTATATTGGATTTGGACAGGATGCCACCCATCCTTTCAGTAAAAAGGATTTTTCGTACGCAACCGTTTTATTTTTGTACATTCGATGTCTTCGGATCATTCTGTCTTAATGCTAGTGTGATAAAATAATGTGGTCTCTTAAACGCTCAATAGCATAGTCTACGTCTCTAGTTTTGAACGTATCCAATAAATCACTATGAGCTTCAGTGTATTTTTTTAAATCTAAAGATGATTCGTTTTGGTACGTAAAGAGCAAGCGTATTCGATTAAAAATTGCATCCCACAAATTTGAAACATTACTCATGTCAGAGGAAAGGATAATCAATTCGTGGAATTGCATATCCAAGTCGCTAAAAAGGGGATGGTCATTAAATACAGAAGCACGTCTCATTTGTTCTACAATTTCTTCTAAATTTTCGAACGTTTGTTCGTTCCATATCGGTAACGTTTTCAGCGCAAATGTTTCAATATTAATTCTCATAGGGACCAACAACTCTGTAACTTCTTCTGTTGTAATATTGCTTACTTTAGTCTCTTTATATGCTGTGGAAATCAGAAGCCCTTCCATAACCAATAATTGTATGGCTTCACGCAGAGGTCCTCTACTCACTCCTAAACTATCGGATAATTTGGTTTCTGTCACTTTTTCACCTGGACTGAGTTGACCTTTAAAAATGGATCTTCTGATTTCCTCAGCAATTTGATGTTTTAACGAACTTTTCTTTAGGTGATCCATCATTGTATCTCCTCAATCACTACGATAATATAGATGATTTCACTTCTGCTAAAATCCAAGAAGAACAATATATGACAATATTATAGTATACACTGCAATTGTTTACAATAAAACGACTTGGATCGAAAGCACCGCCCACCAAGTCACCCTGTTATTTATTTTGCTTGATCTCCGTGTAGTAAGTCCAACCCTTGATGGTCGTCTACTCAAACCAACGAAGAGGCCAGGTGCCAAGTTAATATTAATTTGTTTCATTTCTTGATATTCATCCAAACCAAGCTTCTGCCGATACCGCTTTGTTTATAGCCTCCCCATGGCGCTTGTACATCGGTTGCGTGGTAACTGTTCACCCATGTGATACCGGCACGGATTTTTTAATCACACGCAATGCTTTGCTTTGATCATTGGAAAAGACAGCGCCTGCCAGACCATAATCCGTATCATTGGCGGTTTTGATCGCGTCATCTTCGTCTTTGAATGGTTGTATTGTGGCCACAGGTCCAAAGATTTCCTTTTGTACGATGCGCATGTTGCTTGTCACGTCTGTGAAAATCGTGGCTTCCATAAAGAGACCTCTTCTCAGCTCGCCGCTTTTGATTTGGTTCCCGCCAAAGTTTCCTTATTACTTGATGCCACCCATTCGCCGTTGACATACATTTTCAAAAGGGTTGTCATCGTCTTGAATCCTCCCCTATAACTGGCGTTGGTGCCCATTAAGACTTCGGGCGAAATGATTGAATGTATGCCTCAGACTCCTCATATTCCATCGGTAACGCATGCATATCAATGACGATCATTGAAGGCTTTTGACTCAAAAGGGCTGTTTCCAGGCTTTTTTTGAAATCATCCACAGCACCTACCGTTTCAGCTTCGAATCCCATGGATTCTGCCATCATGACAAAATCGGGATTTTTCAAATCAACGGACGTGCGTCTGCCGTAAGCAGCTTCTTGCAAATATCTTAGAATCCCGTAGCCACCATCATCGAATAAAAGAATCGTCATCGGTGCATCTTCCTGAACAGCGGTTATCATTTCACTGGCATTCACCATAAATCCACCATCTCCCGCGATGAGGACGACCGGCTTCTCTTTCTGTCCGATCTTCGCCCCGATAGCCATCGGCAAACCTTGGCCAATGCCTCCACCAGTTGCATGCATTGACGTCTTGGGCTCATAAATATCGATCAGTTTATTGCCCCATGTATAAGCAGGTAGCGTCACATCTCTGACCAGTATGGTATCTGGCGACATAAGCTCACGCATGATATCCGCGATGTCACCATATGGTTCGATGGTGCAACGAAGTTGATCCCGGACTTCTTTACGCACGGACTGGATTTCATCCACATAGGATGGATCCGGTGAAATATTTTTATCCAATGATTGATTCAACCTTCTTAGCATTGTCCCTGCATCTCCAACCAAACCGTATAATGTATCAAAATTACGATTAAATGCATGCGGGTCCGCATCAATATTGATATGATTTTCCGGTGTCGGCAACATCCAGTTATAGGTTTCTTCGCCACGAAAGCGAGTTCCGATGCTGAGCAGTAAATCGGATGTCTTCAACAATGCCTCTACTTGAGGCGTAGCTGCAAAATTTCCGATACATAACGGATGATTTTCAGGGATGGAGCCTTTGCCTGATTCGCTGGTGATGACGGCGGGCTGAATCAAGTCTACGAATGTTTGGAGGTCATCGGATGCTCCTGAAGCGATGACACCTTTTCCCACCCAGATGATCGGTCGTTTCGCTTCTTGAATTTTTTTGATGACATCTGTTGGAATCGCTTCATCCCTTTCTGCTTTAGTAGCTTTAGCTTCCACCAGTTGGTTATCTGGAATGATTTCATTTTGGAAATTCGTAGGGATAGACACCGTCACAGGTCCTGTCGGAATTGAGATGGCCTCTTGAATTGCTTGTCGGATAAATGGTGTGATTTGTTTCGGCCGCTTTAACAAATACGCTTGTTTATTGGCGCCATCCATCATTTTCAACTGATCTTTGGATTCATGGATATAACGCTGATCCGTCCTTATGTAATCAGCATCGGCCTCTCCAGTGATATGGAGGAGAGGCGTACTAGAATTCCATGTTTCGGTTAGCGAACCTGCCGCATTCCCTGCGCCGGCTCCTGTACTTGTCATGACGACGCCCAGCTTTCCTGTAGAACGGGCATACGCATCTGCCATATTGACCGCACCACTTTCCCCGCGTGCTGTGACTAATCGGATATTCCCTTCGCGCAGAATCGCATCATATATCGGCATGTTGTGAATACTGACAATTCCATAGACGACTTCAACCCCGGTCTGTACGAGTTCTTTTACAATGGCATCTGAAACAGTAAACGGTGTTTGATGATGATTCACTGTAATCCCCCAGTATTTCAAGTTTATTTTTTATTAACCTTACCATCATTATGTAGTGAAAGAGAGCGAAAAATTTCGTAGATGCTTTCATTTAATAGGAGGTCTCCTCCTTGGACGGTTCTGCGTATTCCAGTAAACCGCTAATTGCCGGTCTGAATACCTCATAAGCTACTTCTCTTTGATATTTCTTTTGCTTTTTACTTTCCGATAGCAAATGATACGTATTTTTCCGGCATAACTGCTCAATATCATCAATGACCGCTTGCGGTTTGGGATCTATAAGGCCAAAAATAACGGATTCATAAAACCTTATTGCCCCTACGTTAGTAACAAAATCATTGACAATATCAATGCCTCTTTCCTTGATCATTTCGTCTCCTTCAGAGGAGATCGGAATATTTGCTGCTTCCACAATTAATTTTGCTTTAACGATGTCAGCATTAGACTTGTTAATGACATCTTCTAACGCTGATGGAATCAAAATATCGCAGTCCACTTCGAGCCATTTTGTGTTTGACCTTACAGTATAGTGTGACTCAAAGTAGGTTTGATCCATTTCTCCGTATTCATTTTTATGGGCAATAAGTTTCTGAACATCCAAGCCTTCTTCACACGTTACTAAAAGATTTGCATCTGAAATCCCGACAACTTTATAGCCTAATTGAGACATTTTCAACGCGCAACTCGCTCCTACACTACCAAAGCCTTGAATAACAACTTTTGCCCCTTCTTGTTCTTGTTTAAATTTCCAAGCCTCATCTGCTGTGAATGCCGATCCATATCCTGTAACGACATCATTTAATAACAACCCGTCCATTTTGGTCGTCAATAGTTCATCGTATTGCTTGATCCCTTGCAGGACTTTTTGATCTTGTTTCATAGACTTCGTCATAGGGATATCAATCCCAAACTCATGAAAGATTGTGAGTATATCTTCATAATTAGTCCCTAAATCGCTACCTATAGATACCCCGAGGTCAATATAAGGCATTATTGCAATCAGGAATCTTCTTAATACGGCTAAAGCATTTGGTGCTTTGTAATCATAAGCAATCCCCGCTTTACATCCTCCAGTCGTTTCACTCTCGCAGGCTACATATTTATAAGCCATAGCCTCAGCTAACCTTATAACCTCTTCTTTTGTCACGGTCGGGTGCATTCTCGTACCACCGCCTGTATAGCCGTTCACAAAATTATGAACAACCAGCCAACCTTTTGCATCTGTTTCGGTGTCATTCCATTCTACAACTAAATATGGTTTTAACATAACGAATCTCCCCTCAAAGTCTCCGGTAAAGGTGAAGATATCCTTTTTTATTGCAAAATTGTAATACCGTTTACACGAATTAAGGCTCCTTACAAAGAAGCTGTTATTGGACAAACAGATACAATGGCATGTCCTCGATAACAGCTTCGCTTGTATTATGCCTATTACGCGACATTCATCTTCGTCCTAGATTTGCGCCCAACGCCGATTTCAATTTCAAGCCTGCCCTATCTTTGGGAACAAGTTTGTACTGTGTTGTGGTTGTAAGCGGCTTTCCGGGTCAAGATATGCTTTTATATTACTTATAGCTGTAGGGGCTTCTCCAAATCCGGTGGCGATTAATTTAACTTTTCCTTCGTTCGTCGTTATATCTCCTGCCCCAAAAATGCCTTCGATATTCGTTTCCATTTTAGAATTGACGACAATCGAGTTTTTCTCAATGTCCAGCCCCCAGTTTTTTATAGGTCCAAGTGAAGATATAAACCCATAATTCACAATGAGATCATCAATGTGATATCCCTCTTTCATGTCCCCATTTGTTTCCTTAATTACGATTTTATTCAATGTTTGTTCGTCCCCTATAACTTCTTCAGGTGTAAAGGGTGTTAACACATTGACACTTGACTGTTGGAGTTTTTCTACACTATGTTCATGAGCTCTAAATTTACTGCGTCGATGACACAAATGTACATTTTTGGCGATAGGTTCAAGCATTAACGCCCAATCCACAGCCGAATCTCCGCCGCCACAAACAAATACGTTTTTTCCTGCAAAATGATTGAGATTATCGATAAAATAATGAAGATTTTTGTCTTCGTACCAGTGAGCATTATCTAACTTTAATTTACGCGGTTGAAAGGCACCAACACCAGCTGTAATCAAAATCGTTTTGGAATAATGAATGTTTGACTCGGTTTGAAGGGTAAATATTCTTTCTTCATCTTTCTCTATCGTTTGTAACGTCTCATTTAATACTATGGCTGGATCGAATTGAAAAGCCTGCGTTTTTAATTGATCCACAAGCCCTTGTCCAGTTACCTCCGGAAAACCGGCCACATCATAGATATATTTTTCGGGATACAAGGCAGAAAGCTGCCCTCCGAGTTGGGGCATACTTTCGATTACCTTCACATTTAATTGGCGCATCCCGGCGTAAAAGGCAGCAAATAACCCTGCCGGGCCGCCTCCGATAATGGTTACATCATAAATATCCTGTTCGGGCAACAGCTATGACCTCCTTTCTCATGCAGTCATACCCTCAAGGTCTTCGATATCCCTTATTGCTTCGTCGAAACGATAACATTGTCTGCTTCAAAAGACACATTGAAATTCCCGAGTTTGCGATTGGGATCGACAAGCATGCGACCCTCATTCTTGATGTCGTATTCGATCCCATGCCAAGGACAGCGAAGAATCTCGCCCTCCTTCTCATAATTGTATTCTCCAGGCGTATCCGTAGGAGCAGGAGCCCCACATAATACACCTTCCGACATGGCAGCCCCTTGATGAACACATTTATTCGTAAAGGCATAAAATTCCCCGTCAGGTGTTCGACACAAAACGATCGGAATCGGACCTACATTGGCACTCATGATATTTCCGGGGGATAATTCTTCTTTCTTGCACACCACTTCTTTCATTGTGTGACTTTCCTTTCTCTTGCTGGTAATTTCGGGTATAACTTTCTGGCATTTTCTGCGAAAATCTTTTGTTCCAGCTCTTCTCCGAGGGGTGGAAGTGCCCGAAATGGGGAATCATAATCCCAATGGGGATAATCCGTGGAAAAGCAAACGATTTCGTCTGAATCCATAAGGTCAATAAACTTTAGGAATTCGTCCCGTGTTAGTTCATCGACAGGCTGGGTCGTAACGCGGACATGATCCTTCACAATACTACTGGGCATCCGCTTGACCCATGGTACCTCATGACGAAGGACTTTATATTGCTGATCCATTTTCTTCATAAACGCAGGGATATATGTGAAACCGGCTTCGATCATCGCCAACTTCAGATTCGGGTATTTTTCAAAAACACCGTTAAAGATCATACTGCTAACCTGAATCATATGCGTATTCGGCATGACGGAATGCCATTCAACAAAGTAACGCGGAAATTTACCGTAGTAATTCGGTGGTTCTTGATGATGCATACCGATCACCAGGTTATGGCGTTCAGCCGCCTCAAAAATCGGGTGATAATACGGATCTCCCCACGGGCGATCATCAATAGGCAACAGCACTTGCACCATTTTCGGATGGGAACCGACCCGTTCGATCTCTCTGACCGCAGACGCAGGATCCTGGGCCGCGATGTGTACAGACCCATATAAACGATCATCTTTCTCCAGCCAATTTTCAATTTGCCAATCATTATAAGCCGTGGCTAATGCTACTGCCATCTCATACCAACCATTCATCGATGATGGAGACGGATCACCGGCTCCCGTTAAAATCCCAGCCTCATGACCGACATCGTCAAGCAATTGTTGTTGCATAAATGAGAGATCATTTCCTGCCGGGCGACCGTCAGGCACTTGAGCATCCGCCCGATCCAGGCCGGCTGCCCCTAATATAGGATAGGGGAGGTGTTTTTCCTGCACCCAATTCGTATCTTTTATATATCTTTGCCAAGGATTATCCAAGTAAGGAAGCAGCTCATCGTAAGTAACCCTTTCGTGTATGTCCATGTCAATGATCGCACGTTTTTGTTGCTTCTTCTCCGCCATTTTCAACCTCTCCTTTCGTAATCAAGGGGTCATCATTTTATATGTTGATAACTGTATTGTTTCCTAGTCAAATTGAGGCTCACGTGAAAAGACTCTTCGTACCATAGGTTCAAAGAATTCAATCGGCAAGTATTCATAATCCGGATCGAAACAATTTTGATCGTAATCTCTGCAAAACTTCACACAATCATCATAATAGGGATGATCTTTAAAGTGGTCTCGTGCATTTCTGTCATCCTCAGATAGATGGCTCATGTAGTGTTGTTGAAATACCGGATGCATTTTTATGATCCATGTGACTTTTTTGGATAGAAAAGGCTTAACAATGGCGGCTACCATTTCTCCGTGCGTATGAGGTGCTAATTCGTCGCCGATATCATGTAAAAGTCCGCCTACAATCATATCCTCATCTTCACCATTTCGATAAGCTCTTGTTGCCGATTGTAAAGAATGCTCATAACGAGAGATTCTGTAACCACTAAAGCTATGTTGAAGTGCTCTTACGGTTTCCAATAATCGATCGGGAAGACCTGTATTAAAACCATCTTCTAATTCCTCTAAATAAGTGAAATCTTCCGCAGTTCCCTCATTCATCTCTCTAAAATTGACGACTTTTTGCATATATAATCCTCCTCAAAGTATTTAATTAATTCAGCAAATCAGGCTGCTCATTGACAATACGTTCCCACAAGGGTTGGAAATTTTCCCACCCATCTTTTTCTCTACCGACTTGCTGGGATGTTAATTCCGCATTTTTTGGATCGATCGGATGGACGATATCGGCTGCTTCCGCTAGCAATTGTGATTGACAGGAACGCTCCATGGTAATAAACCAAAAAGCTGCCGCGTCTACGGATTGCCCTACGGTTAAAGGGCCATGGCTCCTTAATAAGACTGCTTTATTGTTTCCTAATGCCTGCGCAACTTTTTCTCCCTCCTTGTCTTCGTATACAACGCCTGAGAATTCATCCAACACAGAATGATCATTATAAAACGCGCAAGCATCCTGCGTGAGCGGATCAATCAATCGACCGCTGGCAGACCAGGTTTTTCCATAGACAGGATGGGCATGGGCTGAAGCAACGATATCCGGCCTTGCTTTGTGTACAGCAGAATGAATCGAAAAAGCCGACTTATGGATCGAATAGTTTCCTTCAACGACTTCACCATGGTCGTTGACTAAGACGAGATCCGTTGTCTTAATCTCACTAAAAGGTTTGCCATACGGATTCACCCATAAGTGATCTTTATATTCAGGATCCCGATATGTAACGTGTCCGGCTGCCCCCTCACTAAATCCGAAGCGGGCAAATAAACGAAAGGCTGCTGCCAAACGTTGCTTGCCATGTTGCCGTTCCTCTTTAACATTCGCAAATGTCGGTTGCTGTAAGTAGTCCTGAACACCTTCACCATTCACACGTTCTACATGCGCATCATTGATATCCACACTCAAGCCTCCTTTACTGCATATTCTAAAAATCGCTTATTTAAGCGCTAACGTTATATTAACATTTATCCCTTGATTGTCAACAATACGATATTTATTCAATATTACTATTGACGATACCTTTCTAAGGACTTAAGATTATTTATTAGATTAATCATCCTGTTTTTTATTACATACATCAAAAGGAGGCCTTTATATGGCTTATGTGATTACGTCACCATGTTTAAACGAAAAGAATGCTGAGTGTATAGATGTTTGCCCTGTGGATTGTATAGAAGAAGGAGATGAAATGTTTCATATCGATCCTGATGTGTGCATTGATTGTGGAGCTTGTCAGCCCGTTTGTCCTGTAGAAGCCATTTATGCAGAAGAAGAAGTCCCCGAGCAAGAACAAACATACATCGATATCAACCGACACTTTTTTCAAGAGACATAAATTCGATATTAGCTGCATTATTTAACAGAATTAAAACTTGTATATATAATTTCCACTCATAAATGTTGAATTTATAAAATGACTGGCAGCCTAAATGAGAGGGGTCTTAAACATGCAAGTGAAAATTTATATTAACGGAGAATGGCAAATGCAGGAGAAGGAACGTCTTGCATCCCTCATCAACCCGGCAAACGGAACATCCATAGGTACGACTGCAATGGCTACAGCAAGCGATGCTGAAAACGCCATTAGCTCAGCTAACCAAGCCTACAATTATGGAGAATGGTCAGCATTCCCCCCGTCGGAACGAGCGGTTTATTTACTTCAAATTGCCGATCAATTGGAGAATCGAAAAGAAGAGATATCGAAATGGGAAACGAGGAACAATGGAAAGCCGCTTCGCGAAACACACGCAGATGTTGAAGCCGCAAGCGAGTGTTTTCGCTATTATGCTGGACTCATTTCATCCACCGATGGTTATACGTTCACGAGTGGCACGGAAATACAGGGACTCGTTACTTATGAATCCATAGGCGTATGTGGATTGATCATCCCCTGGAACCATCCCATTCTCATTACCGCTTGGAAAACAGCCCCGGCTTTAGCTGCAGGCAATACGATTGTCCTTAAACCTTCAGAGTATACGCCGATCAGCGCGTACTTGCTGTATGACATTTTCGATCAAGTCGGCTTACCAAAAGGCGTTGCAAACCTCATCCCTGGCGATGGGGAAGAAGTAGGCGCCACGATTACAAACAGTACAGCGATTGATAAAATTTCTTTCACAGGCGGTACAGAGACCGGCAAAAAAATCATGGCTGCTGCTGCCAACAACATTACGAATGTCACCCTGGAATTGGGTGGAAAATCTCCAGTCATCGTTTTCGATGATGCGGATATCGAACATGCTGTAGACCATGCGTTATATGCCATTTATTTTGGCAGCGGGCAAGTGTGTTCTGCAGGTTCAAGAATTCTTGTAGAGGAAAGTGTCTATGAGAGGTTTTCAGATCATTTTGTCGCGCGAGCGAAACAAATCCGCGTTGGCCCTGGAGAAGCTGATGGTACAGAGATGGGGCCGTTGTACACAGAAGCCCATATGAACAAAGTGCTCGCAGACATTAAACGCGGAGAGGAAGAAGGGGCTACGTTGCGATGTGGCGGAAACCGGATGTACGGCGATGATTTAGATCACGGTTTTTTTGTTGCTCCTACGGTCTTTACAGATGTAAATAAAGACATGTCGATTGTGCAAGAAGAAATCTTCGGTCCTGTCGTTGTGATCCAGAAATTCACGCAAGAAAATGAAGCGATAGCCCTTGCAAATGAGACGAAATATGGGTTGGCGGCAGCTGTGTTCACCGGAGACAGTGCTAAAGGGATGCGCGTCATTCGTGGAGTAAAGGCTGGCTTAACGGGGATTAACAATTACGGCATGGGTGATGTACAGGCACCTTGGGGCGGCCCTAAAATGAGTGGGATTGGTCGAAGTCTGGGGCCGGACGGTTTAAAGGAATTCCAAGAAGCTAAACAAATCAACGTATCTCTGAACAACGAAAAACTCGGATGGTTCTCAAATTAAGGAGAAACATAGAGAAGGACCGGAAGATTATCTCTACTTTTTGCAAAAAGCAATTATCACCGTTAATGGAGGTGTTTCGCATGAAAAATAAACAGGAGTTGCATGAGGCAATCGCAGAAAAAACGGAACAAATGGATGATCCGAATTTTACATCCGGTCCACCATTGAATAAAAAAGATGGCATCGCCATCGTGGTCATTGCATTGATATGTGTAATCGGTTTGGTATGGGGCTTTCTAATATAAACGAGGGGGAATTGTCGTTGTATGAGCAAACAAACGAAAAAAAGACAGATCCATAGTGAAGTCTATTACGGTATGGTGCCGTTAGGAAAAAAAGATAAAATATACGGATTTTGGGATATCTTTTTAATTACAGGTGGATGGGCAATTGCCACGTGGGCGTATGTCCAAGGCGGACAAATTGCAACCATGATTGGTTTAGAAGAAGCGGTGACAAACACTTTCTTTGGCATGACGGTGGCAGGCCTGTTTCTTTGTCTCTGTGTCCTGATCACCACAAGATATGGCATTGACATATGGATGTATCAAAAGGCATTGTTTGGCTACTTTGGCCTCATCATCTTTGCTGTCATTATTCTTGCAAGCCAGCTAGGCTATGATGTGATCAACGCCGAAGTGTATGCCAGTTCGTTGATGAAAGTTTTTGCCGAATTTGGCATTACGATTCCTGAATACTTAACGCCATATATCGCTACGACCTGTGTCATATTCGGAGCATGGATTGCCCTTCGTGGCCCTATCGCAGTACGAACGGCCACGCGCATTATGGTTCCTTGTCTTATGGCGCTCGGTGTGTTTATTATCTTCACCGTGTTTCGTAACTTTTCACTGCAAGAATTGCTGAACGTTGAACCTTTATATGAAGCTGAGTATGGCAGTGGTCTCGCGAATTACATGGTCGTATTAGAATGGAACATTGCATTTATATTTGCTTGGTTTGCCTCCATAGGCGTCCTTTCTAGGCTTGTCAAAACAGAGCGCACCGCATACTGGGGGCACGTAGGCGGTTTCTCCATTGTGATGGCCTCCTTTACGGTCATCGGTGTATTAACAGCGCTGGCTATGCTGCTTGCCACCGGCGTAGAGAGCGTTGATCCAACGGACTGGCTGCTTGAACTTGGTGGCCCGGTGTTTGGTTTGATGGCGATACTATTCGTCGCCGTTGCGAACGTGACGACGGTTGCTGTATCGCTGTATGGGATATCAATCAGTACGAAAGTGTTAAAACCCGAGTTAAGTTTCAGCAAGGTCGTCATCTTCTGGTCTGGATGGATTGTACTCCTGCTATTCTGGGGCGGCATCTGGGATTATTATAGCGTTTTTCTCGCACTCGTCGGGGCTACATCAGGATCGGCTGTTGCTTTAATCGTTGTCGACTTCTTTTTCGTTCGCAGACAAAAAATATCCATGAAAGACTTGTACCAAGTTGACGGCAAAAAAGCCTATCGCTATACAGGTGGTTTTAACATAGTGGCGATTATCTCGTTTCTTGCCGGAGTAGCCGGTTACCTGTGGGTGTATGAACCAATTGAGGCTGTGCCAAGAAACGATATCTTTTTATATACCACAGCAACGGGATTTTCCATGATTGTCAGTGGTCTCGTTTACTTATTGCTCAGCATGATTAAACCTTTGAATGATTACTTACGAAAAGACAAGAAGAGGGAGTGAATAGCTCTCATCTGATCAACTTCAAAGACAGTGAAGGTAAAAAATATGACAACAGTGATTGAAAAATAAATGAACAACATACAAGCATGGGTTTTCACTTCTGGCGGAAAATTCCCATTTGTAAGGAGGAATATAAGCTTATGACAGATAAACACGGTTTACAACAGTTAAAAAACATAGATAGAGACATGATCTTACATCCCCAATCAACGCCGAAAGAGGTCTCAACAAATGGGCCAAGCATGATCTTTTCTACAGGTGAGGGCATTCGTTTCACTGATATGGAAGGCAAAACTTATATTGATGGCGTTTCTATGTTATGGAACGTGAATCTCGGCCACGGGAACAAAGAATTAGCGCAAGCTTCATATGATCAAATGTCAGAGATGGCTTATGGTTCCCAGTTCTATGGTAATAGCAATGAGCCTGCCATCCGCCTTGCCGAAAAGATCGTCGATAAGGCCCCGGAAGATTTGAATTCTGTCTTCTACACGTCGGGTGGCTCGGAGTCGAACGATTCAGCCTTTAAATTCGCTCGTTTCTACTGGCAACTCAAGGGCTATGAAAATAAGAAGATCATTATCTCCTTGAAATGGGGATACCATGGAGTGACGATCTCCACACAGCGGGCGACCGGCATTAAAGAGTTCCGCGCTTTCTCAGGCTCATCGGACCCTTACATCTATAATGCCATACCGCACTTAACAGCTGCTGAACAAGGGGATCGTACACACCCGGATTACGAAAAAAGTATTCGTGGTTTGATTGAAAAGCATGGCAGTAATAATGTGGCCGCGGTCATCATTGAACCTATTCAAGGTGCCGGGGGTGTGCACATCGCTCCAGACGGCTACCTTGAAGCTGTCAAAGTGCTTTGTGAAGACAATAAAGTACTATTTATTTCCGATGAAGTCATTTGTGGATTCGGCCGTACCGGAAAGCACTTTGGGGTGGATCATTGGGGCATCGTTCCGGATATGATTACATTTGCCAAAGGTGTAACGAGCGGTTATTTCCCACTAGGTGGCGTGATTCTCAGCGACGAAATCAAGCAGGCCATCGATACGTATGACCAAGATATTCCCCATGGCTTCACTTACAGTGGGCATCCAACAGGGTGTGCCGTCGGTCTGAAGAATCTTGAAATCATAGATAGAGATGAGTTGACTGCACACGCGGCTGAAATGGGCGTCCGCTTGCAGCAGGGATTCGACAACCTCGAGAAGAAACATTCGACGTTCACTCATTCCCGTACCGTTGGCTTGCTTGGTGCATTTGAACTTATGCGCGACCGGGAAAATGGGGTACCATTCAAAAACCATGAAAATGAAAGCATCGCAGGAGATTTCGTTAGTGAAGGTAGCAAACGCGGCTTACTCATCCGCTCCTTTGATTATGAAGAAGGCATGAATATCCTCGCAGTAGCACCGCCGATCATCATAACCAAAGAAGAAGTAGACGAAGTGCTCTCCATATTAGATGACACACTCTCGTTTATTGAAGAGAAATGGCTCTCACTTTAAGCCATCTGTTCGCTGGGTAATCACTCAGCGAACGTGTGATTTTTTAAATTTTATTTAGAAATGACAGGTGGAACCAACAGGAGGTTAAGTGGATGAATGGTTTTAATGCATTGAACTTCGATGATGACATAGAACATGGGCACGTGAAAGTTAACGGCATTCAGCTCCATTATGTTGCTAGTGGTAAGGAAGATGCACCCGTTTGTATTCTCTTACATGGATTCCCGCAAAATTGGTTTTCATGGCGTTATGTCATTCCAAAGCTTCGACACAGCCATAGAGTCATAGCTATTGATTTAAGGGGGTATGGGGACTCAGATAAACCCCAGGGGATGATGAATTATGATAAAAGAACGATGGCAAGAGATGTACAAGGATTGCTTCATCACTTTCGTGTAAAAAAAGCTTTAATCGTTGGGCACGATAGAGGAGCCCGAGTCGCAAGACGTTTGGCCTTAGATTTCCCTGACCTTGTGGATAGGCTTGTGCTCATCGACATCATGCCAACCGAATACATCTATGATTCGTTATCCGTCTCTGCAGCTGCCAATCACTATTGGCAATGGGTTTTCTCCCTGGTTCATGAACTGCCAGAAGCATTCATCAAGGGAAAAGAAGAAGAATACTTGAAATTTTTATTACACCAAGAAGATCATTTTTTTGATCTGTTAAAGTCAGATGGTGCCTGGGAGAAATATTTGGCCGATTGGCGACAACCAGGTGCTGTTTCAGCAGCTTTGAATGACTATCGAGCGTCTTTTCACATAGACTTGCCCCGTTATCGTGAAGAGGCAAAACAACATACTGAATTAAAGACCGATACACTCTTATTATGGGGAGAGGAAGGAAACGTGGCCAATCTTCCTGTTCTTGACGGATGGCGACGTACGATCCCCAAAGTCATCGGCGAGGAAATTAAAGGATGTGGGCATTATGTGCCGGAAGAAAAACCGGCAGAAGTTGCACGACATATCATTGATTTTTCACAAAGATACTTTCATCATTAAGAAACAAAAAGATAATCAAGCGCTATGTTCTCATTTAAATTTTTTTATTAGAGTTATGTCGAATCATGTTACTAAACCAAAAACTTATGGAGGTGGACACGCTATGCTAACATTTGAACATGTATCTAAGATTTACAATGGGGAAAATTACGCTGTCAAAAATCTTTCCTTTGAAATTGACAGAGGTGAATTTATCGTTTTCATCGGACCAAGTGGCTGTGGAAAAACGACGACGATGAAAATGATTAATCGTTTGATCGACCCGACCGAAGGCGTGATTACCATTGACGGGCATGACGCACAAGTGCAAGATGCTGTGCAATTACGCAGAGATATTGGTTACGTCATCCAACAGATCGGCTTGTTCCCGCACATGAGCATTCAAGAAAACGTGACGCTCGTTCCGAAGTTGATGAACTGGTCCAAGGAAAAAAGAAAAGAACGGGCCAAAGAATTATTGGCACTCGTCGATATGGAGGAGGAATTCTTAGCCCGTTATCCCAATGAATTAAGCGGTGGTCAACAGCAGCGGGTTGGTGTCTTACGGGCTCTCGCGGCCGATCCGCCATTGATCTTAATGGACGAACCTTTCGGAGCGCTTGATCCTATCACTCGTGATACCCTACAAGATGAGTTTAAAAAGCTGCAGCAGCGAATAGGCAAAACCATTATATTCGTGACCCACGATATGGATGAAGCCCTAAAATTGGCTGACCGGATAGTGATGCTTCGCGAAGGGGAAATTGTGCAAATGGGTACCCCTGATGAAATCCTCTCTGCCCCCGCTAATGCATTCGTGGAAGACTTCATCGGCAAAGATCGCCTCTTGCAAAGCCGCGCGACCGTGCAAACCGTGGAGCAACTCATGAACATAACCCCCGCAACGATTACAGAAACTGCGACGACATCAAAAGCGGTTCAAGTTATGCGAGAGAAACGCGTGGATGCTTTGCTCGTGACCAATGAATATGGAACGCTTAAAGGCTATGTGGATATTGAAATGATCGAGTCCCATCGCAAACAGTCCGAAAACATATCCGATATTCATTTGACGACTCTGCATACGGTGAAAAAAGATGCCTATGTTCGCGACTCCGTTAGCCGCATTTTAAAACTCGGCGTGAGTTATGTGCCTGTTGTCGATGATGATATGCGATTAGTGGGCATTCTTACTCGCGCTTCGCTGGTCGATTTGGTCTACGATTCGATTTGGGGCGATGAAGGGGCAGCAGCCGATGAACAAGAGGCTGTTTTAGAGGAGACGATTTTATGAACACAGTGATTGAATTTTTACAGACGAACGGTGGAGAGATGCTTGCCTTAACCGGACAACATTTGTTCATTACGCTAGGTGCCCTTTTTCTTGGCATTCTCTTTGCCGTCCCACTTGGTGTTATTTTAAATAAGGTGCCATCTAAACTTGGAAACTTTGTCATCGGAATCGTAAGTATCTTGCAAACGTTTCCGAGCCTTGCCATCTTAGCGTTTGCCATTCCTATTCTCGGAGTGGGGATGTTCCCAGCGATTGTTGCCCTCTTTGTCTATTCGCTTTTACCGATGTTGCGAAACACCTATGTCGGTATTAGCGGGGTTGATCCTGCGCTCAATGAATCAGGCAAGGGCATGGGTATGAGCGCATGGGAGCGTGTTCGTCATGTCGAATTACCACTCGCAACACCGGTCATCATGTCGGGCATTCGTTTGGCAACTGTATATCTTGTCGGTTGGGCAACGCTTGCTGCTTTCATCGGCGGCGGAGGATTAGGGGATTTTATCTTTAATGGATTGAACCATTATCAACCGGAGTTCATTATCGCCGGCGCCATTCCGGTTACTTTGATGGCCTTGCTCTTTGAATTCATTTTATCGAAATTGGAGAAAAGCATAACCCCGAAAGGGTTGCGAAATCTTACCGCATAAGGAGGAACAAGCGCACGATGAAACAGAATTTAAGACACGGTTTCATCACCATTGCTCTAAGTACAGGTTTAATGAGTGGTTGTGCCCTTCCCGGACTGAGCGATAGCGGAGATGAACAAATCACTATCGGCATGCCGACTCAAACAGAATCAGAAATTGTGGGACATATGATACGGATTTTAGTTGAGAGAGAAACAGATGCAAATGTGGAAATGATCAACAATCTCACGACCAATGTCGTGCAACACCAGGCGATGCTAAACGGCGACATTAACGTTTCTGCCACAAGATATACTGGTAATGAAATGGCTTCCATACTGGATGAAGATCCCATCCGTGATCCTGATGAAGCGTTGGATTTTGTGGAGGAGGAATTAGACGAGCGTTTTGACTTAACCTGGTTCCCGACTTACGGGTTTGATAACGCCTACGCGTTTGCGATTCGAGAAGAGCTGGCTGAAGAAGAAGGGATTGAAACGATCTCCGATCTGGAAACGATCGCGGACAGCTCGTCCGTAGGCGTGGATAACAACTGGTTAACAAGAGAAGGGGACGGCTACCAGGCGTTCCAGGAAGAATACGGTTTTGAGTTTGACGATATGAACCCCATGCAAATCGGTCTTGTCTATGATGCGCTCGCCACTGGAAGTATGGATATCATCCTCGCCTATACGTCAGACGGTCGCATTGATGCTTATGATCTTGTCTTGTTGGAAGACGATGAACAATTTTTCCCTCCTTATGATACATCTGCTGTGGCGACCAATGAGGTACTTGAAGCCAATCCGGAACTAGAAGAAGCCATTTTAAAACTGGAAGGACAAATCAGCACCGAACAAATGCAAGAGTTGAACTACGCAGCAGATGCGGAACTTCGTGAGCCCGCGACCGTGGCTCAAGATTTCCTTGAAGAAAATAACTACTTCGAGTAAACACATAATGGAAATAAGAAGGAGGTGAATGCATGTTTGAGTTGATTGGAGATCTCGTGACCTATTACAGCCAAAACTTTTCGTACGTCGCCCAAGAATTTTATCGTCACTTTTTAATGGCCGCTTACGGGGTGCTATTTGCAGCGATCGTTTCGATCCCGCTCGGTGTCGTGATTGCTAGATACGGACGTTTGAGCAACGGGGTGATTCAACTGGCAAACATCATTCAGACCATCCCCCACTTGGCGATGCTTTCCATGCTTATGCTTGCCATTGGATTAGGGGCAAATACCGTCGTTGTCGCTCTCTTCTTGTATTCGATTTTGCCGATTTTAAAGAACACGTATACCGGTATTGTGAATGTAGACCAAGTATTGTTGGATTCCGGCAGAGCAATGGGGATGACGAAAGGGCAGATACTGCGAATGGTGGAATTGCCCCTTGCCTTATCGGTCATTATGGCAGGGTTGAGAAACGCCCTCGTCATTGCCATAGGAATCGTTGCCATCGGGGCTTTCTTCGGAGCCGGTGGTATGGGGGACATCATCATTCGGGGCACAAACGTGACCGACGGCACCGCGATCATTCTCGCCGGCGCGATACCTACCGCTTTAATGGCCATTATTGCCGACTTGATTATGGGAACGCTTGAGAAGGTCTTTCATCCGGTAAAATCAACACCAAAAGATAAGACAGGAACAGAAAAAGAAGCCGAACCGGCTTAATAGTCTATGCATGATGCATGGCGCCGACCTGACCTCTGTCAAAGATATATTAGGCCATGCATCAATCCAAACGACGCGTTACCTCTTATGACGGCGACATTATACGGGACATCCGCCCTCAAAACCAACAAACGCACATATTTAGCCTAAACCGTGTTTAAGATTCTCTCATATTTGCATTAACGCCGATGGAGGAGGGGGGAGGGGGAATGAATGCAAATAACAGCCTTTCTCTGCATGGATTGGGAGATATATATGGACCTCTATCTGCTAACGATGGTGAGGTTTCCTTTCCTTGAATATAATAAAGGAAGTGTAAACCTATAGCCTATTCAGTTTTATTATTCAGTAATAATTCAAGGAAAAAGACGCTTATGATCGCTATCGCAGTTGAATATCGATCCATGAAACTCCTTTCTGTTCCTTTATTTACAACGTCCAATAATATCATGGTTGATGAATGAATATTAAATTTAAAAGTTTTATTTCCTACCAACATAGAAAAAGAAGGGTGTATATGCAACGAATACTTGTCGTCAACGGTCACGAATACTACCAACATTCCAAAGGGAATTTGAATATGACACTGTTTAATAAAATCGTCCATTTATTATCTCCAAACTATGAGGTGCAAACGACAACCTTACAGGATGGTTTTAATAAAGATGAAGAGCAGGATAAGATGAAATGGGCAAATGTCGTTATATATCAGACACCGATTTACAATTATAGTGTTCCAGCCTTATTTAAAAAGTACATTGACAAGACACATGAACATAGTGTTTATTTTTACGGCAATACCAAAGATTATGGTCTGGGCGGGGGGTTGCTGACAGACAAAAGTTACATGTTTTCAACAACATGGAATGCACCTTCCAACGCCTTTAATGACAGTGATCAATTTTTTGAAGGGAGAAAAGTTGACGACGTTCTTTTCCCTCTGTATTTATCCCACAAATATGCCGGCATGGAGGGTTTGGAGACTTTTTCGTGCTTTAATGTTAAAAAGAATCCAGATATTGACCTGTATCTGGATTCATTGAAAAACCATCTGGGCCAGTATTTCATGATTTAGAAGAGAACTGCACAGTAAAAAGTTTTTGATCGCTAAGAAGCTAATGAATCGTCCTCAAAATCGGCTGTTTCCTACTTAGAGTGAATTATTTTGGTTATGGCTAAATGCGGGTTTCGAGCAAACATGCGAAAAATAGATCGGCGGAAATAAGCCATCACTGTGGCCTCGGTGACAACATTCTTCGAAGATGTCCGTAAATAACGAAAGAAGAAGTTTGGCACACGATGAGAATAGCGCACCGCGATAAGTTGCAAAAGACCCATCGCAATGAAACTGCACATGACGAAGCCTTCGATAGCTTTAATCGTTAAACGGATGTTTGCCCTGTCCTTCTCATTGACCACATGTTCCAACGGAAGGGGCTCTTCCTTTTTTCCGATATCGGTTCAACTTGGGCATGGCTTTACTCCAAAACCGGTAGCCAAATCCGCCGATGGTCTGTTTCATTTCACGGAAAGTTCCCTCGATCTTGAACCGATACCCATACAGATGGATAATGTCTGTGGCAGCAAACGTCCGGTCAGTGCTCACCAGAATAGCCAGCCTACCGTTATGGTTCACCAAGACGAAGCGCAGTTCCTGATAAAGCCCTTGCCCCCATAACAAATCCAGACAGAGATAGTGCACCGTCTCTTCTTTGACAAGGTGAATTACTCGCATTAACCTGGGGGATGTTGATTTTGAAAATAAAAGCATTGAGGTAAATAAAACTGAATACAATCGAACCGTAACCAAGCCAAAAACTAAAGCAACCCTACGTACTATTCTATTACCAAACATTGTTATGGAGTTATTAGGCAAACTAAAAACAGATGCTGAAAAAGAAGCACCTGTTAAAAATTCATATGTTGTATTTGGATCTTTCCGGAGCAGTATTTCAACAACCACACTAGATCGGAAATACGACAAGTACATTAAAGCGTCCGGTGTAGAAAAAATATTGCTTCATGAATTCAGGCCCTCCCACGCTTCGTACCTTATTAATAAAAATGTAAATCCAATCGTTGTAGCACAACGCCTCGGCCATTCAGATGTTGCAACATTGAATACGTACAGTCATATGTATCCTTCTCAACAAATCGAGGCTGTTCAGTTAATGGAAATGGACTTTTAGGAACGATGATGGACATCTTTTACATTTACACAAAATGTTCTAAGTATGTTCTAATAGCCTCTGTAACCACTGTCATATAAGTATTGGTGGAGACGGCGGGAGTTGATTTAGGGGTAAATTTATATTTATAAAAATAAGCTGAAACCTGCATAAAATCAGTGTTTCAGCTTACCTGGTTAATTATGGATGTTACACCTTTTACACGCTTTTTGTTCCCAAAATGTGCCCACATAAATTTAGTTTGTAGGGCACGAACTTCCGTCAATGTGCATTCCCTTTTTATTCACCATATTATGACCTGTTTCCACTTAACCTAACGAAAATTTCCTTGAACGGATAGGTAAGGATTGATCACGATGACCATTTATATAGTCCTGTGGACGTCTCCACAGGACTATATTGGTTGATTTTTTCATAAGCAACTCTTCAATCATTTTTAAGGGCTTGATCAATCAGTTGTAGCACTTGTTTTTCGGATTCAGCTTTGTACAATTTTGCAATCAATGCTTTTAGTACGTCCATTTCATCAATGCTTTTAACCTTATGCTGAATGTCGTTCGACCTTAGACCAAATCGAGATTCCAGATAAGAAAGAATAGCCTCTTGAATAACTTCTTTCCCCTCTTGTCTTCCTTCTTCAATGCCATCCTCATAAACCTTTTGAGCGATACGGGTCATTTTAAACACCTCCATCATTTTGTCTACATAGGAGCCATCGAGAAATTTATCCGCAATGCCTACCGTGGTACCTATTAACTGGAAGCGTAGCTTTTCATCTTTCACTTGATTGGCAAGTTCCACAACGTCTGTAGCTAATTCAGTGCGTTTTTTCTTGGAATGCATCAACGGAAGAAAGACCAATTGTAACTGTTCATCATCATCTAGTGTTTCCTGATGGTAAACCTTATATGACAG
>NZ_FNEN01000025.1 GCF_900100185.1 Natribacillus halophilus | reverse complement strand
TGGGAGGGTTATTTGAAGAGATTAAAGACGACTTGGTAGAGAAAAATATGGCGCAACAGCTATGGGAAATGTTTGATGAGCTTCTGGACGTGGTTATCACGGCCATCTCAGAGTCAGGAGTAGTAGATATTCATGCCTTTAAGATGTCCGAGGAATACCAGTATATTAAAACCCTTTTTGAAGACTCGTTTTTGGTCAATCAACTATTTGACGGCGATAATGTCGCTTAAAGGCCGAAAATGGAATTTCGGGGAAAGCACTGCCATATAAGGGTTATAGATTCACATAGTTACGCTGAATCCCTTGCTATTTGGGGTGCGAAACTCGAGTATAATAGAAGTAAAGAAGAAGCCGAGCAGCGGAATAGCAATGATATATATTGTAAAGGTTCCCACAAGCAAGGCTTGTTTACTTTTCAGCCACTCAATGATATCTTTCAAAAAAGATGACTCGTCATTTTGTTGCTTGATTAACATACGAATGGATTTAAACAATTGAAAAGCTATCACAATGAACAAGCCAGCCACGATAACTTCAACAAGTCTTCGCTCCTCAGCTTCCGGTAATGATTGAACGTCAATGAAGTAGTAAACCGCAAAAGCAGCAATTAAGGATAGAAAAATAATATTTTTTGTCTCATAAGCCATAACTATTCCCCTTGTTCATCTATTGAAAGAGATAATCATACTCACTCATTAGTTCATAGGCCTCTTCCACTCTATCCCTTGTCTCTTCTTCTGATTCCCATGTATAGTACATGTGCTCATCTTCGCCTTGCTCAATAAATGCATCACTGTTCGCTGCTTCTTCAACGGCTTCAGCTAATTCTTCGTATCGTTCTGGATGGTTTTCCCTAAATTCTGATTTCACTTGAATAAAACGGGCATTTGAAATCTCCGGAAATTCCATATCGTAACCCATATCATCGAGTTCTTCATTTACGAGAGGAATGTCTGGCGCATGCTCATATGGCTCATCGGAAAACATGGCAAGAGGGTGTAAGTCGTCACCTCCACCAGCTAATGTTCCATCAATATCAGAAGCTGTGAAATCAACTTCCCCACCTAATAATGCAGTTCTTATTTCTGCACCACCATCATAAGGTACATCAGTGACTTCCATTTGTAATTCATCCGTAAGCATTTGAACTGATGTGTCCGACCATGAGGCAGAAATCATTGAATAGCTTAATTCGCCCGGGTTTTCTTCTATTGTAGTCATTAAATCCTCAAACGTTTCGTAATTCGAGTCCTCATTTGCCCAAATTGTAATGGGCGATTCATGCGTAAGACCGATATAATCAAAGTCGTCTATATCATAATCAGCGTCTCTAAAAATTGTGGCTTGAAAATGGGGTTGAGATTGATAGATAAAATGACTTCCATCGTCTGGATCCCCTTCATAATGACTCGTTGTACCTACAGCACCTGCACCGCCTTCCCGATTATCGACGACCACAGGAACACCAAGCTCTTCCTCTAACTCCGAAGTTAATGCTCTTGCTTGTCGATCAGCACTCCCTCCCTCTGGGAAAGGAACAACCATGGTTAATTCCTCCTCATCTTCCGGCCAGTTTTCATCAGCACCTGACTCAGCTGTACCACAGGCACTTATAATAAGTAATGAGCAGAATATTACCCAATATTTTTTCCTAAACATTTTTTAATTCTCCCTTCTTATTTATTAATAATAGTTTCCTTCTAGGATGGTGCATAAGTTTTATGTTTTTTTAAATAAGAAATCAAACCACCAGCGTTAAATATGGAAAGCATAACAACTGGCATCTTTGTCCCTTCATAGACTTCCCCCTTCGTTATATTGTGAACTTTTCCTTGAGATAAATCGGCTTCAATTTTATCTTCTGGTTCGATATTGTGTCGGGGCACTTCTATGACCGGCATCCCAACGTTAACAGCATTTCTGAAAAATATACGTGCAAACGATCGTGCAATAATAATAGAGATCCCCGCCGATTTTATTGCAATTGGAGCCTGTTCACGAGATGATCCGCATCCAAAATTATTATCAGCCACTAAAATATCGCCTGTTTGGACATTTTGAGCAAATTCTGGATCCAAATCTTCTAGCACATGGTTTGCAAAAATTGAAGTGTCCAGTGTTTTTGTATATTTTCCGGGAATAATACGATCAGTATCAATATTATCTATAGCGTAGACATGTGTGTTGCCTTCGTATTTCAAGATTCAATCACACCTATTCTTTATATTTAATCCTTACAACATGCCATGCAGTACGGAACGAGCGACAACGCTTGGCGAACCCAAGTAAACATTTGATTTTGAATTTCCCATACGCCCCATAAAATTACGGTTAGAGGAGGAAATAATATTTTCTTCGTCAGCTGGTATACCCATATGTGTTCCTACACAAGGGCCGCATCCTGAAGTTAAAAAAGTTGCTCCTGCTTTTGTCAATATTGCAAATGTACCGTCTTCTAAAGCATCATGTAATACTTGCTTTGAAGCTGGAGCAATTAACAAGCGAGTATTTGGATGAATTTTTTTTCCATCTAATACTTTTGCAGCGGCTTGTAAATCCTCTAAACGGCCATTTGTACAACTGCCAATAAACCCTTGTTGGATGGGGGTATTTTCAACGTATGAAGCGTTTACAACCTGATCAGGCGAGTGAGGAATAGAAATTTGCGGCTGCAATTCTGAAACATTAACTTTGTGAATCTCTGAGTATTTGGCGTCTTCATCTGGTTGTATATGTTCAAAGGGCTCCTTCAGCACCAAACCCTCCGTATCAACAAATCCAGCTTTCGCTCCCATTTCAATAGACATATTCGCTAATGTCATTCGACTGGCCAACGACATTTCATTGGTAGCGCTTCCAGAGTACTCAATTGACTGGTACGTAGCCCCAGAAATACCCAACTTACCAACTAGATACAGGATAATATCTTTGCTTGTAACACCTGGTTGAAGTTTTCCTTCGAATTCTATCTTAATCGTTTCTGGAACTTTTACCCATGTTTGACCTGTCAGCCAAATACCAGCTAGATCCGTTGAGCCAACACCTGTAGCAAATGCCCCAAGAGCCCCATGAGTAACAGTATGAGAATCAGCCCCGAACACAATTTGTCCAGGTCGAACATGCTTATGATCAATCATAATCTGATGGCCAATACCTTCTCCAATATCATATAGGTGTGTGTTTTGCTCACGGGAAAAGCTCCTCATACGAGCTTGTAAATTAGCCACTTGTTCATTCGGAGGAGGAGAAGCATGATCAATGACTAAAACAGTGTTATCAGAATTCTGCACTTGTTCACCCCCCATTTCTTCGAAACTTTTAATGGCTAAAGGAGCTGTTGTATCTGTAGCCATAGTGGCGTCTACATCAACAATTGTAATATCTCCAGCATTTACTGATTCTTCGCTATGATTAGCAATAATCTTTTCGATAATTGTTTTTCCCATAGTTATCCTCCATAACCCATTTGTTTAGAAATTTGTTCTGCTCCTGCTTTTACTTTTGGTACAATCAATTTCTCGTTAAAACGACTAGTCGGTCCAGAAATTGTCAATCCACCTAATATTTTTCCAGAAGCTTCAAAAATAGGTGCTGAAACTGAATAGGCGCCAACAACACGGTCGTTTTGACTAACAGCAAATTTTTCATCACGTATTACACTCAAATTTTTGTAATAATCAGTGCGATTTATTTTTTCATTATTCTCACATTCCCAATTTTGTAATACCTTTTCTGTAAACTCCTGAGTCGAAAATGCTAAAAAGATCATTCCAGATGCACCTTTGACAATCGGATATGCTACTCCAAGTTTCACGAAATGCTTTATGTCTTCAGATCCCTCTGATTTTTCGATACAAACTCTGCGTTCATCTTGAATAACATTTAAGCTAGTTGTTTCACCCGTATCTTTTGACAAATGTTCCATTGTTTCTAGTGCTTCTCGACGAATATCTAAAGATTCGCTGACAATTTGGCCAAATCCAACAAAAGGGATTCCTAATTTATACCTCCCACTTATTGCTTCTTTTTCAATCAACCCTTTATTACTTAAGGAGGTCAACAGTCTGAAAATAGTTGTCCTATTTAAGCCAGTTTTATCAATGAAATCATTCATTGATAAATAAGGCTCTGATATAGTAAAACAGAATAATAAGTCTATTGCTCTTTCTACAGATTGAACTTTATCATTTTTAGCCAATAATCATCACCTACTTTATGTTCGTATTACGAACATATAATTCATAATGTGAACGCTTACACGCATAGTATAATATCCTTTTAGTAATTGTCAATAATAAAAATAAAATTAATGGTTTTCTTTTTGGTTCTTTTGGAGAGATATCTTCTGGTTTTCTTTTAATCGATTTATATCATATAGTACATTGAACATATGAGGAGACTGGATATTACTCCAACAAGGGTTAATTTCGCTATCATGTCGTTGCGAAAAAATGTACCGTATAATCCTGACAACAACATTGAAAACACAAAACTGCCCAGCACCTATAATGCTGAGCAGTCGTATGAATACCTGAATGGGTAAGGCATAGAGGAAATTAAGCCTCCGATCCATCATCTCATAGATGATACAATGACTATAAACGCTGGGTTAAAATGATAATCAAAAGGGATGGAGTTTGGCGTAAAGCTGTTGAATGACTATATCACCTTGAAAAAAAGACGTGCAGGAATTGCACAAGGAACAATAATGAGAGAAATGATGAGGGAGCGATTAAAAATGGCTAACGGATATGAAGAGTTAAAAGAACTCATTCTTGATGTTAAGAAGCATATGGATGGACGGTTTGACAATCTAGAAAAAGAGATTGCAGACATCAAAGAGGATTTAAGGGTTACAAAAGGCGAGGTGGCAATTCTGCGAGAAGATATGACCACTGTGAACGCGACCGTCGGAGACATCAAAGAGGAACAGGTTTATCCATCTGATAAGTGGGGCGAACATGATCGTAAAATCAGCAAAATCGAACGTAAAGCTTTGTAATACCTGCTGTTACTAGCAGTTTAGGACAGAACGAAAGTAAGACGAGTCCTCCACAGACTCGCCTTACAGCATGCTCGCTGGTTTGATGATTAATCAAACCACACCATACCTGGTTGGAAGTATGCTACGATTTATTTATTTAACGTAGGTCCGTTCTAGCAGCGATCTCGACGATTCTAGCAGCGACATTTCTTGTTCTAGCGGCGAAATCGTGCCGTTTAGCGGCGACCTCTCAAACATTCACCACCGAAACCCCATCTGAGCCATTACATTCACTCAGCCGCGTTCTCTACAAAAAACACGAGCGACTTCAGCATTTGCGCGTAAGATTCTAGATCTCCACGCGGATTTCGGTAATCCCGATGAATCTCCAACTGCATCGCTTCCGTATCATAATGCTCCCATGTGTGGCGCGTTATCGTCCCTTCGCCGCTGGCAGAGAAGGTTTCATTTTCATAAACATCATGAATGCCCTGACTTTCGAGGATGTATATCAGCTTATCCAACTGTTCGTCACTGACCGTTTCTCCCTCATTGCTGCCTATATCAAGAGCAAAATCCCGACGTTGATCCGCCCCGTGTAAATCAATCACGATCTCGATATTATGATCCTTGATGATGTCGCCGATTTTTTCTTTATAATCTCCGCCGACGATATAGTTATGATCTTCGCCTTCGTGAACATTATAGATGACATGAGCACCGGTGAACGCCTGGATCAATAGAGCCAAAGAGCCCGTATAAACCTCCGCTTCTCGCGTTTCATTTTCGCGAATAAGTGTCGTTGTATGGGGAGCTGATATCAATACGTTACTGTCATCTGATCCTTCCGCAAACGAAATTTGACTTTCCGCGTCTAAATCCCCGGCATTATCGTTTTGCGAAAAACGCTCCTCATAAGCAAAAAGTTTATCTTCCAGCTCGCCGTCTTCATAAGCTTCCATCACGTTTGTCTTTCCTCCATCCGAAAATTCCTCTAGATTAAATGATGGTTCTCCACATCCGGCTATGAGCAGCAGGTTTATTCCACATAAAACGGTAGCCTTAATGAATCATCCGTCTCCTGTCTTTTTTATAATTTTTTATTCCGCACGGTTGGCATGCCTACCTGCCATCACATCGTTCCCCGGTGCTGAACGCCCTTCTTTTTCCGCCGCGTCCCACTCTTCATCCGTGGGCGGATACGTTCGCTTTAATTGAAAAGAGAGCAGTAACGCGATGGCGGTCAAAAGACCCATCAAGCCAAAAGATACAATGGCACCGAGGATGTCCGGGTTGGCGACACCAGGAGTCGATCGTGTGGCGTCGGCAGTCGTCGTCATCGTTGTGACCAACACCGCTGTTCCAATCGAGGCGGCCATCTGCCGGGTTGTATTGGTGACCGCCGCTCCATGCGGAATCAGTTTAGGAGGCATCGTGTTCAGGCCGGCCGTGTTCACCGGCATCATGACCATGGAAAAACCGAACATACGGACCGCAAACATCACTGCTATAAAAATGAGCGAGGTGGTCGTATCAACGAAAAGAAAAGCAAACGTCGAGATCGTCATTAATATGAGACCGGGAATCGCAAGTGCCTTAGCCCCGATGCGATCAAAAATGCGTCCGGTGATCGGCGCCATTAATCCCGAGAGCAAGGCGCCGGGCAATAACACGAGTCCCGCTTCCATGGCTGTAAAGCCGCGCATATTTTGCAAGTATAATGGAATAATCGTTTCAAGGCCAATCAATCCCAAAAAACCAATGCCGCAAATGATCGTCGACAGGGTGAACATTTTTTGCTTGAACACCCTTAGTTCAAGCATCGGATGCGCCATGCGCAGCTGTCGTAAAACAAAGATCACGATGGTGACGATTCCAATCGCGAGCACAGTCAGCGTGATCGGGTTCCCCCACCCCATATTGCCGGCGCTTGTAAATCCATAAAGCAAGCCACCAAAACCGAGCGTAGACAAAATGACAGAAATTGGATCAACTTTCGGATGTTTCAACTCGGTCACATTTCTCATAACAAAGTAAGCAACGACGATCATAATCAGCGCCAGGGGCAGGATTCCCCAAAATAAAAAACGCCACTCAAAGTTCGACGTCACCCACCCGGAAATCGTCGGTCCAATCGCCGGTGCAAACGAAATGACGAGGCCGATATACCCCATCGCTGTACCCCGGCGCTCCACCGGAAAAATCAGCAGAAAAACCGTTTGCATGAGCGGCAGCATAACCCCGGCACCTGCCGACTGAATAACGCGCGCTGTAAGCAAGGATGGGAAATTCGTTGCCAAACCGCCGAGCAATGTACCGAGGGTAAAAATCCCCATAGCCGTCAAAAAGAGCTGTCGTGTCGTAAATTTTTCAATCAAAAACGCGGACACCGGAATCATAATGCCATTGATAAGCATGAATACCGTCGTCAGCCATTGCGCCGTGTTCGCCGTGATATCCATCTCTTCCATAATCGGCGGAATCGCAGTAATCATCAACGTCTGATTCAATATCGCGACAAAAGAACCCGCGATCAACAGAGCCGCGATTAACACTTTATTGTAATTTTCATTTTCATTCATAGTGGCCACCACAATTTTCAAAGACTAATAGGTCATTATACGCCTTTATATGAGGCATCGGCAAGAAAATGATTTCTGGATGTGGGAGGTCGCTGATAAATCTATATTTTCGTACGCACCTCCCAAAGCTCGGGGAAAAACTGATGGTCGAGAACGCTTTTAAGGTAGCCGACACCTGAAGAGCCGCCGGTGCCTGACTTTTGCCCGATGATACGCTCCACCGTTTTCATATGACGAAATCGCCATTGCTGCAGATTATCTTCCACATCCACCAACTTTTCCGCCAATTCATACAGCTGCCAATGCTTCTCCACATCCCGATAGACCTCCAGCCAAGCGGCTTCCACCGTAGGATCAGGTTCATACGTTTCGGTTACATCCCGGTTTAGTATGCCTGGGTCAATCGTAAACCCTGCTTTGGCCAATGCCTGGATCGCTACATCGTAAAGCCCGGGTTTGTGAAGCGCTTCACTTAAACGCTCATGCAATGCGGGGTCTTTTTCATAAATCTTCAGGACGCGCGGCTGCTTATAGCCAAGGGCGAATTCAACCAGTCGATACTGATACGATTGAAAACCCGACGCTTGCCCGAGGTGATCGCGGAATTCCATGTATTCCGAAGGCGTGAGCGTCGAAAGCACATCCCAGGCCTGGATCATTTGTTTTTCAATGGAAGACACGCGGGCCAACATTTTAAAGCTTGCGGAGAGATCGTCATTTTTAATCGCCGTCACCGCTCCATCCAGTTCATGTAAAATCAATTTCATCCAAAGTTCCTGTACCTGATGGATCATGATGAACAACATTTCGTCATGGTGCCCCGACAGTCGCTGTTGACTCGATAAAAGTCGATCTAAATCCAAGTATTCCCCATACGTCATCCGTTCGCGAAAATCCAGGTGAATCTCGTTTTTTTCCGACATCATTTATCCCCCTGAAGTGGTTTTACAGCTGCCCGCACCGGGCTCCCGTCCGCCCCGGTCAAGGGTAAAGGCAAGGCGATGAGTTCATAATCGCCGACGGGCAGTGAGCCGAGCATGACATTTTCCAAAATATAAATCCCATGGCGGGATAAAGCGTGATGGGCGGGCAGATCCTTGCTGTCAAGCGGATCAACGGAAGGGCCTTCAATGCCGATTAACCACACCCCTTTTTCACGTAAAAAGGAGGCTGCCTCTGCTTTCAGATAAGGGATCTCACTCGGAAAGCGTTCACGATCATTAGCAAGCCAGGTTCGCAAAAGCAAGCGCGGCGGCACCTCTTCAGAGTTAAGTGCTTCCGCTAATTCCTTGACACCAATGCTGTCGTATCGGGAAACATCTATGAGGCGAGCCGCTCCGGTATAGGCATCAATATCGAGATCTAGGACACCGTCCCCCTCGTTGTCAAAATGAAAGGGTGCATCGATATGGGTGCCCGTGTGCACGCTCATCGTGATGGTGCCGATGTTGACGGAGCCGCTTTCTTCTTTTGTTACCGATCGTTCATAGGAGAATGGGGTGTCATCCGGCCAGGTCGCGATGTTTCCATCCAAAGGCTGGGAGATATCGATCCATTCGGGTGCCATTTAAGCCACCACCCCTCGTTTATTCTCATATTTTTTGTATGTTTCCGTTTCCATAATCCGCTGCAGGCGGTCAACCGCTTGCCAAATGTCCGTAAACGTGTTGTATAGAGGGACGGGTGCGAGGCGAATGCCTTGCGGCGCGCGAAAATCCGGAATGACCCCTTCTGCCTTAAGCGCCTGGCAGATACGTGCCGCTTCAACGTGTTCCACATACACATGGCCGCCCCGCCACTGGTCTTCCCGTGGATTGGCAATCGTAAATCCCATGCCCTTCAACTTAATATCGATCAAATCCATCAGATAGCGCGTGAGTTCAAGGGATTTTTTTCGTAACCGTTCCATCCCTGCTTCTGCAAACAATTCCAGAGAGCCGATAAGGGGCGCAGCACTTAATATATGAGGCGTTCCCAGCTGGTATGCTCCGGCATCTTCAGCCGGTGTCATCTCCGCTTCCATATCAAATTGTTTATCTTTTCGGGAACCGAACCAGCCGCTCAAGCCAGGTGTCCGTCCGAAATGGTCCTGGTTGACGTATAAGCCGCCGGCCCCGCCGGGACCGGCATTCAGATATTTGTAATTGCACCAGAAAGCAAAATCAACGCCCCAATCATGTAAATGATGAGGAAATACGCCGATCGAATGGCAAAGATCGAAACCGATAGGAATCTCCCGCGCACGCGCTTCGGCCGTCAAACGCTTGATATCCAGAATCTGACCGCTTCGATACAATACACTCGGCAGCACAATGAGCGCGATGTCCTCTGTCATTTCGGAAATCAAGTCTTCCTCATTCAGCGTCTGCCCGTCCCGACTTTGGGCGAGCACGAGATGTTCTTCCGGATCATAGCCTTGTAAGCGCAGTTGACTCTGTAAGGCATACAAGTCTGTCGGGAAAGCCAGTTCATCGGCAAGGATTTTCGTTTTATTTCCTTTTGGTTGGTAAAACGTAGCCACGAGCTGGTGAAGATTGACGGTCGTTGATCCGGTGACGACTACCTCTTCCGGACGTGCCCCGATCAAAGGCGCTGTTTGCGTTCCCAACTGCTCGGATAAATAAAACCAGGGGTGCTCCCCCTCTGTCCAACCGTCGATGCCGTGGTGTTTCCAGCTTTCCAGGACAGACAGCGTCGACGTTTCCGCTCGCTTGGATAACAGGCCTAAAGAATTTCCATCCAAATAAATCATGTCGTCCTTTACATAAAATTCAGCGCGAAACGAACGCAGTTCATCGCGCTCATCCCGTTGGCGCGCGTGTGCATAGGATTGATCGATCATCGTTATCACCCTTTTTCATCATAACATATCGGCCCCCACATTCAGTTGGTTCACAACCCGGGAAAAAGGGAAAGGAAGAACAGGTACTAAAAGGAGGCAAAGCGTATGTACAAACAGATCCTCGTCGCCTTTGATGGATCCGAACCCGCCGAGCAGGCATTAACAAAAGCGATTGATTTAGCGAAGCATTATGACGCCAGTTTGTTGATTGGTCATGTGATTGACACCCGTAATTTTCCGCAGGCGGCGAGCGCTTATCCACAGACATTATGGTCCGAAATGAAAGAAGATGCGGAACAAATGCTTGCACGTTGCCGGGAGAAAGCGGACGCCTCCGGGCTGGAAAACGTGCAAACGGTTATACAGTCCGGTAACCCTCGCGTTGAAATGCCGAAAAAATTGACCTCTGACTACTCCGTGGACTTATTAATCGTAGGCGAAAGCGGCAGAAACACGGTCGAACGTATGGTGATCGGCAGTGTCACGGAAGCATGTATGCGCCGAGCGCCTTGTGATGTTCTCACCGTTAAAAATGAGATGAATGCAACCCTGCATCAAGATATTCTCGTCGCAGTTGACGGCTCGGCCCAATCGGAGCAAGCATTGGAAAAGGCCATTCAGCTGGCCAGAACCCATCACTCCACGCTCACGATTACACATGTGGTGGAATGGGGCACTTTCGCCAAGGATATCGCTTTTTATCAGCAATCATACGAAGCAGAAGTGCGAGATAAGGCTAGGCAAATGCTTGAGACCTACAAGCTGCAAGCTGAAGACGCGGGGGTGCAAAATGTTCAAACCGTTTTACGAGCCGGTAACCCGCGCACGGAAATTCCCCGGGTCCTGCCTGTTGAATACGACATCGACCTCCTGATCACTGCCGAAACGGGACAAAACGCGGTAGAAAAAATTTTTACCGGTAGTGTGGCTGAAGCTTCCGTACGCCGCGCGACGTGTGATGTTTTTACGATTAAAAAATAACGTCTGTTTGTAAGTGTGTATCTCCTCCGCTATATGTTGGACATAATATGGGCAAGAAGGTTGAAAGGAGGAGATTGCATGATCGTCTATACGCATGCTCGTGAGCTTTTGGAGAAAGATCTCATCGAGCAGGAAAAAATCGATCAGGAAAATGCGCAGCAAGAACAAGAACAGGCACAGGCTCAACAAACGGAGGATCAAACATCTGAACAGCAGCAAGGTAAATAATTGCCCTAAGGAAGCCCCATGACGGTGGGCTTCCTTTGTTAATCGTCGCCCGCGCACCCCATCTTGGTTATTCTTACTTTTTGGGGGGCGCGGCAGACCGCCAGCGCACCCCATCTTGGTTATGCCTTCATTTTGGGGGGCGCTGGAGCTACTCGCGTACCCCATTTTAGTTACTTTTTCATTTTAAGGGGCGCTGGATGGCAGAATTTCACACACCATCCAAATAATCCCGCACAATCTCACTATGGCTCTCCACGTCAATCCCCGCTCCGGTAACGACAAGAGCGGCCGCCCCTTGTGGCTGGATCGTCCCATTCAACAGGGCGCCAACCCCCACCGCCGCCGCTCCTTCGACAACGAGGTGATGATACTTGTATAAAAAGGCCATCCCTTTGGCGATATCCGCTTCCGCCAGCCGCCTCCGCACGTCTACATACTTCTGAATGGCCGAAAACGTATACTGATTATCGAGCCCGATGCCTCCGAGCAAGCTATCGGCGTAGGTAGGGTGTTCGGGGATCTCGAGCGGTTTCCCGGCGGCGATACTTTCGTCCATGGTCGCGCCTTTTTCCACGCTGATGCCGGTGACGGTGATCGTCGGATCGGTATATTTTAACGCCATGCCAATGCCGGCAAGCAACCCGCCTCCTGACAACCCGGCTGCCACCGTTTCAACCTCCGGCAGCTCTTCCAGAATTTCAAGCGCGATCGTACCCTGCCCGGCGATGATTTCCGGATGATCGAAAGGCGGGACGACCGTCAATCCTTCGTTTTGGCTGCGCTCGTGACAAGCTTCCCCCGCTTCGTCCTGGCTTTTTCCAGTGACTACCAACTCCGCGCCGCTGTCGCGCAAGGCAGCTTTTTTTCCCTCCGGAACCGATTCAGATACGAAAATGACTGCGCGCATGCCTAGCCGATTAGCCGCATACGCAACCGCCAACCCGTGATTCCCTGTTGAAAAAGTGCTGACGCCCCGATTTTTTTCTTCCTTGGTTAAGGATAATAAAAAATTAAACGCTCCTCGCAGTTTGAACGAACGACTCGGCTGCATCGTTTCCAATTTCAGGTAGATGGGCACACCGCTGTGCTCCGAAAGAATCGGACTTTCGATGAGCGGCGTTTTCTCCAAGTGATCGCGCAGACGGTGGCGCGCCTTCCAAACGGAACGCATCATAATCCTCTCCTTTGGTCATATATTTTCGCAGATAAGAAGGTATAACTTTCTTATCTTGCATAAGTGCAACTAAGGCTTTCGCCATACTTGGCGAAAAGCCAAGTTTTCTAATTTCTAGTTGTATTTTTCCGATTAATGATCGCCCAAAACGGAAAAAGGATAACAAAAGGAGCGTGAAACGTATGGACATTTATAAGGAAGAAGATATTCGCCAACATGTATCGATTTCAAAAGCAGCCTTAACGAAAATTGAAGAAGCTTTTCGCCACCTTTACAAAGGCGGCGTCTCTCAACCGCCGGTCATCCACGTAGATGTCCCCGAGTACAACGGGGAAGCGGATATTAAAACCGCTTATATTCCCGGATTTGACACGTTTGCGATTAAAGTGTCCGCCGGCTTTTTTTACAATCCGCAAAAAGGACTGCCGAGCCTCGGCGGACTTATGCTCGCGATGGCGTCGGAAACGGGCGTGCCCCGCGCCTTGCTTCAGGATAACGGCTATCTGACTGATGTGCGCACAGCGCTTGCCGGGGCGATTGCTGCCGATCAACTCGCAGCCAAAGATATTGCAAGTGTCGGTGTCATCGGCACGGGCTTGCAGGCGCGTCTGCAAGTGGAAGCTTTGCAACTCGTTCGCTCTTTCCATGAAGTTCATGTGTATGGGCGCACACCTGAAAATGTGAAAAAATACCAACAAGAAATGGAAGAAAAATACGATCTAACCGTCCGTTTGGCGGAAAGCGCCGAAGAAGTCGTGCGCGGCAATGATCTCGTCGTCACGACCACGCCGGCACAAGAGCCGCTGATTGAAGCGGATTGGCTCCACGACGGGCTGCATATTACGGCGATGGGTTCTGACGCGGCAGGAAAACAGGAATTGTCGCCGGATATTTTTTCAAAAGCGGATCTCGTTGTCGGCGATTTGGCCTCCCAAGTTTTTTCAATCGGTGAACTTCAACATGCCAAAGACGTGAATGAAAATGACATCACCGAACTCGGCAAAATTTTAAGCGGCGACGCTTCCGGCCGCACGAAAGACCAACAAGTGACAGTGGCGGATCTCACCGGCACAGGCGTGCAGGATACCGCCATTGCCAATTATGCTTTGGAACAAATGCGACGTTAGGCACGCTTTTGCTTGAGAACGATAATGAAAAATAAAACGTAGCTCGCGATTAACACCGTTCCACCGCCGATATAGGTGATCAGGGTGACCGGTTCCGGCAGTCCTTCCAGGGCGCCGGCAAGGTGCACCCACATCCCGAGCACCAAAAAGGTTGTCCCAATCATGCCCGTCCACGTCTGCCAGTTCGCCAATCCCTTCGAAACCGTGAAAAGCTGATAATAGATGCCCCAACTAAACAGGGACAACCAGCCCACAACAAGGGCGTGGGCATGCACGGGGCGCAGGGCGGGCGATCCCGCCCCGGCCATATGGCCTCCCAGTCCCACGCCCAATAACCCGAAGATAGCGGCGAGTACCATTAAGCGTTTTGTATAGAGATTCATTTTATAAAAGCTCCTTTCTCTAATGAGATGGTATCAAAACTGGCGGGAATTCGATAGTCTTGCGAACAGGTGGGTAGTGGTTTATGCTTAAATTGCGGGAATTTACATACACGGGAGGCAAGCATGAATACAGAAGTCATAACACTCGGAGAAACGATGGTGATCCTGGAAGCGACGGATACAGGTCCATTAAGATACACGAGTTATTTTCAAAAACGCCACGGCGGGGCAGAATCCAATTTTGCCATCGGAATTCAGAAACTTGGCCACACTTCAACGTGGGTGAGCAAAGTCGGTGAAGATGAACTCGGTGAATACTTATTGCACGCCATCCGCGGGGAAGGGGTGCGCACCGAATTCGTCACTACGGATACTAACGCGCCGACAGGCTTGTATTTTAAAGAAAAAAGACGACCGGGACAAAATAACGTCTATTATTACCGTGTCGGTTCGGCAGCGAGCAGATTATCGCCGGACGACCTTGGGGGCGAGTTATTTTCCGGCGGGAACGTCCTACATTTAACGGGGATTACACCTTTCCTGAGTGAAAGTTGTGATCAAGCGGTTGATCATGCCATTGAGAAGGCTCGGGAGCAGGGACTGCTGGTTTCTTTTGACCCTAATTTGCGCTTTAAATTGATGACATCATACGGTGAAGAGCGGGCACGGGAACGAATCCGGACGCTCGCTGCCAAGTCCGATCTTTTTTTACCAGGCCTTGATGAAGCGGAATGGCTATACGACGGGCTCCGGGATGAGCAAAGAATCGCCGCGCGGGCACAAAGAGACGGGGCTAAAGACATCGTCATCAAAAATGGAAGCAGCCATTCTTTTTACGCCGATCGCTATGGAAAAGAAGGTCGTGTTGCCAGTTATGCCGTGGAGCAGGTGGTGGACCCGATCGGTGCCGGAGATGGTTTTGCCGCAGGCGTCGTCTCGGGATGGCTCGAAGGCGCGTCTTTTGAAGAAGCGGTTCGTTTAGGTTCGGCCGTCGGGGCGCTCGTCGTCAGCTCGCCCGGCGATATTGAAGGACTGCCGACACGGGCGGAAGTAGAAGCGTTCACAGGAAAAACAACGACAGATGTCAGTCGCTAAAAGGAGAAACGATCACTTATGAAACCGAAGTTGCCACAATTACTCGAATCCGGCGTCGTCGCCGTTATGCGCCGCTTGCCGGGCGAACATATTCATTCGATTGCTGATGCCCTGGTGGCCGGCGGTGTAACCGGCCTTGAAGTCACCGTTGACTCGGATGACGCTTTTGCTGCGATCCGCGAGCTCCGGGAGCGGTTGGGTGATAGTGCGGTTGTTGGCGCCGGCACCGTGTTGGATGAGGAAACCGCGGTACAAGCCATTCAAGCAGGGGCTCAGTTTATTTTCGCGCCCACCCTTGACCGCGGAACCATTGAAGCGAGCAACCGTTATAATACGATCGTCATCCCCGGTATTTTCACCCCCACCGAGGCCTTGCAGGCAAAAAACTGGGGCGCCGATCTTGTAAAAGTGTTCCCCGCCGATGCCGTCGGCCCGGCGTTTATAAAAGCATTGCAAGGACCACTCGGGCACATCCCGATGATGCCCACGGGAGGCATAGACCTCGACAACATCGCCGACTACATGCAAGCAGGAGCCGTTGCCGTCGGCGCGGGCGGATCCTTGCTGGATAAAAAGCTGATCGCTGCGCAGGATTGGGCCGGTTTAACCTCGCGCGCGAGGAAATTCGTCGCGGAGGCGCGGCTGCGGTAGGCTGTAGAGTGGCTGCACGACCGGGCAGGGGCAGCCAGCACACCCCATTTTGATCAGTTTTCCAATATGGGGGCCGCTAGAACCTCCAGCGCCCCCCATATTGGATAAATCTCTATTTTGGGGGCCGCTGGATCCGCCAGCACACCCCATTTTCGGCATTCTTTATTTTTGGGGGTCGCGGGAATGAATATGCTGAACTCATTCAGTATAGTATGCATACCGCCCATTTCTGACGAGTTTAAACCGCTCGTCGAGAGCTCTCGCTATTGTTTTCTTATCACATTGCATCGCGCACCATTCATAAATGACTGGAGTGGTAACTTTGCTATCCGGAAAAAGGGCATTGTATTCCTCCGCACTCCTGATGATCGCGGGTTTAACATTTTCGACGTGGCCGCAGTGGTCGCAAGCAAAGGTTTTTCCTCCACGGACCATCATGACACCACACCTCACACAAACCACCCCCTTCTCCAATCGATCAAAATCATAATCAGGAAGCTCGGTATGATGGGACTTCTCTTCATGCAAGGAAACGAGCCGTTCAGCCAGATGTTCATGTTTGCGATTGATCTTCGCTGGTTCGCGGTTCAATTTATTCATATAGCGTTGCAGTTGGGATGAAAAAACAGCCGGTAAGTTGGGAGAAGCGTTGTACAGCATAAATGCAGGGTTGATGAAAATAAGGAGAGGCTCAATCGGGAGGAAATTCATCTTGAGGCTTTGAAGTAACTGGCGTAGGAGGTAGTCGCTCCGTTTTAACTGCAGCAATGGATCGTTGACTTCTTTACCGGACATCACATACCACTTGTCATATTCAGTATAATAGTCACCTTCATAGTATTTCACATTAAAAAGATAGATCTTGTTTGAAAAAATAAGCAGCGTATCAATTTGAAAAAGCTGCTGTTTATGTTTGAGCAACAAATCATTGACGATGAGACAATCATTCGTGAGGTCTTCCAGCCAAATATCCAGCTGCTGTTCGCCTGCAAAGCCTTTTTCCTGGTTTAAATAATGCTGTTTATCCGGAAGGGTCATTCGGGGTTTCAATAGTCGCAAAATTTTTAATTCAATGGTACTTCGCGTAATTTTACTATCATGGCACACTTCCTTTCATTAATTTCTTTATAGTATACCAGAAAGACAGAACCCGCGCACTTACTGCGCGGGCTCTTCTCTCTCTTATTCCAATGTTTTCTTCCAAAATCCCAGCATTAATCCCGTAACAATCGCGCCGACCACGATCGCGATGATATAGCCCACTGTATTCGTTACTGCCGGGGTCGCCATGGTGATCAGGCCGCCGTGTCCGGCTTGCAGCGTTACACCGAAAAGCAGGGAAAGCCCTCCGGCAACGGAGGATCCAACAATAGCGGAAGGGAGCACTCGCCCCGGGTCCGCTGCGGCAAACGGTATCGCCCCTTCGGTGACGAAGAATGAGCCTAAAATATAATTGGTTCGGCCCGAATCTCGTTGTTCAACGGTAAATTTATTTTTAAAGATAGTGGTTGCCAGTGCAATGCCGAGTGGCGGAACCATCCCGCCGGCCATAACCGCAGCATGGGGCCCGAACTGACCGGCATCGATCATGGCAAGGCCAAAGGTGAAAGCGGCTTTATTAACGGGACCACCTAAGTCCACCGCCATCATCCCGCCGAGGATCACCCCGAGAATGGCAATGTTCTCGGCTTGCATGCCATCCAACCAATTCTGGAGGAATAATGTAAAGGCAGCGAGCGGTTCAATAAGCACGAAGTGCATGATGATCCCGATGACAAAAATACTGATTAAGGGGTAAAAAAGGATCGTTTTAATGCCGTCAAATGTCGCCGGAAGTCCGGAAAATAATTTTTTCAACCCTAAAATCAGATATCCGGCGAGGAATCCGGCAATGATCCCGCCGATAAAACCGGCGTCTCCCGTTGTTGCCATAAAACCGCCGACCATGCCGGGAGCCAAACCGGGACGGTCCGCGATACTCATCGCGATAAAACCGGCGAGCACAGCGACCATTAGCCCAAAGGCATGCTCGCCGCCAATGGCATCAAGGGCAGCGGCAAATGCATTATAATCCGATGATTCGGGATCGGCCGCATCAACGCCGAAGAAAAACGACAAGGCAATCAAGATTCCGCCGCCAACGACAAACGGCAGCATGTGTGAGACGCCGTTCATTAAATGCTTGTAAAATCCGAAACCGCCGCCTCCACCACTGGAGCTTGCGGTAGATTCACCGCCGCTTCCGCCGGAGCCCTTATGAACGGGTGCATCTTTGCTCATGGCCCGATCAAACAGCGAGGCAGCATTGCGAATACCATCACCGACGCTCGCTTGAATAAGCGGCTTCCCGTCGAAACGGTCGGTCTCTACTTTTGTGTCAGCGGCGATGATGATCGCGTCCGCAGCAGCGATTTCTTCTGCGGTAAGGGGATTTTTTACCCCGTCAGAGCCATTCGTTTCCACTTTAATGCTGATGTTTCGATTTTTACCTTCATCCTTTAACCCGTCAGCAGCCATATAGGTATGAGCGATACCCGTTGGACAACCGGTAACTCCCAATAAACGGGGAGATTTACTTTCCTCTGAACTTTCTTCTTCGCTCCCGAGCTTCTCTTTTTCCTTCTCATCAATGGCCGACAAAATCGCTTCTTTCGATTTCGCTTCCAGCAACTGTTTACGGAACGATTCATCCATGAGCAGCGTCGACAAACGCGACAACGTATGCAAATGATCCTGATGCGCGCCCTCGCTTGCGGCGATCATGAAAAAAAGATGCGACGGCTGCCCGTCAAGTGAATCGTAATCAATGCCCGCTTCTGAGCGGCCAAAAACAATCGAAGGTGTTTTCACAGCGCTCGTTTTCGCGTGCGGAATGGCAACCCCTTCGCCGATACCCGTGCTGCTTTCTGACTCGCGCTTATCGATTTCCGCTTTGAATGCATCACGGTCGGATAAATAACCGTTCTCGTCGAGTTTGGATGTTAACTCCTCAATAACATCGTTCTTGGAGTTAGCTGCCAGATTTAAAATCATCGTCTCTGCACGTAACAATTCAGTGATTTTCACAATGCTCCCCCCTAGATATTTATCCGCTCACATTGCATGTTGTTGCTATAACGATCCACTTCCGCTTTCGTGCAAAATCCTTCGGAGAACGCACTCGCACTCCCCGCGGCCACCGCATAGATAGCCGCTTCCTTCGGATCATTCGTTTTTTCATATTTTGCAAGAAAACCCGCGACCGTCGAGTCGCCCGCCCCTACAGAGTTGACGAGTGTTCCCCGGGGAGGTTGAATATGAACGATCTCTTCCTCGTGTATATAAAGAACTCCCTGACTGGCCATGGAAACGAGCACATGGGGTACGCTATATTCAGTTTGCAGCTTTTTCCCATAAAAAGCTGCTTGTTCCGGCGATGCAATCGGAACATTATAGAGTTCTGCAAGCTCATGATGGTTCGGTTTAATAAAAAATGGCCGCGCGCGCAATGCCTCAAATAGGGCATCGCCATTTGTATCGAGGAAACAGCGAATATCTTTGGGTACCCATGTGTGGATAATGTCATAATACGTGCCGGGAGACACTGTTTCCGGTAAGCTTCCTGCCAGAATGAGCGTATCTCCTTTCTTCAACAACGCGAGTTTTTCTTTTAACGCGCCCATATTTGCGGCAGAAATGTGCGTAGACTGTCCGTTAATCTCGGTTTCTTCCAATGTTTTCAGTTTAATGTTCAAGCGGGTGTCTCCAGCAACGGAAACAAAATCGGTACGAATGTTCTCCGCCGCAAGGGAGTCTTCTATAAAACGCCCTGTGAAACCACCGACAAAGCCAAGGGCTGTATTATCCTGCCCGAGACGATTGAGCACCCTGGACACATTGATCCCTTTGCCTCCCGGATACTTCACATCGGTTTCCGATCGATTGATCCGGCCCAATTCAAAATCCGAGACTCGTACGATATAATCCACCGCCGGATTAAGCGTTAATGTATAGATCACATTTTCACAGTCCTTACTTCTGTATATTCTTGATAACGTTCTCGATCTGGATCACCCGCTCCATCGGATGTAATCATGGCTGCGTCTGCAAGGTCAGCCACTTTCGCGAATGCTACCTCCCCAAGCTTGGAATGATCGGCGAGTATAAATGACTGGGTTCCGAGCTGAAGAACGGTTTCTTTTACAATCGCTTCCTCAGGATCCGGCGTTGTGTAACCATGGCGCTCGTGCACACCATTCATGCCGAGAAAACAATAATCAAAACGGTATGCCGACAGAGCCCTCACCACTTTCGAGCCGATAAGTGCAGCAGTTTCGCTTTTTACTCTGCCGCCGGTAATATACGTTTCAATGCCATAGTCAATCAGCCGCTGCACATGCTGCGTCCCGTTGGTCACAACGATAATTTCCTTATCGGCCAGAAAAGGAACCATCTCGATCGTTGTCGTCCCGGCATCGAGAAAAATACAATCTTTATTCTGAACGAGCCCGGCAGCATATCTGGCGATCGTTACCTTCTCTTCTCTGTTTTGAGGCATCTTCTCCTCGATCGTCGGCTCTTCTTTTCGCCTTTTCACGAGGGAAGCACCCCCGTGGACTCTCTTGAGCTGTTGTTCTTTTTCCAACTCTATTAAATCCCTGCGAATAGTGGATTCTGACGCACGCGTCTTATCGATGAATTGCTGAATCGTGACGTTTTCTTTATCCCGCAACAACTGAAGGATCGCTTCCTGTCGTTCTACGTTTAACATGACATCCCTCACCATCTTCGTAAGCGTTTACAGGCATTTTACATTCACGTTCATTCAATGTCAATCAAAAAAAATCATTTTCATTCAATAAAAACCCGCGTGCACCGCACGCGGGTTTTATCAATATGGGCGATTCGTATCCCGGATCACGTTTAACATCGTTTGCAGACTTTGCTCCATTTGTTCATGGCATAGCTGCAGAAGCTTCGTTAAGTCTCCGTTATCGGCATTCTGTAATGCTTGATAGTAGTCCTGACGATGTTCATTCTTTATAACAAGTGGCGGGTAGCCTGATCGCATCACGGCCCCCAAAGTCCAATAAAATCACCCCTTATCGATTACTGTGTTTACTACCTTCCCTACGGCATAAACCCCTCTCGACTCACATGGATTTGCTCCTCGGAAAAGACGCGTCGAAACCGTTTGATGAGCTTTTGATAGGTAATGGGCTCGTACCACTTTTCCAGACCCAGCTCTTCATATTTTCCCCTGATGCCCAAGTTCTCGGTGCGCCGACCTCCACTGCCATCGCCCATAAAATAGTCATCGATGCAGATGCGGTCGACGTATGCCTTCAATAAATCCGGAAACTCCCGGCTGCTCGGCAAAAGCGGAGCAATGGTAGCCTGGGTGGGAACGCCCGCTTTCCTCAATAACTGCAACGTTTTTAAACGTCCGCGAATCGCCGGTGCGTCCGGCGTGAAATGCTTGCGTATATCCTCGCGATCGGTCTCGATCGTCATGCTGACGCGAATGCGATCTTCCATCTGCAAAAATAAGTCAATATCCCTGCGTGCCATCGGACTTCTCGTTTGCACGAAAAGAAAGTCCGGCGGATGTTCGACCATAACTTCCAGCAACGACCGCGTGATCCGCTCCTCATGCTCCACCGGTTGGTAAAGATCGGTGCTGGAGGACATAAAAATGGTGACCTCCCCTTTGGATTTGGCGCGTTTAAGCTCCTTTTGCAAAAGGTCCGCCGCCCCTTTTTTGACATCAACCCACGTGCCCCATTCGCCATCACGGAATGTGGAAACGGGCATCTGCCGGACATAACAAAAAGAACAGCCGTAAGCACAGCCCGTATAAGGGTTTAACGAATGGGTGTAGCCGGATAAAAACCCGGTGCCTTTATTTAGAAGCGTTTTCGGGTATTTATAGAGCAGTTCGCTTGGCATTGCGCTCCATCTCCAATAAAAGCTTTTTCATTTCTAACCCGCCCCGGTAACCTGTCAAAGAACCATCCTTCCCGATCACACGGTGGCACGGTTTGGCTATTAACACCGGGTTCGAGCCGATAGCAGAAGCTACCGCCCTTATCGCTTTCGGTCTCCCGAGCTGTTCGGCAACCTGCGAATACGTCGAGGTTTCACCGTAACCAATCGTCTCCAGCGTCTCCCAAACGTCACGCTGAAACGCTGTTCCATGCAGATCGACAGGCTGCGAAAATGTCTCACGGTCTCCGTCGAGGTATTCAGCCAACTCTCTTTTATAAAAACTTAAATTATCCGCAACAAGCTCATACTCTCCCAGCGTCCGATCCGCCCATTTTTTCACCTCTTCAAGAGGACCATTCGGGGACCCGATAAAACAAAGTCCCTTTTCCGTAGCCGCCAGATAAAATCTCCAATCCTCATGCTCAACGGTCGTCCAATAAATGCGACGCTTCATGCGCTTCACCCCTTTTTTCTTCCCGGAAGTTTTCAGGCGTTTGCTTCATTCTTGCTTTAAACATTGTGATAAAATAAGATGAATTCGGAAGGCCAACGGCAGAACCAATGTCCCTGATTGACATATCAGTGTGCCGGAGATAATCGCCCGCCCGTTCCAGACGGGTCCTTTGTATATATTCGTTTGGGGTGATTCCCGCGACCCTTTTAAATGTTCGCTGCAAGTGATACGGACTGCCATGGGTGGCTTTCGCGAGAATAGCAAGCGACAGCGGTTCCTGATAATGGGCATCGATCCACTCCATAATCTGTGTGACCCATTCTTCATCCGGCAAGCGCAAGCCATCCGGTTTGCAACGTTTGCACGGGCGGAAGTTCGCTGTTTGCGCCTGGTACGCATTTTTGAATATGTGGATGTTCTCTTTATTCGGAACTTTCGATTTGCAGGAAGGCTTGCAAAAAATCCCTGTCGTTTTGACCCCGTAAAAAAAGAGATCATCATAAGTGGCATCATTATCGACAATCGCGGTCCAATACTTATCTGCAAGTCTCATCTCGTCACCTCATATATAATTATAACCGCTAAAACCTGCCATTTAAATATTTGACGATTATAAAAGCAAGATATCGAAACGAGGGATATCCATGCACTGGGAAGATCACCACGAGATTCTACGAATCTTTGCACCGCAAGCATTCAGTTTCAAAGAAAACATCGACTACCTGTCACGATCAACCGATGAATGTATGTTTGCCATCAAAGATGAAAAGATTTATCGGGCATTGGCACTAGAAAATAACACCACCGTTCTCATTGAAATCAGCGCGGAAAACGACCGGATACTCGAGGTCCGCTTTTTGTCAGGAACCACACCGGAAAATAAAGCTGGCCGGGCTGAAGTCGCCCGTTATGTTCGGGAGTGGTTCGACATGGACACGGACCTGGAGCCGTTTTATCAACTCGCTGAAAATGATCCATTATTGCACGAGCCGACGAGCAAATTTTACGGGCTGAGGAATGTGGGACTTCCCGATTTATTCGAAGCCTTGGCGTGGGGGATTTTAGGCCAGCAGATCAACCTTTCTTTCGCCTATACGCTTAAACGCCGTTTTGTGGAATCATTCGGGGAGAAGGTGGAAGGCTATTGGCTTTTCCCGCGACCGGAAAGAATCGCGAGCCTAAACGTTCAAGATTTGGCCGATTTAAAAATGACGAGGAAAAAATCCGAATACCTTATCGGCGTAGCCCAACTTATCGCCAACGGAGAGTTATCCAAGGAAAAATTACTCGAGGTAGATTTTAAAACAGCGGAAAAGATGCTCGTTAACATTCGCGGCATCGGCCCCTGGACAGCTCATTACGTATTGGCACGTTGTCTGGGCTTTCCTTCAGCTTTTCCCATCGATGATGTCGGTTTGCAAAACGCCATCAAATTGATGCTCGGTTATGAGCAAAAGCCGACAAAAGAGGAAATCCTCCACTACGCCAAGAACTGGTCAGGCTGGGAAACATACGCAACGTTTTACTTGTGGCGAATCCTTTACTAAACAGAGAGCTGCCCAACACTAAAGGGCAGCTCTCGTCTTCTCAGGAAAATTCTTTCACAAGCACGGGCGCAATTTGTTTTTTACGGGAGACGACATCTTTTAACACGGCAGTGTCATCATCAAGCTTTACGTTAAAAGCACGTTCGACTTTTTCGTTTTCATTGCCGCCGGCAATAATGGTGGAATCATTATTTAAAATATCGGTGATGACCAGCAAGAAAAATGATAGTTGTTTTTCCTGAATGATTTCATCCATTCTCTCGGTAATTGCTTGTTTCTTTTCAAGAACGTCCGCGACATCAACAGTATTGACTTGGGCGATTTCCAATTGGTCGTTTCCGACTTCAAAGATTTTGGCATCCATCGTCAACAACTCGTCGATGGTTTTGCCACTCGTGTCAGCACCTGCCTTGAGCATCTCCATTCCATATGCTTCCGTATCCACACCGGCAATATTGGCAAGCTCAAGGGCAGATTTAATATCTTCATCGGTGCAGGTGGGTGATTTGAACAACAACGAATCGGAAAGGATTGCTGACAGCATCAGACCCGCCAGATCTTTCGGAATGTCGATATGGCTCTCTCTGAATAATTTCAGCAAGATCGTGGCCGTGCACCCGACCGGTTCAGCCCGATAATAAAGAGGGTCCCTCGTTTCGAAGTTGGCAATGCGGTGATGATCGATCACTTCGATAATCTTGAAGTTTTCAATATCGTCTATACTTTGTTGCCGTTCATTATGATCAACGAGGATCACTTCCTCGACATCCTGCTTCGCCTCATCATCTGCCAGAGCAGGCGCTTCCACGTTAAAGTAATCGAGAGCATACGCGGTTTCTTTATTCACCTCACCCAGCCGCACGGGATAAGCGTCAAATCCTTGTTTATTTTTCAAATAGGCATAAACGATCGCCGAAGAAACCGAATCGGTATCCGGGCTTTTATGACCGGTTACGAGCACTTTGGACACTGTAATAACCTCCTGATATTCCCTTGTTTCATTTGAAGATTTTGGTCAATATTTTGGTCGACATTTTGCGAGTTATCCTTCTACAGAAGAATAACATCTATCTCTTTGCTGGACAATATTTCGTGTTTTTAAACGGAGGTTAACCCGAAAATTTTGCAATAGTCTTCTAACGTTTATTGGATTAAATAAACGTTTGTTTAACCATCATAAATGAACATCCAGAAACTCGGCCATTTTTGTGTACGCCTCGATTTTATTTTGTAGTTTCACGATCCCGTGACCTTCATCTTCAAATCGGACATATTCAACCGGATGATCCCTGGCTTTTAATTCATCGATCATTTGCTCGGTTTCGGCGATAGGTACACGGGGATCGTTGGCTCCATGGGAGACAAGAAGTGGTGCTGTAACATGTTCTGTATAGTGAATCGGATCAATCGCATCAAAAAATGCGCCATCTTCTTCTATCGTTCCATACTCACTTTCCCGAAGTTTTCTCCGCCAGGGGCCGGTATTCTCCAAAAACGTACGGAAGCTGGAGATGCCGACAAGGTCAATACCGATAGCAAACACATCGGGATAATGGGTCACTGCGGCAAGCACCATGAATCCCCCGTAACTGCGTCCCATAACGGCCACTCTATCCGCATTGACTTCCGGTTCTTTTTTCAAGGCAGCGGCAATTTCAACCAAGTCCTGGACGGAATCCATACGTCTGCGAACATCATCAAGATGGATATATGTGCGCCCGTAGCCACGACTGCCGCGCACATTGGGCGCACAGACGATATACCCGAGATTGACTAAACACTGAATAACGGGATGGTACTCTGCTTTTGTCTGGCTCTCAGGTCCGCCGTGCACCCAGAAAGCCACCGGAGCAGGTTCTTTAAGGTGTCTAGGTTTGTAAAGGAATGAAGGCACTTCAAGCTCATCAAACGAGCGGATCTGGTAAATAGATGGCTCAATGAGTCGGGATTCAAAAGCTGCTGATGTCGACGTGCAGTGGAGACGAGTGATATTCAGGGTTGCTGTTTCCAATATCCAGATATCAGCGGGGGAAGCAGGACCATTAAAAATAAACCCGAGCTTTTCTCCGGTATGGTTAAATGTCAACTCTGCGATCGTGCCAATACCTACTTGCCAATCTTCGTAGGTTTGGGTCTTTAAATCGTACAACCAGCCACGATAAATACCGGCTTCATTCGTCGTATACGCAAGCTGTGTCCCCGCCTCATTCATAACTAAGTTCTCGACATCCCATTCATGGCGACAGAGCCACTGCAAGGCATACGTCTGCATATCGATCATTGCTACCGCCTTAAATTCACGTTGCCGGTTGCTGAGGATATATAGCGCCTCGCCATCTTTACTAAAAATCGGGCGATTATAGGACGTGGACTCAGCTTCGGGCGTAAACCAATCGATATGCCCGCTTTCTATATGTAATAACCCCAAGCGGCTATATAGATTTGTAAAATGTTCCTGCACGAGCAACCGACGACCGTCGGGATGCCAGCTCATAATACTGTAATTGGAATTACCTTCAAAAATCTTGCGTATGTCACCATTTTCAATATTAGCGATATAAAGGTCATAGTAAGCTTTGTGACGCTCGTTACTTGCCCACGCGATATAACGGCCATCTGCAGACGGACCGCCATATTTATAGATGGCGTCATCAACAGGTGTGAGACGGTGAACCGATTCTTCCTCAGCAATCAAATAAAGCTGTTTACGCTCATTACCCCTGGCATCCATCCCGATAACACGCTTGGCCGACCCTGGTATATACGTGACGAACATCACGCGATCTTCTGTTTTTAACACTTGCTGCTTAAGCCCGGTATTAAAATCGTACGACCATAACTGCGGAATCCCTGTCTCGTCATCGGTAATATAAGATAGACGATCACCATTCGGGTGAAAAACAGGATCGGAAACAGATGCTACGTGTAAATAATCACTGACCTGCTTGCTAATGGACATTGCTGAACCACTCCTGAATGATTTTATTCCATTATACAATATTTTCGGCTATCTTAAAGCAGGGGGGTGGATAGGTTGGCGGCGGAATCTGGCGCTTTCCACAGATATTCTGGCGCTTTGGTGTTTTGGACAAAAAATACCCGCACATTCCATTAACGGGAACATGCGGGTATTTTTTCTATCGCCAGGCGACGTCCTACGCTCTCAGGGCGTTTCCGCCCAAATACCATCGGCGCTGAAGAGCTTAACTTCCGTGTTCGGCATGGGAACGGGTGTGACCTCTTCGCTGTCGCCACCTGACCTGTTGAGCATCATTCGCTCAAAACTAAATAACGCGTGCTTGAATCACCGGGTCGCTCCATCCTGTGTGGATAAACCGCTCGACCGATTAGTATCTGTCAGCTTCACGTGTCACCACGCGTCCACACCAGACCTATCTACCTTATCGTCTTTAAGGGGTCTATACGGGAAATCTCATCTCGAGGGGG
>NZ_FNEN01000045.1 GCF_900100185.1 Natribacillus halophilus | reverse complement strand
CTCCCTCTTTGTAATTAGATATTCTTCCATATGCTCTTGATTTCTCAGATTTTCATGCCATTAGGATCTACCAGCACCAGAGTGCGCTTCTCACTTGATGAATATATTTCAATTGAAGGAATGATATTCCATTAAGGAGTCCGTCCTCTCATCCAACCCCTAGGGGTTGGAAAAAATTAGGATAACTGTGCGCTTGCATTCGCCCACTTCATACATGGTCGCTTAACCTCCCATATATCCCTGGATGGTGATGATCCACACATTCCTTCGTCCGGCGTATCCATGTGGTGGGGGCGGCTATGCTTTCTTACTGGGTCCAAGCCCGAAAGGAGGAAATAAACGCCGCCTCGGCACTGTTGGTGTTTGTATGCCATTGACAAGAAGTATCCGTTTCACAAGAGATGGTTGAGGTGCTTCTTCCTTAATTACGCGGTTTGAGCTTGAGCACGCTTCCGGTCTTGTAGAAGTTTAGCACCGTCAAAAGCACATTCTCGCTGACCCATCACAAACAAGACTTTCAGAAGTTTTCCGCACAGAGCGATCAGTGATTGCATTTTTTTCAGTGGTCGGTCGGAACGCTGCGTGAGCTCATGATGAAGGGCGCGAAACGTGTCGTTATGGTTAACGAGGGGACGAATCGCTAAAAATAGAATGCGGCGTAATCGTCTCCGGCCTCGTTTACTAATGGTCGTTTGGCCCTTGTAAACCCCCGAGCTGTTCTCTTTTAAATCAAGACCGGCCAGGCTGATCAACTGCTTCGGATGACGATACTGGTTAATATCTCCGACCTCGGCAAAGAAAGCGGCAATCGTCATGTCACCTAAGCCTTTGATGTCCCTCATTTGTTCGGCGCCAGGGAGATGCTCAAGCTGGTCCGTCAATTGCGCTTCCAATTCCTCGAGTTGCCGGGCATATAGGTCATACTGAGCCAGTAACGCGTCAAGTTCTTGTTTGGCAAAGCGGAGCCCTTCGGTGATGCCTACACTCTTCTCAGCAGCTTCATGAAGCTTTTGGGCTCGAGCGAACCCTGCGTGTCGCTTCGTATGGGCTTTCCATTCTTCCACGATAGCTTCCGATGTCATCCCCACAATGTCTTGGGGGAGAGGAAAATCCCGCAAAGTGGCCAAGGCACTCTCTCCATTCCATTGCTTAAACACCTGCTCAAACTCCGGGAAGTAACGGTTCAGCCAATTTTGAACACGGCCA
>NZ_FNEN01000042.1 GCF_900100185.1 Natribacillus halophilus | reverse complement strand
GATAGCGTGGATATTTTATTTTGGCTTTTAGGCGGTTATATTTTATTACTCATTCATATTTGGTTTCATGAACTGGGTCACTATACTGTAGGACGATTTTTAGTAAGAATATCAAAAGAAAATATACAAATAAGATTATTTCAATATCCACCACATGTTGCGTTAAGAGATCAAGATAAAAACTGGATAAAGCCTAATGATGAGGAAGGGTATTTTGTACGTACATACCTTACCTATGATCCAGACAGTAAAAGATCATTTCTGTTCGTTATGGGCGGGTTCATTTTACAATCATTTATTTTTCTTTGCATTGCTTTTGCTATTTATTATTTTGTTGATAATGCCACGATCGCTAACTTTATCATTGGAGGATCATTTGTTTTTAATATCGTTTATATTTTCGGGGATTTAATGGTATTCTACTGGAAACGAATCCCTGTTGGAGATACAAGCTCGGCCTTTCATTAAGTCCGCACTTTTTATTATTAGTCTACTGCTAAGTTACGTTGCATTATATGTTTATATTGGGTTTTATTAATACTGGGACTACAACAATCTAGCTAATATCAGTTCATTCAATCTACCGCAAACGGAGCGCTTTAATTGAATAGTGTTCTTCATGAATTGGGCCATTATGTTGAAGATCATTTTAAAATTAAGCAAAATACTACGCCCTACGATACGGTGATTCTTTACCTATTCCTGTTTGGAGCGATCAATCATTCTACTTAATTTTCTTTTATCAATCTCGGTTTCTAGAATTTGAACAAAATCTTTTTCAAGATCTAATTTCTTTGCTTCAACATAGGCCTCTACCAAAGATTTATCGGACATTTTTTTAATAATACTGATATACTGTCCTCTCTAAGCGTGTATGTCGCTTTATCTATTTTATTAACGTATCCTTTGGACGTAGTTATTTAGCTATTAACGACAATTACCCTTTTTGCTTGTTTTTTACCCTTTCTTTATCTGGCATAAAGATGAATAATTCTCTTTTTCAAGAAACATGCTATGTGAAAGGAAGGGTGTTTCGATGAAAGGGAATAAAGTCGATCAATTCGTTTTGCGAGGTACGTTGATTATTACAGCAATCAGTTTACCGATTTTGTTGGTAAGGAAGAAAAAATCAATAAAAGACTGGGTAATTGCTTATTTATTTAATGGAATAACCAATGGGATTATAGATAATGTTCTAGCTTCATACAAAATACTTGAATACCCAGTTCGTCACTTTCCGAAATTATTTAACACAAGTTTGCTATTCGATTTTTTTGTATACCCTACATTTACTGTTTTCTTCAATCAATGGACGGATAAAGATATGCCAAAGGTGATCTTATATAAATTACTTTTTTTATTATTACCACTTACTTTATGCGAATGGTTGATAGTAAAGAAAACCAATTTGCTAAAATGGCATAAAGGTTGGAAATGGTACTATTCTTTAGTATTCATGACCTTTAAGTCTTTAACAACAAGAGCACTCGTAGGGTTTGTAAGAAAAGTAAGCGATAAACAGAATAGATAGTAAAAGAATTAAGTCCTTTTACGCCACAAACGAGCGCGCTTGTTGAGGAGGATCGGCAAAATCACTCGAAGATGTACAAGAAGTTATTGATAAAACAGCAAACAGGGAAACTGATATATTAAAATCCGAACGATAATAGCAGTTATTCTATTAATGTTCGGTTATATGTAATTTTATTACTCCAGTTTTACTCCAAAATAAATGATATTAAGTATAAAAACATGGAAATTGCATAATGAATTGTACGTATGACGCGGGTTTGGAACGTATGGTAACCTTCCTCACTTTTGAGGGCCTAGTGGTAGTAAAATACCGTGTGGGTTCAAGTCCCACCGACCGCACCAACATAAAGACGGACACACCAACACTGAGAGCGTGTTGGTGTTTTTTGGTTTGAATTTTTGATTGGTGGTTCTAAGAATCCGTATTTGATACAATAAAGATGTTCAACGAAAAGGAGGGTTTTTCTATGTTATGGATTGCTACTCAAGATAAGCAAAGTTTGATAAATGCAAGAGAAGTTACGGTAAACGGAAAAAAAATAAAGGGTGTTATTGGCACTAAGATTAGATATGACTGGACTAAAGATTTAGGGAAGTATGAATCAAATGCAAGAGCATTAGAAATTCTAAATGAAATATTTATAAAAATCGAAGAAAACAATGGTGCTTCTGTGACATTCGCTATGCCTGAAAAGTAAGTATCAACTTGTTCAATTATAGAGCGCTATAATGGAATAAAAGTTGTACCAGAAACAGGTCATTTAGTGGAATAAGACAGTGCGTTTATAGTATAGGTTGGAGGATAGCGTGGATATTTTATTTTGGCTTTTAGGCGGTTATATTTTATTACTCATTCATATTTGGTTTCATGAACTGGGTCACTATACTG
>NZ_FNEN01000032.1 GCF_900100185.1 Natribacillus halophilus | reverse complement strand
AGCTTACGGGGCTGAAAAGCGCCGACACCGGCAGCTATGATGATCGTTCGTGAGTAATGGACGTCTTTATCCGTTTCAATTCGAAATGTCTCGTCGTTCAGCTTATTGACCGTTTCTACAGATTGATCAAGGACAACGGTTTGTTCGAACATTTGCATCTGCTCAACCAACTCGTTGACAAGGTCTTGAGCGCGAACTTTCGGAAAGCCCGCCACATCGTATATATACTTCTCGGGATAAAGAGCAGAAAGTTGCCCGCCCAGCTGGGGCATGCTTTCGATAATCTTCACTTTTGCCTGGCGCATTCCCCCGTAGAAAGCGGTAAACAATCCTGCAGGTCCCCCGCCGATAATCGTTATATCGTAAATTTCCATGAAATGCTCATCCACTAATCTACACCTCCCATCATAGTTTTCTGTGCACGAGTCAAATAAATCACATCTTGAACGTTATTCTGCATCTTGCAAATCCTCAATAGAATCAATATCCATATAACCCGGTACAACAAAACCTTGTTGAGCGCCCTCCAAATTCGGACCCAGGTCGACGATCTCATCTTCAAATTGTTCATAATAGGAAGCTGCACCCACAGGAAGCCAAGCGATCAACATACCATCAACGTCTCCATCGGCCAGGGATTGAAATGCTACACCCATCTCAACCGTTGTCAACTCGACATCGTAGCCCAATTCTTCAAGAACAAGCGCAACGACATTCGTTGATGCAGTTTCTGTTTCCCAATTAACATAGGCCAGCTCGATGGTCTCATTTTCAACGGGTTCGATATCTTCTAACCAAGCGTCAACTTCATCCCGATTGCTTTCAATCCATTCTGCAGCTGCTTCGCGGAATTCTACATCGTCTTCTCTAGCTTGCAACATCACCTCATTCATGTCTTCTATTTCCCAATGAAAATTATCCAACAGTTGATAGGCGGAATCATCTTCATCCTCAAGACCTTCTCTGACCATTGTATGGATATTTTCAGATTGACCCATGGCTTCTTGTGGATCCTCTAAAAATTCCAAGTCGTATTCATTAAACGCCCAGTGTGGCTCCCAGAAGGTAACAACGATAGGCTCTTGATTTCCAATTGCTTCCTCTAATTCCGCTACCATTGCTGCTTCTGAACTTGACCTTAGATTAATGTCTAAGTCGTAGGTATCCATTGTCCTTTCGGCCATATCCATCGTTCCCGACCCCGGATCTATGCCAACAATTTCTTCAATCTCATTTGCATTATTAGTTTCTTCATTTTCTTCCTCAGCTGGTGATCCCTCGACTCCGCAAGCTGTAAGTGCAGCTAACATTCCAAGGGATACAAATCCATACACTAAACGGTTTTTACTCATTAAATGCCACTCCCTGTTTTATATGTCCACATTTAAAAAAGCGGATCGAATCCGCATTTAAAATTCTCTCATTTGTACATAATGATGTTCCCATCTGCTACGCTCAATTCTTCTACACTCAGTTTATATTCACGAAGTTTTTGACGCTCATTGGCAAGCATGCGGCCGTGATCTTTAATATTGAATTCTCTTCCATGCCATGGACAGCGTAGAATATTTCCTTCGTTTTTGTAATTGTAGGTTCCAATTTGATCTGTTGCTTCTGGCGCTCCACATAATTTGCCTTTACTCAAAGGTGCCCCTTGATGAGGACAAATATTAGTGAATGCATGAAATTCGCCATCGGATGCACGACAGATCACAACAGGTCTTCCATCAAATTCAGCCTCCATCATTTCACCGGGAGCGAGATCATCCGTGTGAGCGACCACTTTTTCCATTAAGTTCTCCCTCCTTTTCTACCGAAGTTTTGGGTAAAATTGACGCGCATTCTCGGAAAAGAGTTTTTTCTTTAAGTCTTCATCGAGGCGTGGAGGCAGTGCACGTTCAGGATTATCATAATCCCAGTGGGGATAATCGGTCGAAAAAGAGATAATCTGATCGCTGCCCATTTGCTCAATGATTTGCATAAACTCCCACTTTTTCAGTTCTTCCAAGGGCTGGGTTGTAAAGCATAAATGATTCCTGATCGTATCACTAGGCATTTGCTTAACCCAAGGGACTTCATGACGCAAGTCTGTATACTGTTGATCCATTTTTCGCATTAGAAAGGGAACATACGTAAAACCGCCCTCAATCATCATGAGTTTCAAGTTAGGAAACTTTTCAAACACACCTGAAAAAATCATATTCGTTACTTGGTTCATATGGGAGGTAGGGATTAACGTATGCCATTCGATAAAATATTTCGGCCACTTTCCATAATAAAGAGGTGGTTCATTATGGTGCATACCAATCATCAACTGATGTTTTTCTGCTGCTTCATAAATGGGATGGTAGAAAGGATCGCCCCAAAGTATGTCATCAATAGGCAGAAGGATCTGAACCATTTTAGGGTGATCCCCCACTCTTTCAATTTCTTGAACAGCTGCTGCAGGATCCTGTGCGGCGATATGCACAGAACCATATAGACGTGAATCTTTTTCAAGCCAGTGCTCAATTTGCCAATCATTATAAGCGCTAGCAAGGGCGGTTGCCATTTCATACCATCCATGCATCGATGATGGAGAAGGATCAAGTGCCCCGGTAAGAATTCCATGCTCGTGCCCGTGGCTATCAAGCAGTTGCTCTTGCATGAACCCAAGATCGGAACCCGCAGGACGTCCATCAGGCACCTGAGCGTCTGCACGATTGACCCCCGCGACTGCTGGCTGCGTATACGGCATGTGTTTTTCTTGCATCCAGTGGCAATCAGTGATGTAACGACGCCACGGTTGTTCTAAATAAGGTAGAAGTTGTTCATAACTGACACGTTCATGAATATCGGTGTCTATAAGACTCATAAAACTTACACACCCTTTCTTTTGTTTAGCATCAATATCTTATCATTGAGTATTTAGCAAGAACAAATGTACTGAGAGGTTGAAAATCGAAATAAGCGTAAGCAGTGAAGTTCAGTGAATGTCAGTGAGCTTCAGTGACAAAATTTCATTTTTATAGCCCATAATACGTCAATGCCCTGAGCTTCTTATATTAATATCTGCGTAATATAAAGCGTGGCAACTAGGGCAATAATAATCCATAAAAGAGAAAAGAAATAAATCATAATATAGGATGAATAAAAGGTTTGTTTTCGGATTTGTTTCTCTTTTTTAAAATAACTGATGGTTGCCAAAATGATCGTTACAATTCCCAAAAAGCCTGTAGAAATCCCTAAAATCATAATCAGGAGATTTTCAGATATCCCCATCGATAAATGTAGACTGGTGACTAAAAACCCAACACCCAAAATAGCGGCGGCGGTACGTACCCATGCCAAGTAGGTACGTTCATTGGCCAAATGTTGCTGTGCATACTTTAATTGATTCTCATCTTTTCTCTTATCCATGTTATAGTAGCTACTTTCATTTTCGTTTCTCATACGAATAATCCTCTTCAAAATTTAATCAGGGTCTTTAAATGTAGAAAAAACACATCCTTTCTTCTCTCTACTTCAATAAATTATCATGGAGTGTTATATAGTCACAAATCTACTGAGAGATAGATAGACGAATTTAGCACATGCAGTGAAGCTCAGTGAATAACAGTGAGCTTCAGTGATAAAATTTCATTTTTGGTCCTGAGTGTGACGAACTGGAGAAAGTGAACAGCAATTTATAGCAATTATTTGCCATGATCTTATTTAATTTGTTAATCTCAGTGGTTTATTTCAGACTTTGAACACCTCGAATTTTTTCATTTCACGAGACATTCCGTAACAATCATATGATGAAAGATCATCGTATGCAGGAGGCAGACATGGACACCTTCCTGGAATTATTTCGTGAAATGGGCATGCTCTATATCATTTTTATCGTTGGTTGGGTCGCTATGAAGACAGGGCTTCTTCCCGAAACAAGCCGGGGTGTCTTCACGAAGTTGTTGCTGTATGTAACATTACCATGTTTGATTGTGACATCCTTGCACGTCCCGTTTGAAACAGACCGTAGTGCAGGGGTCTTGACAATGCTGATGTTTTCCGCTTATTTTCTCATAAGTACAGCCTTTATTGGCAAATGGACTGCTTGGTGGATGAAACTTCCCCAGGAACGATCCGCCGTTTATGAGAATTTGATATTGTTTGGAAACCAAGGATATATCGGCATTGCCATCGTTCTTCAGCTTTTTGGTCAGAATGGGTTATTTTTTGCCATGGTATTCAACATGATCTATTTCATCATGATTTGGACGTACGGCATTGCGGTGATGCAGCGAGGGAAGCCGCGTACTGAAAGAAAGTCACTTTGGGTGAATCCCGGGTTTATCGCAACAACCATTGGGCTTGTCTTCTTTTTTCTTCCGATATCATTACCGCAAACCTTATTTGGAGCCCTCGAAAGCATTGGTGAAATGACGATTCCGCTTTCCATGCTTTTGATTGGTTGTTTGATTGCTTCTGTTCGTTTGAATGATTTAAAAGGGTCTCTGTGCAGTCCATTACTGTGGATGACTGTGAGTGCCCGTCTATTCATTCTTCCTTTTTTGTTGTTTCTTCCGTTTGTTTTCACGTCCATTCCTTTTGAATGGCTCACCATTGCTGTGCTCATATCCGCAACACCGAGTGCCCCGACGATTAGTTTATATGCCGAGAATTACGGGGGCGATACAGCTTTTGCATCCGTTGCCGTATTCACGTCTACGCTTGTAGCGACGTTGACGTTACCTTTACTTTTTGGGATTTTTCATGTCTTATATTGATCTACTAACCTTGTCATTATAAGATGGCAAGGTTTTGTTTTGGTATGGAAGTGATTTTTAGCACTTGACTTGACATTGATAATCATTTTCAATTAGGATTATATAAAATAATTAATGCTTGTTGTTCCACCAGTGAAGAACAATGTAGAAGGAGATGAAAATGACAAAAACAATAGTTGTCTGTATGCTTTTTCTTGTGCTGGCTTCTTGTGGAAATGAACAATCTCATCAAAGCACAGATGAAGCTGAGCGTACCGTCAATGTTGGGGGAGAAGATTTTCAAGTTCCCAATGACCCGGAACGGATTGTAACTGACTTTTATGCCGGTGAATTGCTCACTGTTGATGCCAATGTCGTAGGGGCTGGGTCGATCGCTTTTGATAACCCATTTCTCGAAGAGGAACTTGCAGGAGTTGAAGATATCGGAGAGCCTCCAAACGTGGAAAAAATTTTGGAGTTGGATCCGGACTTAATTGTGGCCATGTATGATGACAATATTGATCAGTTAGAGCAAATTGCCCCTACAGTACATATTCCATATAACACAGCGACTAATGTTGAAGATATGACGGAAATGTTTGGAGACATTGTAGGAGCAGAGGAAGAAGCACAGGCTTTCTTGAATGACTATCACAATCGCGCTGACGAGGCTAGAGAGGAAATCGAAGATCTCGTGCCTACGGATGCAACCTTTGGTCTTTACGAAATTACGAATGACAATGAACTCTATGTTTTTGGGGAGAATTTCGGGCGTGGCGGTCAAGTATTATATGACGCTTTGGATTTAGATGCCCCTGACATTATTGAAGATGAAGTCATGGATGAAGAAGATGTGCTTATGCTTTCTCAAGAAGTGGTTCCTGAATATGCGGCGGATTATATGTTTTTGACGAGCTATGACCCGGAAAACCAACATGATGCTAAAGATGAACTAGAAGAATCCTCCGTATGGCAAGGGTTAGATGCCGTACAACAAGAACGTTATCGTCTCAATGATTATGATACCTTTTATCCTTACGATCCCATTTCCGTTTACCATCAGATTGATTTATTTGTGGACATGATTAGGGAGATGGAAGCCGAGGGTTAAATGAGAAAGAAGGATAGGCGCTAAATGGTGAATAAGATCCCTTTGACGTCGAAACAGGTTCGCGCAAAACCAATGGTTGTTATTATTATGGTGGTCGGCATGTTGCTCTTAGTTTGTGCTAGTGTCATATCGATTTCATTAGGGGCGGCAAGTATCACACCCGCGGCGGTGTGGCAGGCCATTGTCGACTATGATAACTCGTTCACAGACCACCAGATTATCCGTGAAATACGCCTCCCCAGAGTGGTCGGGGCTGTTCTTATAGGGAGCTTTCTGGCCGTTTCAGGCGCATTGATGCAAGGGATGACGAGGAATCCCCTTGCAGAACCTTCCATTATTGGCATTACGGATGGCGCAGCCTTAGCACTCGCGATTATGTTTGCATTCTTCCCTGCTGTGTCTTATACCGGTTCTTTATTTGCGGCTTTTATCGGGGCTGGCGCTGGGACAGCACTTGTTTTTCTTGTCGGTTCATTGGCAAAGGGGGGACTGACTCCTGCTAAACTTGCGTTAGCAGGGGTCACCATTGCTGCCTTTTTAAGCGCGATATCTTCAGGGATTGCCATCTATTTTGATGTTGCCCAAGATTTAAGTTTTTGGTTTGCTGGTGGCCTGGCCAATATCGATTGGCAACGCATCCAACTAATGCTTCCCATTGTGATAATTGGGATGCTCATAGCTCTATGGCTAGCTCGGTCGATCACCATCTTAAGTTTGGGAAAAGATGTTGCCCAAGGTTTGGGGCAACGCACAGGTATGGTTCGAACCATGGGCATAATAGCCGTGATGCTCATGACAGGGGCTGCTGTTGCCGTTGCCGGAACCATTGGTTTCATTGGCTTAGTCATTCCCCATATCACTCGTGCCTTGGTCGGCCTTGATTACCGTTATATTGTGCCGTGTTCGGCTATTCTTGGCAGTTTGCTATTGGTCGTTGCAGATATCCTCGCTCGCCTTGTCAATGCGCCTTATGAAACACCGGTGGGCGCGATTACGGCCTTGGTCGGCGTCCCCTTCTTCCTTTATCTCGCTCGCAGAGAAGGGAGGGGCATCTGAATGAAAAGAACCGTATGGATCTATATGGCTATTGTGGTACTGATCTTTGCTGTTTTTCTCTTAAGTCTACAAATGGGAACGATGTCGATCGCCCCTCTTGATGTTTGGCGAACATTAATGGGGGATGGAACCGAACAGCATACCCTTGTTTTATTCGAATTTCGATTGCCGAGAATGGTGATTGCTTTGCTCGTGGGGGCGGGATTAGCGGTTTCAGGGGCGATTTTGCAAAGCTTATCTCGTAACGAATTGGCCGATCCGGGCATCCTGGGTATCAACGCGGGGGCTGGTTTGGCTGTTGTGCTCTTTATTTACTTTTTCCAAGGGTCATACACGTCGTTAGGCGAGACGATTTTTGCCCTTCCACTTTTCGCGTTTGTCGGCGCAATCACGGCAGCATTTCTTATCTATACACTTGCTTGGAAAAAGGGCGTAACGCCCATTAGGCTAGTTCTCGTCGGCATTGGCTTAAATGCAGGATTTACAGCGATTCTCATCGTTTTTCAATTGCGGATGAATCCTGAAGATTTTATGCAAGCGACGGTTTGGCTAAACGGGGATATCTGGGGAACGAGTTGGAGCCATACACTCGCTGTTTTGCCATGGATGCTTCTATTCATTCCCCTCGTTATCGCACAGGCGAGAACCTTAAATGTGATGCGATTAGGGGATCCGTCGGCGGTTTCGTTAGGGGTCAAGGTGGAGCGTAACCGCCGGCGTTTGCTTATATTAGCTGTTATGTTAGCGGGGGCATCAGTGTCTGTTGGAGGAGCTATATCATTCCTCGGGCTTGTGGCTCCCCACATTGCTCGACGTCTTGTCGGTCCGCGCCATCAGGTTATGGTTCCAACAGCTGCCATGGTTGGGGCGTTCATTCTGCTGTTCGCGGATATGGTCGGCCGCAATCTTCTATCCCCGTCAGAAATACCTGTTGGCATTGTTGTAGCTGTTATTGGTGCTCCGTATTTTCTGTATTTACTCATGAAAACCCCATAGTGAGGTGAAATAATGACACGTCTGGAAGCCAATCATCTTTCGATCCGTTATGAAAAAGAAGCCATCGTCGATGATTTGACGATACACATTCCGGAAGGGAAAATCACAACTATCATTGGCCCGAACGGTTGCGGGAAATCGACCATTTTAAAGACGTTAGCCCGTGTGATGAAGGCTTCAAACGGGGCTGTCTATTTAGATGGGAAGTCGATTCATACCCAACCGACGAAACAGATTGCGCAAAAGATGGCGGTACTGCCGCAAGCGCCTGAAGCACCGAGTGGTTTAAAAGTAAGGGAACTCGTGGCTTACGGAAGACACCCCCATCAAAAAGGATTCGCAACACTACGCAAACAAGATCACGACATCATTGCTCTTGCGCTCGAACAGACCGGTTTGAAAGCTTTAGCTGAACGATCTTTAGAGACCCTTTCCGGCGGACAACGCCAACGGGTATGGATTGCCATGGCGCTTGCCCAGCAAACGGACTTGTTGCTGCTTGATGAACCCACGACGTATTTGGATCTTGCTCATCAACTGGAAGTGTTGCAAGTCTTACAGCATTTAAATGAACAACAAGGGCGCACGATCGTTTTAGTCGTTCATGATATCAATCATGCTGCTCGTTTTGCTGATCATATGGTGGCGTTACGCGAAGGAGCGATCGTGCAAGCAGGGGCGCCCGAGGAGGTCATGTGTGCCCAAGTCTTACGTGATGTCTTCCACATTCATGCGGATGTTGTTTCTGACCCGAGAAGTGGGAAGCCGGTTTGTTTAAGTTATGATTTGTTAAAACATACCGATACCCGAGAATCGCAAAACGTTTACCCGTTAGGGGGGAAGTATGGTGCAGGATAACACATGTTATGACGTTACGATTATCGGCGGAGGACCGGCAGGCTTATATGCCGCCTTTTACAGTGGGATGCGCGATTTGAAGACGAAAGTGATCGAACACGAAAAAGAGCTTGGTGGAAAAATAAATGTGTACAAGGAGAAAACCATTTGGGATGTTGGCGGGTTACCACCAACAAATGGTTCTCAACTCATTTCACAGCTTATTGACCAATCCTCAACGTTCCGCCCGACAATTGCGCTGGGTGAGCAGGTCGTAGACATACAGAGAATGAATAATGGTCTTTTTCATATTACAACGAACAAAAACCGTAACCATTATTCGAAAACCATTATTTTGGCCACAGGTTATGGGATCTTACGACAGGCCAAGTTGAACATAGAGGGAGCTGAGGTATTTGAAACGTCCAATCTTCACTATACCGTAACGAATCTGGAACAATTTCGACAGAAACATGTCGTGATTTCGGGTGGAGGAAATTCGGCTGTTGATTGGGCCAATGAGTTAGAACCGATGGCCAAAAGCGTCACGGTTGTTCATCGGCGTGATCAATTTGGAGGTCATGAGACATTTGTGGCGAGGATGCGACAATCTTCGGTTGATATTCTTACCCCCTATGCCATTGACGACGTCAAAGCAAGTCCAGATGGTTGTTGTATTGAACAAGTGACATTGAAGCATTGTGAAAATGAACAGTGTCATTTTCAAGAGACAGATGCGGTTATTGTTAATCATGGTTATCAGCCAGACTTGAGTTTTCTTGACCATCATCCTCTGGGTTTACAAGTGGAAGAACGTCGGTTGCGTACCTCCCCTCAAATGGAAACATCAGCTTCCGGGATCTTTGCAGCAGGAGATATCTCGAATCATTCAAGTAGTATTCCACTGATTGCGGGAGCCTTTACGGAGGCTGGATTAGCCGTCAATGCCGCAAAGCTTTATATCCATCCTAATGCCGCCCGTTATGCGCGCGTCTCGTCTCATAATGATCGATTTAAAACAACAACAGTCTAAATCAAGAAGAAGTTCTCTGATTGAAACAAGTTAATGAAGGTTTTGAAGAATGGCTGGTTTGCTCAATCGCCAAAATAGACAAATATTCTCCGACCGTTGCCGCCTCACCAAGAGGAGCGTAAATCGGTAAAAATTTTATGTCCAGAATGGAGATGATGCTTGGTGAGTGTTAATGCTTTAGATATGATCATGGCTGTTGAGGAACAAGCGAATAAACTTCGTCATACGGCTACCGGTGAACGTTATATCTATCTTCATGCGATTAATGCAGTGATGAGTGAGCAACGAAAAACGATGGACTATGATCAGGCTGATTATATGGAAAGTTTTCTCTTTCGAAAATTTAGGATTGAATGCTGATGCATCAAACGAAGGAATTGGGGGTAAACGTGTGCTGTCATTTCTTAGAGGTTTTGGGCGATCCGGAAAACCGGGAAATGGTTACGAGTATGATCAAATGGCCGAAGATATTTGGGCCATTGTCTGACAGATTAACTTAGACCTTCCAATTCTTTAATTTTCCCCTCTAGCTTTTTAATTTTTCCCGATTGTTGAAAAGCAAGGGCAAAAGCGGCGCCGGACAAACCTAAAGCACTCCATACTGCCCACTCCATCTTTCATCCCCCCATTTCATTTTCACAAGTTCTTTTTAACAATATGGGCCGTTAAAGGCAAAGGTGGCACTATTCTTATTCCAGTATAGCGACTCGATAACGGCAATCCTTGTACAGCAAGTTTTACACCCTAAGTTCATCGTTCATCGTGTTATTCTTCATTTAATGCCATCGCTTCTTTAATGAGCAAGGTGAAGGTTTCTGGATGAATTGCGTCCATCTTTTTTATTTTTATATGTCTCATTGTTTTTCCTGTACCCTGCAATAATTTATTTGTATCTTTTTCCTGGAGTTCATTTCCTTTATGAAAACCAAGATTAACGTGTTTTTTGGAAGTTTGCAGATAACAAACTAAACCATTATATGAATAATTGGGCATAGACCATTTAAAATCTTCTATAAGTTCTGGCGAAGATTTCAGAATGATTTCCCTTAAAGCAACTGTAATGTCTTGAATATCATTCGGCAAATTCGAAATAAACTGGTCAACCTCTTCAACTTTTCTATTCTTATTAACCATAAAATTTCTCCTTTTAACAATGGGTTCTTTTCATTTTTTATGAAGTACCAGAAACAATCCAATTTGACTATAAACGATATTGTTATGGTGTTTTTGATATTCTCCGCTTCCATCAAATGGTATAACTTTTATTCCACTAAAGCACCTCGATTGCGGCATAAGATTGACTACCGCAGATATCCTCCGTTATTTATATCAAACGTTGCTCCTGTATAATGCTTTGATTTATCCGATAAAAGGAAGGTTAGGGTGTCAGCTACATCTTGTGGTGTCACAGGCGTATTAATGAGTTGATGACTTAAATATTCCTCTTTCCTCCAATCAGGTATTGATCCCATCATGTCAGTGCTAACCATCGTAGGAGCAACCGCATTAACTCTGATCATTGGTGAAAAGTTCATTGCACAGCTTTTGGTTAAACCCAATATTGCGGCTTTAGAGGATCCATATATGGCATCTGAACTTCCTTCCATTCCAGAAACTGAAGTCATATTAACAATGACTCCCTTACGCTGCTTGCTGAACATTAACCTTGCGAATCGTTGGGAGAAATAAATATAGCCTTTAACATTTATATCTAAAACATCATCCATTTCGTCAACTGGATAATCTAAGGGGTCCACCTTAATTCGCCAGTTTCTTGGTCACCTCTTGGCAGAGCTTAAAACACCGTATTACCTTCTTGGTATTTCACGGCAAGTACGTGCTTATCTTGGATTAACAACACTCTACTTACTGTTCAAATCAACTTAAGCACGCCCCTATCCCCCAATTATTAAATCCGCTTTCGTTTTGAACGTGCGGGCAGAATGTTAATCACATCAATAGCTTCATCATTTTCATAAACTGCATAAAAAATCAAATAATTTAACATCCGATGGCGACTTAAATTGATTGATGAGTTGAATAACAGAGCCATCCGTGACTCGTCTACGGATTTGGGTTTCCAAGCGGTCATGCGGAATCGTGTCAAAGTAACTTTGCAGATCCGCATCAATGACATACTCATAGCCCTCTCGGAGGTGTTTGCTTACCTGATCAAGCGCCATATGAGCGCTGATATTTGGGCGAAATCCGTAACTGCACGACAGGAAGTCTTCCTCAAAGATCGGTTCGAGAATGTTTCGGATCGCCGCTTGAACCACTCGGTCCTCCACGGTAGGAATCCCTAGCGGACGCTTCTTTCCATTCTCTTTCTCAATGGTTTTCCGGCGGACAGGTTTTGGATGATAGTCCTTCGTTTTCAGCTTTTGGTGGAGCACTTCTAGATTGTCCTCCAGCTCTGCCTCATAGTCTCCAATCGTTACCTTGTCTACGCCGGGCGCCCCTCACGGTTTGCACAGTCATCCCGCTCGCGTGCCAACATGGGCCCCAATATGGGTTTCAGCTCTGTTCAGGGATTTGCCTTCAGATCCTCCGCACGATACCTCGCGGTCATCGCACTATCTGTTAGCTAATGCTTACCGGCTGTCTGCGAAAAATACCCTTTGGAATCATCTTATCCAAAGGGTTAAACTTCGCAACTAATTTTTATTATTCTTCAAGTGTACCAACAGTTGGTAAGTCTTCCAATACATCAGTCCCATGTGGAGCTTCTTCAATTTCTTCTGTGTGGTCATCACCAGCCTCTAATCCACCAGCGGGGTCGTGCACTCCATCTTCCCATTCTTCAACATCTGTAACGTCGTAAACGACTCCATCAACCGCTACATAAGCTTCGTTTCCATCTTGCCCATCATATTCTCCAAGTTCTTCCAATGTAAACTCTTGATCTTCTTCAGTTTCATCTCCTTCATCCGTTACTTCTTCTCCGCCACAAGCAGCAAGTAGCATGACTGAGCTACCAAGAACCATTAATAATTTATTCACAGAAAACCCACTCCTTAAATCAAATAGATACTAATGGTTTCTCTATACACATAATATAACATTTCGAATTTGATCCTAAATAGACATGTCATCACATGTCATAGATTTGTCAGCTTGAATGCAAATGAGAATTTATATTTATAAGTGATACATAAAAAACTGCATCTCCTAAATAGTTGAAATAAACACTGATAGGTTACAATATAAAGGATTGTTCAACTATCTGGCCTTATTCTTTAGGAGAGCGATTCCCTGTTATTCTAGAATTGCGCTCTTGAAGAATTCTTCCTTCAAAATGGAGCAAACTTTAGTATTACGAAGCTGAAGGGATAGTAGACCATTGGTTAAACTACGGATTTTAACCGTATGATCACTTTTGTGCCGCCTCCCGGAGTACTTTCAACATTAATTTTTCCATCGTGGAGGTTGATAATCTTTTTCACGATCGCGAGTCCCAGTCCTGTACTCCCTTTTCCAGGGGTGCGTGCCTGATCTCCCTTATAGAAACGGTCAAAAATTCTCTCAACCTCTGAGGGTTCCATGCCAATGCCGCTATCTTCAACACCAACGTTGATTAAATGGCCTTCTCTTTGGATGGTGATCACGATGTCACCACCATTATCACTGAATTTGATGGCGTTCGTCACTAGATTCGTCCATACTTGATAAAGAAGATTCGCATCTCCAAGGACATGTTCTGCTTTGCCTTCAATCTCAATGTATAACGCCTTTTCCTGCCATTCAAAGCGAAGTGTTTGG
>NZ_FNEN01000023.1:12064-29691 GCF_900100185.1 Natribacillus halophilus | reverse complement strand
ACCCCAAAAGCAGGGCATCTCGCTCCAAGAGGGACCAGAAGCGTGTTGTTATACCCCAAAAGCAGGGCATCTCGCTCCAAGAGGGACCAGAAGCGCGTTGTTATACCCCAAAAGCAGGGTATCTCGCTCCGAGAGGGACCAAGAATCACGTTGTCATCCCTCGAACGACGGGGATTGAACCAATCCGAGAGGGCGATGTGATCTCCCTCGGGCTCGTCTTAGAAAGGCGATTTTTATTTCCCTTAAAAATCGTTTTACTTTGACTTTACCTTGGATACTTCCGTTAGGGTATGACTACATATAATAAGATGATGATTTTCTGAAAGAATCAATAAAAGTTTTCTTGTTATCGATTCTCGTGAATGCATGGCTGATATCAAAACATTGGTATCTACAAATACGCGAAATGAATTATTTCCTTTGCCCATTCCACATTTCCTCACGAACTTCTTCCAAATCATTTAGCAAGTTTTCTTCTGTTACTCCTTTTTCTTCTGCTTCCATATTCATGGAATCAAAAAATTGACGTAGGGCGATTGTACTTGATTTAGTGAGCAAAATTTTACCGTTTTCTTCAATAAAAGCTAACTTATCTCCTTCTTGTAACTTTAGTTGCTCACGGATAGCTTTTGGGATCGTCACTTGTCCTTTAGATGTTACTCTAGATACTTCCATCTCAGCACACCTTCCCTTAAAATTCTTACTTTCCTTACTTAGTGTATCACAAAAAAGGGTTTATTGCATTTATCAAAAAGGAAAACGATAATTTAAGTAAAGAGGGGAGATACAATGAAAGCGATATTATTCGATTTTGATGGCACGCTCGCCAATACATTGCCCGTGGTGAAGCATGCTTTTCAAACGACTTTTCAAACCTTTGATGGAAAAAGCCTCTCGGAGGAAGAGGTCATCTCCATGTTCGGTCCGTCCGAAACAGACATTATTAGGCAAAACCTCGAGCATCAGGCCAAAAATGATGCCATCGAAACGTATTATGAGGCATATGAAAAGAACCATGCCAGGTTGGTACATAAAAATAAAGACATTCATGCGTTACTTCGTTCATTGAAAAACGATCCGGGGTTAAAAGTGGGGATCGTCACGGGAAAGGCGAGGCGAAGTCTGGATTTGTCGTTGGAAGCGCTGGGGATGGACCATTTTTTTGATGTCATCATTACCGGCGATGATGTCGAGCGCCCGAAACCGGATCCGGAAGGGATACAGCAAGCGCTCTCTGTCGTAAAGGTAAGTTCGGATCAGGCGATGTTTCTTGGTGACAGTGATGCCGATATTGAAGCAGGTCTCGCTGCTAATGTGTACACCATTGGGGTGCAGTGGCTTCCGGAATATCAAACAGCGGATTTTAAGCAGCAGCCTCATCGTATCTTAAAGCGAATGGAAGAGTTCAACATATTATAATAAATTTAAAGACATGTTTATTTTTCCAATGAGGTCGGGTATAGACTTAGTGTGATCACGTTTCACATAATAATCTACAGGAGGTATTATTTTGTTTAAGCGAGTGGACAAGCTGCAAATTGACCTTCCTAGACCAGATGAACCGGACCCGGACGCGGCAAGTGCTGTACAGGAGTTATTGGGCGGCCGTTTTGGTGAAATGTCGACACTAAACAATTACATGTTCCAGTCTTTCAACTTTAGAGCCAAGAAAAAGTTACGCCCCTTCTATGAGTTGATTTCCAATATAACAGCTGAGGAAATCGGGCACGTGGAATTGGTGGCGAATACGATCAACGTCATGATGGACGGACACGTCGGAAATGAAAGTAACAATCCGGACGAAACACCCCTTGAACCGGCAGTGAACCAACCCAATAAGTTTCATTTTGTACTTGGAGGGCAAAACGCATTACCGGTTGATTCCGGCGGAAGACCTTGGACGGGCGACAATGTGTTCTCCAGTGGAAATCTCGTTAACGATTTACTACACAACTTCTACCTGGAAATCGGCGCTCGTAATCACAAGATGCGCGTCTATCAAATGACAGACAATCCAGCTGCTCGTGAATTAGCAGGGTATTTACTCGTTCGCGGTGGTGTACATGCAGTCTCCTACGCGAAAGCATTGGAAGAAATCACGGGCGCCAATATGCTGAAGATGCTTCCGGTTCCTGACTTGGACAATTCCAAGTTTGACCACGCCAGAAAATATGAAGAAAAAGGCTTGCACCGTAAGTTATACCGTTTCAGTGATGATGATTATCAATTGCTCGATCGTATCTGGAATGGCCCGACACCGGTGGGCCCGCCAGGCGAACTTGAAGTCGTCGATGGACTTCCGGAAGGCGGCGAAATCCCTGATCTCGAGCATATTCCGGAAGAATTCGCGCCAGGCTTTGATGAAGATCAATTCCGGGAGTTATCGAAACGCCTTCAGTATGAAGCTGGGATGTAATAAGGCAGAGGGGAGCCCAAAGTGGTCTCCCCTCTATTAGTGTGCCCGTCGCCGATTGCAAAGGGGCTTTGCGCATAATCAGCAGTCTGGGAGTGTCAAATTAAATAACGCATGATTTTCTTTTCTGGCGAAAAAATAATTCTGGAGGAGGCTAAACAATGTCGAGAGCGACGAAGCAGATTCCGAAAGAAAAAGGGTTAGACCAGACGTTAACATTATTGAATGAAGGGTACCGATATATTCCAAATCGGAGACAAAATCAACAATCTGATATCGTCCAGACGCGCCTTCTTGGCAAAAAAGCGATTCTTATCAGCGGCGAGGAAGCCGCGCGTCTTTTTTATGATGAGAATTATTTTAAACGAGAAGGGGTAGCCCCCCGGCGGATTAAAAAAACGTTATTCGGAGAAAACGGTGTACAAACCCTGGATGACGAGGAACACAAGCACCGTAAGCTTATGTTTTTATCCTTAATGACCCCGGAGCGGTTGGAAGACATCAAGAAGATAACGATGCGGCAATGGATAAGTAAGGTTCCCGAATGGAAACGAAACAAACAGGTGAAATTATTCGATGAAGCGGAAGAAGTGATGTGCCGAAGTGCTTGCGAATGGGCGGGCATTCCTCTCCGTGAAGAGGAGGTCAGTCAACGCGCCCGGGAATTCGGCGATATGATCGATGCCATTGGAGGCGTGGGCGAAAGAAATCAACGCGGAAAACGAGCCCGGCAAAGTTCGGAGAAATGGATTGAGGATATCGTTAAAAAGATTCGTGCCAAGAAGCTAAAACCGGCAGAAAATACAGCGGCTTATATTATTTCTTTTCATCGTGATATGAAAGGAAAACGTTTAGACACGCACACGGCGGCCGTCGAAATCATCAACGTGTTGAGGCCGATCGTTGCGATCGGGAGATACGTTGTTTTTAGTGCACGAGCTTTGCATGATTATCCGGAAACGCTGCCCCAATTGCGTTCGGGAGATGATACGTATACAACGATGTTCGTGCAGGAAGTGCGTCGGTTTTATCCTTTTACACCGTTGCTAGGTGCTATTGCCCGTAAAGATTTTTCGTGGAAAGGGTACTCGTTCAATAAAGGAACGTTGGTCATGCTGGATGTCCACGGCATTAATCATCGCGCGGACTTGTGGAGCGATCCCGACGAGTTCAAACCGGAACGGTTTAGGGAATGGAAAGGTAGCCCGTTTGCCTTCGTTCCCCAGGGCGGGGGCGATCATTATATGGGCCACCGCTGCGCCGGCGAATGGATCACGGTCATGCTCATGCAGACGAGCCTGGAATTTTTGACGAACCACATTACGTATACCGTGCCTGATCAGGATGTAAGTTATAGCATGGTTCGAATGCCGACGATTCCGGAAAGCCGGTTTGTGATTGAAGATGTGAGGGATAGGGCGGGGACCCAGGAAGCATGATCAATTAGCGTCAACTGTTTCTTTTTCCCCCAATGATCTGTAGACTTATGAGCGAAGGGGGAATCCGCATATGGAGAAGGTCTTTATATTCGACATGGATGGGGTCATCATCGATAGCGAACCCATTCATCAAAGAGTGGAGCGGGAAGCAGCCGCGCAGTATGGCGTACGTCTGGATGACGAGCGCATGCAATTCTATACGGGAACGCGTTCTGAAGATTTGTGGAAGACAATTATAGAAGAGGAAAATTTGGATGTTAATCTGGGTACTCTCTTGTCTGAGGTTGAAGGCAAAAAAGCCATTGAAATAGAGAATAGCCATCTTCAACCGATCGAAGGAATCGCTTCGTTATTAGAGCATCTAAAGAACAGCCAATATAAAATCGCGCTGGCATCCTCATCATCGCGAGCGCTCATCCAAACGGTATTGACAAAATATTCCATCCAACATTATTATGATTTCATTGTAAGCGGGGAAGAAGTTGAAGAAGGGAAACCCGCCCCTGATATTTACCTAGAAGTGTCCAGGCAGTTAAACGTTGATCCTTCTGATTGTGTCGTGCTCGAAGATTCAGCGAATGGAGTATCGTCCGCGAATGCGGCAGGGATGAGAACGATTGGATTTCAGAGTGATGATGAGCAGCAGCTCACTCATGCTCATCATATCGTCGCGCGTATCGACGAGGTGTTTTCATTATTGTAAATTCATTGGGGGCTCCTGAATCCAGGAGCCCCCATTTGCTTCCACGCCTGCGAGCAACTCTGAAAACATATTACATCTCACGATTTAAGGACAACTATGGTAAAATATAATCTACAACGTAGACGAGGGGAATTTCGTTTATGAAATGGAAGTTTTGGGAAAAAGAAAATAAACTGGACGCAGATGTCAGTGAATTAAAACAGCAAACGGACCAATTGCAAGAGCATTTGACCGGGATTGGAGAACAATTACAAAAACAGACGCGACTTCAATACAAAACGAGCAAAAACACAGAAGAAAAACTGAATGCGCTCACAGAAATGATGGAAAAGCAAGAGCAAGCCTCCGCGTCTGCCCACAACATGGGAATCATCCAGCAACTCATCCGGCAAATCGACGACATGGATATGGTCAACGCGCAATTAATAGATGATCCGAGTTGGGAAGCACTCCTTAAGAAATGGTCGGAAGCGTTGTTACAAATGATCTCGGAGCTTGGTGTGAAAGAATGTATTCAAAACGGAGAAATGTTCGATCCGAAACGTGCCGAAGCTATTGAAACGATTTCACCATCTGAACATGCAGCGATACCCTATGAAATTGTGAAAATACACCAAAGAGGTTTTTCCGATGCAAACGGGGACATCATTCGAAAAGCACAAGTCACAACCATAAAGGAGAATCTACAATGACGAAGCAAGGAAACGAACAATCTTTTCGCCCCATCATCGGCATTGATTTAGGGACAACGAATTCTGCAGCTGCCTACATACACCAAGGAAAATCGAAAATGATGGCGATGACGAATGACAAACAAATGATCCCATCTGTTGTTCTCAAAGAAACCAGCGGGAAAGTCGTTGTCGGTGATGAAGCCCGTAGTGCCTTGGTCGCGATGCCTAAGCGTACGATAGCTGCCATCAAACGGAGCATGGGAGAGGACGTGAACGTATCCCTGGGAGACGAAACGTACACACCTGAAGAAATTTCAGCTTTTATTTTAAAAGAAATCAAACATGCGGCGGACGAGCTTCTCGGCGAAGGAGAAAAAGAAGCGGTCATTACCGTGCCGGCTTATTTCACCGATCAACAGCGGCAAGTTAGCCCGCCTCGAAAAACAGCTCAAGCGTCTTGTTCGCGAGGACAAAGTCGATCCGCTTATTATTGATTACGCAAAGCAGTTATTCCTGGAAACCGAAGACCCTATTGGGCTGGGATCCACGAACATAGCTGAGGAAATTCTGTCATGGGACGATGAGGAAGAACAGTTTGTATTTGCAGCGGAAATTTTATACGTAAAAAAGAAATACCCGGCGTTATATGCTTATTTTAAATCCGAGTGGGACGATTTGTTTGCGGGTATAACAAAGTATTTTAACCGTGAGATGAAGAGGGCAGTCAAAAAAATAAAGCTATGAGAATGGGTGAACGGGGGGAATATTATGGATACCGAGGAGGTATGGAAGGGCGTGTTGTCGGAACTGGAAAAATGAAAAAACGATCAATCATCTACATGCGGAAGTGGAGGCATTAAAAAAGGAATGACGATGCACCTGGGAATATTGGAACAAATGCCTGCCCCCAAAGGGATGACAACTGAAGACACCGTTGAAAACACACTTTCTCTTGCCCAATACGCCGAGGAGCTTGGGTACGAGCGTTTTTGGTTTGCCGAACATCACGCCACGAAAGGGATGACTTCGAGCTCCCCGGAGATTATGATGGCGGCAACGGCTACTCGCACGCATGCGATCCATGTCGGCAGCGGCGGCATCTTACTCCCACAATATAGCCCCTATAAAGTCGCGTCGCAGCTTCTGCAGTTACAAGCCCTTTTTCCGGGTCGGATCGAAGCCGGCGTCGGGCGCTCTCCAGGGGGTGGCGAAAGGGTTCGTTCGGCCCTTGCAGATGGAAAAGAAAATCAGCTGGGCGAGTACCCTGACAAACTGGAAGCGCTCGTCGAATATGTTCAGGGGCAGTCATCGCAGGGGTTACGGGCTACACCGCGGACTGAAACCGCACCAGCGATTTATTCTTTAGGACTTGGGGAGAATAGTGCTGAACTTGCAGCCCAACTTGGCGTCGGTTATGTCTATGGGCACTTTATTAATCCCACTCGCGGACAAGCCGCCCATGAGATTTATCGACAAAATGCCGAGCATAATACCCCTCATGCCATGTCAGCCATCTTTGTCATTTGCGGAGAATCGGATGATCACGCCGAAGAGCTGGCCACAAGCCAGGACTTGTGGTTGTTGCGGACGGAAAAAGGACTAGACAGCCGTGTCCCGAGTGTGGAAGAAGCCAAGGTCACTAGGAAGACGAAACGAGATCAACAAAAAATCCGGGAAAATCGTGCGCGCATGATTATCGGCGGACCCCGTAAAGTCAGGGAAGAATTGGAATCTCTCTCAGAGAGCTATCAAAACGACGAATGGCTCATTTTAACGAACATCGCCGACGTTGAGGAAAAACGCAGGTCATTCAGTCGTATCGCTTCTCTTTTTAAGTGAAAATATTAAACGAATGATAATAAGATGGAGATGATGACAGATGCAAAACCCATACCCGCTCGACCCTGAACAACTACAAGCCAACAGTCAGGGGTCGCTTATTGATTTGCTCGACATCACATTCATGGAAGTCGAGCTGGACCGTGTTGTTTTGCACATGCCTGTCCTGCCGAAAACGCATCAACCCGCCGGCATTCTCCACGGCGGGGCGTCAGTCGTGCTCGCGGAAACGGCAGCATCGATCGCTACCGGCCTCAATATTGACCAGCAGACAAAGATCCCGGTGGGTCTTGAGATTAACGCGAACCATGTCCGCAGCAAACGGGACGGCTCGGTCACAGCCACGGCCACACCTTTGCATAAAGGCAGAACAACGATGATCTGGGAGATTAAGATTGTCGACGAAAATGATAAGTTAGTCTGTGTGTCTCGGTGCACGATGGCTGTGTTGGATCAACAATAAATTTTATGGCACAAGATTTGGTTTTTGCCGCAGCATCGTCGCCTGTTCATATGCGTACGCAATCTGAAATAATGTCTCTTCGGAAAAAGCTTTGCCGGTAAACGTGACGCCAAACGGCCTGCCGTCTTCGTGGAAGCCGGCAGGAACACTAATGGAAGGCAACCCTGCTCGTGCGGCCACGTCATAGCTGCTGGAGCTTGGAAAAAGAATCGCATCGAGCTCTTGATCAGCCAGGACATTCTCCAGGCTTTGCGGGTCGTCAAGACCTTGGTTACGTAACTTGGAAATGAGATAATTCGCGTTGGAAAGGCTATTTTCCACGGAAGTTCTTACTCTGAGCCGGTCATACCCGTATTTATGAAGATGAGCATCATCCTCATAGGACTGTAAAAATTCGTCAAAGGAGCGAAACCCTGTGAACGGGTCCGCTCTTGCAAAAAAATTATTGAGAGAATGCCGACATTCGTAGCTTACGACGGCATCACCGTCATCACGATTTACAGCCGGAATGGAAACCGAATCGACCAATGACGCGCCGAGGTCTTTCAATTTGATAATCGTTTCTTCGTAAAGTGAAAAGTCAATTTGATCGGTAAGCTTCGGTTGCGGATCGCGAAAGATACCGATTCTTTTTCCCTGCACACCATCTTTCTTAAGCGCATCCGTATAATTCGGGGTATGGAATGGGCGTGATTTTGTCGCTTCATCTTGCTCATCTCTTCCCGCGATCACTTGCATGATATGGGCGGCATCCGCAACCGTTTGCGTCATCGGCCCTGCCGTATCTTGCGAATACGATAAAGGAATAATGCCGCTCCGGCTTACAAGCCCGATCGTCGGTTTCACGGTGACGAGGGAATTACGGGTTGCGGGATTTAGCAGGGATCCCGAAGTCTCGGTTCCAATGCTGCAAGGGGCGAAATTACTCGCCACCGCAGCCGCACTCCCGGAACTCGACCCTCCCACATCAAATTGCGTTCCATATGGACAGAGGACATAGCCGCCTCTGGAACTATAATTTTCAGGCATTTGCGTACCTACCCTATGAGCGAGTTCCGTCATGTTCGTTTTCCCGAGAATAATCGCCCCGGCGGAACGCAGTTGTTTGACGAGAAATGCATCATGGTTGGAACGCCAATTTTCAAGCACAATGGATCCGGCGCTCGTCGCCATCCTATCGGCTGTTTCAATGCTTTCTTTTAAAAGGATCGGAATGCCATGGAGCGCGCCTGTTCTTCCATGTTGTTCTCGCTCTGTATCCAACGTTTCTGCGATCTTTATGGCATCAGGGTTAATATCCGCGACTGCATTGATATATGGTCCATCCTGATCCCAGAGTGCGATGCGATTTAAGTAGTATAGCACGAGATTCTTCGCTGTGAGTGTTCCCTCATCGTATGCTTGCTGAATCTCGGTGATGGACGTTTCTTCGTGCCAGTCATCTGCCATTAATGTCGAGTTCATGAGTTAGCCTAACCTCCAGGGGATAAGAATACGCACTGTATTATATCTTTTTTTCGAGTTTATCATTCATTTTTGCAACTTCAAGATGAATTGAATAAATAGGGCGATTATGGTATACTTCAAAAAATGATTTTAAATATACACAATTTTTGGGGGAGTAGAATGTGAAAAAAAATTTCTGGTTATCGGGCATGGTAGGTGTGTCCCTCGTTTTCGCGGCTGCCTGCGGAGGAGCCGATGAAAATGGGGATGAGCCTGAAGAAGATGTGAATGGAGACGACAATGGAGATGTTGAGGCAGACGATGGCGAAGACGAAGATGCAGACGAAGATGAAGATGAAGATGAAGACGATGAGGCGGATGAAGATGTAGACGACGATAACGGTAATGGAACGTCCGACGTGGAAGGGGAAACATACACCGTCGCGACCGACAATAGTTTCGTCCCGTTTGCTTATGTTGATTTGGAGACGGATGAACTGACCGGATTTGATATTGAGCTTATGGACGCGATTTCCGAAGAAGCCGGTTTTGACGTGGAATATGAAACCGTTGACTTCAACGCGGCGTTGTCCGGGGTTCAAGCAGGGACTTATGATGCATCGATTAACGCGATGTCAATTACGGAAGAGCGCCAAGATTCGGTGGATTTCTCTGATCCATACTACCCGGATTCCGGTATTATTTTAGCGGTCGCGGATGAGGACAGCGACATCCAGTCGCTTGAAGATGCAGAAGCAGACAGCGCGACGGTAGGTACGGGACAAGGGTCAACCAGCCAGGATTATTTGGAAGAAAATACGGATAATGTCGATATTGAACCTTATCCGGATGTGACCGAAGCCTACCAGGCCGTGATTGCCGGTCATGTGGATGCCGTATTATATGACGAGCCCAATATTCTCTATTTCGTTGAGGAGCAGGCCCAGGGAGAAATGTTCACCGTAGGAGAAAGCCTCACCGCGGAAGATTATGCTGTTGGCATGCCACCCGAACATGAACTCGTCGAACCGATCAATGAAGCGTTGGAAGCGCTAAGAGAAGATGGCACGTACGATGACATTTTCGAAGAATGGTTCGGTGAGCGTCCCGAGGGCACATAAAAATAAAGCTGCTCATGCGGAACCAAACCATGAGCAGCTTTTGTTTTCATTACAGGGAGGGACATATGAACTTATCACCTGAATCCATGATTGATGTAATCCCGTATCTCACAACCGGGTTGTGGTATACATTTATTATCACGATCGTTGGTGTGGCTGTTGGTTGTGTGATCGGAACGATCTTTGGCTTTATGAGGTTGGCCCAAAATCGCTTGATCAGCACGATTGCAGGCATCTATGTCGAGGTGGTCAGGGGCACACCGTTGCTCGCGCAAATCTTCTTTCTTCATTTTGGTATCCCCAATCTGATTGGATTTAGCATGGATGCCCTTATTAGCGGCTATATTATACTCGCGATTAATTCAGGCGCGTACATAGCGGAAATCGTTCGCGGAGGGGTTCAATCCGTTGACAAGGGGCAACTGGAAGCGGGAAAGTCGCTCGGTTTAAATGGCCTGCAGACGATGCGCTATATCATTTGGCCACAGGCTGTGAAAATTATGATTCCACCGTTTGGAAATCAATTCATCATCAGTCTCAAGGATACGTCACTATTGGCTACCATCGCAGTAGGTGAGTTGATCTATCAAGCGCAACAATTTACGGCCTTAACGTTTGATGCTTTTGAAGCTTATTTTATGGTGTGTCTATTTTATCTGATCATTACGATTCCGGCATCATTATTGCTGCGCTTTACGGAACGGAGGCTTGGCACATGATTAAGGTTTCGAATTTACATAAATCATTCGGGGATAATGAAGTGTTGACCGATATTACAGCTGAAGTGGATGCCCAGGAAGTGGTGTGTGTCATTGGTCCATCGGGTTCAGGAAAAAGTACATTTTTACGGTGCCTGAACCGTCTTGAAGACATCACTCAAGGCGAAGTATTGATCGATGAGGTGAACATTGCCGATCCGAACACGGATATTAATGTTGTCCGTCAGGATGTGGGCATGGTTTTTCAGCACTTCAATCTTTTTCCTCATAAATCGGTTCTCGACAACGTCATGCTCGCGCCCACGAAGTTAAAACGGGACAGCAAAGAAGAGATACAGTCTCGTTGTTTGAATCTCCTGGAGAAGGTCGGGCTATCCGATAAAGCAGAAGCTTACCCTTCAAGCCTATCCGGAGGGCAAAAGCAGCGGGTGGCGATCGCGCGAGCCCTGGCAATGAATCCGAAAGTCATGCTTTTTGATGAGCCGACTTCCGCGCTTGACCCGGAACTTGTGGGTGATGTCCTTGCCGTTATGAAAGACCTTGCCAATGAAGGGATGACGATGGTTGTCGTCACCCACGAAATGGGCTTTGCAAAAGAAGTGGGGGATCGTGTTTTCTTCATGGACGAAGGGAGAATGGTAGAAGAAGGCACGCCCACGCAAGTGTTCGATGAAACAAGGCATGAACGGACGCGAGAGTTTTTGAGTAAGATTTTATAACAGATAAAGATGCCTCGGCGTGAGGCATCTTTATCTGTTCCAATATAAATGTTGTCGCTTATGCTTGACAGTTCTTGTACCACAAACGGCACCCTTCATCTGTTTTGGGGTAAACGGATTACTTTTCCCGTTTTGGGGTACGGTATAGTGTCCCTTAACACTATTGGGTCTGGGCTCATTGTGTAAACATCTCGCCGTAATCAGCAATTTTATCGCGCCATACCGTGTGGAAATGCGGATTTTCCGGATGACCTTCACCTTCTTGTGAGGAAAGTTCAATCCATACCCTCGGGCCGTCGATTCTCACGTAAGATGCATCATCATCTGGATCCGTGGAGCCTGCCCAGGCAACATGCGTATTCTGCAGGGCTTCTTCGGAAAAGTAAGCATTTTGTAACTCGCGTTTCGTTTTATCCGGAGCATCTTTAATCCAGGCAGTGATTGCGTTTTGCACGAGTTTTTGTTGCTTTGTGTTTAAGTCTCCATAGACAATCCCTTCCGTTTGCGGGAAGTTGCCGTCTTCACCTGGACCAACGGCAACGCCGTCAAAGGCTTCTGCAATCTCCGCATTCTTAAGTTGCTCATCATCCAGTGAATCGAGCATGGCATAAACCCCATTTACCCGTTCATCTAGAGGTCGATATGTCTGCTCGTCCCACAGTGTAAATTCTGTCGGTTCGACACCGGTAAATTGCGGGGTTGCGCTTGCTTCTTCCCCGTTAAAAACGAGATTTTCCGCGAGATGATGGCCGCTGAACTGGATCATCCACGGATGTATTTCCGATGGCGTGCCGAGAATGGCGATGAAGTATAATTCTGGTCCCCATTGATCCTCTCCATACTCCGTGTGCTGAAACGCATCGGCTTTAATGATTTCGGTTAATGTTGTATAGCCTTCCTCGCTTAATGAAGTTTTCATCAGTCTTAAAGCCGCTTTAATGCTCTCCTCGGACAAATCACCGAGCGCCATGCCGTTACGATTTTCATAGGTGGCGGGGAGGTTTGTCCATGTCGTCGCGTTTTCTTCATTTAAGTCATCGTGCACCTTCTCCTGTTGTTCATCGGTGAGTGTTTCTAAAAATGTTTCAGCAAGTGCTACCTGCTCCTCTTCGTTGACCCTTTCATGGAGGGATTCATCGATGAGTTGTAATAGGTTAGCGGTTTCTTCTGATTGTGCTTTCGTGATTGTTTCGGCTTCTGCATCTATGGGCACCGAACTGAGCAAAAACATCCCGGCGAGCAATAACAGTTTACCTGTTTTGAACATATTTTTCATGGCCTCCATTTATTTCCGTCATCTTTTCCAGCATGCCCAAAATTGAATTTGTTAAAATAGGATGAGGAAAACGGAGGAATGAATAGATGCGGAAGAACCTTAAAAGGATGTGTTATTAATGGCATTTTGGCGAAAAGCGGATAACCGAAAAAAACACCAGGAGCAGGCGCGTCAATATATAGTCGAGGATGAGCAATTATTGCATACGTATGGCTTGATGATCGATTTTGTTGCTCTTACTGATCAGAGAATCATTTTTGTAGAGAAATCGTGGGTTTCCAAACGATCGGAGGTCGTTAGCATCCCATATAGCAAAATCGAGGAAATCGCTTTACTGAAAGATCGGAGAATGGCGATCTCCAACCCGGTTCGTATCAGTACCCGTTCAAATAACCATCAGCTGAATTTAATTAAGGGGAATGATGCGGTCGGGTTTTACAAGCAACTTTCCCGGCAAATCATGAATGCAAGTGAGTGAGGGAGATTGTTGTTCAATACGGCACAGAAATCCATGGCATGCGCGCGTTGACAACCATATGCCCTTGACTTATAATAACGATAGATATCAAAGGGGAGTAGCAACACATTTAAAGCCGTCATGACGGGAAATAATGCCCCGGCTTTGAAGACAACGCTGACGTTGTTTGCGAGACCTTTGCCTATGTGCAGGCAGAGGTCTCTTTTTATTATGCCTTTGCCGGATATCGACCATTTTTTTATACGGTTCGGTAAAGGAGAATTCTATTGATCTACCTCATTTTCATCGTCGCAATCATCGTTACGGTCATTGCTGCCATAAAAATATCTGCGTATTCGGATGCCATCAGCCGTTTGTCCGGGATGGGCTCTTTGTTGATCGGTACTTTCCTGTTGGCGGGCGCGACTTCGCTCCCGGAAGTTACGACAAGTGTTTCGGCCATCTATTTGGATAATCCTGATCTCGCCGTGGGGAACGTAATCGGGAGCAATCTTTTTAATCTATTAATTTTGGCTGTTTTTGACGTTATTTACAGGCAGCGGAAAATATTAACCTATATCGACGAACAACAACGTTATACCGCTCTGTTTGGCTTTTTAATGATGGTCATCGTGCCGCTCGCGCTCTTTTTTACGGTAGAAATCCCTTTGCTCCACGTAGGTGTGGACACGGTGTTGATCATTGCTCTCTACCTGCTGAATTTGCGGGTGATGAGTCGCAAACGGCCGAAAACTGAAGAGGCAACTGAGGAAATCGTTAAAGAGAAGTACACATTAAAAGAAGCGGTGACTGGTTTTTTCGCCGCTGCCCTCACGATCTTGATCACAGGGACGCTTCTTACGTATACCGGTGATCAAATCGCTATCATCACCGGGCTTGGTTCAAGCTTTGTCGGCAGTTTCCTGATTGCAACATCCACGTCTTTACCGGAAGCCATGTCGGTCTTTATCGCGTTTAAGCTGAACAACTCAAATCTTGCTGCCGCCTCGATTATCGGCAGTAACCTTTTTAACTTGCTCATTTTATGCCTGTGCGATTTTTTATACGAAGGGTCGATTTTACAATCGGCATCCACCAGTCACACGGTGACGTCTATGCTTTTGGCCGTGAACAGCGCGATCTTATGTTACGCCATTTTTTCGCGCAACGGCAGACGTGTTTACTTAGGGCCTTCCCTTGCGATCATTCTTTTCTACATCGTATCGGCGGTATGGATGTATGTGTTTTAAAACGGATGAGGCGGATCATAGCGGGGAGTGTTTAAAAAAGATGCAAGGCACTGCACTTTTTAACTCCCCGGGTTCAAGGTAGACATATCAGTCTAAAGACCCAAACTGCTGAGGAACTTTGTTAACGTTTGCAATTTGACAATTATTTAAAGTCATGCAATAATATATTATGATCTCTCCCTCTTAAGCCTGCCTCGGCTTTTCCATCCCTGAGCTGCCATACCTTTTCCCTTCAGACAATCTTTCATGGACACTATTTGTTTTGAAAATTAAAATTTATAGGAGGAATGATTAATGAGTCACGACATTTGCGGATTCAATAAAGCAGGTGAAGAGATTTGTCATATTCGTTTTACCATGGGGAGTCCGAATGCGTTAATCGTTTATGAATTATTTAATGCATCTGATTATTATGCAGGTGTAAGTGGGAATGGCCATAGCAAGGAAGTGTCATTGTCGGAAGCTGAGAAAGCAGTGACGGACCTCAAGCAATTACATCGAGATAATGAGCCTCATGACACGAATAACGAATATTTAGTATATCTACGAAGAGAACTCGATAACTTTTTCACGAGTTGCTTGGACACAGCTCAAAAAGAGGGAAGTGTACGAGTGTCTTTTGCTTAAAATTAAACTGCTGAAACCCTCGCCATGGCATCTGCCAAATCCTCGAAAACGATTTTCCTTTCTCACTTAAATGACCGAACATCCCAATATATCTATGCTATAATATAAGGTGGCGTATAGATGCAATCCAAGATCCTGAAACGACTCCCGCTTGAGCAACTGATGGATTTGAAAATTGACTATGCATTCAAACAACTTTTTGGCAATGAAAAGAACAAAGATATAACGGTCGTTTTTCTGAATGCCATTTTGCAAAAAACAGGCAAAAATCCTATTACAAATATTAATTTCGAGAACACGGAAGCGGGCGGAGAATACGTCGATGATAAAGAAAACTTGGCCATTATATAATGCCTTCAATCATTGGGAAGAACTCAGCTCAACAAAGGAACAACGCGTGGCCTATGAGAAACGCACAAAACAGATTATGGATGAAGAGGCGGCTAAACGGGAATTCGAACTTCGGGAACAGGACGCAAGAGAGGAAGGTTTAGAAGAAGGCATCAAAACAGCAAACGAAGCAACAGCCCGTAGGCTTTTAGCCATGGGAATGGACGTTGAAGCGGTAGCTGAAGGTACAGGGCTTGATAAGGAAAAAGTGCTTGAAATCAAACGAGAGACACAGCAATAAAGCTTTCGATAAAACCAAAACCCTGTTTTTTCAGAGTTTTGGTTTTTTGGGTCATTGCAAGTGTTGTTGCATGCCGTTAAGATAGCTACAATAAATATAGAAGAAATCAGGGATTTTGATGTAAAAAGGGGTCTTCATAATGATTGCAACAACCGATAAAGATATTCAGGGTCTCAAAGAAGCGGGCCGTGTGATGGCGGACATTCGTGATGAAATGATTAAAGAGACGAAGCCCGGAGTGAAAACAATAGAACTTGACGAGATGGCGGGGAAGATGTTTGCAGACAGCGGCGCGGTTTCGGCACCGATTAGCACGTATGGCTTCCCGGGCAACACATGTATCTGTTTGAATGAAGAAGTGGCTCACGGTATTCCGGGTGAGCGCTTCATTCAGGAAGGCGATCTTGTTAACATCGATGTTTCCGGAGCTTATAACGACTACTGGGTGGATACCGGCATGTCCTTCGTCGTGGGCGAAGCAACGTCGTCACAAAGCCGATTGCTCGACGTGACAAGGAACGTTTTTGCTGCCGGGCTCTCGAAGTTTCGAGCAGGAGCTAAGCTGAACAATGTAGGGCGAGCTGTTCATAAAACAGCGAGGGAAGAAGGATTTAAAGTCATCAAAAATCTGACCGGACACGGCGTCGGCCATTCTTTGCGTGATGCTCCGGATCATATTTTTAATTATTTTAACCCTTGGGACCGAACGTTGTTGGAAAATGGCATGGTCATTGCCTTTGAGCCGTTTGTCTCGACCAAAGCGGAGCACATCTATGAAAAAGATGATGGCTGGACGTTGACGACACGGGAAAAAAGTTTAGTGGCGCAAATAGAACACACGATTATCGTCACAAAAGATGAACCGATCATAGTAACTTGAGGTGAAAAAATGAAAATTGAAGTACTCCAGGAAGACATTACAACACTTGCCGTTGACGCAATCGTGAACGCGGCAAACAAAACACTGCGCGGCGGGGGTGGCGTGGATGGCGCCATCCATCGCGCCGGCGGCAAGGACATTCTGGAAGAATGCAAACAAATCGGCGGTTGTGAGACCGGAGAAGCTGTGATCACAACCGCCGGAAAGATGCCCGCCCGTCACATCATTCACACCGTTGGCCCGATATGGAACGGTGGTGGGCAGGATGAAGAGAGGCTGCTTAAAAATTGTTACGCCAATTCTCTACGGCTCGCTGTTGATCATGACCTGCAAACGATCGCGTTTCCGAATATCGGCACCGGAGTCTACGGTTTTCCGAAAGACCGGGCAGCGCGAATCGCCGTTGAAACGGTAGAGCCATTTATAAACGAAGAACCTTCCATTGAAAAAGTCCTGTTTATTTGCTTCGATCAGGAAAATTATGATTTGTATGCGGAGCTGTTGCACGGGTAGTCCGTTTCAACAGCAGTTCGCTGATAAATTTGCAATTTCGCTGATAAAAGGAGATCGCCGATAAATTTAGGATTTCGCCGATAAAAATGAGAAGTCGCTTACCTTTTTGTAGTTCATTCAACTAATACGACTGTTGCACCTTCATTTAAAAAATTCTCAGCTGTTTTTACACCAATTCCGCCGACTGCTCCGGTTATAACAGCTACTTGTTCATCTAATTTACCCATTTTAAAACCTGCTCATTGGGCCAAGGTAAAGTCAAAGTAAAACGATTTTTAAGGGAAATAAAAATCGCCTTTCTAAGACGAGCCCGAGGGAGATCACATCGCCCTCTCGGATTGGTTCGATCCCCGTGTTCGAGGGATGATAACGTGGTTCTTGGTCTCTCTCGGAGCGGGATACCCTGCTTTTGGGGTATAACAACACGCTTCTGGTCCCTCTCGGAGTGAGATACCCT
>NZ_FNEN01000023.1:0-11504 GCF_900100185.1 Natribacillus halophilus | reverse complement strand
GCTTCTTGTCCCTCTCGGAGCGAGACACCCTGCTTTTGGGGTATAACAACGCGATTCAAGTGTCATAAAGATCGGAGCGATCTCCGTTCCCTCTCGGATATCCGCAAATATATTTGGACTTTGACGGAACCGTGTCATTGGACTATATTCACTTGTATTTTTTCATACAAACATAGCGGGAGATTTAGCCAAATGAATGCTCTATACGGACAGTTTTCACCGATCATCATTTTGAGGTCATTCTATTGGTAATGACCGTTGCGCGGTCGCTGCAGATCCGGTTCCGCTTGTTCGGGTTTCATTTCTTTTCTTACTTCCTTAAGCAAGACGTAACATATAAACAACAATATAATGGTAAAAGGGGAGGCGATAACAATGGATATGGTTCTCACTGCATCAATACCACCAGCTAATATAAAAACGGTAGCGGCACCGGCAGTAACCACTCCCCAAGTGACTTTAACGAAAGGTGATGGATGGAGGTCTCCATTTTTACTAAGCATCCCCAACACAAAAGTGGCTGAATCGGCTGAAGTGATAAGGAATGTAAAAATCAAGATAATCGCAAGAACGCTAAGCCAAAATCCTAACGGCATGTTTCCGAAAAATGTAAATAACGCTGATTCAACATCGGCATTTATATTGCTTGCCAGTGCTGTCTGGCCCAAATTATGAATCAAATGTAAAGCAGAACTTCCAATAACCGAGAACCAAACAAAGGATACTAATGAAGGTATTATTAAAACACCTAAAACAAATTGTCTAATCGTCCGTCCTCTGGATATTCTTGCAATAAATGCCCCAACAAATGGAGCCCATGTGGTCCACCAAGCCCAATAAAATACTGTCCAGTTACCAATCCAATTACTCGCTTCATCACTAAAAGGTTCCAGTCGCAAACTCATGGGCACAATATTTCCAATATAGCTTCCGGTTGAACTGATTAGCATTTCAAAAATTTGCTTTGCGGGTCCGACCATAATCACTATAGCCATGAGTAAAAATAATAATAGGAGATTAAAGTGTGACAAGTATTTGATGCCACGATTTATTCCTGCCCAGGAGGAAATGATAAATAGAGTGGTGGCAAGTCCGATGATAATGAACTGGGTAGCGAATGTATCGGGGGTGCCAAATTGGTAATTTAAACCGCCGGAAATTTGCAAAGTGCTTAAGCCGAACGTACTGGCAACGCCCACTGCCGTAACAAAAACAGCAAGAATGTCGATCGTTTTTCCTGGGCCACCGTGAATTTTATCACCTATTACTGGATAAAAAATAGAGCTGATCGTCGTTGGCAAGCCTTTTCGATAACTAAAATAAGCCAATCCTAAGGCTACCACTCCAAATATAGCCCAAGGGTGAAATCCCCAATGGAAAAAAGTATATTGCAATGACACATTTGCAGCTTCTGATGTCGATCCTTCCCCGTAAGGTGGCGTTGTGTAGTGACCGACAGGTTCTGCAACACTCCAAAACACTAAACCCACGCCCATTCCGGCGGCAAATAACATAGTGATCCAGGAAAAAGTACTGTATTCCGGTTTTTCGGTATCCTTACCCAGTCGTATTTTACCAGCATTTGAAAACATTAAATAGAAGCAAAGGGCTACAAAGATAGAACCGACGAGAAGATAAAACCAATTAAAATGAGTCACGGCAAAGTCTAAAAAAATCGACGCTTGTTCCCCTAACCATTCATAAAAAATGACACCAACTACGACAAAAACAATACTTAACATAAGAGAAATCTTAAAAACACTGTTCTTTTTTAACAAAGTACTCTCCCTAACTACGAAAATATATCCCGATACGGGTCGTCATGACCCAAGTATCGTGTATACCACGATAGAGAAGGGAACGCAAGGATAAATAATTGAGCAGTTCTAATATTGATAACGATAGGCTTTTTGATAGAGGTCGATGATCTCGTCTTTTGTCGGTACTTTCGGATTGTTCCCGGGGCTGCCGCTCGTGAGGGCATCATCGGCCATTTTCGGTAACGCGCGTTCAAACGCATCATGATCAATGCCCCATGACCTTAGGTTGGGAACGTTTAAATCTTCGCAAAGGGTAAGAATACGATGGACAAGGGTGTTTGAGCCCTCGCTTACTGAGACGTTTTTAAATTCGGGATAGACATGGCAAGCCAATTCATATAATCGTTCTTCACAGGCATTTTTACTGTATTCCAAAACAACAGGCAAGAGCATGGCGTTGGAAATGCCGTGAGGAACATGAAAAAGCGCGCCAAGCGGTCGAGACATGCCATGTACGAGACAGACAGAAGCATTGGAAAAAGCCATCCCCGCTTGCATGGAAGCAAACATGGTGTTGGAGCGGGCTTTTACGTTTTGACCATCCTGATAAGCGTCTTGCAAATTGTCCATGATCAATTTGAAAGCAGACAAAGCAAGCTGGTCGGTAAATGGATGAGCAACTTTCGAAATGTAAGCTTCAAGCGCATGCGTTAATGAATCCACGCCGCCAGCCGCGGTCGTACCTGGTGGTGTTAAAAGGGTAAGAAACGGGTCGACGATAGCTATTTTAGGCATAAACGCGGGTTGTTTAATCATCATTTTAACGCCGCTGCTCTCATGGGTAATGACCGTCGCATCGGTCGCTTCCGAACCGGTCCCGCCTGTGGTCGGAATAGCAATGTGTGGTAAAGCTTCTTTTGCCGCGATCGTTTTTTCATTCATGTAATCGCTTGCAAGTCCGCCATTGGTCATTAAGACGGAAACGGCTTTTGCCGTGTCGATACAACTTCCTCCACCGATACTGACGAGGAGATCACACGCGGATTCCCGGCAAATAAATAATGCTTTCTCGACATATTTGTCGGTAGGTTCTGATTCTACGCCTAAATAAGTGAGGACTTCAACGCCGCTTTCCTCCAACAAATGCGTACAGGCAGCGACTTTCCCCAAATCGTTCATAACCGGGTCGCTGATAACTAGCGCTCTACGACCTTCCTGGCGGGCGGCTTCGCCGACTTTTTTCAAACTGTTTTCTCCGTATATGACTTGTCTCGGAAAATGCATGGCGTTCATGTTATTCACCTCTTCTTTTATAAGCTACTATGCAAATTATATGCCGATAGGATAATAAGATAATCAGACTTGTTAATCACCTGTTTGTAAAAGTGTATGATTAAATTTTTGTATATTTGTATAGACATTAAAACAATTGTTAAACAAGAAAAATTATTTTATGATGGTTTTAAGCGCTTTCATTTTTAGTAAGGGTGAGGAACGATGCCAATGACTTCCATAAATCACGTCAAGCAATGGATGAACATGGAGCCGATAACACTGTCCAACACACACACGCCGCGTGATGCATTGACGCTGATAGCAAAATCCGCGGATAAGGAATTGCCGATCGTGGAAAAGGGTCAAATGCTCGGGGTCGTCACTTTGCAAGATTGTGTGGTGCATTTAGACGAGGATACGGATATATTTTCGATCATGAAATCAGAATTTCTCGCCGTTAGCGATGATTTTTCGTTAAAAGAAAATAGAGATGGCGCCCCTCTCTATGTTCTTCATGAAAAAACCGGCATATTGGAAGGGGTCATCGGACGCGAGGAAATGGCGGCGTATTATGAGCGCATAAGGGAGCGGGAAGAAGACGCCCAGAAGACGATTGAATGGTTGAAGCTTAGTTTTGATACGGCCTATGAGGGCGTCGCCATCGTTGATGAAAAAGGAATCGTCCAATTGTTCAATGAGACATACAGCCGCTATGTCGGGGTGACAAAAGAAGAAGCGATTGGCCGTTCGGTGGAAAATGTGATTGATAACACGCGCTTGCCGGTCGTTTTAAAAACCGGCGTTCCCGAACGGAATCAACCGCACCGGTTGCAAGGCCAGGAATTGGTCGTTCACCGCTTGCCGATCTGGAAAAACGGGAAAGTCATCGGTGCGGTAGGAATGCTCGTTTATGAAGGCATAACAGAGATCCAGCAAGTCCTCCAGCGCATGGAACTTTTGCACACGACGGGGAAACAAACCGAAAAACAAGGCGCAGAAAAACCTGTACGGCAGGGTCCGGTACACTTTGAGGATATCGTCGGGGAAAGCCCGGTGATTGCAAAAGCGAAGAAAATCGGGCGCAAAGCCGCGCAAACGAAAGCGGCGGTGATCATCACAGGAGAAACGGGCGTAGGCAAGGAGCCCTTTGCCCATGCGATTCACGATATGGGAAAAAGAAGCAAGGGTCCTTTTGTGGCCGTCAATTGTTCAGCCATTCCGGAAAACCTGTTGGAATCAGAGTTGTTCGGTTATGAAAAAGGAGCGTTCACAGGAACACGCAATGACGGTAAGCCGGGAAAAATTGAGCTCGCCCATGGTGGGACCTTATTTTTGGATGAAATTGGAGATATGCCGCTGACAACACAGGCGAAGATTTTGCGCGTCCTGCAAGAACGGGAAGTTGACCGTGTAGGTGGAACAGCCCCGATTCCCGTGGACTTCCGTCTCATCACGGCCACGAATAAGGATCTGAAAAAACAAATGGAAGCAGACAAGTTTCGAGAAGATTTGTATTATCGCCTCCATGTAATGCCTTTGCACATCCCGCCACTCAGAGAACGAAAGCAGGATATTCCCTTGATTATTGCCGATCAACTCCCTAAATTAAGTGAGATCAATGAAACGACAGAGAAAACGATCGATAAAGAAATTTTGCAGATCATGTTCCGGTACGAGTGGCCTGGCAATGTGCGGGAATTGCTCAATGTCCTCGAGCGCATGTTCCATTTATGTGAAGAGGATCATATTCGGAGCGAAGATCTTCCCGACGGTTTTAACGAACAAAAAAGGGCGCCGGGCTCATTAAGTGAATGGCGAGAGAAGAAACAAAAACAAGAACAAAAATTTGAACAAAAACAAATCGAAGATGTACTAAAAGAAGTGAAGGGCAATAAATCAGAGGCGGCTAAACGACTAGGCATCTCCCGGGCCACTTTATATAATAAACTCTCCCGTTTTTCGTAAGTGTTGTATGTATAAGTGTATAAACACATTTACACATCACCCGCTTGTTTAAGACCTTTTATGTGTATTAAAAAGTGGCATAGTTATTGCATATAAGATAAAGGGAAGGGGGCGCTAGTATGAGCACAAAGTCATCGGGAATGCCGTGGTGGGAAGATCTGCAAACCGATCCGGACATTTTCACGCCGGAAGATTTGTCCGAAGATGAAGTCATGATCGCGAAAACAACGGAAAAATTTGTGAAACAAAGTGTGATTCCCGACGCTGAGAGGCTGGAACAGCACGATTATCAAGCCGGAGAAGAAACATTTGCAGCCGCCGGGGAGCTTGGACTTCTCGCCATTGAAATTCCCGAAGCGTACGGAGGTCTCGAGCTTGGTAAACACGTGGCCGGACTTGTAGCTGAAAATATCGGCAATGGCGGCGGTTCTTTCAGTGTCGCCTATAACATCCACGCGGGCGTCGGTACCACTCCCTATATTTATTACGGGAACGAGGAGCAAAAACAAAAATATCTATCCGAGCTGGGAACGGGAGCATCGGTAGGCGCGTACGCGTTAACCGAACCTTCCGCGGGATCCGATGCTCTAAAGGGCAAGACAAAAGCGGTCTGGAATGAAGAAAAGCAAGCCTGGATCCTGTCAGGTGAAAAACAATGGATTACGAACGCGCATTTAGCACAAGTGTATGTCGTTTTTGCCAACACGGAGGCCGGGATGACCGCGTTTATAGCGGAAAAGGGGATGGAAGGACTCACCATCGGCCCGGAAGAAAAGAAAATGGGCATTAACGGAACATCTACCGCGACGCTCGTGTTCGATGAGGTAGCAATACCGACGGAGAATGTCCTCGGAGAAGTGGGAAAAGGGCATAGAATCGCCATGAATACACTGAATTTGGCGAGATTGAAGCTTTCTTTCGCGAATATGGGCTCAGCCAAACGCGCCCTGGAACTCAGTGTCAGCTATGGAAAAGAAAGAAAACAGTTTCAACGGACACTCACTGGTTTTCCGATGATCCAGGAAAAAATCGCCAACATGAACATCGCAATTTACGGGATTGAAAGCATGGCGTATCAAACCGCTTCCCAGGTGGATCGCGCGCTTGAAGCCAACAGCGAGGAGGACCCGTCCCGTGTCGTCGGGCAATTTATTGCCGAATGCGCGACGAGCAAAATTCAGGCCTCGGAAGTGCTCGCGGCTGTCTCCGATGAAGCGGTACAAATTCATGGCGGTTACGGGTTCATGCAGGAATATGAAGTTGAGCGTATCTATCGTGATGCCAGAATCAGCCGCATTTTCGAAGGCACGAATGAAATCAACCGGCTGGCGGTCGCCAAATCTTTATTTTCCCAGTTTCAAAGTCAGGAATCTGAAAGGCCAACCGGCCTCAATCGAAATGCGACATTCATTGACGAGGCGGAACAACGCTTTTTTGAAATTTTGAAAGCGCTTGTGGACATTCCTCGCGAGGATTTATTGGAGGCCCAGGAATTTTCCCAATTGACCGCCGATATTTTCAATGACATTTCCATCATGCGCGCTGCCTTTTTGCGAGCGGAAAAAGCGGGTGCAGGCGCGACGCTCAAACAGCTCATGACCGATGTGATCTGCGAAGAAGGGTATGAACGCGTGGAAGCGGCTATCATCAGGCTATGGGCCGCTGTTGTCGCAAATCCGGGAAAAATGATCGCGAGCATTCGGGAAAGGCCGAATGTGCCTGAGGTGGAGAACCTAATCAAGAAAAAGCGCGAAATTGCCGAGTACGTGATCGACGCGGAAAAATATTGCACGTAATGGGGGGATCATCATGAAAAAAATCGGTTTTATCGGGTTAGGCAATATGGGCATGCCGATGTCGGAAAACCTTTTGGATGCAGGTTTTGATGTTTATGGTGTGGATGTGAATCATGAAGCGGAAGAGCATTTTGAAAAGCTGGGTGGCCAAATTGGACGCTCCATGGAAGATGTGGCAAAGTTCTGTGATGCTATTTTTACAAGTTTACCTTCGGTGGACGCCTATGAATCTGTGTATCTCGGTGATGACGGGTTAATCCGGAACAGTCACGCGGATGTTCTTCTGATTGACACGAGCACGGTCGCGCCGGAAAACAATAAAAAAGTAGCAGAAGCAGCGGAAAAGCAGCAAATTAGCTTTCTACAGGCACCTGTGAGCGGCGGTGTCGTCGGTGCCGTCAACCGGACGCTAACGTTTATGGCGGGTGGACCGAAAGCGACGTTTGATGCTGGTTACGAGCTTATGAATGTGCTCGGGGAGAATATTTTTCACATTGAAGAACGGATCGAAAGCGGCACGCTGACGAAGTTGATCAACAATTTATTCATCGGCTTTTATACGGCCGGCGTAGCTGAAGCACTCGCCCTTGCCGAAAAACAAAATATGGATCTGGACGCGCTTTTCGATGTATTGAGCGTCAGTTACGGCCAGAGCCGGATTTATGAACGAAACTATAAAACATTTATCGCCAACGATGATTATGATCCCGGTTTTACGCTGAACCTTTTGCGCAAAGATCTTAATTTTGTCAAGGAGACGATGACGCGGGAAGATCTGCATCTGCCGGTCACCGATGTCCTGATGCAAGTCTATGAAGAGGCAGAAAACGCAGGTCTCGGACCTAGGGATATGTCGGTGCTTTACGAGCACATCGGCAACCAGGACATCTCATTTCAAGCAAAAAAGGAGCGTGGTGTGAAATGAAGACAGATGTAAAAGCAACGCGTAACTCGATAAACGGCGAATGGGTTGATTCAGAAGGCGGCGTCACGGATTCGGTTCCGAATCCGGCCACCGGTGAGGAGATCGCCACAGTTCCAATTTCAACAGCAGCCGATGTTGATCGCGCGGTGGAAGCGGCGAAAGCTGCTTACGAAAGTTGGTCTTTGGTGCCGGTGCCCGACCGGGCGCGCTATATGTTCAAGTATTTGCAGCTTTTGAATGAAAACCGGGAAGAGCTGGGAGAAATCATCACGCAGGAAAATGGCAAAACGCTAAAAGATGCCCACGGTGAAGTGCAACGGGGCATTGAAGTCGTCGAGCTCGCGACCTCGGCGCCCAATTTGATGATGGGTGACGCTTTGCCGCAGATTGCCCGCGGCATTGACGGGTCAGTTTGGCGCTATCCTTTGGGTGTCGTCGCGGGCATCACCCCGTTTAATTTTCCGATGATGGTGCCTCTCTGGATGTTTCCGTTAGCCATCGCTTGCGGCAATACATTTGTGATGAAAGTCTCGGAGCGCACGCCTTTGTTGGCGGAAAGACTCGTTGAACTGTTTTATGAAGCAGGTTTTCCAAAAGGCGTCTTGAACCTCGTCCACGGCTCAAAAGATGTTGTAAACCGTGTATTGACGCAACCGGATATTGAGGCGGTTTCGTTTGTCGGCTCCGAGCCTGTAGCCAGACACGTTTATGAAACCGGCACCGCACACGGAAAACGGGTGCAGGCGTTGGCGGGAGCGAAAAACCACGCGGTTGTCATGCCGGGCTGTCATATGGAAAAAACGATCGAGGGTGTGATCGCCTCCGCGTTCGGCAGCAGCGGACAGCGATGCATGGCTTGCTCAGTCGTCGCCGTCGTCGATGAGGTGGCCGATGAATTCATGGAGAAGCTCGCCTCGGCCACGCGAGACCTTCAAGTCGGAGACGGAAGGGACGAAGAAAATTTCGTCGGGCCAGTCATTCGGGAAGCGCATAAAGAGCGCGTGCTCGGCTATATTGACCAGGGCGTCCAGGAAGGCGCAGACCTAGTCGTCGATGGGCGCAATAAAGGCGCAGCAAAAGACGAAGGCTATTACGTGGGCGCAACCATTTTTGATCATGTGAAGACAGATATGAGAATCTGGCAAGAAGAGATTTTTGGCCCGGTGCTTAGCGTCGTCCGCGTTAGCGACTTGGATGAGGCGATCGATGTTACGAACACCTCGCCGTTCGCGAATGGAGCGGTGATCTACACCTCCAATGGGAAAGAGGCGCAACATTTTCGTAACCGCATCGACGCCGGCTTGATCGGGGTCAACGTGAACGTCCCGGCGCCGATGGCTTTCTTCGCCTTCGCCGGCAACAAAGCGTCATTCTACGGAGATTTGGGAACGAACGGCAAAGACGGCGTACAATTTTATACAAGGAAAAAAGTCGTCACCGAGCGCTGGTATTAAAAAAAGAGCAGCTACAAGTCTTCGAGACTTGTAAGCTGCTCTTTTTATATCAGCGACCTCGTACCTCATTCATTCAAAAAACCGTGCGACCATCTCGTCTGATACATCTGCCAATGTCCTGTACGTATACGCGGGGGCGTCTTCCTTTTTGAATATTACGGATTCTACCCCTTTATAGAAATCTACATGTTCCAAAAAGCGGGTGGCGATGACGAGATCCATCTCAAGTGTCTCCGCCAACGATTTATTTTCACTGTCGATGAAGTGTTTCAGCGTGACTTTTTCGGACACCGGTGATTTTGACAGCAATGTTTCTCGCGTTTCCTCTGCAAATGAACCACTGCCGCTTTCCAGTTTTTTTACGATGGCTTCTATGGAATCAAACTGAAAATAGTGATCGATGTCCTCCTGCATGGAAGCGAGCGTTCCACCTTCCTCCGGTACGCTGCTGTGATGGTCAATCACCTTATTCAACTTGTCATCCGGATCGCTCCATGTCTCCCAATCAATGGCCTTCACCTCTTCGACGAGAGGCGCGAGATCCGGAACGTAATCGTCGGCCGCCCCGATATAGAGCACATCCGCGGCTTTGATTGTCTTCGACGTCAAAGCCAAATAACGTCCGCTGTAGCCGGGGGCCTGGTTCAGCAAATGGACGGCGCCCACATCCGGGTAGAATCCGATGTTCATCTCCGGCATCGCCCATTTGGTGCGATCGGTGACAACGCGATGGCTAGCCCCTTGCGAGAGGCCGACGCCACCCCCCATGACGACACCATCGAGACAGGCGAGAATGGGTTTCGGGTATTCGGCAACCATAAGGTCCACTTTATATTCCTCTTCGAAGAAGGCTTTTGCGTTCGCAAAGTCTTCAGCACTGTCTTGCGCTTTTGATAATGTTTTAATATCGCCGCCGGCGCAAAATCCTTTTTCGCCCGCGCCTTCCAGCAGAATAAGCTGTACGTTAGGGTCTTCGCGCCACGTCTCCAGGTGCTCTCCAACGGCAACAATCATGTCATAGGTTAACGAATTTAAGGCTTTCGGTCGGTTTAACGTGATCGTTGCGAGTCCTTTGTCATTAACAAAAAATGTAACGTCTGTAGTCATAGCGGCCTCCTTGGCTTTTACTGCTGACGAAAGTCCGGTTTTCTTTTATCGAGAAAGGCCTGGACGCCTTCTTTGCCGTCATGGGTGCCAAAAAGCTCCCCAAAAAATTTCTGCTCACGTTTCAAACCGTCTTCCATCGAATCGTAGTCTCCCCGCGTAATGGCTTCTACCGCGCGTTCCACGCTTGTCATGCTTTTGCCGGCAATCAGTTGCTCGGCAAAGGAAAATGCATCCGCGCGCAGGGAATCCCCGGCCACGACTTGTTGGACGAGCCCCAGATCGGCCGCTTTGTCGGCTTCCATGTTTTTGCCGGTCAAAATGTATTCCATCGTGACGGCCGACCCTATGAATTGACGCATACGCTGTGTACCGCCGAATGAAGGGATCAGTCCCAGATTGAGTTCCGGCAGGCCGACGACGGCGTCTTCGGACATGAAGCGATAATGACAGGCCATCGCGACTTCCAGGCCTCCGCCTAAAGCTGCTCCGTTTATGGCGGCAATTACCGGTTTTTTTGACGATTCGATTTCCTCGCAAAGGCCTTGGCCGGCTTGGGACATTTTTCGCGCTTTATCATAGTCATCAAAAGCGTCTACGAATTCCTTGATGTCCGCGCCGGCGGCAAAAAAGCGCCCGTTCCCCGTCAAAAGGATCGCCCTTGTGTTCTCGTCCTCAGCCAATGTTCTAAAGACCTCCCGTAACTCGGAGATGCTGGCTGCCGACAAGGTGTTGGCCGGCGGGTGATCCATTTCTACGGTCGTGATAAATGATTCAGTGGATACGTTTACATAATTGTATGTTCCCAACGACAATGCCCTCCTTGCATAAATGTATACATCTTCATTATACATTAAAGGTCGTTCATTAGGAATTCTATAAACTCGAGTTTCGCACCCCAAATAGCAAGGGATTCAGCGTAACTATGTGAATCTATAACCCTTATATGGCAGTGCTTTCCCCGAAATTCCATTTTCGGCCTTTAAGCGACATTATCGCCGTCAAATAGTTGATTGACCAAAAACGAGTCTTCAAAAAGGGTTTTAATATACTGGTATTCCTCGGACATCTTAAAGGCATGAATATCTACTACTCCTGACTCTGAGATGGCCGTGATAACCACGTCCAGAAGCTCATCAAACATTTCCCATAGCTGTTGCGCCATATTTTTCTCTACCAAGTCGTCTTTAATCTCTTCAAATAACCCTCCCAAAGTCTCGTAGTC
>NZ_FNEN01000011.1:51660-78665 GCF_900100185.1 Natribacillus halophilus | reverse complement strand
TTACCGGTGATTGATGTCAACGAACGCCGCATGGATTTCGTGTTTTTATTACAAGATGACACCTACCTTCATCTTGAGTTTCAAACAACCTTCAGCATAAACGATCTCAAACGGTTCAAATTGTATGATACAGCCTTATATGACAAAACAGGGCGAAATATCTATACGTATGTCATTTATGGCGCTGATATAACGAAAGCCGATGAACATCTTGACCACGGATCCATCCAATACCGTGCCAACGCTATTTATATGAAGGATTATGACGGGGATGATATTTTTCGTAGGCTGTCATATAAGGTTTACCATCAGGAAACACTAGATGATGATGAACAGTTACAATTGGTTTTTCTTCCGTTGATGCATTCCAAGAAAAAACGCACAGAATTAGCTACAGACGTTGTGGAACTTGCCAATCAAGTGAAAGATGAAAAACAACGCTTCCAGTTAATAGGTACGACGGTAGGCATTGCGGATAAATTTCTCGAAGACTCCTATGTAGACAAAATGATGGAGGTGTTTAAGATGACCCGTATCGCTCAAAAGGTTTATGAGGATGGCATTGAAGAAGGAAGACAAGAAGGAAGACAGGAAGGAATAGAAGTCATTCAAGAGGCTATTCTTTCTTATCTGGAATCCCGATTTGATCTAAGGTCGAACGACATTCAACATAAGGTTAAAAGCATTGATGAAATGGACGTACTAAAAGCATTGATTGCAAAACTGTACAAAGCTGAATCCGAAAAACACGCGTTACAACTGATTGATCAAGCCCTTAAAAATGATTGAAGAGTTGCCAAAAAGAATCAATCAATATTGTCCTGTGGAGACGTCCACAGGACAATATAAATGGTGTCATCATGATCAACCCTTACCTATCCTTTCAAGGAAATTTTCGTTAGGTAAGTGAAAAAGGCATAATATGGTAAATGAAATGGGAATGTACATTGACGGAAGTTCTTGCCCTCCAAACTAAATTTACGTGGGAACATTTTGGGAACAAAAGGCGTGTAAAAGGTGTAACATCCATAATTAACCATATAAGCTGGCTGAAACACTGATTTTATGCAGGTTTCAGCTTATTTTTACAAATATAATTTTAGCCCTAAATCAACTCTTTTTTTTATCCCATACGATACGGCTTGTAGGATTAGAAAAAGCAACGGTTCAACCTAAGAGAGGGATATCTTACTGAATTGGATCTAAAAAAAGTAGCTACCCTCTGAGAGTCCCAGCCTCAGGGTAACTACTTCGCTGTAAAAGTGAACGCTTATCCCTGAAGGATACGTTCTATTGGAAGACCGTCGGTGTACCATCACCGCGGTCTTTTTAATGTATCCCTTTTGTAAGTTTAGTATACAACAAATCTTTATCCAATTGCAAACAAAAGAATGTAAGGACGTACTCATCACCAATGACTACGCCTATTTAGTTTTTCTTTAAGATGTCATCTCCTGTGACTCAAGCCGCTGGTCGGGATCGCTGTAAACGTCGTGATCAATATCTTTTCTGACTCTCGAAGTGAAGATGCCGGCGATCATGCTTCCGGAGATGTTCACCGCTGTTCTGCCTATATCAATGAGCGGTTCGATGGAAATTAACAGACCGGCAAGCGCAATGGGCAGCACGATAATCGCAGCAAAGGTCGCGCCGCCGCCGACACCGGCAACACTAAATGAGCTGATGGCGACGACAATAAGCACAGTAGCAATAAAACCGGGATCTAGTGGGTTCTGCCCCACTGTTTGCGCGATCATATGTAAAAAGCTTACATAACCGTTCCCGGCGATACCCACCCAGTCCATCGTTGTTTCAATGATGCTGGATTCCGGGTCAAAAAAATACTGCAGAATCATGCCAAGTGCAATGCCGGTAACGAGCGCGGACATGACTCTAATCGAAAAAGATATATGCTTTCGTTGCATGACATATAAAAGAGCAGCAACGATAGCGACAGATACGATAATGGCAATGGTTAAAAATAAATCCAAGAGCCTCCACCTCAATGATTTTATCAAAGAGCTGTTTTATCCCTGAAAATCTTATCTGTCAAGTAGGAAAAAATATCGCAAATACCCCTTACTCTAATCGGAATTATGGGTTATAATAATCTCATCGTACTAAAAAGTTGGCGAGGAGGCATAACATGACGACGAGTATTCCGCACGGAGGAACATTGATCGACCGGCGCCGATATGGAGCCGAATGGCCGACTAATGCGGTGCACATCCCTTTAGATGACATTGCGTTGGCGGATGTGGAGTTGCTGGCCAACGGCGGTTACTCCCCGCTCACCGGTTTTATGACCAAAGTAGACTACGAACATGTCGTCTCATCCATGAAGCTGGAAAATGGTCTTATTTGGAGTTTGCCGATTACATTGCCGGTTCCGGAGGCACTCGTTTCCGAATTAACCATTGGCGAACAGGCGATTTTAGAAAAAGATGATATCCCTTACGGGTGGATCGATATTGCCGATATTTATCAGCCGGATAAAGAAGAGGAAGCAAGACAAGTGTACAAAACAACGTCAGATGCCCACCCGGGTGTGCACCAGGTTTATACGCGCCCGAATACTTACGTAGGCGGAGACATCACGCTCGTTCGCCCCGTGGAACATGGTCTTTTTGAAGCCGAGGCCCTTGCGCCGGAAGAAACGCGAGCAGCGTTTGCCGAGAAAAACTGGCAAACGGTGGTCGGTTTCCAGACGCGTAATCCGGTTCATCGTGCGCACGAATACATTCAAAAAACCGCGCTGGAAACCGTCGATGGCCTGTTGCTGCACCCATTGGTGGGGGCGACAAAAAAAGGCGACATCCCCGCGGATGTGCGCATGAAAAGTTATAAAGTGTTGTTGTCCCGTTATTATCCCGAAGAACGAGTGCAACTCTCGGTCTTCCCGGCAGCCATGCGCTATGCCGGTCCTCGGGAAGCGATCTTTCACGCGCTTGTCCGCAAGAATTACGGCTGCACCCATTTTATCGTCGGGCGTGATCACGCAGGTGTCGGCGATTATTATGGCACGTATGAAGCCCAGGAGCTGTTGAAACAATTCTCCGTAGAGGAGCTGGGCATTACACCGCTTTATTTTGAACACAGTTTTTACTGCAATGAATGCGAAGCGATGGCGACAGCGAAAACGTGTCCGCATAGTTCAGAAAAACATGTTATGCTCTCCGGCACCAAAGTAAGAGAGATGCTGGAGAATCAGGAAGCCCCTCCGAAGGAATTCAGCCGTAGGGAAGTCGTAGAGGTGCTTATGGAGACGTACAAACCAGGAATTACACAATAAAGGAGGAATCGTGGATGGATGCAAATATCGTTTGGCACGAGGAAGCGGTAACGGCTGCCGAACGTGAACAGCAGAATGGACATCCCGGTTTTGTGCTCTGGTTTACCGGTTTGTCCGGATCAGGAAAATCCACGTTGGCGAATGCGGTGGACCGCTATTTCCATGAGCACGGCTACCAGAGTTACGTTCTTGACGGCGATAACGTCCGTCATGGCTTAAATCAGGATCTCGGGTTTTCGCCTGAAGATCGCGAGGAAAATATTCGCAGAATCGGGGAAGTCGCCCATTTATTCGTAAAGGCCGGGACGATCGTAAGTACGGCCTTTATCTCCCCGTACGAGTCTGACCGGGCCAAAGCTCGCGCACTTCTCCCGGAAGGGCGATTTATCGAAGTGTTCGTTGATTGCCCCCTGGAAACGTGTGAGGAGCGCGATCCGAAAGGCTTATATAAAAAAGCCCGCGCCGGCGAGATACCATCCTTTACAGGGATAAACGCCCCTTACGAACCGCCGCGGCAACCGGAGGTCACCTTGAAGACGGGGGAGGGCACAGGCGAGGAAAATGTGAAAGAGCTCGTCGACAAGCTCACCCCGTTTTTATAAAAAAGATTGTGATTTTTCACGAGTCACGTTATGATAAGAGTAATATGAAATCGTGCACTCTTATGCGAGGGGAAAGTGTTAGCGATGCGCGTGTTTTTATATACGCTTATCATCTCCGGACTTGCCCTGGCCGGTTGGTCCGGGTATGACTGGATGCAAAGCACGCAAACGGTGGAGCCGATGGAAGCCGAATCGGAAGAAACGCAACTCCCGGAACCGCCGAAACCGGAAAATGAACCCGAACCCGTGAAAGAAGAAAAGGAAGAGGAAGTAGAACCTGATCCGGAGGAGTCCTTTGACTTTGACGAAGGCGAGGAGATCGCCGCCCTTGAAATCCCGACGATTGATTCCCGTTTTGAGGTTTTCTGGGGCACCGATGACGAGGCGCTGGATCAAGGTGTCGGCATGTATGATTCCGATGAATGGACGGAGACGCCGAATGTGCAGAAACACACGGTTTTAAGCGGCCACCGGGATACGGTATTTACCGAAATGGGAGACGTTGAAGAAGGCGATATCATGCGCGTGGAATTCGATGGCTGGGTGTATGAATATGAGGTCGATGACAGCTGGATTACCGACGCGGAGGATCGCACCGTGATCGTGGAAAAAGAAGATCCGACACTGACGGTAACCACCTGTTATCCGTTCGATTATATCGGCGCCGCGCCTGATCGCTATATTATGCAGGGTGAGCTGGTCGATTACTATGAAGTTTAGCCGTTAACGGCTAAACTTTTTTCATAGATCATGCAGGCTTGTCATACGTTATCACAAGGGGAACGAGGAGAACGGGGTGAGCGTATGGGTAGTCTGCTGGGAACATTGATGTCGTTTGTCTTTCTCTTTGTCGTGTTTTTGCTTTTGCTTTATTTTGTTTTAAGATGGTTTAACCAAATGGTGGACACACGCAAATACCTCCGTGTGAATCTCCTGACGATCGTTGTAATGTGCATGGTGATCGTCATGGGATTTTTAAAAAATTTTTACAGCATTACATTTATGTTGATTATCCCGCTCTCGATCAACGTCTTTTGCGTTAGAAATGTTATGTTGTACTACCGAGGGAGGAAGTTTTAAATGTCCACCATGGCGATCCTCGTCGTTATACAGTTGGTCTCTTTACTGTTGATCAGTGTTTTTCTATTGCTTATCGCTAACCATTTCAGTAAGTTCACGTTTGTGAATCTTCGCATCGTATTGCCGGCCATCCTCATCCTGGCGATGGTGATTGTTTCCATTTCCTGGCTGGCACAGGGAGGGCTGGTCGCCTACGCCCTCTTACCGGTGATCGTGATTGTAATTTTACTGGGTGTGATGAAAAAAACGTCCGCGCGCTGACGGACGTTACATAAATCATCATGCCTTACCTTTTTTCCATTTATAAAGCAACGCGTTGATTTGGCCGCCGACAATTAAAATAATGCCGGTTAAATAAAACCAGAGCATAAGGATGATGATACCGCCGATGGCTCCATACGTAGCTTCATAATTTCCGAAATTGGTAACGTAAAAAGAAAAGCCGATAGAAGTGATTTGCCACCCGATGGTTGCGAAAAAGGCACCCCAAAAAACTTCCCGCATTTTAAAGCGGGCATTTGGCGCGGCATAATATAGCACCATAAGGACAAAAATCATTATTGAGATGGCAATGACCCACCTTAACACTTGAAATAGGGATTCTATGTTATAGGAAAAGGGGATCCATGTTTGGATAGCATTCATGATGGCTTGCCCAAAGACGGGAAATATTAATGTAATGGCAATGACAAATACCATGGAAAAGGTTAACGTCATCGATAACAGTTTTACTTTAAGGAAAGGTCTGGTTTCTTTCACTTCATAAGCTCGGTTGGTTGCTCGTATAAATGCGCTGATGCCACCGGAAGCTGTCCACAGCGTACCGATAATGCCAATGGAAAGAAGGCCGCCTCTCGTTTCACTTAAAAGCGAGCTGACATTGCCGGCGATCATTTCGCCGGTCTCACCGGGAGCAAAGTCTTGAATCCACACCATCACCTGGTTTATAGGTAAGTTGAAATAAGGAAGCAAGGTAAGGACAAATAATAATAACGGAAACAACGATAACAAAAAATAATAGGCCAGCTGTGCGGCAAGGCCCGTTGTTTCATCATATTGGAATTTTTGGACGAGCATTTTAAGGAACGCTTTGTGATTTTTTATTGAAATCGTTCGAATTTGCATCCAACTTCACTCCTTTTGTTACAGTATAACAGAAAAACCCTCTTTGCAGGGTAAGAGGGTGGAGGGGCTGGTAGTGTATGGCATTATTCCATGCCTTTCATACGCTGGCCGATGGCTTTGTCCATTTGTCGTTTGGCATCTTTTTCTTTCATGGCTTGCCGCTTGTCGTATTTCTTTTTCCCTTTGGCGAGGCCGATCTGGACTTTGGCGAGTCCTTGTTTTAAATACACCTTGATGGGAATAATCGCGTAACCCTGTTGTTGGGTTTTGCCGATGAGTTTCTTGATTTCCCGTTTGTGCAGTAACAATTTCCGCTCGCGCACCGGATCGTGATTGTGGCGATTGCCTTGCTCATACGGGCTGATATGCGCTTGATGCAATATCACTTCGCCATTCTCCACGCGCGCGAAGCTTTCCTTGATGTTGATTCTTCCGGCACGTATCGATTTGATCTCGGTGCCGCGCAATACAATCCCGGCCTCAAATGTTTCTTCAATAAAAAAATCGTGACGTGCTTTTTTGTTTTGGGCGATGATTTTTCCTTCATGTTTTGCCATAACCGTGCATCCTTTTCTCGATTGTTCCTTAATGGTAGCAAATTTACCGCGAACCCGCAATTGTGCTATATTGGACGAAAGCTTAGCATACATAAAAGGAGCGAACTGTATATGGACGAATTTGCGAATTTACCGACAACTCCCGTCTCAGACGGGTTAGACGGGAAAAATCACATGGATATTGGGATAAAACCGTTATCGGATGACTGGCATGTATACGGACGAGCGTTCACAGTCGATGCCCCCGCGGGTGAGAATATTTCTCTTTTGGAAGGCATCTACAATGCGCGTCCCGGCGACGTACTTATCGTTGACGGGAAAGGCTGGACAGCGAACGCGCTCGCCGGTGATTTCGTGATCGGGTTGGCGAAAACGCTCGACCTGCACGGCGTTGTGATCGATGGCGTGATCCGCGATATCGCTGATATCCGCGAGTTGGATTTTCCGGTTTTTAGTAGAGGGTCGACGACGGCGGCGAGTAAAAAAACGGCGGAAGGGACGATCGGGCAACCCGTTACGGTCGGCGGCGTCGAAGTGAATACCGGCGACATCATCGTCGGCGACGTGGACGGTGTTGTCGCCGTACCGGCAGCGCAAGCGGCTGAAGTGGCTGAAAAAGCGAAGGCACGGATCGAAAAAGATGAAAAAAGGGAAGCGGATTACGGCGGCAGCCCGGAAAAAGCTCGTGAGTACATTGATAACTTCTTGCGGAACAATAAAAAGGGGTGAAATCGGTCGGCGCGCGGGGTGGATCTGGCGGTTTTCGGCAATAATCTGGCGCTTGTGCGCTGGAATCTGGCGCATTTGTGCGATAATCTGGCGGATTTACTCCTGAATCTGGCGGTTTTCAGCAATAATCTGTCACTTTTCTATAATGGAAAATTTATCCTTTGTCTACTCGCTACCGGTTATATATAATAAATGTAATACATTTAGCAGCGCGAGGAGGTGTGAATGATGTCTGATGAAACAAAAGAAATTTTAAATGCTATTTTACATCGTCTGGATTCATTGGATGCTAAGGTTGAGGGTGTACAAAATGAAGTTATAAGCATAAAAACCGAACTCACCCAATTCAGATCAGAAACCAACGAGCGCTTTAACCATATTGACCGCCAGTTCAGATTATTCGACTCGGATACGGATATGCTCAACAAGAAAGTGGCTGAACACGACAAGGACATCCACCGTTTAAAACAGGCACAGGGTATTTAAGTTTCATCAGCTTCATATCGCACTCCATAAAAAAGTGCACCCCCGCGGAGGTGCACTTTTTCACGTCTCCAACACAATCGTCCAGCCAAATGGATCCTCCTGCTCGCCGGTTTGAATGCCGACGAGTGTTTCGTGAAGCCAGCGCGCGGTCTCGCCCATTTCGCTGCCGTTAATCACGTAATCCTGCCCTTTATATTCCAGGCGTCCGACGGGTGAAATCACTGCGGCCGTGCCGGTGCCGAACACTTCCTGCAAACTGCCGGCTTCGTTGGCCGCGATCAGCTCGTCCATAGAAATTTGCCGTTGGCGCACATTCATTCCGTTGCTTTCCAGCAGCTCGATAACACTTTTGCGGGTAATGCCATCCAGGATGCTGCCGCTTAGCGCAGGGGTGTGGATTTCGCCGTTGATTTTGAAAAACACGTTCATGCTGCCGACTTCTTCGATATATTTCTTTTCCACGCCATCGAGCCAGAGCACCTGGGCTTTCCCGTGCGTGGAAGCGCGCTCCTGGGCTTTATACGCGCCGCTGTAATTACCGGCCGTTTTGGCGTATCCCGTACCGCCGGGGGCCGAGCGTGTATATTCGTCTTCAACGAAAATGCCCACCGGATCAATGCCGCCTTTATAAAAAGAACCCACCGGTGAAAGAATGATCATCAACGTATACGCGCGCGCAGGGCTGACGTCCAGCGTTGGTTCGGTCGATATGATGAAGGGGCGGATATACAGAGACGTTCCGACCTCGCTCGGCACCCAGTCTTTATCGAGTTTAACCAATTCTTTTAAATACTCAAGCATTGCCTCCTCATTGACCTGGGGAATACAAAGTCGGTCACACGACTCATTCAGGCGCCTGAAATTCTCTTCAGGGCGAAAAAGAAGGATGTTGCCGTCTGCGGACCGATACGCTTTCAATCCTTCAAACACCGATTGCCCGTAATGGAAAACCATTGCCGATGGATCCAGCTCCAATGGCTGATAAGGCACGACGCGGGGTTGGTGCCAGCCGTCTACAGCGGAATAATCCATCATAAACATATGATCGCTAAACTGTCTGCCGAATTTGAGCGTTGCCGGATCCGGTTTTTCTTTTAACTCCGTTGCTTTTACAACCTCTAATGTCTGCTGAACCATAATAAGATGCTCCTTTTACATGTTATATAAACGTTTGATTCGTTCCTGGGGTGGCGGGTGGGATGAGAATAATTGCGCCGTTTTGCGTTTGAGCGGATCGGAAAAATAGATCGATGCCGAGGCGCCGGAAGCTTCACTTACGGGCTGGGAAACCCCTGATATTTTTTCCAAAGCCTTGGCTAATGCTCCCGGATTTCTCGTTAGTTCCACCGCGCTGGCGTCCGCAAGATATTCCCGTTTCCGCGAGATCGCCATGCGAATCATCATCGCGACGATCGGGGCGATAATGATAAGGACGAGAGCTAAAATAAGTAAAATCGGATGCTTATTGTTATTGCCTCCTCCGCGAGAGAAAAACATCATACGGATGCCGAGGTCGCTGATGATGGCTATGACGGAGACGAGAGCGACGGCGATAGTTGCCAAACGGATATCATAATTGCGAATGTGCGCCACCTCGTGGGCGATTACGCCTTCGACTTCCTCGTGATTGAGGCGCTCCAGTAACCCGCTCGTAACGGCCACCGCTCCTTTTTCCGGAGAAGTGCCGGTCGCGAACGCGTTCGGGCTGGCATCGTTAATGATAAAAAGCCGGGGGCGGGGAATTCGTGCCACCATCGCCATATTGTCTACGGCGTCCCAAAGCCTCCGATATTCGCTGCCATCTTTGACTTCCTTCGCGTGATTCATGCGCATGACGACGTTGGTGCTGGACATGAGCATCATCGTTGTGTACGCGCCGCCGAGCACGAGCGCCAGGATCATCCCCGTAAAGATTTCACCGGCCATGAGGTACGTGATCGCCGCACCGACGGCGAGTACGAAAAGAATAAAACCGATGACGATAAAAACGGTATGACGCTTATTGCGCTCGATTTGCTTATACATTATCATGAGCGATCGCCCGTGTTAAAATCAACTTTTACGTTTTCCCGCTGTTCTTCAGGTGTTTCCAGCATCTCCTGCTGAATAAAATTGTGAGCGCTGGCAATAAAGTTCGTCGGAACCGATTGAATTTTCGTGTTGTACTCCATGACCGTGTTGTTATAGAGCTGTCGGGAATACGCGATTTTATTTTCCGTTGAAGTCAGTTCTTCCTGGAGCTGTTGAAAATTTTGGTTCGCCTTCAGGTCCGGGTAATCTTCCCGTAAAGCGAAAAGGCGTCCCATCATGCCTTCGAGCTGATTGTTGGCCGCCATCTGTTCATTGCGGCTATTGTCCGGATTATTCATCTGTTGTCGTGCTTCGATGACCCCCGTGAGCGTTTCCTGCTCGTGCTGGGCATAGCCCTTTACCGTTTCCACGAGGTTCGGAATCAGGTCGTAACGCCGCTTCAATTGTACATCAATCTGTCCCCAGGCTTCCTCGACCCAGTTGCGGTATTTGACAAGCCGGTTGTACGAACTAACCCAGCCGATAATGAGAATCCCAACCCCGACAACGATCACGATGAGCAAGATTAAAATCGCCGTACCAATTCCCATAGCTTTTTCCCTCCTTGTGTTCTTTCTATTATAAACGAAATAACGTGTTTCTACATCATTTAGGGTCACACTGTTACCAAACGAACATATTCCCGACTTGACACATAAGAATAATGGAAGTAATATAAAATATACTAACACATGAAGGTCATGCATACTTATATTTTTTCACGGGGGTGATGTCCTTGCCATTGCCATTGCAAGTGACGGACAGTCCTTTTAACGAGGAGCAGGCAGACCTCCTTAATCGTTTAATACCAACGCTCACCGAAGCGCAGAAGATATGGTTGAGTGGCTACCTTGCTTCTCCGGGCACCATGCCATCGTCAATGGCATACGCGGAAACGGCAGCTGTAGCCGACCCACCGGCGCAAACGGCGACACTTTCGCAAGTGGAAAGCCAGCCCAAGACCCGGGAAGTCACGATTCTGTACGGCTCCGAGACCGGGAATTGCCAGGAGGTCGCGGAAACTTTATCGGGGAAAATGGAAAACGGCAACTTCCAGGTGACCGTGTCTTCCCTGCTTGACTATAAGCCAAAATCATTAAAAAATGTCGATCATCTGCTCGTGATTGTAGCGACCCACGGCGAAGGTGATCCGCCGGAACCGGGATTATCATTCTATGAAACGATGAATAGCCGCAAAGCACCGAAGCTGGAGGGCACGCAATTTTCCGTGCTTTCGTTGGGCGACCTTTCCTACGAGTATTTCTGTCAGGCCGGCAAGGATATCGATAAACGTCTGGAAGAACTGGGGGGCGAACGACTCCATCCGCGCGTTGATTGTGACGTCGATTTTGATGAAGCGGCCGAAGAATGGATGGACGGTGTCCTGGGAACCTTGAACGAGCGCTCGGAAAATAACTCCGCGGAAGCGCCGGCCCCGCAATCTACACAGAGCGAACAGTCGGCGGTGTATTCACGGAAAAACCCGTTTAAGGCTGAACTGTTGGAAAATATCAATATAAGCGGGCGGGGATCGAATAAAGAAAACCGCCATCTGGAGTTATCCCTCGAAGACTCGAATCTTGAATTTGAGCCGGGTGACAGCCTCGGTATTTTTCCGGAAAATGATCCTGTCCTTGTCGATCAGTTGATCGAGGAGATGCACTGGGATTCCGAGGAGCTCGTTTCGGTCAACAAACAGGGAGAAGTGCGTTCCCTGCGGGAGGCACTCATGTCCACCTTTGAGATCACGGTGTTGACGAAGCCATTAATGGAACAAGCGGCAGCGTTTTCCGCTAACGATGGCTTACGTGAACTTCTGCAAAACGAACAAGAACTGCGAGATTACATGCACGGACGCGACTTGCTCGATTTAGCGCGGGATTTCGCTCCGTGGGAAGTGCCGGCCACTACATTTATCACCATTCTCCGCAAGATTCCGGCTCGCCTTTACTCCATCGCGAACAGTTATCGGGCGAACCCGGATGAAGTGCATCTTACCGTTGGCACTGTTCGGTATGAGACACACGGAAGGGACCGTACCGGCGTTTGCTCCGGTCAGTGCGCGGAACGGGCCGAGCCGGGCGAACAGTTGCCGGTTTATGTGCATCGCAACCCGAATTTTAAACTTCCCGAAGACCCTGACACCCCGATCATCATGATTGGGCCGGGCACGGGTGCCGCGCCTTTTAGGGCTTTTCTGGAAGAGCGGGAGGAGATCGAAGCAGCAGGCAAATCGTGGTTATTTTTCGGAGAGCAGCATTTTGTTTCTGATTTTCTCTATCAGGTGGAATGGCAGCAATGGCTCAAGGAAGGCGTGCTGACGCAAATGGATGTGGCCTTCTCCCGGGATACGGAAGAAAAAGTGTATGTGCAACACCGTATGCTTGAGAAGAGCCGGGATTTTTATCAATGGCTCCGGGAAGGGGCGGTCCTCTACGTGTGCGGCGACGAGAAGCATATGGCCAGTGACGTTCATGACGCGCTACTCTCCATCATCCAGCAGGAAGGAGGCATGAGCGCAGAAGAAGCCGATGCGTACATCGAAGAAATGAAGCTGCAAAAACGTTATCAACGTGACGTCTATTAATAAGGAAGGGAAAGGGAAGATGAGTGTATGGCGAAGGAAAACGTGGATCCAATTCACGATCCCCCCAGTGATGTTGAACGGATAAAAAGAGAGAGCCAATATTTGCGGGGAACACTCGCCGAAAGCCTCGAGGAGCCGATTAGCGCGGGTATAAACGATGATGACAAACGCTTATTGAAATTCCACGGCAGCTACCTTCAGGATGACCGGGATTTACGGAATGAGCGCCGCCGCCAAAAACTGGAACCCGCCCATCAGTTCATGGCGCGGGTTCGGGCTCCCGGCGGCGTCGCAACCCCTGAACAGTGGCTCGTCATGGACGACGTGGCGCAAAAATACGGAAATGATTCCCTACGATTAACGACACGGCAAGCGTTTCAGATGCATGGCATTATGAAGTGGAACATGAAAAAGAATATCAAGGAAATCAACGATTCCCTGCTCGACACGTTGGCGGCCTGCGGAGACGTCAACCGAAATGTCATGTGCAACCCCAACCCTTATCAGTCGGAAGTCCATGCCGACGTCTACGAGTGGGCGAAACGGCTGAGCGACGGCCTTTCGCCGCAAACGAACGCTTATCACGAGATCTGGCTCGACAAGGAAAAAGTCATCGACAGCAAGGAAGAAGGCGAAGAGCCTCTGTACGGGGAAACCTACTTACCGCGAAAATTCAAAATCGGCATCGCCGTTCCCCCTTCCAACGACGTCGATATTTTTTCCCAGGATCTCGGCTTTATCGCGATTGTGGACGACGGCGAGCTACAAGGATTTAATGTCGCGGTCGGCGGCGGCATGGGCATGACCCATGGTGATACGGCAACGTATCCGCAACTCGCGAGCGTTATCGGATTTTGCGCGCCGGATGATATTTTCAAAGTGGCGGAAACGATTATCGCCATTCAGCGGGACTACGGCAACCGTTCGGAAAGAACCAATGCCCGTTTCAAGTATACGATCGATGCCCGTGGGCTCGGCTGGGTTAAGGGTGAATTGCATGAGCGCCTGGGCTGGGCGCTGGAAGCGGAACGACCCTATCATTTTGACCATAACGGCGATCGTTACGGCTGGGAAAAAGGTATAAAAGGCCGCTGGAATCTGACATTGTTCATTCAGAACGGCCGCATCAAGGATTACGAAGACTATCCGCTCATGACCGGACTCCGCGAAATCGCGAAAATCCATACCGGCGACTTTCGGTTGACGCCCAATCAGAACCTCGTCATCAGCAATGTCACCGGGCAGAAGAAAAAGCAAATCGTCGAGCTCGTGGACAAATATGGGCTCGAGGACGGCGCGCAACAATCCGCGTTACGTCGGAATTCCATGGCTTGTGTCGCCTTCCCGACGTGTGAACTGGCGATGGCGGAGTCGGAGCGTTATTTTCCATCCCTGCTGGAAAAACTCGAGGACATCCTCGAAGAGGCCGGATTGCGTGACGAGGACATCATCATCCGTATGTCCGGCTGCCCGAATGGCTGCTCCCGCCCGGCATTAGGCGAAATCGGCTTTATCGGCAAAGCCCCCGGGAAATACAACCTCTACTTAGGGGCCGGATTTAGCGGCGACCGCCTGAATAAACTGTATATGGAAAACATCGGTGAAGAAAAAATATTGGAAGCCCTGCGCCCGATTATTTTTGCCTATGCGAAGGAGCGCGAAGAAGGCGAACGCTTCGGAGACTACGTCATCCGCGCCGATTACGTCAAAGAAGTGCACTCGGGACTCGACTTTCATGATTAAATCGCTTAAGATGGCTTCGGGTTCAAAAAAGAACCCGGGGTTTTTTTTGGTTTTATCAGCCGAAATCGCGGATATATCAGCCAAAGAGGTGATCCAACCATGGATTTAACAGCATGCCAAAACCAACAAGAACGCCTGCAAGTATTGGCGGACATCGTGCCCGCCTTCAGGGCAAGGGCAGCCCAACACGACCGGGAGGCATCTTTGCCATATGAAAATTTCAAAGAACTCAAAGCGGCAAAATATCCCGCCCTGACCGTCCCGAAAAAATACGGCGGCCAAGGCCTCGGCCTTGCGGATATGCTCGAGCTGCAAGAGACGATCGCCCACGCCGACGGTTCTACCGCCCTGTCCATCGGCTGGCATATGGGCCTCGTCAAGCAGCTCGGCGAAAGCGGAAGCTGGCCGGAAGACAAGTATGCCGCCGTTGCCCGGGATGTTGTCAACAACGGCGCCCTCCTCAACGGCGCGGCCAGTGAACCGGCGACGGGAAGCCCGACTCGCGGCGGCCGTCCGGAAACGACCGCGACGAAAACGGACAGCGGCTGGACGATCAGCGGCCGCAAAACGTTCACGACGCTTGCGCCTATGCTGGATTATTTTATCGTCAGTGCCGGGATCGCAGACAGTGACCAAGTCGGCAACTTCCTTGTGCACCACAGTTTGTCGGGCGTATCGGTGGCGCACACGTGGGACGCCCTCGGCATGCGCGCGACCGGAAGTGACGACCTCGTGCTCGAGAACGTCCAACTCAAGGACGAAGACTACGTCCAGACGATGACACCGCAAAAAGATGCCGCCGGCTGGCTTTTGCACATTCCCGTCTGTTATCTCGGGATCGCGGAAGCCGCCCTCGATTACAGCGCCGACTATGCCCAGAATTACTCGCCGAACAGCATAGAAGGCACGATCGCCGATCTGCCGAACATTAAGCAAAAAATCGGCGAAGCCGAACTCATGCGGCAACGAAGCCGCCACTTTCTCTATTCGGTCGCACATAAATGGGATCGAAGCGATGGGGAAACGCGCCAGCAAATGAAAACGGAACTGGGTGCGGCCAAGCACGTCGTCGTCAACGATGCCGTTGAGATCGTCGATCTCGCCATGCGCGTCGCCGGCGCCAAAAGTTTGCAACCGGACACGCCCCTCGGCCGTTATTACCGTGACGTACGCGCCGGGCTGCACAACCCGCCGATGGACGACATGACGATTATGCAACTAGCGTCGGATGTTTATGGAAGAAACTGAAAATCGTTGAAAGCGGCGTATCGCTATAAGGTGATACGCCGCTTTATTTTTTCTCAGCAATTTTTAATGTTGATTTCAGAGAAGGTTCATCCAAGGGAGGTATAGTGAACGTAGATCAAATAAAGGAGGAACATGACATGAAAAAATTTATGATTGCCACGGGCTGTGTAGCCGCTATCTCGCTATCTGCCGTCGGATTTTCCCAATTCAGTGCAAGTGCAGGTGGAGATGAGTCGCCAAATGACGCTGGTGAAGCTCCATCCCAGGCAGAAGAACCAACTGTGCAGGCAGAGAACGCAGGGGACGATTGGTTCGAATCTCTGCCATTTAAGGAATTTGAGTTGGACGTTGAGTATGATGACGATGCAGAATATGATGCGGATTACGAACATGAAGGCGGTGCTCCGGAAGCGGAAATTGAGGAAGAACGCGATGGTAAAGAAATTGAAATAAGCGGTGACGAAGCACTTAACGAACTTTCCGGAATCCTGCCAAACATGGACATTGACGAAAATACCAATCGTGAAGAAATCATCAACGCCGCCTTGGATGCGTTTGAACTGGATTCGAATTACAAGGAACTGGAAATCGACATTGAATTTTTGGACGGACAGGAAATGGAGATTGAAGAAGGGTAACAGCGACGAAAAACCAAGCCTGCGGGCTTGGTTTTTTTAATGAATGACGACCTAACGCGGATGCCAGCTTTGAGCTAGGTAGTCAAAAGGGGGTTATGACGCCCTAACGCAGATGCCAGTTTTGAGTTAGGTAGTCAAAAGCCGGTTATGACGCCCTAATGCGGATGCCAGCTATGAGTTAGGTCGCCAAAAGGCGATTATGACGCCCTAACGCGGATGGCAGCTATGAGTTAGGTAGTCAAAAGGGGGTTATGACGCCCTAACGCGGATGGCAGCTATGAGTTAGGTCGCCAAAAGGCGATTATGACGACCTAACGCAGGTGTTAGCAATGAGTTAGGTCTTCAACCTTAATCATCATACGAAAAAACGAGTATCTCTCCCGTATACGCATCAATGTCCATCTCGATATCTCCGCTGCTTGACTCAATTTCAATTTCATAATACGTACCGCCATCATCCATTTCGAGTTCCATCTCTTCAACAGCCCCCTCTACTTCATTTTCAGCGATTTGCACGGCTTCGGCAGCCGTGACCGGAAGCTCGTCGCCTCCCGATTCAGTGTCTTCCTCATCGGTTGTTTCGTCCTCGCTTTCCCCGCCGGTCTCATTTCGACTTTCAATGGTTTCCAGGTTCATAATCTCTCCTTCGGCAGCGTCCACTAGAAGATTATAGATCCCTTGATCATTGGCAAGTTCCACGGCGTACGCAGGTTGCCCGTTATGCTGCCTTGGCTCCACAGTCTCCACGACTCCCGGGTATTCGTTCCCGACTTTCTCCAGAACCTCATCCTCCGATAGTTGCACGCGGTCTGTGCCGGCATTCAGTTGCGTCACGCCAACCACGGTCAGCAAAACAACAATAATGCCGACACCTATAAAAAGCATTTTTTTCATACATACACCCCCTCATTCTCCCATCGGCATTTCGATGGTAAATGTCGTATACGCGCCGACTTTGCTGTCCAGGGTGATTCGTCCGCCCTGGGCTTCCATTAATTTGGCAGCAATGGATAATCCTAATCCGGTGCCCCCGTCTTCGCGCGATCTTGCCTTGTTGATTCTGTAAAAACGATCAAAAATACGTGCCTGCTCCGCTTCCGAAATACCGCCGCCGTAATCGGTGATTGCTACATAGGCCGCGCGGTGTTCCTGCCAAACGGACACCTTTATCTCCTTGTCGCTGTACTTAAGGGCGTTATCGAGAATAATATAGAGTACTTGCTTCACTTTTTCCAGATCGGCATAGACAAAAAGCGTGTCAGTCTCGGATGAAAAATAAAACGGGCGCTGCGAGGTGGTTTCCATGGCCCGAACGGCTTTGCGCACAACGTCATCGAGCTGAAAATGTTCGGGTTCCAGTTGCAAATGTTCCCCGTCCCTGACGAGCAGCAGCAACTGTTCGGCCAAATGTTTCATCCGCGCCCCTTCTTCCGTAATCGCATCAATCCCTTCATCCAACACTTCCGGCTTTGTTTTCCCCCAGCGTTTCAGCATGGTGGCATAGCCGTCGATTACGGTTAACGGTGTACGCAATTCATGGGAGGCGTCGGACACAAACTGATCTTGTTTCTCAAATTCACGTTCCAGACGTTCCACCATGTCGTTAAACGCCTCGATCAGCTGCTGAAGTTCGTCCCGGGAGCGGCGTTTGCTTTTAATCGGTTTTAAATTGCCTTTTTCCTGTATGTTCTGCATCGTCGCTATTAAACGATTAATCGGACGCAAAATGATGGCGCCCAAGACCCAACCTCCAAGGACCGCCGGGATGAGGACAATGAACGAGGCCGCTACGAGTATATAGCGGAGCACTTCCATATTTGCTTCCATGCCCTGTAAACGTTCCGAAACTTCCAGTGTGACGATGTTCCCATCTTCCCAAATGATCGGTTTATAGATGAAAACAAACCGCTCGCCCTCTTCGCTAACCCATGTGCGGGTATCCTGTGTATTCGTGAAGTGCGGGGGGAACTCGGAGAAACGCGGCTCTCTCGTAGAGGTATGAATCGTTTCTTCCTGTTGATCGATGATCCTCACCATGCCGTTTCCGGGAAGATTGGCCTGGATGATGCCATCCAATCCCGATCCGGCTTCAATGGCTTCGCTGAGAGGTTCGGTCATCGCTTCGGCCTGGTTGGTCACTCTCGCAATTTCCGAGGACCAACTGTCATTTTCATATACGATATAGACGAACACGTTTGTAGCGGCGACGAATAAAATCAATGCCAGTGCCGCTGCTACTTGCAATTTTGTTTTTAATTTCATCGGCTTCGCCTTTTCAACACGTAGCCGACGCCTCTCATTGTATGGATCAACGGTTCGGCATCGGCATCTATTTTCTTGCGCAGATAGCGGATGTAGACGTCCACGATGTTGGTGTCGCCGATAAAGTCATACCCCCATACCGCCTGGATGAGCTGTTCCCGGTTTAGGACGTGCCCCTGATTGACGAGCAGATGATGAAGCAGGTCGAACTCCCGCGGGGTGAGAATGATCTGATCATCGCCTCTTTGGACCTCCCGGCTCTTGACATTCACGTTCAGATCTTCAAATTGTAAGATTTCCACTTCCTTTTGTTGTTCCACTTTTTTATGTTCGCGCAGCTGGACGCGAATCCGCGCCAACAGTTCCTCATTTTCAAAAGGCTTGGATACATAATCATTCGCGCCAAGGTCAAGACCGCTTACTTTATCGGGAATTTCATTTTTCGCCGTCAGCATCATCACCGGTGTCAACGCATCTTCCCGACGAAAACGCCTCAGGATCTCCATGCCACTCAATGACGGCAGCATCACATCGAGAATCACGAGGTCCCAGCCACCGTCGAGGGCCGCCTCCAACCCTGATTGGCCATCATGCTGCACCTCCACGCTGTAACCTTCATACTCCAGCTCCAACGTTAAAAGCCGCCCCAAACGCTTCTCGTCTTCCACAATTAATATTCTGGCCACGACCGATCAACTCCGCTCTCAAACTTCTTTACCCCCATTATACAAAAATCAGCGGGTAACGAGATTAGAAAAGGATTAAAAATTCACGTTTAATCCATGATTAGACGAGGAAACAGATACATAAACATTGCTAAAAGTTTCCTGCCGGTAAAATTATTTTAAAAAAATAAGCCTAAAAATTCTATCCTATTCAGAACATTTGCCTGGTTCTTAAGAATGGTTTTCCACCTTAACGCTTAAAAATTTAACCAGAATATTTTATCTTATAAATATTGTTGGTAAAATAACACAGTGGCTGCTAGATAGTGATATTGATTGAATAGGAAACTATTTAATTTTAATTGTGAACTGAGAAAGTAAAAAGATGGAAAAGAGGTCAATGTTCTGATGTTGGAATCTAGACGAAGAGCGATAATATTTCTGGGACTAGCATTAATTGTCGCACTTATAGCAGGTTTATTATTTTTTCAACAAGTCCAAAGCATACAGACGGAATTGGGAGGATCGACGGAAGTCTATGTAGCTGATTCAAACGTTCCATCTCGAGAAATGATTTCTGAAGATAATATATCTACAATGGAAATCCCGAATCGCTTTGTTACATCTTCGCATATCACTGATCCCTCAGAGTTGGAAGAGATGGTATCAGTCGTACCGTTGAGCGAAGGTGATCTACTCGTTGAAAACATACTGAGGCCTTATTCGGATGTTACAGATGAAAATCACCGTCTGGTTGCCCTGCATCAAGGGGACGGTGTCCAATTTGACCAGGAACTTGAAGCGCTTGACAGAGTAGATCTAGTTGTATCCCATTCTTTTGAGGATGATGACGAGACAGAAGTTCTGATGAGTGATGTCCCTGTCGCTATGGTGATGCAAGGAGGAGAAGAAAATGATGCAATGACAGGGGCCGCGCTTGAAATTCCCGCAGATGATGCACCAGAAATTATTCATATGCAAAACTATGCTGACTCTATTCGTGTCCTGAAAGCAAATTTAGGTGAAGGTGATGTGGATCTACAAGAGATCATAGAAGATGATGAGTTAGAAGTGCCCGAGGATGAGGAAGCGATTGAAGAAGACGAGCCAGATGAAGAAGACGATGACGAAGACGACGACGAAGAAGATGATTAATGAAGGATGTAGAATGCAATGGATGCTAAAATTTTATTAATCACAGATGATGGAGCTCTAAGAGATCAATTAATGGACACCCTGGAAAATTATCCTAATACGGAAAGTATCACTTTTTCAGAAGTAAAAATGGAAATTGATCGCATTTCACCCGACATTATAATCATGACTGAGACTGATGGTGAATATGAAATTGATTTACTTCAGTATATTCAGAGAGAGATAATCTCTTCTATTATTTTGTTCATTAGCCAAAGTCATGACTTTTTCTCGTTACGTGAAACTGTACGTGCCGGCGTTCATGATTTTTTTGTCATACCTGATGAAATTGCTCAATTCAAGGATCGGTTACAAAAGAGCGTTAAGCTCTTTAGCGAAGACAATGAAAAAACAAGCAATATTTCGCTTGGGCGAGGAAGAGGCAGTGTCGTTTCATTTTTTAGTGGTAAGGGTGGTGCTGGAAAAACATTAGTAGCTTCAACTTACGCACAGACATTGCAGCTGGAATCTCATTCAGAGGTGGTTCTCCTAGACTTAAATCTCCAATATGGCGGGGTTGAAACTTACATGAACATAGACAGTAATCGCTCGATTGTTGATTTACAGCCGGTTATTAATGAGCTAAATGAGAATCATATTCGAAATGTAACAGAGGCCGAGGAACACTCAAAAATTGAGGTGTTGTTAAGTCCGAGGGATGCAGAAAAGGCGGAGAATATTAACGATGCAGATATCGCAAGGATCATCCGGGCATGTCGCAGAAGTTATGACTTTGTTGTTATCGACCTTCCAGCTGAAATGAATGCCAACACACATGCTGCTTTGGAAGAATCTGAAAAAATTTACTACGTTATGAATCTTGATACGATATCATTACGTATCTTCAGCCAGGTAGAGCAATTGTTCACAAGATTGGGTATGGATACCAGCGATCGGCTGGAATTAATCGTGAATATGAAGAACAATACGAATGAGTTGAAACTAGATGATTTGAAAAACTTCATTGCAGCTAACATCTCATCCGTACAACTTAGAAGAGATGAGAAAGGAGTACAACCCTTGCTCAACCAAGGGGAACCCCTGCGAAAATCAGCAGAAGAAAAGAAACTATCTGCTCTTGCGAAGGATATTAGAAAATGGGTACATACCCAAAATAAGAGTTAACATTTTGTCGAAGGAGGAGGATACCTGATGTCGTCGCTATTTAAAAATAAAGGTAATAATACATCTACTTCGACTCGCCAGCTGTCCTATTCTTCGTATGATGAAGCCTATACTGAACGGCTGTTGGAGCATTACAAGGATCGCTTATTAAATGAAACGAACTTAGACCACTTAACAAGTATGGAAGCGTCTGAAATGCGTGTCACCATAGAGCGCCTTGTGAATCAATACATGAGTGAAGAGAAAGTCGTGCTTTCAAAAAGAGGTAAGGATTCACTTATCGATCAATTGGTAAACGACTCTGTGGGATTCGGTCCGCTTGAACCCTTACTTAATGACAGTGAAATCACTGAAATTCTCATCAATGGTCATGAGGAAGTCTACGTCGAAAAAAAGGGGCAGCTGACTTTAACCGAATTGAAATTTCGTGATGAGGCCCACTTGAGGCATATCATTGATCGTGTCGTCGCACCACTTGGAAGGCGAATTGATGAAAGTTCACCGATGGTAGATGCTCGCTTGCAAGATGGGAGCCGGGTAAATGCAGTCATTCCTCCGGTGAGTCTTGATGGAACCTTAATTTCGATACGTAAATTTCGAAAAGACCCTTTTGAAATGGAAGACTTGATTGACTTAGGGACTTTAAATGACCCAATCAATGAGTTTTTAACAGCGATAGTCACTGCGAAGTTAAACGTCCTCATTTCCGGAGGGACAGGTAGTGGTAAAACAACACTGTTAAATTCACTATCGAAATCAATTCCGGAACAGGAACGCGTGGTGACGATCGAAGATTCTGCGGAATTACAATTAAATCGAAGTAATGTCGTAGGCATGGAGGCGCGCCCTCCTAACGTAGAGGGCACAGGTGAGATTAGTATCCGACAACTGGTGAAGAATTCGCTCCGAATGAGACCTGACCGCATTATTGTAGGGGAAGTTCGTGGTCCTGAAGCGTTTGATATGTTGCAGGCGATGAATACAGGACATGAAGGGTCATTGACGACTGTCCACGCCAATTCACCCTTTGATGCATTTAGGCGTGTCGAGGGTATGATTATTATGGCAGGTATGGAATTACCAGCTCATGTCATCCGAGAGTATATCGTTGGTGCCGTTGATATTATAATTCAGGGAGAAAGACTTACGGATGGCAGAAGAAGAATTGTTTCTGTTTCAGAGGTAAACGTGCAAGAGTCAGGGCAAGTAGAAATCCGTGATATCTTTCGTTTTAGACGTGAAGGGCTGGATTCTAATGGTGAGGTTCTTGGCGTCTTTGAAGCGACGGGCAATATCCCGAATTGTTTAGATCGTTTGAAAGTGCATGGTGTCGAAATAGATGAACGAATATTTCAGCCGGAAAGTGTGGTGGGTACCCGTGACGCCAGCTATATTATTTAGTATTGCCGTGCTTTTGGTACTTTTAGGTCTCTACAATTTTTTGGGCCATCGAGCTTCAAAGAAAGAATGGAAAAAGAAAATAGGAGGCTGGTTTGATAAAAATCAGGAAAGAGAGAGCTTTATCGTTGTACTAGGCGAAAAATTTGACCGTACGGTGCATGCGCAAAAGGTTAAAGACCAATTAATTAGAGCCAATGTACCTCTTAATGCATCGGAATTCTATGCATTCCTCATTGTGGGTGGACTTGGCGTCGCATTTCTGGCTTCGAATTTTTTTAACATCGGGGTATTCATCAGCGTATTACTCGGTGCGGTTGTCATGGAAATCAGCCGTCGATCATTATTCTATTTTCGAAGGCATAAGTACCAGGAACGTTTGAATGCTCAACTCCCGGATATTTGTAGGATTCTTGCCAACGGTACACGCTCCGGTATGACATTAAATCAAGCGATTAGTCTGGCAGCCAGAGAGCTCCCTGAACCTGCAAAAAGTGAATTTCGGCGTATGAATAACGAGTTGGCTCTCGGGGTGGATTTTAATCAAGTTATGGAACAATTACAAGTTAGAGTCCCCAGTAGGGATTTTCAGATTTTCGTTGCAACATTGATCATCCAAAAGAAAGCGGGTAGTGACCTTTTTGCTGTACTTGATGAGATGGCTAATACTTTGGATGAGCGCAAAATGTTGGCCCAGGAAATTAAGTCTATGACAGCTGAACAAAAATATATCGCGTATATCTTACCTGCTATGCCGATTGCGCTCGTTTTGATGATGAACATCGTTATGGACGGATTTATTGATCCCTTGTTTTCCGGTGTTGGTTTAATACTCCTTGCCTTATTCGTCGCAGGAACAGTGCTAACCTTTTTCCTCGTACGAAAAGTAACAGATATAAGGGTGTAGCTTTATGGATGGTTTGATTTTTGTAACACTCGTTTTCTTTTATTTATTTTTGATTATGGGTTTAATCTCTTTTTATCGATATCTCGAGCAACGAAGAGAATTAAAACAGCATGTTCATGAAATTGCTGAATTAGAAACTGGTTTAAAGAATGTAGCCACGCGTAAAGAGAAGGTATTATCCAAAGTATTCAAGTTCTCCGATGATTTATCTGCATTAGGCCATAGAATTAATTTTTTCAGTGAAACGATCGATGTAGAAAAGTGGTTAATGCTGTCTGGTTATCCGTTAGGGTTGAGTGTTGACCGTTTTCAGGGGCTAAAGATTTTCTCACTCCTATTCGGAGCTGTAGTCGGTATATTTCTATTCGTATTAGGATTCCCATTCGGGTCACTATTATTGCTTATTTTACCGATTCTTGGTTATTTTTCAGTCATTTATTGGTTGCGTTCGAAAGTCAAAAAAAGGCAAGAAGATTTGAGCAGGAATTTGCCGGACTTTATGGATACCGTGAGTGTAACGCTACAAGCGGGTGTAGGATTGGATAATGCCTTGCGTCAAATCAGTCCATATTTCAAAGGGCCGATTCAGGAAGAGTTTAACCGTTTTAATCAGAAAATCAGTTTAGGGGTGCCGCGTGAACAAGCATACAATGAACTTCTGGAACGAAATGATAGTTATGAGTTTCAGAAATTAATAAAAGGTTTGATTCAGGGTGCGCAATTAGGCGTCCCCGTGTCAAAGACCTTTAAAGTTCAATCAGAGGAAATGCGCAAAATTAAGAAGGAACAAATCAAAGAACAGGCCTCAAAAGCATCTCCGAAAGTGACGTTGATAACAACTTTTGTCGTCCTGCCAACAGCAATGATCCTTATAGGCGGATTAATGGTCCTAAATCTTCTATTCGGAGATCATGGCGTCTTTGATGCGTTGCTATAAATATTACTAAATTAAGGAGGTGAGTGACATGAAAAAATTGTGCCAACAAACATATGTAAAGCTCTCATCACACCTAAATAACCAAAAAGGTGCGCAATCACTTGAATGGTTAGGTATAGCAGCCGTTATCATCATTCTTCTAGGATTGCTATCTACAGCATTGTCTGAAAGCGGAGATACGGTTGGCGAAATCGTGGATGATATCTTGGAACAAATCCAACAGATGGTTGGTGGCTAAAGTAAAGTGTTAGTTGATGTATTTAATAGAGGTGTAACTGAGTTGCACCTCTTAATCTAAAGGATCCGACGATTACATACTACCTTATGATAATACTATTTATACATATTATTAGCTTATAAGGAGGCTTCCGCTATGAATAGGGTAAATCACTTTGTAATAATTCCTATTATCGCTTTAATTATTGCTGCTACCGGTTGTTCAGGCGAGGAGGATACTGAACAGGAAGAGGAAAACGAAGGAGAAGATGAACCAAGTGAAGAAGAACAGGATGAAGAAAATGATGCAACTGAACAGCAGCAGGATCCCCAGGACCCCAATGAAGTATTGGATGAACTTGTAGCGGATGTCAATTCTCCTCCTGAAAACCTGGATGAAATACTGGAACAAGATCCTGGACCTCTGGCAGGACAACGAATGGATGATTATGAAGAAGAGTTTCTGGAGGTCATGGAACCGTTAATGGAGTTTGAAGCTGATGAATGGGAGGAAACGGAAGAAACTTACGAGAAACTGTGGACACTCATTCATTCCTGGGTCGCGACGGATTTCCCTGATCCTGACAATATTATACAGCAAATCCGTCAAACACAAATTGGCCACCCCGACTTTGAAGATGAAGGGCAGTTTTCGTTTGAAGATCAATTTAATGCTCAGATCATCCTCGACGCCAGCGGCAGCATGGCCGAAGAGATAGATGGCACATCGAAAATGGACATCGCCAAAGATTCAATAGAATCCTTTGTTGAAACATTACCTGAAGATGCCCAAATCGGTTTACGTGTGTATGGTCATGAAGGGGATAACACAAATGAAGGAAGAGAAGAGTCTTGTAATAGTTCAGAGCTTGTTTATGATATCCAGGAGTATGAGGAAGACGAATTTGCCGACGAATTTGCCGACGTGGAACCTACCGGCTGGACGCCTATCTCGTATTCTTTGCAAGAAGCGGAACAAGATTTCGAAGACTATCCGGGAGAAGAAAACACAAATATCATCTATCTCGTCAGTGATGGCATTGAAACGTGCGAAGGCGACCCGGTTGAAGCAGCCGAACAACTGAGCTCTTCAGAGGTGGAACCTTTTCTCAATATCATCGGCTTTGATATCGATCCTGAAGGGCAAGAAGAGCTGCGTGAATTGGCCGAAATGACGGAAGGGACGTATACGAATGCGGCAAATGAAGACGAATTAACCCAGCAACTTGAGCAATCGGAAGAGCTTTCGGAGCGCTGGGAGGACTGGTTGAGTGGGGCTGAGGTTGATGCAAGCAGAGACTGGTATAGTATGAAGCATTCAACAATTGCAGGTTATAGAAATGATTGGACAGATTTAATGCGTGCTCAGGATTATGCAGCTCGCTCTGATATTGCTCGTTTTCTTAGAGATGAGGAGATCATTTCAAATGAGGCAAGTCAGTACATTCAGTCTGAATCTAGTGACCTGCAAAGCATGAAATGGGATATCGCCGATGAGATTCAAGACGATCTGCAGGACATTAATGAAGAAAATTATGAGGAAATAGTCGAAGACATAGAAGAATTACAAGATGAATATGTCAATGATTAACACATCAAGAATGAAACATAGAGCCAAATAGAACAGTTTTGGAGGTTAAATCTCATGAATAAAACATTCCGCAGGCTCTTTGCTGGTGTATTAGCGTTATTTCTAGCATTTTCACCCTTGTTTTCAATTACTGGTTTAGCGTTTACACCTATTAATCCTGGAAATCCGATAACTCCGGGAGATCCCATTACTCCCGGTGACCCAATTGAGCCAGGTGATCCAATTATACCGGGGGATCCGCCTGATACAGGTGACCCACCAGAACCTGGTGATCAACCGAATCCTGGAGATCCGATAGAACCGGGTAGCCCAATCACTCCAGGTACACCGATAGCACCTGGTAATCCAATTACACCTGGTGATATTCCTGAGGGATCCGCTCCTGGAGACGGTAGTGGTTCAGACGGAGGCGACTTGCCAGGAGGTGGAGAAGCTCCTGGTGGAGGGAATGATCCCGAGGGGAATGGTCCTGGTGGAGGAGACGGCCCCGGAGGAGATGGAACCGAAGGTGGCGACGGTCCCGGTGGAGGAGACGGCCCCGGCGGTGATGGAA
>NZ_FNEN01000011.1:0-51350 GCF_900100185.1 Natribacillus halophilus | reverse complement strand
AGGCGGAGATGGTCCCGGCGGAGGAGACGGCCCCGGAGGTGACGGATCCGACTCAGGATCCGGTCCTGAAGGCGATGGATCTGAAGCTGGAGCCGGAACGGGATATGATGATCCATACGGTAACAACCCTTACGCAGATGGGTATTCAGAATATGAGGATCGTTATGGAACAGATATTGAAGCAACGGGTGAAATAGACAATTCTCCAGCATCTGATTTACTATCATTGCCGGGTGAGTATTGGGATATAGTGAGCCCAGGAGAAGAGGGTGACGTAATGTCCACGCCTAGTACTGTAATGGGGTCTGCAGAAGAAGGATTAAGTTTGGCTGATGATGGATTGACTCTTGGCGGTGTATTTAATGATAGAATCGGATCATTAAGTACTAATTTACGAGGTGCGGGTATAATTGGAGCAGGTTTAACTAGTGCTAGCCATATTTGGGACTATACTTTAGGAGATAGTGCCGGTGATGGGGGTACAGCCTTTGCCTCTGAAATGATTACTGATGTAGGAATAATTGGAGGAGGTACTACTGCGGCAAGCATTGGTTCGGGTGTCGCAGCAGGTGCCTTGGCAGGTTCGGCTGTCCCCGGCATCGGTACTTTAGTTGGAGCAGGAGTGGGTCTAGGTTCAACTTTATTTATGATGACCTCTCCAGGACAGCGAATGAGAGATGGCATACAGTCTGGTGTAGAATGGACCCTTGATAAAGGGGTACAAGCATGGGATGGTGCGAAAAATTTAGCTAGTGACGCATGGGACGGTACGAAGAATATAGCAGGGAAAGCATGGGATGGTGTTAAAGGTATATTTGGAGGTTAAATTAGGATGGAGGTGAAATGGTGCAAAATGAACAACAAGAAGCAAGTGAAAGTACTTTGAGAATTGCAACCCTATTTATCATTATAGTTCCAGCTATAATGGGACTCGCGGCATCCTCGGCACCAGAATTTAATGGGCTCTATGCTAGTATTCTTGGGTGCATTGTGGGGCTATTATTCATCTACAGTGTTTTCCAAGTTGTAACAAAAAGATATAACGAGGAAGCACAAAGGTTCCTGCATTTGATAATCGTTCTCAATGTTAGTGCTCTCTTTATGCTCCTAGCTGTATGGAGGGTTTATGGCGAAGTTGCATGGTTAGGGGTGGTGTTATTAGTTGTTTACCTCCTCGCTCTATTGTTTGCCATTGTCAAGAGAGAATATTTATATAATGCTATGAGACATCCTCGAAAGTATCCAGTTGGAGGGCGTATATATGGTGCCGTTTTGTTGGCAGCTGCTGTTATTGGTCCTTCAAGTTATGGTTTTGCCGTAGCGATTAGTTCCCAACAGGGCAGTGAAGTAGCTTTGTCCGTTATAGTTTCAATGATCGTTCCATTTGCTTATCTTTTTGTGTTAGTAAGCATTCCTGCATACGTAAAAGCAGAAAAAAACCAGAATTAATGTCAGGAGGGCGGTGACAATGAAAATTGTAAAGAAAGCACTTCAATTATATAATCAAAATTTAATCAATGTGCTTATTTTATCAGTGGTGATCGTCCTTCCCCTGTATATGCTAGAATTTTTAATTCGTGTCGGGGCTAGCCAATATTTCGGTATTCATAACCTCGAGGGTGTAGGTTCATTTGTCATCATCATGACAGCAATAACGATTCTGATACTAGCTCAGTTACCTTTTATATCAATGAGTGCAACGTCACTTGTGCATGAACATGTGAAAGTTTCAGATAGTATCAAAGTCTTTTTCAAGTATTTGCTTCCCGTCATTGGGAGTACCATGCTGTTTATTTTTGCAACGGTTGCAGGATTGTTTATATTCGTGTTACCGGGATTGTTTTTACTTATTTTAACTGTTCTCCATCCATATGTTGCGATCGTTCACAATAAGCATGGAGGCGGTCTTTTAAGAGCATTACTGCAGTGGAGTAGAACTTCACTTGTTGATGTCGGGATCTTTGTGCTTATGTTCATGTCACTAAATGTGTTATTAACGGCAATTCTTACTTTTGGTACGTCTCTTGCGACTGAATTATCACTAGCGACGAATATCATGCAGCTGTTTGTAAACATTCTGATCTTGCCGTTATTCGTTTGTGTTATTTCAGTTATTTATCATAATCATATACCTGAAAGCTTTGAAACATATGAAGCCGCCAATTTCTAAGTGAATTTGAAAAGGGAAGGGTAATCATGGAAGCGACTCAGCCACAAGACACGCATAAACCGAAAAAGTCCCAGGTATGGTTAATCGTTGCGCTTACGATCTTAACAGTGGGAATGTATTCTCCTTATTGGTTTCTAACGAGAAGGAAAGCATTAAACCAATTCGACGAGTTCCGTTTCATTCCTATGGGGCTTCCATTTCTAGTTTTAATTTCTTTTGGAGCCCTTACTGTTGTTTTACTTTTAAGTTTTTGGGTCTATATATTAACACCTTATGTTCTCATTTATAATGCTTTTGAAAGTTGGATCAGTTGGTTCGGATTTATATCATTAATTTATTTATCCTTAGTTACAAGGTATATTTTCAAAAAAAATGTAGCAGGAAAGGATCCAAACATCGTCCTGACAATTTTGTTTATGCACGTTTATTTACAGTATTATATAAATAGTGCTTTTCACAAGAGAGGTGAGACAGATGCTAAAGCATTGTAAAAAAGAAAGAGGATCAGCCACCATTGAATTACTCGGAGTCCTCCCCTTTATTTTCATGTTTTTCCTTATCCTGTGGCAGGCGGTCGCTTCGGGTTATGCCGTTATGAGTTCGCAATCGGCCGTGAACGAAGCTGCGAAAGTATATGCTGTAACAGAAGAGGCCCATGAGGCAGAAGATATTGCCCGAGAAGTTGTCGGGGAGAGTAGCGCACTTAGCGTTCAAAACTTTTCTATAACGCCCGATGGTTCCGGTTATTTTGAAGCGTCAATATCGGTCGATCACGGATTAATCTTTGTACCGTCGCAATGGCGAAGTGAGGCTTCCGTTACCCTCGATCATTCAGTGACGAGTAGGGTGATCCCATGATTATGAATGGCATAAAACATTTGAAAAATGAAGAAGGTAATGTGACTTACCTTACGATTGGTTTAATTATGATCATTGCTTTGATGCTTGTTTTTATCGTGAATTTTGGAAAAATATTTGCGGTTAATGAACAAGCCGGAACAGCTGCAGAACAGGCTAGTCTTGCTGCGACGAGTATTATATACGAAGAAATGCTTGATGTCATCGGTGATTATGAACGTGAGGAAGACGACGAAGACGATGAGAATGACGATAATGATGATGATGAGGATGAAGAGGAAGAGTTGGAAGAGCTCGTTGAAGACAGAAAAGATGAGCTTATGGCAGCGGAAAACTATAGTGAAAATGAAGCAGAAATCCAGGCGATTAATCAAATTCTCGAAGAAGAAATTCCTGAAGATCAGGATTTACAGGATGAAATTGAGGAAGCACTCGTGGATGCAAGTCAGCAAATTTCAAACGAAGTCTCTGAAATCATTACAAGAAATAATGGAAGCTTAGACGAGACGACGATAACGATGTTTAATGAAGAAAATCGAGTTGAGGTTACTACCGCTGTCACTTATGATCAAGTCGCTTTTGGAGGTTGGATTGATGAAGGAAGTGAGGAGGTCCATCAAAGAGGGGTTGGTTTGGAAACTTCATTTGTTGAAGTTCTATCATGGAACCATCGGAATTTATAGCTGAAGAGGTTGAGATCATGGCAAAAATGATGTTGTTTTCGCTATTTGGGATATTCCTGTTAACGGCTTGTAACGAAACGGGGGAAGAAGAATTCCTTGAATATATATATGGCCCACATGCTGAATATCGTAATATAGAAGAAGATTTAACAATGATGTATGACGAATATCAGACTGCAGCTGATTTAGGCGATGACGAGGAAATGTTCTCCATTATTATAAACGACTTACAGCCTCAGATTGAACTCATGAATAATTACCTACAAGATGTACAATTATCTCACACGGACAATCAAGATCTTCATGCCATGCTGCAAGCAGAAGCACAATATTACTTAGCAGCTATAAATGTGGAAGAAGAGGCTTTTATAGCCGCGATTGAAGATAACGATCAAGCTAGAGCTGAAGAGTTATTCCAGGAACGAGATGAATATTATGAACAGGCTTATGAGCAATCATTGCTTTTTCAAACGAGGATGGATGTACTATTGCAGCGACATGAAATTTCTGAGGAAGCGTCGTGATTTTATAACGTAGCCTGGTTATGAAGCATCCATAGAGTGAATAATTTGAGATAAGAAGTATTTTACATTATGCTTTAGAGATAAAGTAATACATATTGAGGAGGTAATCTTAATGACGAAAATGAAAGGATTTTTAACTGCATCGGCGGCAATGTTGATGTTGGCAGCTTGTGGAGATGAAGACGCGGATACTGAAGAAGTTGCAGAAGACAGTGAAGAAGAAAACGAGGCAGCGGAGGAGACTGAGGACACAGAAGCTGCAGACGAAAATGGCATGGATGAAGGCACAGAAGAGACAGAAGAGGCAGACGCGACGGAAGAAGAGATGGATGCAGAAGAGGTATTGAGCGAATCGATGGAGGCGATGGATCAACTAAACAGTTACAGCGCAGAGATGGATATGGACCAGACCATAAGCGTAGATGGTGAAGAAATGCCCATGGATATGACGATGAACATGGATGTTGTTTTGGATCCGATGTCGTTCTCGCAAACGATGATTACACCTGATCCCATGACGGAAGAAGAGATGGAAATCGAACAATACATGGATGAAGATGGCACGATTTATATGCTGGATCCGGAAATGGATGAATGGATCATGATGGATGGCAGTGATCTGGGTTTGGAAAACATTGAGGACTTGGAGATGTCCCCGCAAGAACAACTTGAGATGATGGAAACATTTGCAAGTGATCTAAATATGGAAGAAGAAGAGGACCGTTATGCTTTATCCATTGAAGGTTTCGGTGATGAGTTCATGGAGCTCATCCAGGAATTTGCAGCGATGGGAGATCCTCAGATGCAGGAAGAAATGGACCAATTCCTTGGACAGATGGACATCAACGCCCTGGATTATGTAATTTACATTGACAAAGAAACCTTCTATCAAGATGAAATAGAGATGAATATGGAATTGGAGATGGAAGAAGGAGGACAATCGATGGAGATGTCGCAAAAAATGCAAGGGACTTTCTCCGACTTCGATGAAACCGATGAAATCGACATACCAGAAGAAGCCATTGACGAAGCGATTGATATCGAGGATCTAGAAGAGGAAATGGAAGAGCCAGCAGAGGATGATTTGGATATTTAACATTGGTACCCTTTGTCAAAAATCAAAGGGAGCGCGCTTAAAGTGTGCTCCCTGTTTTTGCGCATCTAAAAATAACTCATTAGAGCATAAAATATTGGGTGAAAAATTCGTTTTACATATACATAAAAAGTTTTAAACGCGTTTATAATCAAATTCTTTTTTCAGGAGGTTATTGGACTCATGAAGATTGGACATGCCGCTTTAGCTTCGCTGTTTCTCGTGCTGGCGGCCTGCGGAGATGGCGACGAAGAGTCGACCGAAGAGGATGATAATGCCTCGGATGAAACGCCGGAGGAAGAATCTGAAGAAGCGGATGCATCCGTAGATTCTAACTGGGGAGATCTAGAACGTTTTGCTGGCGATGACCCCGAGGAATGGATGCGCGCCGAACCGGGTACGTATCATGACGAAGCTGATGAAGAAGCCATTCTTGAACCCCTAGAGGCGGCGGCAGAGAACGGTGCGGATGAAGAAGAGCTGTTTTACAAGATGCTTGATTTAACGGCTGAGGATTACCGGGAATATCAGGATTTTTTTGATGACATGGAAATAGATTATGACAGTGCAGGCGACAACCCTGAGGACTTGGAAGTCGGTGAAGACGGAACTCAGCTCAATGTTCAAGTACTCTTTGATGCCAGCGGTAGTATGGCGGAACAAATGGACGGCGGGACCAAAATGGATTTGGCCAAGGATGCTGTCGAGGACTTTGTGAGCGAAGTGCCGGAAGAAGCGAATATTTCGCTCCGAGTCTACGGCCATGAAGGCAGCAATCAACCGGAGGGTCAGGAAGAATCGTGCGCGGGAACGGAAGAAGTCTATCCGCTCGGTTCCTATGATGAAGAAGCCTTCACGGATGCCCTGGATCAATTTGAGCCGACGGGCTACACCCCGCTGGGCTCTTCCATCGAAGCTGCCCAGGAGGATTTGGAAGGCGAAGATGGTGAAGACGTTGAAAACATCGTGTATGTCGTGAGTGACGGGGAAGAAACATGTGGCGGCGATCCAGTTCAGGCAGCAGAAGATTTGAACGACAGTGGGATTGAAGCCGTTGTTAATATTATCGGTTTTGACGTACCTAATGAAGAACAGGACGCCCTGATGGATATCGCGGACGCGGGCGATGGAGATTATTTGCCGGCTGACACCGGTGAGGAACTGCGGGAAGCATTTGAGGAAGAACGGTTGGAGTTAATCGATGCGTGGTTTGAATGGGCGGATGAAAGCACAACGGAAAGTACCGAACAACAAGCGGACTATCGTGAGATATCCGAAGAGATGGAAGCAGAAATGACCGACTTGAGCGAGGAAGAAACTGCTCATTTGGAAGATATCCTGGAACAATTGAACCTCGGCGATGAAGTGAATGACCGCGAGATTGAATCGCATATTCAAGATCGGGGCAGGACACTCCGTTCCTATATGAGAGAAGAATCCAGAGATTTTAGACTGGAAGCGGTAGAGGAAGGCCGGGATGAGCGACGAGACATCATAGAGGAAGGGCAAGAGGAACGAGAAGAACTTCGTGAGCAAGACATCGACGATTAGCGATTGCTTATGAGAAGAAAATAGCTGATTTTGAAGAAAGCAGGCAATCGTTGACATACAGGATCCAGAAACCAAATAAGGATATGAGGTGAATGACCATGGAGAAGAAGCCAATGATGAGTATTCTCGGCACGATGGCTCTCACCATGATGATCACAACAACAGGATTAGCGGCAGATGAAGATAGTATGGATACGAATCTCTCCCCCCACGATGTGGAAGAGCGTGACGGAGATCCGCCCCGCATCACCGATGCTCCTCCGAATCTTGAAGGCGGGGGGAGTGGACCCGGCTCCGGAACTGGTGATGCTGGAGAAGGAAATGGCGGAGACGGTCCTGGTTCCGGGACCGGTGAAGGCGGAGAAGGAAATGGTGGAGACGGTCCTGGCTCCGGGACCGGAGATGCCGGAGAAGGAAATGGCGGAGATCGCCCCAACTCCGAATCCGGTGACGCGGGAGAAGGCGAAGGTGGAACTGGTACTAGCGACGCCGGTGATTCAGAAGCTTCCGGGACCGGAGAAAGTACCCACGCAGAATAACAGCAACCGAGCGGTCCGAATAATCGTGGCAGCAGAGGCGGCAGCGGTGAACGAGACGACGGAGAACCTGTAGGAGGCGCCGAAAGTACGGATTCAGACCAGTCCTTGATGGGCCTCTTTATGGCATACGTCACGAGCTCAGACGGATTGATGGCGGACGCTCAGGAAGCCGGTGGCGGCTTGCTTGGCAGTCTGATAGGTTCCGGTCTGGTTGCGGGAGCGATCGTAGGATTGAGTGCGTTTTTAGGGCTTGGTCTCGGAACAGGCACCTTACTCGCCGCGGGTGGTCTTGGTTTGAGTGTTGGTATGGGTTATACGTTCGGCAATGATAGCACCACGCCAACCCCGATGATGGCCGGAGGTATTGCCGGTTTAGGCGCGTTAGCGGTTGCGACGTTTTCGGCTATGGGTGGTGGAGCGCTATTAAGAAACGGCTTCCAAAATATGAGCCATACGATGAGTAGATTTAACAACAATAATTCTATTGGTGGTGCTTTGAATCGACTCGGCAATACTGGCAATGGTGGTTTTTCATCACGAATAGGTGCTGGTATTGGAAGTCTTGGAGGCATCTTAGGTGCCCGTAAGTCGTTTTCCAAAAATACCGGAAATCAGGTTAAGCAAGAAGACAACGGATTTTTGGGATGGTTGGATGACCTATCATTTAGTGGAGAATCTGATGTCATGGATCGTTCTTACACTGGATATCAGTACCATGATGAAGAGAATCAAATTTCGAAGAAAGCTTGTTTTTTGCTTATAAAAGGGTGTTACTTTAAGGCAGTCGCGCTCTTGATCAGTTTTATTACCCGCTTGCGTTATTGCTTCGCTTATTGTCTTTGGCTGCAGAAATTCATATTTACAGTTGGTGCAATTTGAAAGTTCAAGTGAGAATAAAGAACATCTTGAGGAACCGAACTCAAACAGGAAACAAACAATTTGCTTGCTCGCGTGAACGTGACGTTAAGAGAAGAGTAGCACAGAAGGACAATTGAAACATAGCATTTTGAAAAGGCAGTCCGAACCGGTACTGAAGGTGATGGATTTGAGGCTGGAGACGAACCGGCATATGATGTTCCATATGGTAACGATACTTACGCAGGTGGGTATCAAATAGAACAAATCGAAACCACGCACGATCGCATTGTCGAAACGGATTTAAGAGAGGGAGTACGAGAAATGCCGCACAAAATGACATTGATGGGGAAGGCGATCCCTTTCAAATATGTTATACTAGAGGAACAATAGAATGAGATTCTCAGGGGTAGCGTTCACCTGTCGAACCTTCGTGTCTGTGGCCGTTCGTTGCTGACGGACAGGAGGGAGGTGATCCTCCATTTCTGTTTATGAAGCCTTGATGCTCTGCGTGGTAACGTCTACGCTTGTTTATTATATTGCATCAGATGCTAACAAAAAACGAAAGTAGCTACCCCGTGAGAGTCCTAACCTCTGGGTAACTACTTCATGCAAATGCGTGAACGCTTATCCCTGAAGGATACGTTCTATTGGGAGACCGTCGGTGCAACCACACCGGTCGGTCTTTTTAGTGTATGTCTTTCCTGTATGTCCTATTCACAGTATACAACAGATCGTTATCTTATGGCAAATCAATGAGGTGAAATTTCATCAAGGGTGTATCCATCACCTTTCCCGATCATCCTGGGTGCCAAACCTTCCGTGAAACGAATGCTTTAGTTCTATGGAATGTATGGGACAACACTCGCCCTTCCATAAAGAAAACTTGGCTTATCGCCAAGCCTGGCGAAAGCCTTAGTTGCACTTATGCATGATAAGAAAGTTATACTTTTGTATGAAAACAACCATTATTGGAGCAGCGCAAACCAATCAGTATAACCAACATATGTCACGATTATACTTTTTGCGCTAAATCAGTTGTTTTCATGATAGATGGTGGCGGTATGCTCAGCCGCCATGATGGTTTCTTATCTGCTAAAAAAGCCTCTCATAAGCTCTCAAGTGCGCCCCTATGATGTATCTTCTCGTATGCTAAATAAAACGCTTTAGTCTCTTGATCGATTTTGATTAATGTTTTGCGGTGGATGCATCGCGACGGCCTCAAATCATACTAAGCCGCTCCCATTAAGGGATCAAATCCCATAATAGCCAAAGGCTTAGACATGCACCTAAAAACGTAAAAACAGTAACGACAATTCCTAATGTCTGTTCGATTTAATTTGAAAAATTCGCCATTATTATTTAAAAAAGGTGCTATAGATTATATCATATATGGAGTGGATGTATGATTGAATGAAAAATTTGGTACTGAAAGGAGTATATTTTTTGGGAAAACTCACTCATGTTGTAATCGTTTCTTTAATGGCGTTAATTTTGGTTACATATGGATGTTCGGATGATGAGGCTACTGAACAAGAGGAAAATGGCGACATCGAAGACGAAAGCACCACAGAGCAGGATCCCCAAGATCCCAATGAATGGTTGGATGAACAAGTGGCTGATGTCGATGCCCCACCTGAAGACCTGGATGAAATTCTGGAGCAAGAACCCGGACCTCTGGCTGGACAACGAATGGATGATCATGAAGAAGAATTTATGGAGGTATTGGAACCGTTAATGCAGTTTGAAGCTGACGAATGGGAGGAAACGGAAGAAACCTACGAGCAACTTTGGACACTCATTCATTCGTGGGTGGCTAATGATTTTCCCGATCCCAATAATATTGTACAGCAAATCCGGCAAACACAAATTGGACATCCTGACTTTGAAGATGAAGGGCAATTTTCGTTTGAAGATCAATTTAATGCCCAAATCATTCTCGACGCCAGCGGCAGTATGGGTGAAGAAATAGAGGGCACATCAAAAATGGAGATTGCCAAAGATTCGATCGAATCCTTCGTTGAGACATTGCCGGAAGATGCCCAAATTGGCTTACGTGTGTATGGACATGAAGGGGATAACACGAATGAAGGAAGGGAAGAGTCTTGTGAAAGTTCAGAGCTTGTCTATGATATCCAGGAGTATGATGAGGACGCATTTGCTGATGAGCTGGGCGACGTTGAACCTACCGGCTGGACGCCTATTTCGTATTCTTTACAAGAAGCGGAACAAGATTTCGAAAATTACCCTGGGGAAGAAAACACCAATATCATCTACCTCGTCAGTGATGGCATTGAAACATGTGACGGTGATCCAGTTGAAGCAGCCGAACAACTGAGTTCTTCAGAAGTACAACCTTTTCTGAATATTATCGGCTTTGACATTGATCCTGAGGGGCAAGAAGAACTACGTGAATTGGCCGACATGACGGAAGGGACATATACGAATGCGGCGAATGAAGACGAATTGACGCAGCAGCTCGAGCAATCGGAAGAGCTTTCTGAACGCTGGGAAGATTGGTTGAGTGGGGCGCAAAGCGAGGCACATAGTGATAGGTTTCAAATAAGCATGGGGGATATTCCTGCATACCGAAGTGAATGGAGAGAAGGCTATAGGGTTCAAGAAAGTGCGGTTCGTTTGGACATCGCTAATTTTCTTGAAGATGAGGATGTCATTACAGATGATGCAAGACAGTACATTCGGTCTGAAGCTGATGACTTACAAAGTATGAAAAGCGATATTGCCGATGAAATACGTGATGATTTGGATGACATTAACGATGAGAACTACGAAGAGATGGTCGAAGACATTGAAGAATTACAAGATGAATATGTCAATGATTAACACATCAAGATTGAAACATAGAGCCAAATAGAACAGTTTTGGAGGTTAAATCCCATGAGTAAAACATTCCGCAGGCTCTTTGCTGGCGTAATAGCGTTATTTCTAGCATTTTCACCCTTGTTTTCAATTACAGGTTTAGCTTTTACACCCATTAATCCTGGCAGTCCAATAGAACCGGGAGATCCTATTACTCCCAGTGACCCGATTGAGCCTGGTGATCCTATTATACCAGGGGATCCACCAGAATCGAGGGATCAACCGAACCCCGGGGATCCCATTGAACCCGGGAGTCCAATCACTCCCGCTACACCGATAGAACCTGGTAATCCTATTACGCCTGGTGATATACCTGAGGGATCTGCTCCTCGACAAGGTGATGGATCAGGCGGAGGTGACTTGCCAGGAGGTGGAGAAGCACCTGACGGAGGAGGCGGCCCCGGCGGGGCTGGAGAAGAGGATGATCTGGATATTTAATATCGGTACCCTTTGTCAAATTCAGAGGGGGCGCGCTTAAAGTGTGCTCCCTGTTCACGCATCTCCCAAAGATAGTGATCATGGTTAGTGGACAAATCCTCGGGGAATCGTACTCATATAACTCGGCATTTTTAGCCATTTCTAAAAGTGGGTTTGTCTTCTCTGCATTTTGCGCAGCATATGCACGAAGGGAATCTCTTACAATTTCAGCTTCGGACAAACCTTTACTTTGTGCCAATTCTTTCAAGACTTTTTCATTATCAATTGTCATATGAAATTGTTTTCTTTTCATGTGGTATTCCACAATGAGCACCTCCTACACATGTATTGCCGCATACATGTGTAGGAAAATCAATTTTTCACTTACCGCCACATTAAACCGCTTCATCCGTTTCCAGTTCTATATCCGAGCTCCCCTCTGGCTGATACCAAAGGCCGTCTTGATTGCAAAGAAACACGTTTAGTCTTTATTTTAATTAGCGTGCCATAGGCTGATTATATCTGTAAAAGGTAAAAAACCAGCACGCCCAGGGCGATAAATGGTGCTAATGGCACCATGGGAGCATTTTTTTGCTTACGAATGACCTTGATGTATATGAGATACGGAATGGCCCATAAGCCTGCGATGAGATAGGTGTAAATAAAGATTGTAAAGCCGGCCTCTCCGCCCATGGCAAAGCCGATCAGTGCGAATAACTTGATGTCGCCACCGCCGATTTGCCCTTGGCTGACAACGGCGAGAAAAAGATGGATGCCTCCCAATAATAGTCCGCCGAGCAAATAATGGTGAAAATGTGAAATATCGATGATCGCGTTGAAAATAAGAAAATAAACCATTCCAGGGATCGTCACTTTGTCGTAAATAAGTCTCTTTTTAAGATCAGTAAATGCAGAAAATAAAATAATAAGCGCAAAGGGGATATGTAAAAAAAAGATCGACAGCATATGACCATTCCTTTCTACTATAGGATAGGCCTCATGAGGAAAAACAACAAGAGGTGAATTTTTTTATTTTTTGAGCAGGAAAATCGGCGGTCGATGGCGAAGCCAGACACATTAGCACAAACGGGGGAGGGTCATTGATGGGGGCAAAGCAAATTTTTTTACGGCAGTTATCCGCTTGTCATGATGAAAATCACTGGTTTGCATGTCTGCAGCAGGCGCTGGCGGGGGTTACGGATGAGGAGGCGAATTGGAAGCGCGCGGATTCGGACCATAGCATCCACGAAATTGTGAATCATCTCATTGTATATAATAGCCGTTGCCTTGATCGTTTTAAGGGGGAGCCTGTGCCGCCGATCGAAGAGGGCAATGAAGCCACTTTTCAAAGCGGTGAAAATCTGGATTGGTCCGTCACCGTCGCGCAATTAACAACGATGATGGATGAGTGGCTACAAGCGATTAGCGAATCGCGGGAATCGATGTGGCTCACGCCGGTGACTGAAGAGAGCGGGGAGACGTGGGGAACCGTCCTCGCGAATATGATGATCCATACGAGCTACCATATCGGCCAAATCGTATATATCCGCAAACAACAGGGCGCCTGGGACGTGGAAGAGGAGGCGCGTTGATGGTGTTTGGCTGGTCAGTTCGGAAGAAATGACAGAATATCGGTGGAAAGCGCCAGAATATCATCGGAAAGCGCCAGATTCCATTGCGAAAGCGCCAGATTCCACTGTGAAAGCGCCAGATTATTGGTTGAAAGGTAAATCGATCTATCCGGCTGATAAAAATTTGACGCCCGTTCTCCACCATTGACGCCCGTTCTCCACCATTGTTATTATATAATAAAATAAACTCTACTGGGGGTGCCCTGCACGGGCTGAGATGAGGAAGTCCTCAAACCCTTGGAACCTGATCTGGATGAAGCCAGCGGAGGAAAGTAGATCGCGATCGAGTTAATTCTGCTGTCCTTTGCTGTCCAGAGGACGGCTTTTTGTCGTTGCTGGCAGACGAATAAGGAGGCACTAAGCATGACTTGGCATTTATTAACGACGAATAAATGGCCGTTTCATATTCAAGTGAGGCAACTGCGCCATGCCATAAAAAATATCGATATGATTCACGTCCGTGATAAAGAAGCTTCACTACAGCGATTAAAACAACAGATTGACCAACTTCGTAAAATTGGCGTCAACCGCGAGCGAATCATTCTCAACGAGCACGCAGATGCTGCCATTGCATGGGATTTGGGTGGCGTTCATTTGCCGGGCCATTCTTCCTGGAAAGGAAAAGATATCAAGGAAAAAGCTCCGGGCTTACAAGTGGGGGCATCGGTACACAGCCAAGATGAGGCCGTCACCCGTGAAGAAGAAGGGGTCGACTATCTTTACTACGGGCACGTATTCTCGAGCGAGAGCAAACCCGACACGCCACCGCGCGGGCTGGAAGCTTTGCAAGCAGTCGTTCAATCGGTCAGTGTGCCTGTCATGGCCATCGGAGGCATCACTCGCGACCGGATCGCTGAAGTTTCCCAAACAGGTGCAGCGGGAATAGCGCTTATATCAGGATTTTGGGAAGCGGAACGACCGGAGGAAGAAGCATCTTACTTCAATCATTTTGGACAGATCAACTATGAAACGACATGAACAGTACGATGTCATCATCATTGGAGCAGGGATCATAGGGCTCGCGACCGCGTTTTATAGCACCCGCGCGGGCCTGAAAACGCTCATCGTCGAGCGTGACAGCGCGGGAAGCGGCACAACCTCGGCAGCCGCGGGAATGCTCGGCGTGCAGGTGGAATTGCAATCCCGCACGCCCCTGTATCCGCTCGCGAAAGAAAGCCGAAAATTATACGAGCAGCTCCAGCCCGCACTGATGGAAAAAACGGGCACATCCCTGAGCCGAACGGTTTCCGGCGCGATTAAACCCAGCTTTTCATCAGAAGAATGGGAAAAATTAAAGCAAATCGAGCAGTGGCAAGCAGACGCCGGTGAAGCGGTGCAACGATGGGCGGTGGAAGAACTCTATGAACGGGTACCGTCATTAGCCGCTGGCGCCGAGGGAGCGCTTTATTTTCCCGAAGAAGCGCATGTGGAACCGGCGCAAGCGGCACGGGCGTTTCAGCAGGCGGCGACGCTTCAGGGTGCTGAGCTTAAAACGCATACGGAAGTGCTTTCTCTCATCCAAGACGGTGAGAGCTGTCAGGGGATTCGCACGACAACCGGCGAGACATTTTACGGCGAGCATGTCGTAATCGCCACCGGTCCGGATCCATTCATAGGCGCCGCTCATGAGAATCTTTTGCCCATCAACGGTATCAAAGGAGAGGCCGTGCGCGTGCAAGCGTACCGACCGCTCGTGACGAAGACGTTGTATCACGATCATTTCTATTTCGTGCCGAAACCGAATGGCGAGACGTTAATCGGCGCGACTTCACAACCCTCTCGGGAGCGAACGACGACGGTGCAAGGCATCGGCGAGGTCCTCCGGCACGCGCAACGATTGGTTCCGGAAGTGGCCAATGCCACGATCACGAAAATGTGGGCCGGCGTACGTCCGCAGACGAGCGATGATCTTCCGCTGCTTGGCCCTCACCCGACCATCCGCGGATGCTGGCTCAATAGTGGACACGGGCGCAACGGCATATTGCTCGCGCCCGCTTCCGGCAAAGAAATCGTCGCTGCGATCATGACCGGAAATACAGAAGCATTAACAGCGTTTGCACCTGGACGGCCAGCCACAAAGGAGGTGAGTACCCTTGAATATCACCGTTAATGAAGAAACTCTACAAGTTCCTTCAGACTTGGAAACGATCGAAGATTTTCGTACCCATTTTAACCTGGTGGAAAAAAAGGCGATGATTGAACACAACAAAGTCGCGTTACGACCGGACGAATACACGCAAACAGCACTCGCTGAAGGCGATCAAATCGTCGTGGTGCGTTTCGTGGGGGGAGGATGAATATGTTAAAAATTGGCGATCGAACGTTCCGGTCCCGATTACTGCTGGGCACTGGAACTTTTCCGAGCGTGGATGTACAGCGCGAAGCAGTAAAGGCTTCAGAAACCGAAATTCTGACCTTTGCCGTCGCTAAAATGAATATGGATGACGACGATGATGATCTTGTTGCCGAGCTTAACTCTGATTCTTTTTCCATGTTGCCGAATACAGCCGGTGCCAAAACGGCTGAAGAAGCGGTGCGCATCGCGAAACTCGCCCGGGCATCGGGTCTCAGCGACATGGTAAAAGTGGAAGTGATCGGCGATGATCAAACGCTCTTGCCGGATGCCGTTGAAACGTATCGGGCCACGGAAATGCTTTTGGAGGAAGGCTTCATCACGCTTCCGTATATAGCCGATGATCCTGTCCTCGCCAGTAAGTTGGAAGAGCTGGGCGCCCATGCCGTTATGCCGGGGGCTGCTCCGATCGGGACCGGGCGCGGCATCCTGAATCCGCTCCACTTGTCGTATATCGTGGCGCAGTCCCAGGTGCCTGTGATCGTTGATGCCGGTATCGGTGCGCCCTCCCATGCCAGTCTTGCGATGGAGATGGGGGCAGACGCGGTGTTGTTGAACCGGGCTATATCGCAAGCCGATGACCCGGTGAAAATGGCGGAAGCGATGAAGCTGGCGATACAGGCCGGACGTTTAAGTTACGAAGCCGGGCGTATTCCGGTGAAACGCTTTGCCAAGGCGAGCAGCCCCCAGGAAGGTGTTCCCTTTTATGGTTAGCCGTTATGACCGTCAAACCCGTTTTGAACCGATTGGGTCAGAAGGCCAGGAGCGCATTCGACAGGCGCACGTCTTGCTCGTCGGTTGCGGCGCTCTAGGGACGACGATTGCGGATACACTGGTGAGAGCCGGCGTGGGCAAAATCACGATCATCGACCGTGATTACGTCGAACGGCATAACCTGCATCGGCAGCGTCTTTTTACGGAAGCAGATGCGGACAATAAAGTCGCGAAGGCCAAAGCCGCTGCCCGCTATCTCAAGGAAGTGAATGCAGACGTAGATATTGATGTCTATGTCCGTGATTTCCAGGCCGAAGAGGCAGCAAAGTTCGTTCCGAAAGCGGACTTGCTCATGGACGGATCGGATAACTTTGAACTAAGGCTGCTATTAAACGATGCGGCTTATCGCTACGGCGTTCCGTGGATATGCGGGGGCGTCGTCGGCAGCTATGGCTTGTCGCGTTCCTTTATGTTGGATGAAGGGCCGTGTCTGCGTTGTCTCAGTCCGTACCTGTCCCTTGATGAAACGTGTGATTCTGACGGGGTGATTGCTCCTGCTGTGCAAATGGTTACGGCGCTGCAAAGCGCGGAAGCGTTGAAAATCATCAGCGGAAATGAGTCCGCCGTTGCCGAGCGACTCCGCTCGTTTGACCTTTGGACAAACGAAACAGCAACGATAGACGTGACTCGTTTACAAGCCGAAGATTGTCCGACATGTGGACCGCATGCGACGTATCCATCCCTGCTGAACGAGGCAAAAGGCAAGCAGGTCCGCGTTTTATGCGGCGGTGACACCGTGCATGTCCGCCCGCGAGAACGAAGAACCGTGTCGATGGAAAAGCTGCAAACGGCAGCGGACGTTTCCTTTGTTCGCATGCATGAAGACGTGGCGACGCTTGATTACGACGGTTGCCGTATCGTCCTGTTTAAAGACGGCAGAGCATTATTGCACGGTGTCGATCAAACTGATAAGGCCGAGCAAGTTTACGAACGCGTCTTGTCATTTATCGATTGAGTTTTTCTTTTCCATTTCGGCGTTGACGACCATAGCGAGATCGTTATTGCCGAACAAGGAAAGAACGTCAAGGACGGTGGCATCTTCAATGTCGCCGGCCTCTTCTTTAGAAACGGTTAATTCCAGCGTTTTTTCCAATTCGGCATTCATGGGTTGGTTCGGATATGCCCGCTTGTATAGATGATGGGGATTCAAATCGTGATTGACACACCATTGCGCAAAGACGAGGATCATCATATTCTCATCTTGCTGGTATTGTTCAATTACGCGTTTTTCAATGTCGTCACCGTTCATAGCATTGACCTCCTTCGCTTTGAGTTTAACAGCATTGACAATCAGTTCATATAGATCTAAAATAAAAATATAATTGAAAGTGAAATTCATTTTCAATGAATGCATAAACCCTCCAGATGAAAAATGCCCAGGTTTCGAAAGGGACCTGGGCATTTTTTCGTCGACTGCGAAGCAAACTAAGGGGAGTTGGAGGTGTGTTTATGCAAGCGGATGTCATGATTATCGGCGGTGGAATAGCAGGTTTGCAAGCGGCTATACAATTGGGGCGTTATGACCGAAATGTCATAGTCATTGATCAGGGAAGCGGACGGTCCACGCTCTGCCGGGAATATCGGAATCTCCTCGGCTGGCCGAACGGCGTAAGCGGGGTGGAATTAAGACAGGCAGGAAGAAGGCACGCGCAACAATACAATGTTCATTTTATTGATAAAAAAGTGACCGAGGTGCAGAAGGAGCCGGAAGGCTTTAATGCCCGAACGTCAGATGGCCAAAGCTATCGCGGCAAGAAGTTGCTTTTAGCGACAGGAGTCACGGATGCCAATCCTTTTCCGGAACTTGAACCGTGTTTTGGCATGAGTGTGTACATCTGCCCGGATTGCGATGGCTATGAAGTTAAAGGCCGTAACACGCTAATTTTGGGTTCCGGAAACGCGGGTGCGCGCATGGCGCATGAAATCGCCCCATGGACCGATCAGCTCACGTACGTGAATCACGGCGATCAAGCGCTGGCTGTTAATGAGAAAAAGAAGCTGTCAGACGCGGGCATTCGACTTTACGAGGGCAACATTGAATGCGTGGACGTTGATGGTGACCAGTTTGCCGGTGCGACACTTTCCGGCGGAGCAGCATTGCGCGCGGAGAAAGCGTTTATTGCTTTTCCAGGTAACATCGTTCATTCGGAACTGGGAAAACAACTCGGCGTTGAGCGTCTGGAAAATCATCATATTCTCGCCCATTATCGAACCAAGATGACGAATGTCCCGGATGTATGGGCAGCCGGTGACATCGGCGTTCATTCCGAACAAGTGTCGATTGCCATGGGGGATGGGACGCAGGCCGCCGTTTGGATACAGCGTTCGCTTTTGCAGGATGATTGAGTGTGCGCAACTAAGACTTTGCCGGTAAACGCTTGGCTGCCTAGTGCAAAACGAGGAGTTGTGACGCCGAAAAAGGACTTTTGAGCCCCTAACGCGCTAAACCGGAAGGCGTAAGGTCGTCAACCAAGGTCTGTGAAGCCCTAACGCGATTTGCGGAGAGTCGTTAGGTCGTCAAAAAAGGCCTATGACGCCCTAACGCAATCCACCGTAGGCCATTAAGTCGTCAACCACCTTCTAATCCGTCCGTACGGACAAAATCATTGGGAAATCGGTAAAAACTGTCTGTAAAAAGTGTCTGGGCCTGACTTCGGGATGAAATGTTCCTGTCAGAAAATACAGTTTTCCACACATGGGAAAAAGGGCATCGTCAAAGTCAATATAATCACTTATATCCGGAAGTGTAGAGACGGTGTACCTCTCGGGGTAGTGCGATCATCGTCAGAGGGATTACTTCGCGCTTCTGATCCTTCTCGAAGAGGCAATACTTCCACTTGAGGGTTCACAGAGTGGAAAGACGGACGTTATTTCTTTTAATAAATTACTGGACTTTGACTTTACCTTGACATGGAAAATGCAACCTGTTGACACTAATCTTCATTTATGGTTTAATTATAAGAATATAACGTTCCCCGGCCACTGGTTCTATATTTATTTAATATTATAAAAATAAAAAATAATCATAGGAGAGTGTGGTGCTCATAAGATAAATACATGGATAGAATGGAAGGTGAAAGAATGAAACTGTTGTGGATGTTGAGCGCAATGACCGTCTCAATATTCTTTTTGTTTTACGGACTTATGACCACAGCAGAAGTCACCGGCACGATTTCCCAGGTGCTTGGCTTTTGCGGGATTCTATTTACGTTTTTATACGGGTTGTTGAATAAGAAAACGAAGAAGCAAGTCCATGAAGATAAAAAAGAATTGCCATTATAAAAAGGTCCCTTTAGACGAGGGACCTTTTTCGTTCTAGTGCGGCATGTTGCCGGATGGAAGCTGGTTTTGCATGCCGGCATATTCCTGATGACTTTGCTGGATGGTCTGGGTCGGAGCGCCTTCAAGGGCGTACCATCCATTTTGAAACATCTTGTTAAATAGCTGCCGCGAGCATTGTTCCGTTTCGTGACAAACATTCGAAATCTGCTGGAACAACTGATCATGACTAGCTTCATTCATGGCTGTCGTATAAGAAGCGGTCATGTATTTTTCCGTAGTCAGCAGGTCGTTAAGGAAATCTTTATCCGTCATGTTTTGTGTATTGGGCACGGTCGTTTGCGGATTTTGAATGGCTTGGTTCGGCATCGTCTTAACCTCCTTGTTGGCTGTGTTGTTGTAATTGCGACAGAAACGTCTGATAATGTTGTTCATGCATTTGCGCTACACGTTGACATTCACTTTTAATATCGCTGTTCGTGCATTGTCCTGCGTAAAAATTGGCTTTCTTGGCGGCGATGAGGTTCCAATTCAACATATCAGACAGATACAGCTGATCCTTAGTGGAAAGAACCTGGGGCGGTTCCATCATCATCCCTTGTTGTCCCGATTGTCCTGGTTGTTGCTGCTGCATAGCCAATGTTCATACCTCCTTTGCTTTGCGGACTCGTCCGTAGACTGTGTAATAAAAAGGGGAACTATGACATGTAAAAAATAGCATTTTTGCTTGCTAAGCAGCCCATTATCTTTTATAGTGGAGGGAAGAGTAAATGCCACTTTTGGACACTTGCTTTACAATGAATGAACATTCATTCAAAAAAGGAGGCCAACGATGAAAAAAGATATTCAACGCGCGGCGGTTCTGGGATCGGGAGTTATGGGATCCAGCATTGCTGCCCATCTTGCCAACGTAGGGATCCCCGTATTGCTCCTTGATATCGTCCCTAACGAGCTCACCGATGAAGAAAAAGCCAAGGGACTGACCCTGGAAGACCGAGCGGTACGCAACCGCCTCGCGGCAACCAACAAAAAGCAACTGTTGAAGCAAAATCCGGCCCCGCTTGCTTCGAAAAAGAACGCGGACAAAATTGAAGTCGGAAACCTGGAAGATGACATTGAACGCTTGTCCGAGGTGGACTGGATTATCGAAGTCGTTGTGGAGAAATTGGAGATCAAACAGCAATTGTTTGCAAAAGTGGAACAATACCGTGAGCCGGGAACGGTAGTTACCTCGAATACCTCCGGTATATCGGTTAACGCCATGGTCGAAGGGCGCGGGGAAGCGTTCCGCCGTCACTTCATGGGCACACATTTTTTCAACCCGCCACGTTACTTGCACTTGCTGGAAGTTATTCCGACGGAAAGTACGGATGCTGACGTATTGACCAATATGAAAACGTTTGCGGAAGAAGTTTTGGGCAAAGGGGTCGTGGAAGCCCGGGACACACCGAATTTTATCGGCAATCGCATCGGCACATATGGGCTTCTCGTCAGCGTACAGAAAATGAAGGAAATGGGCCTATCGATCACCGAAGTCGATTCGATCACGGGAACCTTGATCGGACGGCCGAAAAGCGCCACCTTCCGAACGCTTGATGTCGTCGGGTTGGATACGTTTTTACACGTCGCCCGCAACGTTTACGATCAGGTGGAAGGCAAAGAACAGGATATTTTCGACCCTCCCCAGTTTTTAAAGGATATGGCTGACAAAGGTTGGATTGGGGAGAAAGCAGGCCAGGGCTTTTATTTGAAGAAAGGGAAAGGTGAGAACAAGGAAATTCTCGAGCTCAACCCAGAGACGATGGAATATCAACAGGGCGAGAAGTTAAAATCGCCATCCGTACAAGCAGCAGGGCAAGCGAAAGGTAAAGCGGCCAAAATTGAAGCCCTTGCCTATGCTGATGACAAAGCCGGGCAGTTTATCTGGGAAACGTTAAAAGCCACTCTCCTTTATTCGGCCGAGAAAAGCGAAGTCATTGCCAACGATATCCTGGCGATTGACAATGCCATGAAATGGGGATTCGGCTGGGATCTCGGTCCGTTTGAAGTGTGGGATGCTCTCGGGGTTGAGCGTTCCGTGAAGCGGATGGAAGAGGAAGGCGAGCGGGTACCGGCATGGGTCAAGGACATGCTCGAAGCCGGATACAAAAGCTTTTACACGGATGCCGGCGAATTTTACCATCAGCACTCGTACCAAAAGCCGGATATCAATGAAAAAGACATTGACGTCCCCTCGCTTTTACAAAAAGACAATGTGATTACGCAAAATTCCGGAGCCGTGCTCTCCGATCTTGGTGACGGGGTAGCCGCCCTTACCTTCACATCCCCGAATAACGCCATCGGGCTGGACGTCATCCAGATGATAAATAAAGCCATCGATGAGGTGGAAGCGAACTACAAAGGACTCGTCATCGCCAACCAGGGCAAGAACTTTTGTGTCGGCGCCAATCTCATGATGATGCTCATGGAAGCCCAGGATGATGCCTTTGACGAACTCGATATGGTGATCAGACGTTTTCAGGGGATGACCGCGCGGATTCGCTATAGCGCTAAGCCTGTCGTAACGGCTCCTTTCCAAATGACTCTGGGCGGCGGTGCGGAAATTTGCTTGCCATCCGCAAGCATACAGGCATCAGCGGAAACGTATATGGGTCTGGTTGAAACCGGCGTCGGACTCGTACCCGGCGGTGGCGGCAATAAAGAGCTATATATGCGTGAAATCGAGAAGTTGCCGGAGGGGGCGAATCTCGACTTGCAGCCGATCGCCAATGCCGTCTTTGAAAAAATCGCGATGGCAACCGTGGGCACATCGGCACAGGAATCAGCGGAAAACGGCTTTATGAGCGAGCGCGATGACATTATCGCCAATCATAAACACACCGTTTGGCATGCCAAGCAAAAAGTCCGGGATCTTCATGAAAAAGGATACCAGCCACCCGTACGCAAGCCGATTCCGGTGGTAGGTGAAACCGGCTACGCTACAATGTTGATGGGGGCCAAATCCATGCATATGGGTGGCCAAATCAGCGATCACGATCTGAAAATCGCGGGCAAAATTGCCTTTTTACTAGCTGGAGGCCGCGTGCCGAAAGGGACGGAGGTTGATGAAAACTACTTGCTTGACCTTGAACGAGAAGCGTTTTTGAGCTTGATTGCCGAGCCGAAATCGCAAGCGCGCATGCAGCATATGTTGAAAACCGGAAAGCCATTGCGCAATTAAGAGGTGGATGAAAAGCGCCAGATTCCAGCAAGAAAGCGCCAGAATCCAACACGAAAGTGCCAGATTCCAGCGCTAAAGCGCCAGATTACCCGGAAATATTTATACTGAGTCATTACGAAAACATGAAAATTTAGGAGGGGAAGCTGTTGAGAGAAGCGGTTATTGTATCTGGAGCAAGAACACCCGTTGGAAAAGCCAAAAAAGGAACACTCGCAACGATGCGTCCCGATGATTACGCGGCAACGACCATTAAGGAAACGTTGAAACGCGCGGGCGATTACGATGGCGCCAAAGTAGATGATCTCGTCATCGGCTGTGCCATGCCGGAAGCCGAGCAAGGGATGAACATGGCCAATAGTATTTCCGCCCTCGCCGAACTGCCGAACAGTGTGCCAGCGGCGACGATTAACCGTTATTGTGCCTCGGGTTTGCAAAGCATCGGTTACACGGCTGAACGCATCATGCTCGGGCACTCGAAGGCAGCGATTGCCGGTGGAGCCGAATCGATGAGTCTGATCCCGATGGGAGGCCACGTTATCGCCCCGAACCCTCAACTTGTCGAAGATGCGCCTGAGTATTATATGAATATGGGGCATACGGCTGAACAGGTGGCCCAGGAGTTTGATGTCAGTCGCGAGGATCAGGACGCGTTCGCGGCGGAAAGCCATAAACGGGCCGCAGCAGCGATTGAAGCGGGCCGATTTGACGATGAGATCGTACCCGTAGACGTCACACAAAGAACGGTCGGTAGCGATCATAAGCTTAAGGAAAAGACGATCACTTTCTCTCGGGATGAGGGCGTGCGCCCGGACACGACGGCGGAAAAACTCAGTGGTTTGCGCCCGGTGTTTAATCCCCAGGGGAGCGTCACCGCGGGCAATGCGTCACAAACGAGCGATGGTGCGGCTTCGGTTCTCGTTATGGATCGGGAGAAAGCAGAAGCCGATGGCTTGCAGCCGCTCGCGAAATTCCGCGGCATGGCTGTTTCAGGGGTACGCCCGGAAGTCATGGGGATCGGACCGGTGGAAGCGATCCCGAAAGTGCTTGATATCGTTGGTTTGAGCCAGGAAGACATCGGTATCTTCGAGTTAAATGAAGCCTTTGCTTCCCAATCCCTGCAAGTGCTTCGCGAGCTTAATATCGATCATGACAAGGTGAATGTCAATGGTGGAGCCATTGCCCTCGGGCATCCACTCGGCTGTACGGGCACGAAGCTCACGCTTTCCTTGATCCACGAAATGAAACGCCGAAATGAACAGTTCGGGATTGTCACGATGTGCGTCGGCGGCGGTATGGGTGCCGCAGGCGTGTTTGAATTACTTTAAAAGGGGAGATAAAAATGACAGAAACGATGAAAACAAGCATTAAAGGCGGCGGCTTCTTACTGGAAGACGTTGAAAAAAATGATGTTTTTACACCGGAAGAGTTCACGGAAGAACACAAAATGATCGCAAAAACGACCGAGGAATTCGTTCACGGCGAGGTAGCGCCGCTCATCGACCGCTTGGAGAACCATGAGTTTGACCTCTCCCGGGATCTGTTAACAAAGGCCGGCGAGCTTGGCTTGCTCGGCGCTGATGTCCCGGAAAAATACGAAGGACTGAGCCTTGATAAAATCAGCTCAACCTTGATTACCGAGAAATTTTCCGACGCAGGCGGCTTTTCTCTAAGCCACGGAGCGCACGTCGGTATTGGTTCTCAGCCGATCGTCTTCTTCGGCAATGAAGAGCAAAAGAATAGATACCTCCCGGATCTCGCGAGTGGCAGAAAAATCGCAGCTTACGCGTTGACCGAACCAAGCTCGGGTTCGGATGCCCTTAGTGCGAAAACGACAGCCGTCCTGAATGACGAGGGTACTCATTATGTACTGAACGGCGAAAAACAATGGATCACCAACTCGGCCTTCGCCGATGTCTTTATCGTTTACGCGCAAATCGACGGCGATAAGTTCACCGCTTTCATTGTCGAGCGGGAATACGAAGGCGTATCGACCGGCCCTGAAGAAAAGAAAATGGGCATCAAAGGCTCGTCCACACGTACGTTGATTCTTCAGGATGTCCACGTCCCGAAAGAAAACGTGCTCGGTGAAATTGGCCGCGGTCACATTATTGCCTTCAATATCCTTAATATGGGGCGTTACAAACTCGGCGTCGGCTGTCTCGGCGGCAGCAAGCGCGCGATCGAACTGGCGGCCAGCTACGCTACCGAGCGAAAGCAATTTAACACACCGATTGCTCGGTTCACGACCATTCAGGAAAAGCTTGCTTCTATGGCTGTGAAGACGTATGCGCTGGAGAGTTCCATCTATCGAACGGGCGGTTTGTTTGAGAAACAGCTCGGCGATTTAACCGAAGAAGAGCAAGAAGATGGATCCAGAATTGCGAAAGGCATTGCCGAGTACGCCATCGAGTGTTCATTGAACAAGGTGTACGGATCCGAGACACTCGACTACACGACCGATGAAGCCGTACAAATTTATGGCGGATACGGATTTATGGCGGAATACGAAGTCGAACGTGCTTATCGCGATTCCAGGATTAACCGTATTTTTGAAGGTACCAATGAAATTAACCGCTTGCTCGTTCCGGGCACATTGATCCGTAAAACGATGAAAGGGGAGCTTCCCTTCCTGGAACATGCCAATGGCCTTCAGGATGAACTGATGTCTTTTATGCCGGAAGAACCGGGGGATGAACCACTGGAGAAAGAAAAATATTTGCTCTCCAACGCCAAGAAAATTTTCCTCATGGGCACAGGCACAGCCATGCAAAAATACGGCGAGAAAATCGAGAATGAGCAAGAGCTGCTATTGAACACCGCCGATATTGTCAGCGAAATTTACAACATGGAAGCGGCCATCGCCCGAACGGAAAAAGCGATCGAAGAAAACGGCGTTGACAATGAAACGATGAAGCTCCTGCTTACCCAGGTCATCTGTGAAGAAGGCCTGCAAAATATTGAAGCCTACGCGAAAGAATCCCTTATTCATATGGAAGAAGGGGACACCTTGCGCACGATGCTATCCATGATCAGAAAACTGACGCGCCGGACACCGGTTAACGTCATTGGCGTTAAGCGTGATATCGCCGAAAGAGTTATCGAGAAGAAAAAATACGAAGTCTAAATAAGATGTATCATTTCACCCCTTTGGATGGCGTTTGTCTAAAGGGGTTCTTATGGTAAAAGTAGTAAAATTAGGTTGTACGGAAAAGGACCATTATCTGGAATTAATAAGAACTAACGAAGTAGGTTATTTGGGTTTGTCAATGCGAAAGATGCTTGTATCGAAAGCGATGGAACGATAACAGAAGAGCGTATCGGTTACTTGGGTTTGAGCTGGTCCGTATCTTGTGAGAACTAGTTAAAGCCTCCCGTGTCATATCCTCATACGTCATCCCTTTTATTTTTTGCTAACTTTTCGCGATCTTTCGCTCCTGGTGGTTGTTCAAGCCATTGATGCTTAATCATGATATCAGCTCCACTTTTGGCAAGCTTGGCACTTTCCAACGATAGTCGTTCATAATCCGTGACGAGATCGCTTCGCTGACTAGCTGCTGCAGCTGTCGCGTAGTTTCCTATACCTGAGGAAATGAGCAGCGACATATGGAACATCATCAATTTATCGGAAAATGGTGGCGTGGTTGAGTCACTGACACCTACATCCGGTACACTTGGAGCCTCAATCTCATCCTCCAAGAGAATATCCACAAAAATTTTTATGTGCTTCTTTGAGATGTCTTTTCCTCGCAGCATAAAATCTTGAACTTCTTTACGGGGAGAGCTTTGAGCAAATGCAATGCACAATTTCATCCCTATGGAATTAGTAAGGGTGTTGATATACAGATGGGAAATTTCAACGGCGTTTAAAGGTCGTTGGTCGCTGAAAGGATTAAATCCCTTGAAGTAAGCTTTGCTGTCCACATAATCAGTTTCTTTCGGCCCTTCAATATACGGATGTCTATAATTGAGCCCCTTAGTGAACGCAATGTCACTTGATTGATTGAAAAGGTCGCTGGCTTCGGTTAACATTTGGGTGAAGTAGGTTCGGATATCATCTCGAGCACTCATCGAAAGCATACCACTGTAGGATATCATGCCGACTTTAGCCATATGATTCACATAGGATAAACAAAACACATCCGTAAACAACCACGGTGCATTCATGTTGACATCTTGTTCACTAAAAGCATTAGGGACGACATAAGATTCATTTTCAAAAATGGTGCGTATCTGTTCTTTATTATTAGAGGAGATATCATAAGCGTATTGAACCACAGGTTGAATATCCTGGTCTGAAATGTGCTTAAGCATAAATGCCAACATACAAGTCGACATACTGTTATTCATGTAAGATGTCCAAAGGGAACCTATTTCCCCGGATGTTAGGTGAATCTTTTCCGTCATTCATGGAACCTCCTGAGAAGATGGATCTTGATTAGATGCTTCATCCAGCGATGACTACGGTAATAGTAGTATTTCCCATGTTTATCGAATTATGAGCTAAAATTACAAGCTCAGTAAAAATGTCTGAAAATAGAACTTGCGTTCCCTTATAATTGAATTAAATTCCTTTGAGAGTAGGTATAAAGTGAAGATTGACGCACCCATGATCCCTGAAAATTTAACGGAGAGAAAATTTACAGATATTTATTACGAAGAAGATCCGGAATTTGAAGTGTGCCTCGTTACAGATTCTCAATTTGATAACGAATTCATAGATCGGTTACGGCTTTATCAAACGGTTATCAAAAACAGCAATTTTGTTAATACCGATTTTGGCCGAATTGATCTTACCGATGTGCGTTTTGAGAATTGTGATTTATCTAATGCTAATTTGCGTCATGCCTCCATGAATCGCGTTGAGTTTCTTAATTGTAAGTTGCTAGGCAGCAATCTCACAGAATCTTACATCGGTAATACAAGATTTGGGAAATCAATTCTTAATATGATCATGTTCGGTAACTCAAAACTTGAAAAGGTGATTTTTGATGATGCTGCGTTAGAAAGCGCTGACCTTTTTGACTGCAAGCTCAAAAAAGTAGAATTTGTTTCATGTGATCTTAATGGCGCAAGCTTTGAAGAGACATCATTAAATGGAATTGATATAAGCACATCCGAATTTGATTCTTTAACTGTTTCGATTGAGAATTTAAAAGGATGTAAAGTATCAACGTCTCAAGCGATACAATTTGCTTCGTTGTTAGGTCTTAAAGTTAAGGGTTAAGTCATCGGATTAGCAGGTTTTACCTTGATGAACAATGTCATATCCAGTTTATCTCAGCCGTTCTCGACTAGTGATACATTAATCGTCGAGGGGATGGCGAAACACTCGAAATGCAACAGATGGTTACAAGAACGTATATATTCTTTTTAAACAAGTTGTTGTTATTTCATCTGGCGCATGCCCTTTTATGACTAAGTCATCTGGTAATTTAACTTCAAAAGGATAATCCTTTATTTTGCTCGTAATCGGAAAAATCGCTAATGAATAAATGAGGGGGGAATACAATGCCGGGTCTATGTCCTGATTGTTCATGTCTCGATTGGAGACTGAAATTCATATAAACTAAATCGCCTTTTTATTGCGCTTTGCTTGCATTGTGACAAACCTTTCATTATTTGTATATCCTAGTCAATACGGGAAAGAAAAATTTGATACATTAAGATCCTGATTAAATAAACGTTTAATTAAATAAAAACCCCGAGCCAAACTGCGGTAATAACCGCGAACAGGAGCAATATTTTTTCGCAGGTCGAGACTTGTTGGTCATCCTTGATGTTCATGTTCGCAACCAGGGTGATCGCTGCGGTGACAATCACGAGAACACCTAACGCTGCCCACAGCCGCTCCATCCCTAGCCAGAAGACACATAATCCGGTGAGCAAAAGATACAACAGGGCTGGGAAGCGACTGAAACTCTCGCCGAATTTTTCCACTGACCAGACGATACTCGTCTGTTTTGTGGGATGCGCCTGTTTATCAGCTTCCCGATCGGGAATATGGTGGACCATCACCCAGGCGACACAGATTAAGGCATTAATCGTCGCGTTTTGCAGTGCCCACACGGGGACCTCATCCAACGCAAGCCATGCACCGGCAAGCCCGAGCGCCACCATTGCCGGAAACAAACTGAATATCTCCCCGAGAAAGGGCCGGTAGCTGAGTTGCAATGGCGGAAGGGAATAGGAAGCCGCCGCCCAGACACCGATCAACAGTAATATGGAAAGTTGATAATAACCGAGGTAAACCAACGGGATGCTGATAAGAATGATGTAGAAGGCCAGCCATTTACCTATTTTTTCCATGGATTCGATGGAGATCATTCCATCCTGAGTCACGCGGCTGCCTCCGGACAGGATGGCGGGACTGAGGGCATCTGTGCCAGACTTATAATCCGAAACATCATTTAATAAATGGGTGAGTAATCCGTGAATGAAAATGGCGCCGGTGATGAGAATCAGCAAAATGAACAAAAGATTATTGGGCGAAAGCGTGTAATATAAAAAGAGAGGAAGCATTGTGGAAATAATGGTGGCAAAGCTTGAAGAGGCTACGGCAATCATGCGCAGCAATTGCCAACTTCCCTGGATGATGGATAGAGCTCGGGTGGCCATGGCCGAAAAATCTCCTTCGGGTTTGACTTTGTTTTCTATTATTATACTATACCTGTCAGATGTGTGGTTTGAATATCGAAAATAATTTTTGCCAAACTTCAAGGTATCAACAATGACAAAATTATCGTATAATGAAAGAAGTAACGGTACATAAAGGAGGTCAGCGTTTGCTTACCGTATTTAGTTATCCGCCCTGCGGCACATGCCAAAAAGCGAAGAAATGGCTGGACGAGCATGATGTGTCATATGAAGAAAGGCATATCGTCAAGGAACCGCCGTCTCGTGAGGAGTTACAGGATTTAAAATCAAAAAGCGGTCTGGAATGGAAAAAGTTCTTTAACACGAGCGGGAAAAAGTATCGCGAGCTCGGCTTGAAAGACAGGCTTCCCGATGCAGACGAAGCGGAGATCATCGATTGGCTAACATCGGATGGCATGCTCATTAAACGGCCGATCGTCACCGACGGCAATCATGTGACACTCGGATTCAGGGAGTCTGAATTCGTCGATCACTGGCAACAATAATTTTACTTAGGAGGCAGATAAAATGGCTTCACCAAAAGAGTTAATGTATTCAGAAGAACACGAATGGGTCAAGGATGAAGGTGAAAAACTACGGATCGGCATTACAGCTTTCGCACAGGATGAACTGGGCGACATCGTATTCGTCGAACTTCCGGAAGTCGGGGATCAACTGGAAGTCAATGAACCGTTCGGCAGCGTAGAATCCGTAAAAACCGTCTCCGAACTTTACGCGCCTGTAAGCGGAAAGGTCGTAGAAATCAACGAAGAACTCGAAGACTCCCCGGAATTCGTCAATGAATCCCCGTACGAAAAAGCCTGGATGGTCGTCGTTGAGCCGTCAGATAAGGCTGAACTCGATGACCTCATGTCCGCTGAAGCCTATGATGAAATGACCGACGAGGATTAAAATGCAGAGCCGCTCCCCTGATCGGGGGAGCGGCTCTGCATTTAGGGGTGGTTTTTTGCGTCGTCACCCGGGTTCCACCCGAAAAAGAAACATTGCTAATAACGGATAAATCACGATCGGGATTAATCCGACAAAAGCAGTAAACAACGGTTCTAATGGGAAATCATTCATAATATCGTAGGCGACGATACAAAGTGTAACACCTATGGCAACATAGAAAATAAATTTGGCCAGGCTGAGCAGCCCTTGATCAAGTTCATTTTCGTTATAACAGGCGGGACAAATGATAGTGGTTTCTTTGAGACGTTTTTTGGCACGCCTGCTATGGGGTATTTTTTCCTCGCAATGATTACAATTTAATCCAGCCATGCGGTTTCATCCTCTTCGAATAATCGTGTGGTCATCTCCCGGATCAATCCCGGTAATATGTGAAAACTGAACGGCTTGTACAACCGCTCCGTCCATTGGTGGGCGTCTTTGCCATATACCCCCATGTTGAGGGCGGGAATGTTCAGCTCGCGAATCTTATCCACGGGGATGTCATACTCTGACCCCCATTGCGGGAAGTTATCAACCAGTGCCGATAGTTCGTCGTCGCTTTCATGGATAGAGAGATAACTGCTGTCGGAAATAAAAGGAAAAAAGCGACGGATTTGGTATGTTTCGCCGCTCTCATTGGCAGACTTTTCAAGGGTATCAGCGAGCGCTTTCCATGCCCGCGTGCCCTCCTGTAAATAATTGTGCGGCAGGAAAGGCGGCGCATAAAAAAGAATCAACCTTGGCTTACGAGCAGGATCCAACGCTTGCAATGCTTCGATGATCTTGAAATAACGCTCGCGGATGTCAAGATATTGGTATTTTTCCGAAGTGTCTTCAATAACGGCATTAACAGGAACGTCCAACGTTTCCAGGTACGCTTTGAAATCCTTAAAAGTCGTGACTTCAATGGACCAATCGATATGCGGCTCGCCAATATAGTCTCGATATCGGGCTTCATATTTTCTTGATACCTCATCAGCCGCAGCACGGGCGTGTTTCAGCAGTTGGGCGGTGGTTTCATCTACGGTGCGTTCATACAGGCAAAAATTAAAATATATGTAAGCGCTCGTCGCTGTTTGCACGTCATACGTTTGCTTATTATCACGTTGGTAGAGGCACGTAGGCGGCAAAACAAATTCATCGTCAAGGGGCTCGGTGATGTTAACGTTGTTGTGAAGATCCAGATTGAGTGCAGAGGCAATCGAGGTCGGATTGAGCCCTGACATTGTATCACCGACATGGCTTTCTCTGCCGGCTATGTAAAAACAAGGAAGCACCTTTCCGCACGCGCCCGTGTACATGTAGCGCGTCTGATCGCCTTCATATTGCGGAGAGATGTAATCGTCATTGATCGCTGCAACGTAAGTAAGCCCCCAACGTTCGCGAAGCCGCTGCAATTCCGTAAGCACAGATTTCATCCCCACGTGTTCGCTTTCTTCATCAGCGGTGATCATCAGAAGGATGTTCCCCTCCGGTCGTTCGTTTTCGGCATAATAGAGCAAGTTTACGAGATGGACGGCAATGCCACTCTTCATATCCGTGGATCCGCGTCCGAACAACCAATCACCTGATTTGGCATCTTTTTGGGTGTCTGTATCGTCAGCGGCATGGGAAAAGTAATCGAGCAATGCCTCTGGATTAAGGGCATGAGATTTAAGTGTGCCATAATCTTCAATGCCAACGGTATCATAATGGGCGTGATAGAGGACGGTTTCCTTTGTGTCCTTTTTTCCCGGCAGAAAAGCAAAAACATTTTGACGTACATTATCAGAAGTTGTTTGTAACCAAACGTGTTCCGGGTGATGCCGGTAATATGGAAAAGAGCGAATCAGGTCATGAATGGATATGGCGATTTCCTTTTCTCCCTGCCCTCCGTTTATACTGTCGAAAGCTATAAGATATGACGTCAACCACTCAGCCCGCTCGGCTTCATTTAAGAATATTAAAGACTCATACATTAGAAAAACTCCTTTCCGTGTTTATTGTAACGTTCGACGGAGGAGGAATCCAGAGCAGAAACCCTTGTCAATTGGGTGAGGTTAAAGTATTAAGGAGTAATCCCTCAAACGGAGATCGATCCGCTCTGAAAGGAACAAGAAGGGCGAAGTAATCCCCCAGACAAAGGTCGAGCCGCTCCGAGAGGAACAAGAAGCGCGAAGTAACCCCCCAGACGAAGGTGAGCCGCTCCGAGAGGAACAAGAAGCGCGAAGTAATCCCTCAAACGAAAGCGACCCACGCCATCTCCTGTCAAACCCCGGCTGTTGACAGTTTATGAATCAGGTGCTAGAATACAAATCATTCAATGTAATGAATAAAAAATTCTTATCCGGAGAGGTGGAGGGACTGGCCCGATGAAGCCCGGCAACCGGTAATGCTGATTACAAAGGTGCCAATTCCTGCAAGGTTTTACCCTTGGAAGATGAGACAGAAATTTTTCCTGTCACCTTTCTGCTCATCGTGGGCAAAAGGTTTATTTTTTGAACAAAACTATACTGAACAGGGCAGGATAGTTGGTTTTTATAAAGAAGGGGGGTCATGCTGCTGATACATCTCAATAACGTCTCGAAAACGTTTCAATTGAAAGGCCAGTCGGTTGAAGCGGTCAAAAATGTCGACCTTGACATTGAAAAAGGTGAGGTTTTCGGGGTTGTGGGTTATAGCGGTGCAGGGAAAAGTACCCTTGTCCGTCTTCTGAACTTACTGGAAACGCCCACGACCGGGACCGTTAAGATCGCGGACTATGAAATGTTGAATCTATCGAATCGGGCGTTAAGAGCGGCGAGGCAAGAGATCAGCATGATCTTTCAACATTTTAATCTGTTGTGGTCACGGACGGTTCATGACAATATTGCCTTTCCGCTCGAAGTTGCCGGTGTAGCCAAATCCGAAAGAAACGCGCGCGTGGAGGAATTGATTAATCTGGTGGGATTAAAAGGTCGAGAGGATTCTTATCCATCGCAATTGAGTGGGGGACAGAAGCAACGCGTCGGCATTGCCCGAGCCCTCGCCAATGATCCGAAAGTTCTTTTGTGCGATGAAGCTACTTCTGCACTCGATCCGAAAACGACGAGCTCGATCCTGGAATTATTGCATGATATCAATCAAAAACTTGGGTTGACCATCGTGCTGATTACCCACGAGATGCCTGTGATTCAAAAGATTTGTTCGCGTGTAGCAGTGATGGAAGATGGCAACGTCGTCGAACAGGGAAACGTCCTTGATGTCTTTAAACACCCGCAACAGGAGATCACAAGGACATTCGTCAGACAAGTCACCGATCCGGACGATGCCAATCAAGCGATTGAAGAGCAACTCCGGGAAGAAAAAGGCACGGTCATTCGGTTGACATTTGTCGGTGGCGATGCCGGAAAGCCCGTTGTCTCCGAATTGATTCGCGCTTGTGATGTCACGGTGAACATTTTGCAGGGAAATATCGCCCAGACACAAAATGGAAGTTACGGCTCCCTTTTCGTCTCCATTGAGGGTGACGAAAAGCAGCTGCAGGACGCGATTGCTTTTCTCCAGGGTCACCAGGTGGAAGCAGAGGTGATCTCCGATGCTTGAAAATGTTGACTGGGAGAACATGCTGGAGGCCACATGGGAGACGATCTATATGAGTGGGGTCGCGATTTTGTTCACGTTTTTCTTTGGGATTCTGCTCGGACTCATTCTTTTCTTGTCATCGAAAGGGCAGCTCTGGGAGAACAAGGTGACAAACAGTATCGTGGCCACATTTGTCAATGTTTTTCGTTCGGTGCCATTTATCATTTTGATTATCCTGCTGATTCCGTTTACGAACTGGGTTATGGGAACGATGCTTGGTCCCAATGCAGCTTTGCCGGCTTTGGTGATCGGGTCATCAGCGTTTTACGCCCGGCTTGTGGAAATCGGTTTGCGGGAAGTGGATAAAGGCGTTGTGGAAGCAGCCCGCTCCATGGGCGCCAACCAAAGGCATATTATTTTTAAAGTCTTCCTGCCGGAATCGATGCCGGCGCTCGTTTCCGGGATTACAGTCACAGCGATTCTGCTTATCAGCTATACGGCGATGGCGGGAGTGATCGGTGCCGGCGGCCTGGGGGACCTCGCGTTCCGGGACGGCTTTCAACGTAACAGTACGGATGTCACGATCGTGGCGACGGTCATTATTTCCGTGATCGTCTTCATTGTTCAAGGCATCGGGGACGTTCTCACGCGAAAGATTGATAAAAGATAAAAGGGGAGAATACAGGATGAAAAAATTTTATCAACTGCTGACTTTTGGGGCATTGTCAACGGTCCTTGTGGCTTGCGGAGCCGACGAGGACGCCGGTGATGAGGAAACAGCAGATGAAAACGGTGAAGAAACGGACGCCGCTGACGACGAAGAACCGTCTGAATTAGTCGTTGGGGCGACCAACGTTCCTCACGCTGAAATCCTTGAGTTTGCCGATGATCTGCTTGCAGAAGAGGGAATTGATCTGGAAATCGAAACCTTTAACGATTATGCCCTTCCGAATCAAGCCCTCGATAACGAGGATGTAGACGCGAACTTTTTTCAGCATCGTCCTTTTCTTGCCGATCAACTGGAAGAATTTGAGGAGTATGATATCGTAGAAGTCAGTGGCGTGCATATCGAACCGATCGGTGTTTATAGCCAGGATTACGACAGCCTTGACGAATTGCCGGAAGAGGCAACCATCCTTATGAGCGATTCTGTCGCCGACCATGGCCGTGTCCTGACCATGTTTGAGGAGGAAGGTTTGATCGAATTGGCAGAAGGTGAAGGGGTAGAAGCCACGATTGACGATATCGAAGAAAACCCTCAGAATTTCCAGTTCGAGCCGGAATATGAAGCGGCCATCTTGCCACAAGCCTATGAAAATAATGAAGGGGACGCCGTTTTGATCAATTCCAATTTCGCCATTGATCATGGTTTGTCTCCACTTGAGGACTCGATTGAATCAGAATCCGCGGATGCTGATAATCCGTACGTGAATATCATAGCCGTAAATAGCGAAGACGAAGATGACGAAGACGTGGCCACGCTCGTCGATGTTCTGCAATCCGATGAAGTCCATGACTTTATGGAAGAAGAATACGAGGGCGCAGTGGTGCCTGTCGAAGAATAATAGATCGGATGAAGGAGCATTCGCACACCTGCCCATGAAGCAGGGAGCGAATGCTCTTTTTATTATGTATTTTTTTCCTGTAACTTCACATGCTAATCGATATGAAAATTCTTATCAGAGTAAAGGAGTTGTATCGATGGCACAGGATGACACTTTTATCGAAGAAGCATTACAGGAATATAAAGACGGCATGAACTATTTATCCGGGCAATTACCGAAACTTACACGCAAATACAATGCCTTCATGGATGCCTGTTTTGCAGAAGGCGAGTTGACAACCAAGGACAAACATATCATCGCGCTCGCGATTAGTGTATGTATGAATGAAGAATACAGTATTATTTCTCATACTAAAGCATGTATCGATGAAGAATGCAGTGAAGATGAAATCATGGAAGCTGTGGGAGTGGCTGCAGCTTTTGCGGGTTCGGCGGCTTTGAGCCAAGGGGTCACGGTCGTTCGTGATGCAATTGAAGCATTTGCCACAGGATCATAAGAATGGTCATTGATAATGACCGGGAAAGAGAATAACGTTTTCCCTATTTTCAACGGTTTTCGATTGAAACGAGAAGATAAAACCTTCATACTGGGGATATAACAATATTCAATGTGTTTGAAAATCTCGGTTTCAAGGGATTCTCAGTTAAAGGAGGAAAGAATGAGCAGTCAATCCCACTTGAATGAAGATTGAATTTGTTATAAACTGATAATGATGATAGATTGAGAAACATTCGCAGCGGGAGCCGCTGAATTATGATAAATGGAGGTTTTAGCATGGCAGGATCAACGTTGAAAATCCAAGATTTACACGTTGAAATCGAGGGTAATGAAATCATCAAGGGACTTGATTTGCAAATAAGCGGGGGTGAAATTCACGCCATTATGGGCCCGAACGGTACAGGGAAATCAACACTCGCTTCCGCGATCATGGGTCACCCCAGCTTTGAGATTACACAGGGAAGTGTCGAACTCGACGGTGAAGATGTCCTTGAAATGGAAGTGGACGAGCGCGCACGTGCCGGCATGTTCCTGGCGATGCAATACCCGAGTGAAGTGACCGGAGTCACAACCTCCGATTTCTTGAGAACCTCGATCAATGCCAATCGCGAGGAAGGCGATCAAATCCCATTGATGAAGTTCATCAAAAAGATGGATAAACAGATGGCCACGCTTGATATGGATGAATCTTTCTCCACCCGTTACCTTAATGAAGGTTTCTCCGGCGGTGAGAAAAAACGTAATGAAATTCTGCAACTGCTCATGTTGGAACCGAAGATCGCAATCCTGGACGAAGTGGACTCAGGCCTTGATATCGACGCGCTGAAGGTTGTTTCCAATGGTGTGAACAGCATGCGCTCCGATGATTTCGGTTGCTTGATTATCACCCACTATCAGCGTCTGCTTAATTATATTGAGCCGGATTACGTCCACGTCATCATGCAGGGACGCATCGTTAAATCCGGGGACGCGGCACTTGCCCAGCGTCTTGAAAACGAAGGATACGACTGGATTAAAGAAGAACTGGGCATCGAAGATGAGCGCGTCGGACAAAGTCAGGAAGCGTAAAGGTAAGGAGGTGCAAGACGATGGCTGTAGAGACAAAATGGACATTTGACAGTGAAACCGTAAAACAATGGGCCGAAAAGCAGGAAGAGCCTTCCTGGCTTGTCAATAAAAGATTGGATGCGTTGGCACAGGCAGAACATTTGCCGCTGCCGGATCCAGATAAAACGAGTTTGAAAAGATGGAAGTTCACAAGCTTTGAAAAGATTGATGCAGAGGAACCCGCGACGCAAAGCTTTTCCGACCTTCCCCAGGAGGTCAGTCGCCTGGCGGGCGAAGAAAGCGAAGTGCAAAATTTAATCGTCCAGCGCGATGGCAAGATAGCTTACCATAAGGTTGAACAGGAACTTGAAGATAATGGGGTTATTTTCACAGATATAGCCACGGCCGTACGTGAACACAGTGACCTCGTGGAAAAATACTTTATGAGCGATGCGGTTCGCACGAATGAACACCAACTAACAGCGTTGCACACGGCATTAATGAACGGCGGTGTTTTCATCTATGTGCCGAAAAACGTTGAACTGCAGACGCCGATTCAGACCATCTTCTGGCAAGACGATGTAAAGACCGGCCTGTTTAATCACGTTTTGATGGTCACCGAGGCAAACAGCCGACTCACGTATCTGGAGAATTACGTTTCCTTCACGGAAGAGGAAGCGAACGTGAATGTCGTGACGGAAGTTTACGGTGGGCAAGGTTCGGAAGTGAAGTATGGCGCGATCGATAACCTCGAAAGTGGGGTAACATCGTATGTGGTACGCCGTGCTTCTTTGGCGAAAGATGCCCGTATTGAATGGGCTCTCGGCCAGTTGAACGAAGGGCACACGATCTCTGAAAATACCACTTACCTCATGGGAGATGGTTCATACGGAGATACGAAGACGGTCCACGTCGGCCGTGGCAAGCAAACGCAAAACTTCACGAGTGATGTCGTGGCATACGGCAAGCGTACCGAAGGGTATATCCTTACCCATGGCGTCATGAAAGACAATGCGACGTCTATTTTCAACGGGATCAACAAGATCGAAAAAGGCGGCACGAATTCTCACAGTGAACAAACCGGGCGAGTGCTCATGCTTTCTTCCAGAGCGCGTGGGGATGCCAATCCGATTCTGTTGATTGATGAAGATGATGTCACCGCCGGTCACGCAGCGTCGGTCGGCAAGATTGACCCGATCCAGATGTTTTATATGAAAAGCCGCGGCCTTTCACAAACGGAAGCCGAGCGGTTAATCATTCACGGATTTTTGGAGCCGGTTGTCGGAGCCCTACCGATTGAAGCGGTCAAGACAAGGCTTGCTGAAGTTATAGAAAGGAAAGTTTATTAATGATAAACGTACGTGATGTGCGTGAACAATTCCCCATTCTGGATCAGGAAGTGAACGACCATCCACTCGTTTATCTGGATAACGCGGCGACCTCCCAAAAACCGGTGCAAGTCGTCGAAGCCCTTGAAGATTATTATCGCCGCTACAACTCGAATGTTCACCGGGGTGTGCATACGCTCAGTTCAGTAGCCACCGATGGTTATGAAGGGGCTCGCGATAAAGTGAAAACGTTCATCAACGCGGCGCAAAGAGAGGAAATCGTCTTTACGCGTGGCACGACAACAGCTATTAATACAGTGGCTGCCAGCTATGGGCGTGCCAATCTACAGGAAGGAGACGAGATTGTCCTCACGCCGATGGAGCACCATAGCAATTTAATCCCGTGGCAACAAGTCGCTAAAGCAACCGGTGCAGCGTTGAAATACATCCCGCTGCAACCGGATGGTACGGTTTCAGTGGAAGCGGCTCGTGCGACGATCAACGAGCGGACGAAAATCGTGGCAATGGTGCATGTCTCCAATGTTCTCGGAACGATGAACCCGATAAAGGAAGTCGCGAAGATCGCACATGAGCATAATGCCATCATGGTTGTAGACGGCGCACAAAGCACCCCGCATATGAGTGTTGATGTTCAGGATCTCGACTGTGATTTCTTTGCATTTTCCGCTCACAAAATGTGTGGACCTACCGGCATTGGCATTCTGTACGGTAAGAAGCCCCTGCTGGAGGAAATGGAACCTTTCGAATTTGGCGGAGAAATGATTGACGAAGTCGGCCTTTATGATGCAACATGGAAAGAGGTCCCTCATAAGTTTGAGGGCGGTACACCGATCATTGCCGGGGCCATTGGACTCAGTGCGGCTATCGATTTCTTGAACGATGTTGGCCTTGACGATATAAAAACCCATGAACAGCAGCTGGCTCAATACGCAATGGATCAGCTTTCGGCTCATGACGACATTGAGGTATACGGTCCTCCGGCTAATGAGCGAGCAGGCATCGTTACCTTTAATATTCACGATGTTCACCCTCATGATACGGCGACAGTCCTCGATATGAAAGGCGTTGCCATACGTGCTGGCCATCATTGTGCACGACCTCTCATGAACTGGCTGGATGTTGCAGCAACCGCCCGGGCAAGTTTCTACCTTTACAATACAGAGGCAGATGTAGATGCCTTCGTTGATGCGCTCGTATCGACAAAGGAGTATTTTGGCGATGTCTATGCAGAGTAATCTTGACGCCCTCTACCGGCAAGTGATTATGGACCATTATAAAAACCCGCGCAACCGCGGGGAAATCGTAGGTGACGCGCTAACGGTCAATATGAACAATCCTTCTTGCGGGGATAAAATACAACTTCACTTAAAAGTAGACGGTGATGTTGTGCGCGATGCCAGATTCACTGGCGAGGGTTGTTCGATCAGCCTTTCCTCGGCATCCATGATGACAGAGACGGTGATGGGAAAAACCGTTGATGAAGCACTTGAGCTTTCCGGGATTTTTTTCGGAATCGTTCAGGGGGAAGATTATGATGACGAGAAGTATGACCTTGGCGACGTTGAAGCACTGCAAGGGGTTACGAAGTTTCCTGCTCGCATTAAATGTGCAACATTGGCCTGGAAAGCCATGGAGAAAGGTTTAGATAAAGACTGAATGATGCTCGGGAGTTATTTTTATCCTGAGTTAATAAAAGGAGGTCATTCAAATGGCTAAGCAAATGCCTGAACTAGAGGAATATCAATATGGATTTCATGACAAGGATGTCTCCGTATACCGTTCTGAACGTGGCCTGACTGAAGATATCGTAAGGGAAATCTCCGAAGTTAAAGAAGAACCGCAGTGGATGCTGGATTATCGTTTGAAAGCATTAGAGGTCTTTTATAAAAAGCCGATGCCGCAATGGGGCGGCGACCTTTCAGAGTTGAATTTCGATGACATTACGTATTACGTCAAGCCCTCGGAGCGCACGGAAAAATCCTGGGATGAAGTCCCGGAAGAAATTAAGAACACCTTTGATAAACTGGGCATTCCGGAAGCGGAACAGAAATATTTGGCCGGTGTTTCGGCGCAGTACGAATCTGAAGTTGTATACCATAGTATGCAGGAGGATCTCGAGGAGCAAGGGATCATATTCAAGGATACGGATACAGCCCTTCAGGAAAACGAAGACCTTGTCCGTCATTATTTCGGAACCGTGATTCCCCCAAGCGATAATAAATTCGCAGCGTTAAACTCGGCTGTATGGTCCGGGGGATCGTTCATTTACATGCCGAAAGGCGTAAAAGCGGACTCCCCATTGCAAGCGTATTTCCGCATTAACTCCGAAAATATGGGGCAGTTTGAACGTACGCTGATCATCGCCGATGAAGGCAGTTCCGTTCACTATGTGGAAGGATGTACAGCACCCATTTACTCGACGGACTCACTGCATAGCGCCATCGTTGAGATCATCGTGAAAAAAGATGCCTATTGCCGTTACACGACCATCCAGAACTGGGCACCGAACATCTACAACCTCGTAACCAAGCGTGCCACTGCCGATGAAAACGCGACGATGGAATGGGTCGACGGCAACCTTGGCTCCAAGCTTACGATGAAGTATCCTTCGATCCTCATGAAAGGTGAAGGCGCGCGTGGCAACGTGCTGTCCATTGCCATTGCAGGGAAAAACCAACACCAGGATGCAGGCGCCAAAGCTTATCACTTGGCACCGAACACATCATCAACACTCGTGTCCAAATCGATCTCCAAGCACGGCGGAAAAGTATCCTATCGCGGTTTGGCCCATTTTGGCCGTAAAGCGCCAGGGTCGAAGTCAAAAATCGAATGCGACACGTTGATTATGGATAACGATTCGACGTCAGATACCATTCCTTACAATGAAATCATGAACGATGAGATCGCCCTCGAACACGAAGCAACGGTTTCAAAAGTATCCGAAGAACAACTCTTCTACTTGATGAGCCGCGGCTTGAGCGAGGAAGAAGCAACGGAAATGATCGTCATGGGCTTCATCGAGCCGTTTACAAAAGAACTGCCCATGGAATATGCCGTTGAAATGAACCGTCTCATCCGCATGGAGATGGAAGGAAGTATTGGATAACCCCATGTAGAAGGGGTTGAGAAGAATTGAGGATGTCGCTTGTCCGGTTTTTGTCCGGTTATGAATCCTGAAGGTAATTTTCATAAAGGGATAAGGCATCATCTTCAATCTTCTCAGTGACATGCAGATAAGTATCTGCCGTCACATTCATATTTGCGTGTCCGAGTCTTTCGGACACGTATTTTATTTGTACACCGGCCTCCAAGAGATGAACAGCGTGGGTGTGTCGCAAAGCGTGTGGAGATAAGACAGGTAGGTTCGCACGTTTACATATCTCCTTAAAATAGTCTCGTACTACATTTGTTCGTAGCCATCGACCGTCGTGTTGATAAAATATGAGGTTATCCTGAGATCTTCTGTAATTTTTGTACAGATAGTGAATTTCTTCTCGATTTGTTTGTTGCTGCTTTAAAAGCTTCATGGTGGTATTATCAACTTTAATGGTACGATCACTTTGTTTTGATTTTGGTGTCGAAACGTAAGGGCTAGAGTTGAGAGGGTACACCAGTGTTTTATTAATGGTAAGGCTTTTCTTAGCCTCATCTAAATCATCCCATCTAAGAGCAAGCGCCTCATCTATCCGAATTCCTGTTCTAGCCATTAAATTGAATAGCACGTAATATTGTATTGACTTGTTGTATTTAGCGTTTTTGACAGGTTCTTTGACAGTAGTTAAAAACGTACCTAACTCTGTTTTAGAGAAATAAGGAACCTTAGAAGTATTTTGATTGTCTTTTGGTATTTTAATTTTTTGAATAGGGTTTTCTCTAAAGATATTAAATTCAAATACTGCGTCTGTAAGAGCGGCACTCATAATACTGTGTATTCTTCTTACTGTACCTTCACTGTAGTGATCGCGTAATTCGTTGATCCATTGTTGATATTCAGTACGTGTGATGTCTTTAAGGCGATAATTCCTCCAACGGGGAAGAATATTTAATCGAACATTCCTTTCTTGGAGCGAATAAGTAATTGGTTTAACGTTTGGCTTTTTATAAGTTTCAAGCCATTTTTGAAAATAGTGGTCAATTTTTTCATTACCATTCTCACTGAATCCAAAATGATTAATTTTAGATTCTGCTTCTGTAGCGGCAATTTGGGCTTCCTTTTTTGTTTTGAACCCACCTTTTGATGTTTCTTTTGTTGTGCCACTTCGGCGATCCACATAGCTTATTCGATACTCCCATTTGTTCCCTCGTTTTCTGAAAAACGCCATACATTAACTCCTCCTAAAAGAATATACGTTCCCTTTTAAATCAAAAAATAAAAGCTCTTATTTGGCTATTTTGTTGTGTCATTTTTTATATCCAATGGTTCAAAGCAAATGATATAACCCCCAATTTCACAAGTCAAACCATATATTTCTTGATAGCGCTGTAGTGCCTTTTCAAGAAAATTTTCTGTTACTCCTAAAAATTCAGCTAGTTCATGGTGATTTTCAATATTTTGGTTATAGGCTGTAATAATTTTAGACAAAGGTACAATCTTTTCATAAGCCCAAGTACGTGCTCGTTTTTCTCTTTGTAAGTTAGCGATTTTTTGTTGATCTAGAATATTTCCACTAGTTGTGTGATAGTGTCCTAGTTCTTCTGCAAGGATACAAGCTTTTTCAGATCTTGTTGATATATCTTTGTTGATAAAAATCACATTATCGGCATATAAACCTTTAATGGATGGGGTCATTTGCTTTTCGTAGGTATCAATTTTAAGGAGCTTGGACTCCTGTAAAAGTTGGTCATAATCCATCTTATCACTCCTGTTTTCTCCCGAGCGACAATTTTTCAAATTCATTTAAACCTCCTTTTGACGATTTAAAATTATCATGGTGGTCGGCAATTGTACCTCTCCCATTTTGTTAATATCTTCCAAGTATATAATCAGTGGATATTTCAAAGTAATTAGCAAGTTTTTTTAGAGTATCATAATCGGGTTCCCTTCTATTTTTTTCATAATGGGACAGGGAGGCTCTTGTTATCCCGATTTTCTCAGATAAAGCAGTCTGTGTTAAATTGCCCTTATTTCTTAAATGAGCGATTCTGTCGCCAAATTCCATTGAATCACCACCAATTCTTTAGTGTTAATTAAATAATACACTACCAAAATATAACAATGAAATAGATGATACAAAGCGTAGCATATAGATCTTTGTTATACAGTGGCTCGATTATTCATTTTTGTCTTTATCTTTTTTTGTACGTTTTGTGCGAACAAATTCTTTAAATCTTTCAATTTCGTCTAATTCATCTTCTGTCCAATTGTAATTATCGTGATGTGCTGCAATGGTTTTTACGTCGTCCTTTTTTTTGAAACGGTGGAAGCATCTGCCGTAGCAACGGCAGAAGAAAAATATTTGTAAGGAGTCACTATTCGCTGGTGGCTCTTTTTATTTTTCGTGAAGGGTGGTGAATGTGTGCGCTGGAAAAAGATATGGATGGTAATTTTGGTTGTTATCGGAATTTTAGCTGTTCCGATCACAGGTTATGCCTGGTTTGGTGATTTTATGGATGATGACACGAGTTGGGAAGATGTGATGGATGGGGAAGAAACGATAGAACAGGGAGGCATTGAAGTTGAGAGTGAACGTTTCCCGGTTGACACTTATGCGGTAAATAATGAATCGGCTGACAATACCATACTTGGGGCGGTTGTCAGTCTTGCCAATATGGTGATCACGGTTAATGCGTATGTTGTTCATGCGGTAGACACGGTTTTAAATGAATTGTTTAGTTTGAATCCGATTGAACGTTTTTCTGGCATGGTTAATTTAGTGTCTCAATCCATCTATGATACATTACAGGAATACTTTGGCCAGTTGTTTTTTATCTTTGCGGTTGGTTATATTGTTTATCTCGCCGCGACAAAAGGAACGTTTCAAGAAGCCATACGGCGATCGGTTTTGTTTGTGTTTGTGCTTGTGTTTGCGGGATTTTGGATGCTTAATAGTGGTTACTTCTTGCAGGTTTTCAATTCATTGTCATTGGAAGCACAAGGATATTTAATTGAAGCAGGAAATGGCATGGTCAGTAACGTTGATGGTGACGGTGTTTTTGAGCAAGGCACAGAGGTAGACCGTGAAGATCCGATGGAAGGCACCATTGCACAGATGCGTAATGTCTATTTTGATTTGGCTCTAAAACGCCCCTATTTAATTGTGAATTATGGAGAAATGACTGAAGAAGATGTTAATAATAGAGCTGTTTCAGAGGAATCAGAATTAGAAAATTATGGAGGTAGTGAATTTTATCGGTATGAAAGGATGTTGGCTTTTGACCAAACAGGGGATGGTCAAGGTTTAAAGCAACAATATATTGAAGATGTAGAGACGGAAACGGAAGATTTAAATAATACTAATATGGGTGGAGGTGCTGTTTATACGCAATTAGGGCAAGCGCTTGTAGGCTTAATTGTAGCTTTGTTTTTAGCTTTCCCCTTTGGTGTATTGGGGCTTCTAAATTTTGGCTTACAGTTGGTGGCTTTAGGTTTGGCGTTTTTCCTTCCATTTTCGCTAATCATTAGCTATATTCCACATTTTGCGAATAGTGGTTTTAACGTGTTTATGAAGTTGCTAACGGTCTTTGTGGTGAAAGCAATGCTTGGCATTATCATCATGTTTGTCTATCTTTAAACGTTCGTGGTCGATACGATGCTGCCACCTGATACGTTTGGTATGTATTTAGCGAATGTGGTTGTATTGATTACCCTATTGCTTGTGATGATTTGGAAACGGGATGCAATCGTTAAGCTAGTTACAGCAGGCCGTGTCCAATCTTTGGATAAGAACTTCATGAATAATGTAAACCAACGTATGGTTAATCCTGCGATGGATAAGGCAACGAAGGGCATGTCAATGGTGAGTCCAACGGCGGGTTCTGCTTTAAATAAATTGAATCAGGCACGAAATGAGGTGACAAGGCAATCAAGCGGAGGTCAGTCACAAGGAAACAAAGTGTCACCTGAGACAGTCAATCATAATCGGGAATCAGAACGAACGCCGCAAAATGGAGAGGGTAAGGATAATGAACCGAAAAACAGTCCATCCCATGAGTCTCATTCATCCAGTCAAGAAAAAGATCGTAAGGGGGAACGGAAATCACAAAAGAAGGAGAAGAAAAGGAAAAAAGATAAGGAAGAACCATCGAAACCTTTAAGTGAGCGGTCAAGTGAACTGTCAGATAATGTAAATAAACAGAACAAAAATCATAAATTCAAAAGAACACGAGAAAAGCAAAACAAAAATCGGAAAAGTGAAGCTCCGCCGCCATCGGGTGTAAATAAAAAAGGCAAGGAAAACGTTGAAAAAAGGCGTAAGAAGGAAAAACGAGAATCTAAACCAATGAAGGAGAATGAATGGCGAGAAAAGCCGAAGCGTAAGCCGCAAACAAAAGAGTTTTAAGGGTGCTATGTAGATATAGCATCCTTTTTTAAGGGGGTGGAGGAATGAATGGCATGAAAATAGTATTTGGTATGATTGGTTTTGTGGTATTTTCGATATTTGGTGTCATTGTTCTGTTTATGATGTTTTTGAGTGCTATTTTTGCTAATCAGGATGATGAAGTAGAAGGGGGAAGTGAAGATCAAGATATGGTTTGCGAAGGAAATAGCGTGAATGAAGATGTGGAACGATATGAGCATTATTTTGAACAGTATGCGGAGGAGAATGGTATAGAGGAGCAAACGGATTTACTCATGGCGGTTACGATGCAGGAATCCCGAGGGCAGCTAACAGATATCATGCAGTCGTCAGAGTCTATAGGCGACCCCGTAAATACGATTAATGACCCCGTACGTTCGATTGAGGAAGGGGTTTCTTATTATGCGGATGTGTATGAACAGGCAGGAGGGGATACAGAATTAGCTTTGCAATCGTATAACATGGGGCATGGTTATATGGATTATGTTGAGGAAAATAACGATGGCGAATACAGCCGTGAATCAGCGTACCAATTTGGCGAAGAACAGGCGGCGAATTTAGGTTGGGATAATTATGGGGACGAAGATTATGTGGGTCATGTAATGCAGTTTTTGGAGGATTGTGAGGGAGCAGAAGAAATGGAAGGAGAAGGTGATGGTGATTGGAATATGCCGATTGAGCAAGTGCGTGTCACATCAGATTTTGGCATGAGAGATCATCCTATTCATAACGAGATGCGGTTACATGCCGGTACCGATTTTGGGTGTGATATAGGCGATAATATATATGCGGTTGCAGATGGTACAGTGACTATTGCTGTTCACCAAAATACAGGGTTAGGCAATAACATTAAGATTCAGCATGGAAGTGATGAATTAAGTTCCTATGGTCATTTAAATGCTTTGGATGTGAGCGAAGGTGACGAGGTAGAACAAGGGGAGAAGATAGGGGAGTGTGGCACAACTGGAAGTTCAACAGGCCCGCATTTGCATTTAGAACATCATACGGAAACACAGGCGACAAATGATGCAAAGGAAGATCCTGCGGAGATTCTAGGATTATAGAAGAGGAGAATAACTATGAAAATATGTTATGATCGGTCATGAAAAAAATGGTTATTGCGGTGATGGTTTTGGGGTTAGTTAGTAGTTTTTTGTGGTTGGAAAATTCGCATGTCAAAAATGAATCACAAGCCTTGCAGCAGGAATTGGAGCAGGTGCAGGATGAAGAAAGTAAATATGAATATCATGGGCAAGCAGGTGAAACAGCGGAACGATTTTTGGAGTCTTATTTTAATTATGAAGGTCAGCCAGGGCGTGAAGATGTAGAGCCTTATGCCGTTACACAGGTGTTGGATGATTTGCAGTTTCAGGAGCCAGAAATGGAATATGAGGACATGGGGCCAGTGAGATCAACAGTTGATAATGTTAATGTTTATTTCGGAGAATCAACCGAAGATATGCAGGAAGTGGTTATATTATTTGATAATATCATTGAAGTAGAGGGAACAGAATCGAGTACGTTTTCAATATTAGAAATGGATGTATCTTTGGAAGATGGAGCATGGAAAGTGCAAAAGTTATTCTTTCAACAATTAGGATAAAAGGTGATCGTATGAAAAAATTATTGGTTTTACCGGTGTTTGCTATTGTTTTGATGGGTTGTGGTTCTGAATATGATGATACGATAGATGGTGCTATAACGTATTATCATGAAGAGGGTGCATATGTAGATGATGACATTGAAACTAAAGATAATGCGGAAATTTTGGTTTGGGATGATGGACGGTATATTAGTGCTGTTTTTTTTGATGAAGAAGGAAATGAAACAGGGGATTTTGTAATGGAACAGGTGAGAGGTAATTTTACTGAACAAAGGGGTGATGTAGATCGAATGCGAGAAAATGCTGATGCTGATTATAAAGAACGATTTGGTGAGGAGATTGATTAATTTAAATGGATAAGGTGCTGAAATTGTGCTCAATATGAGGGAGCGAATATTATTGCACTAAGGACTACTGATCAACGAAGAAGGATAAGCAAGGTATGGAAGAAGGGAGGTTATTGTCATATATGACATGAATTTTTTCACAAAATAACTCATATATGATATGATGTATGGAAAGCATAAATAAAAAGAAAGCAACTGTTATTTCCTTTCCGAATGAGTACGGAAAAGATCAGTTCAGCCCATTTTTAAAAAAGCTAAGTAAAGAAACTCAATTTGACGAGCAGGCAAACGTTCGATTCGGTTTTTTGTTAAAAGCGCTTGATTACATGCAATATGTAAACTTTAATGATTTGCCAACGATGGCTGATAAACCATTTTTTGCTCAATTTGAAATAAAAATTGGGGGAGAAATTTATCAACAAACATTTGAACTGATTAAACCGTTAAATAAGAGAGATATTTATGAATTACGAATTAATATAAAAGGTTTCAATTGGCGGTTTAGAGGAATATTTTTCCCTTATAAGTATGAAACGAGACAGTATTATTGTTTTATTTTTCCTTTTGAAAAAACGCCAAACGTTAATTTTAATGTAACTGATCATTTTAGAGATCGTGCTTATCGTATCTTGAATGATTTAGAGAAAAAACCAGAAACATACCACGAATATTTTAGAGAAACACCTTTTTAAGGGAGGTGGATAAAATGGATCTCATTAATTATGGCTACCGTATAGCAAAGGGTACATCAGAGTTTGACGAAACATTTTTTAGCTTGTCAGCTCACCTAGGGAAGTTAGTATTTGCGACTAGATTGGAAAAAAAGCTGACACAGCAAGAGTTAGCTGAGCAAGCAGAAGTATCTCCAAAGACGATTCATCGAATCGAAGGTGGTGCAGGGGGAGTAACGGATAACACTTATGATAAGGTTTTTGATGTATTAGAGATCTCCGGAGAAGAAATAGGGGAATATTTTTTACAAAAAAGTCATTAGAAAAAAATTGTGCGAGCATCAACACTTTTCTGTGTTGGTGTTTTTAAAATTCGGGTTTAATGTAGAATGTAATAAGCTTATTCAAGTCTTAAGCAAACGGGCCATTTTGCTGGATAAGATTGGAGTGAAACATAATGGCAACCGTCGATAGTATAATTCAAGACATAACAAAAGAACTAGATGGACTGCCAGGTGTGGTAGGAATCGTGTTAGGTGGTTCTAGGGCAAGAGAAACTCATAGTCCGGATTCTGATATAGATATTGGGATTTACTATGATGAATCAAAAGGGTTCAATACCAATGATATTGAAAAATCATCATTAAATCTTAATGACGAAAAAAAAGACCATTTAATCACTTCTTTAGGTGAATGGGGCGAATGGATAAATGGCGGTGGCTGGATAGTTGTACATGGTTACCATGTAGACCTTATTTTTCGTGATATCAGACGAGTCAGCAAAGTTATTGATGACTGTCTGTCAGGTGCTGTATCCACTCATTATCAAACAGGGCATCCACATGGTTATTTGAATGTCATGTATATGGGAGAGTTAGCCGTTTGTAATATTTTATCTGACCCTGAGGGCAAATTAAGTGAATTAAAAAAGAAAACGGAATCCTACCCTGAGAAATTGAAAAAAGCGATGATTCAGTATTTTTCTTTTGAAGCTTCTTTTTCCCTTATGTTTATGGAAGCTAATGCTAATAAGGACGATATTTCATATGTGATGGGCCATTGTTTTCGAAGTATTTCTTGTTTAAATCAAGTTCTCTTTGCGAAAAACGAAGTGTATTGTATCAATGAAAAGAAAGCTGTGGCCATGATCCAAGATTTCCCGATAAAGCCTACGGACTATAAAAAACGAATCGATGATATTGTTTCTCTGCTTTCAACAGATGGTGAAAAGACGGGGAACGCAGTGAAGAAGTTAAAAAAACTAATCACTGAAACAGAAGCATAATAACTATTCAATAAAAGAAGCGCTTTTGCGGAATAAAAGCTGTATCAGAATCGGGGGCAGATTGTTGAAGATCGACTTATGTGATGGGAAGGTTGGAGGAAAAGAACATGAATACAGTCAAACTTAAACAATTAGCAAATAATAATGGACTAGATATCTTAGAAGATACGACAAAAATTAATGAGTCTGGTGTTGACTTTCGAGTCGCACATGCCAAAGATTCAAACGGTAATAAATGGATATTAAAGGTTCCACGTAGACCAGAATCTATGAGAAATGTACTACAAGAAAAAGAGGCGTTAGATATCATTAATAAACAGGCAAGCTTCCAAGTCCCTGACTGGCCGATCTTCTCAGAAAACTTAATTGCTTATATGCAATTAAGTGGTGTTCCTGCTGCTACTGTTGACGTTGAGCAACAAGGATATGTTTGGAGTTTTGATGAAACCAATGTACCGACTAAATATTATGACTCATTAGGAAGAATACTTGCGAATTTGCACTCAATAACTCACCAAGAATTTAAAAATAGCGGTGTCGAAATTCTTGGTGCTCATGAGTTGAGAGCTTCCATGAAACAGCGAATGGAACGTGTAAAAGAACAATACGATATTAATAAAAATTTATGGGAACGGTGGCAAGCATGGTTAGCTGAAGACTCTCTTTGGCCATCTTTTGTAGGGGTAAAACATGGAGACCTAAATCCCGGTCATATCCTTATTGATCAGAACAATTATGTAACGGGTTTAATTGATTGGTCTGAAGTGGGGGTCGCTGATGTATCTGTTGACTTCCTGTCGCATCAACTGCTCTTTGGTAAAGATGGATTAACAAAGTTAATCAATGCTTATGACAATGCCGGGGGTAAAACTTGGTCAAGAATGGATGATCATATTATTGAGCTTTTAACAACAAGTGCCATCACTGTTGCCGAATACGCTCTAGCATCAGGAATGAAAGACATGCATGAGGCAGCAGCACACATGCTTGCAAGCGAAAGCTAATGAACATGACTAGTCGTTAAGCTGAACTTCGCGATTAGTCGGCTTTATTAATTAACCTCACTGTCGGACATGATTAACACATCATAACCTCTGATACGCCAATATTTGTAATACCGATCTTAAGCAAACGAGCACTTTAACGGAAACAGGTCATTTAGTGGAATAAGACAGTGCGTTTATAGTATAGTTGGAGGATAGCGTGGATATTTTATTTTGGCTTTTAGGCGGTTATATTTTATTACTCATTCATATTTGGTTTCATGAACTGGGTCACTATACTGTAGGACGATTTTTAGTAAGAATATCAAAAGAAAATATACAAATAAGATTATTTCAATATCCACCACATGTTGCGTTAAGAGATCAAGATAAAAACTGGATAAAGCCTAATGATGAGGAAGGGTATTTTGTACGTACATACCTTACCTATGATCCAGACAGTAAAAGATCATTTCTGTTCGTTATGGGCGGGTTCATTTTACAATCATTTATTTTTCTTTGCATTGCTTT
>NZ_FNEN01000044.1 GCF_900100185.1 Natribacillus halophilus | reverse complement strand
CTAGTGCACAATGGTTGAATTAACCACTCACACCAATGTTATCCTGCTGATAGAATCATAGATACGAGGTGAGTTGTCATCATGGTCGCTCAACAAGCGGCAACCATAGAACTTAGTGATAAACAACGAAAAATCCTTGAAAAACTGGACAAAGGGACGCATACGCCTCTGCATTTGAAAACACGTGCGCACATTATCTTAAATGCAGCCGACGGTATGAACAATAAACAAATCGCAAGACACAATAACTTGAATCGAAACCAGGTCAAGAAATGGCGCAATCGGTGGGATCACTTAGCCGAAGCCGTGGCTCAAGTCGAAACCGAACGGCCCCATGCGTTAAAAGCAACGATTCATGACACGCTTAGTGATGAACAACGGTCAGGGAAACCACGTTTCTTTACAGATGAGCAAGTGGCTGAAATTTTGACCTTATCTTGTCAGTCACCGAAAGACAAAGATTTACCGTACAGCCATTGGACACCCGGAAAGCTTGCTCGTCAAGCTGAAAAAGAAGGCATTGTGGAGAGCATCTCGACGAGAAGCGTCTCGCGTTTTTTAAAAATCGGCGGATCTCAAACCCCACCAAAGTAAGGTGTGGTTGAATCCAAAGATTGATGATCTTGAACAATATCGAAAAGAGGTCAGGGAGGTCTGTGACACCTACCATCAAGCACCCATGCGAGATGAGTATGTCTTTTGCACGGATGAAAAAACCGGTATCCAGGCCCTTGAACATGCTCGTCCTGCAAAGCCTATGAAAGCAGGTTCCCCGGAAAAACGCGAACAAGAATACATCCGTCATGGAACGACCGGTTTGATTGCCTCCCGTGACGTTCAAACAGGAGAAATTGTGGCTCCGATGATTCGACCAACCCGCAAGGAAAAAGACTTTGTTGAACACATCGAAAACGTTGTAGCTCAAGATCCCGAGGCCTCGTATGTCTTTGTGGTCGACCAACTCAACACGCATCAATCCGAATCTTTGGTCCGTTTTGTCGCTGACCAATGTGGCATTCCTCAGGGTTCACTTGGGAAGAAAGGGCATTCCGGCATCTTAAAAACCAAGAAAACCCGAAAGAAATTTCTCAAAGACAAAAGTCATCGCATCCAGTTCGTTTATACACCGAAACACTGCTCATGGCTCAACCAAATCGAATGCTGGTTCAGTATTCTGTGTCGGGATTTAATCAACCCGAGAGCTAGCTTTACATCCATTGATGACTTAGCTTATCGCTTAGCTCAATATATCGAATATTATAATCAACATTTGGCCAAGCCGTTCCATTGGACGTTCAAAGGTCGTCCTTTGCAGGTGTGATCACTTATTTCAGCCGTTTTGCACTAG
>NZ_FNEN01000018.1 GCF_900100185.1 Natribacillus halophilus | reverse complement strand
CAACACCTGTCGATTTCATTGTTGTTTACCTCCTTAAAATAACGTGTATTTTTGTGCCTTTTTTGACACTTTCTCTTTATAATAATTATAATAACAGTATTGTAAAATAAAGTCAATATAAAACATTTCAAACCAAATTTGATACAAATTTTCCTGAGTCGTTCCTCTCCCGCCTCTCACATCCCACCTCCCACCTAAGGGCATCGTCAAAGTCAATATAATCACTTATGTCCGGAAGTGTAGAGACGGAAAATAGCAATTCCCTCCGTTTGAGGAGTTTCTTGTAATTACAAAGCGCTGCTTGTACCTCTCGGGGCAGCGCGAACGCCGTTTGAGGGATTACAAAGCGCTGCTTGTACCTCTCGGGGTAGTACGATCACCGTCAGAGGGATTACAATGCGCTTCTGATCCCTCTCGAAGAGGCAATACTTCCACATGAGGGTTCACAGAGTGGAAAGACGAATGTTATTTCTTTTAATAAATTGTTGGACTTTGACTTTACCTTGCCTCCCACATCCAGAAAGCTTGACATCGGATGGAGAGTTCCTTATAGTTTTTGTAAGACATAATGATTAAGAATGAAGCCTGGGAACGGATGAGTAAATGCTTACGTGTCCACAGAGAGCCGCATGAGTGCTGAGAGGCGGCGGCAAACGGAGTGTTGAATATGGTCCGGGAGGTATTATCCTCGATCTGCGCCTGCAGTAAGGGGAGGACGTCTGTCTGCGTTAATAGACGGCCATCAGCTTAATTGAGCTGGTGCTTTGAGCTCCTGGGTTATACCAGGAGGAAGCAGGGTGGTACCGCGTGAGTGAACTCTCGTCCCTACATGGGGCGGGAGTTTTTATATTTAAAACGAGGAGTTTTTTAAATGTCAAAACCAACATTCTATTTAACGACACCGATTTATTACCCGAGTGGCAAATTGCATATCGGCCACGCGTATACGACGGTGGCCAGTGATGCATTGGCTCGTTACAAGCGTCTGAAAGGTTATGATGTCATGTTTTTGACGGGAACGGACGAACATGGCCAGAAGATTGAGCGAAAAGCAGAAGAAGCGGGCACGACTCCGCAAGCTTTCGTCGATGACATTGTTAAGGGCATCCGTTCACTTTGGGATACACTGGACATTTCCTATGATGACTTTATCCGCACAACGGAAGACCGCCATAAATGGTCGGTGCAGGAAGTCGTTGAACAGTTGAAGGCTCAGGGTGATATTTATTTAAGTGAGTATGAAGGCTGGTATTCCGTTTCCGATGAAACGTTCTATACGGAGCTGCAACTGGATGAACCCATCAAGGAAAATGGTAAAGTCGTGGGCGGCAAGAGTCCGGACAGCGGTCATCCCGTGGAGTGGGTGCGGGAGAAATCGTATTTTTTCCGGATGTCGAAATACGCAGATCGCTTGCTCGCTTTTTATGAAGAAAATCCTGATTTTATTCAACCGGAGAGTCGTAAAAATGAAATGATCAACAATTTCATCACGCCGGGGCTGGAAGATCTCGCAGTTTCCCGCACGGCCTTTTCCTGGGGCGTTCCGGTTAAAAGCGACCCTGAGCACGTCGTGTACGTATGGATCGACGCGTTGTTGAATTATATCACCGCGCTTGGATACGGCACCGAAAATGATGAGAAATATCAACGCTACTGGCCGGCAGACGTTCACGTGGTCGGAAAAGAAATCGTCCGCTTCCACACGATCTTCTGGCCGATTATGCTCATGGCTCTCGACCTTCCCCTGCCCAGGAAAGTGTTCGGCCACGGGTTTGTGCTCATGAAAGATGAGAAAATGTCGAAGTCCAAAGGCAATGTCGTCTATCCGGAAACATTGGTCGAGCGCTACGGGCTTGATGCCGTTCGCTATTATTTGCTGCGTGAAGTGCCATTCGGTTCCGATGGCCTGTTTACGCCGGAAGCTTTTGTCGATCGAATTAATTTTGATCTCGCCAATGACCTGGGCAATTTGTTAAACCGCACGATCGCGATGATCAATAAATATTACGACGGGAATCTGCCAAAGTATATTAAGGACGGAACCCCTTATGACAGCAATCTCGTTGAACATGCTTACGCCACCGTCAAGAAGGTGGAAACACACTTGGAGGAAATGGAGTTTTCCATCGCGCTAACATCGATTTGGCACTTCATCGGACGCGCGAATAAATATATCGATGAAACGCAACCGTGGATGCTGGCCAAAGATGAGGGAGGAGAAGGCGAACAACTGCAAACGGTCCTGTACCATTTGGCAGAATCGCTTCGCTATATTGCGGTCTTAATTCAGCCATTCATGACGCGATCTCCCCTGGATATTGCCAGGCAGCTTGGTTTTGCCGACCGGGAGCAGTTATTGGCGTGGGGTTCGCTGCAATCGTTCGGTCAGCTGCCGGAGGGTACGAAAGTCATCGAGAAGGGGACGCCCGTCTTTCCGCGCATCGATGTGGAAACCGAGGTGGCTTACATCAGCGAACAAATGACGGGAGGTTCGTCGGCGCCTGAGCCCGAGCCCGAGCAGCCCGAGGGGCTCATCACCATCGATGATTTTAAAAATGTAAAACTGCGCGTCGCGGAAGTCACGGCTGTAGATCCGGTTAAAAAAACCGACCGCTTACTCAAGCTCCAACTGGATCTCGGCAGTGAACAGCGGCAAGTCGTCTCCGGCATCGCCGAGCATTATGATGAAGCAGCCCTCGTCGGTAAAAAGCTCATCTGCGTCAGTAATCTCAGGCCGGCAAAATTAAAAGGGGAAGACTCCCAGGGTATGATCCTCGCCGGAGAAGCGGACGGCACCTTGCGTGTCGTTACGGTTGACGGGGAATTGCCGAATGGTACGGTGATTTCGTAATGGACAGCAGTAAAGAAGGGATATGAATATGGCTAACTTATTCGATACGCATGTGCATTTGAACGTGGAGCAGTTTGACGATGACCGGGAAGCTGTTATGGAACGCGCTCGGGAAGCGGGTGTAGGCTTGATGAATGTCGTCGGGTTTGATCACGAGACGATTAAAGCGGCCATCGAGCTGGCAGAAAGCTATGATTTTATTTATGCCACGGTCGGATGGCACCCTGTGGACGCTGTGGACATGCAAGCCAAGGATTTGGATGGGATCGAGTCGTTGGCGACGCATCCGAAGGTGGTCGCGATTGGAGAGACGGGATTGGATTATCATTGGGACAAGTCGCCCGCCCACATCCAAAAAGAGGTGTTTCGCGAACAAATCGCGCTCGCGAAACGCGTCAATCTCCCCCTCGTCATCCATGGTCGTGAATCGCAAGAAGATATCGCCGCGATCATGGAACAGGAAGGACTGGGCCCTGCGGGCGGGATTATGCATTGTTACAGCGGAGATACTGAAACCGCGCGGCGCTGTCTCGATCTTGGTTTTCACATCTCCTTCGGGGGCCCCGTGACTTTTAAAAATGCGCAGCTGCCAAAGGATGTTGCTCAAACCGTGCCGCTGGAGCGCTTGTTGGTGGAGACGGACGCTCCGTTTCTCGCCCCTCATCCTTATCGGGGAAAACGCAATGAGCCGGCCTATGTGGCAAAAGTGGCGGAAAAACTGGCAGAACTGCATGGACTCTCTTACGAACAATTGGCAGAGACGACGATGAATAATGCGAAAGCATTGTTTAAAATCGCTTAAGGGGTGCTTGGATGACTCCGTCTAAAATGATCGTTGAGGAATGTATCGTCGTCGAAGGCAGAGGGGATACGGCCGCTGTTAAACAAGCCGTGGATGCGGACACGATTGAAACAGTCGGCTCCTCCGTCCCCGCCCATGTCATCGCGCAGATCAAACTCGCTGCCAGCCGCCGCGGGGTCATCATTCTCACTGATCCTGATTATCCGGGCGAGCGAATACGCCGTATCATTTCGGAGGCGGTTCCCGCTTGTAAACACGCATTTATAAGTAAACAGGAAGCTAAAGCTGCCCGGGGAAAAGGTAACGGGGTGGAACACGCACGTATCGATGCGATTCGGGAGGCGTTGGCGAGCGTTAGGGCACCTGTAGGCAGAGCCCAGCAAAATAACGGGCTCTCAACTCAGGACATTCGTGCCGCAGGATTGCTGGCGGGTCCTGACGCCAGGGAACGTCGCGCCCTTGTCGGTGATCGGCTCAATATCGGTTACGCCAATGGCAAGCAGTTTTTAAAACGCTTACAAATGTTTCGCATCGGCCACGAGGAATTCCATGAAGCGGTGGCTGAAGTTTTGCAACAAGAAGAGGAGCATTCGTGATGAGTCAAGCTATAGCTACGCCATCGAGAACAAGAGCGATTCTGGAAAAGCATAATCTCGCCTATAAAAAAAGCCTCGGCCAAAATTTTATCATCGATGGGAACATTTTGCGCAGGTTGGTCGAGGCCAGTGAAGTGACGACGGCAGACGGGGTCATTGAGGTTGGGCCGGGTCTGGGAGCGCTCACCGAACAGTTCGCCCGCCGGGCCAAAAAAGTGGTGGCCTATGAGATTGATCAGCGCTTGCTCCCGGTACTTGAGGACACGCTTGCCCCTTACGAGAATACCAGCATTCATCATCAGGATATTCTTGAAGCGGATTTGCAGGCCTTGTTTGCGGATGAATTCAAGGATACGACACATGTCGTCGCGGCCGGAAATTTGCCGTATTATGTAACGACCCCGATTATTATGATGTTTCTGGAACAAAGGTTACCGATTAAAACACTGACAGTGATGATCCAAAAAGAAGTAGGGGAACGACTGGCGGCGGCGCCGGGAACGAAAGCTTACGGCTCCCTGTCCCTCGCCGCGCAATACTATGCGGAGACAGAAACCATCCTGAAAGTCCCGGCGACGGTGTTCATGCCCCGTCCCAATGTTGACTCAACCATCGTTCGTTTTCGGGTGCGCGAAGCGCCCCCGGTCCAGGTTGGGGATGAACGCTTATTGTTCAGCGTGATCCGGGCTGCCTTCGCCCAGCGGCGCAAAACGCTGGCGAACAACCTGATCCGTTGGATCGAGGAAAAAACGGGAGATCAATCAGCTTTGCCAGCGGCTTTCGATGTTGCCGGTATCGAGAGCCGGCGCAGAGCAGAGACACTTACGCTGGCCGAATTTGCCGCTTTGACGGAAGCCTTGGCGACAGAACAGGTCATATGACATTCCGCGTCCGATTCACTCCCCATGGGCTCCTGGCATATGCTAAGGCATGAAGGAGGAGTCACGATGTCCCTAAAGATCGGTGATCTCGTCACCCGTTATTCATACGATGAAGACATTTTATTTCGGATAACAGCCATTCAAAAAGATGGAACTTACGAGTTAAAGGGCGAAGATTTACGGTTAGTGGCGGATGCGCCCTCTGAAGATTTGAACAAAATTGATGATGACGAACGGTTAAAACGGGAAAAAGAGCAACAAAAAAAAGAAGCGCAGTGCTATCATCTTTTTCGCCAGGATCACCGTTTGTCAAGAGAACAAAGCGATTATGAAATGACGTCAAACTATTCCACATCCACCCCTCATTACTTCGAATTGAGGGGTCGTGTTTTGCATCTGGACGGAGATCCCGGTTATTTGCAAAAATGCACGATGATGTATGAACGTTTGGGCATTCCCATATATGGCGCTCATATGAAAGAAACAGAAATGCAAAATCAAGTGGCTTCTCTTCTGGAAATGGTACAGCCGGAAATCCTCGTAATCACCGGTCACGACGCCTACACATCGGCCCAGGGAGAGCAAAAAGAAGCGAAAGCCTATCGTCATTCCCGCGCGTTCGCCCAGGCGGTTCGAGAGGCCCGCAAAGTTGTGCCGCAGCTGGATGACCTCATCATTTTTGCTGGCGCGTGCCAGTCCTATTTTGAAAGTCTGATTCGAGCGGGCTCCAATTTTGCAAGCTCGCCGGCGCGGGTGAACATTCACGCTCTCGATCCGGTTTATATCGCCGCGAAAATAAGCCTGACGCCGTTTATGAATCGGGTGCAACTGTATGAGATTCTGCGTAACACCCTAACGGGAGACGATGGGCTCGGTGGCATTGATACCAAAGGGGTCCTACGACGCGGATTGCCTTTGCGGGATGATACTGAAATGTGAAAGCTCCATGACACTTCTTTATTCTCATGAATTTCCGTATAAATCGTGAATAAATGCACAAGATAAAGGGAAATCTTGCCGTTTAGCTAAAGAAAACTTGGCTTATCGCCAAGCCTGGCGAAAGCCTTAGTTGCACTTATCTGCAAAAAAAGTATTGACAGGACAGATCCGGAGTTGATACAATTTATTGTTTTGTATAATTTGACGGCGGCGCGAATATATGTTAATATAGAACAAGTGAGGTGGGGCTAGAGATGGGTAAAACGTTAGTGGAAATTAAGGAATCCCTTGAAGAAAATGTCGGTAAACGGATTACACTGAAGGCCAATGGCGGGCGCCGCAAAATCGTGGAACGCTCCGGGCTGTTGGAAGGCACTTACCCCTCGGTTTTTATAGTGAAGCTGGATCAGGATAAACACAAAGTAGAACGTGTATCCTATAGCTACACGGATGTTCTCACGGAAACCGTACAACTGACGGTTTTTGCGGATGAAGAATTACAAGCATAAACCCCTTGCGACAGCTGTGTCATTTTTCGGGTTAAAAATGACAGCTATATTTTTGTCTTTTTGACGTACGCTATTAAGGCACGACGCATTAATTAAGCCAGGGGGATGGTTGTGTTGAGCCGGAAGCGTTCGATAATGTCCGATGCCTTAAAAGAAGAAATTGCCAAAGAAATCGGGATTTATGACACGGTGCAGCAAGAAGGCTGGGGTGGCATAAAGTCACGGGATGCCGGAAACATGGTGAAACATGCCGTTGAGATGGCTGAAAGAAATATGCAAAAACAATAGGAATGTCGTGCAACCCGGGGCCTTTTCCCGGGTTTTTCATTTGAATGGATGAGAAATCGGTCCCTCACCGATTTCCATAATCCTACCTCCGATCTCCGACCTCTGGAAAGCTGTACAGTTAAGCTGTTTTGCACTAAAATGATGGTAACAGTTTGAAGAGCGCTGACGTTTCGTCGTTGGCATACGGAGGAGAATGAACGATGAAGTGTTCAGTAAAAGCCCCTGCTAAAATTAACTTATCATTGGAAGTGCTCGCCAAGCGTCCGGACGGTTATCATGAAGTCGAAATGATTATGACGGAAGTGGACCTTGCCGACCGTCTCGATTTCACAACCAGAAACGACGGGCAGATTGTCGTGGAGATGTCCGAAGGATTTATTCCCCTCGATACCCGTAATCTGGCATATCAAGCTGCGCGCGTCCTTAAAGATCGATTTCAGGTTAAAGAAGGCGCGACTATCCATATTCAAAAAAACATCCCCGTAGCCGCAGGTTTAGCCGGCGGGAGCAGTAACGCTGCCGCGGTTTTGCGTGCGTTAAATGACATGTGGAATCTTTCCCTATCGAAAGAGGAACTGGCCGAAATCGGCGCACTCATCGGTTCGGATGTCGCTTTTTGTGTTCATGGCGGAACGGCAAAGGCACTCGGACGTGGGGAAAAGATTGAAAAACTGCCGACGGTACCTCCTTGCTGGGTCGTATTGGCAAAACCGCCGATCGGGGTTTCAACGGGCGATATTTACCGGCATGTATGGGTGTCCGAACGTCGTCATTCTCCATCGGCTGAGGTTGAAAATGCGATTTATGCCCGGGATTACGGACAGATTTGCAACCACCTCCATAATGATTTGGAGAGCGTAACGTTGGCTCTTTATCCGGAGGTTGGGCGGATCAAGCAACGAATGGTTGAGTCGGGCATCGATGCAGCGTTGATGAGTGGCAGCGGTCCGACCGTTTTCGGCCTCGCGAAGCACGAAGGTCAGGTTCAGCGGGTTTACAATGCCTTGCGCGGATTTTGCGAACGAGTGTATGCAGTGCGGCTGTTGACTTCGGAAACTTGCTAAAACCGGATGATAATGATATATTTTCTCTAAATATTCGTGTTTTAGTTAAGGGGGGCCTATGAAGAAGCTGAAACGAAGCAGTCGTCTCGTCGATATGACCTATTTTTTGCTGCAAAACCCACAGCAGTTGATTTCTCTCAGTCATTTCTCCGAGCGCTATGGATCCGCGAAATCCTCGATTAGTGAAGACTTGGCGATCATAAAGGACATATTTGAAAGTGAGCGCATGGGCTATTTAATGACCGAGCCGGGTGTAAGCGGCGGGATCCGCTATGAGCCGGCACTTTCTGCCGGACAAGCGCATGCCTTGGTTGACAAGCTCTGCTCCCGGCTGGAAGATCCTGAACGCTTGCTCCCCGGCGGTTATTTGTACATGATGGATGTCCTCGGGCAACCGGGGTTGATGAATCAGGTGGGGCGTTTGTTCGCAGGGATCTATCGCGGCAAGCATATCGACGTGGTCATGACGATGGCAACGAAGGGTATTCCGCTCGCCTACGCGGTTGCTTCTTATCTGGATGTCCCCGTAAGCATCGTTCGACGGGATCATCGCATTACGGAAGGGTCCGTCGTGAGTATTAATTATGTTTCCGGATCGGCCAAGCGTATTCAGACGATGTCGCTTGCCCGGCGGAGCATCCCTGCGGGAAGCCGCGTTTTAATCGTCGATGATTTTATGAAAGGGGGCGGCACAGCGAAAGGGATGAGCGAGCTGTTAACGGAGGTCAATGCCCATCTCGTCGATATCGCCGTGCTTGTTGAAGCCGATACCAAGGAACGGCTCATCGATGATTATATTTCTCTCGTACAGCTTGCAGAGGTGAATGAGCAGACAAACCAAATAAAGGCAAGTCCAGGCAATTTTAAACATTATCTTGCTGACTAAAAGGAGGAAAAAATGCCATGAAAACCATTTATACGAATGAAGCGCCTGAAGCGATTGGACCCTATTCTCAAGGTGTTGTTGTCAACAATCTTTTTTACAGCTCGGGTCAAATCCCCCTCACCCCAAACATGGAGATAGTCGGGGAAGGCATTCGTGAGCAAACTCATCAAGTACTGGAAAATGTACAGGCTGTTTTGAAAGAGGCGGGCGCATCCATATCGTCTGTCGTCAAAACGACCGTATTTATAAAAAATATGGATGATTTTCCTGTCATTAACGAAATCTATGGCGAGTATTTCAATGAGCATCAGCCTGCCCGCTCCTGTGTGGAAGTCGCGCGTTTACCGAAAAATGCCCAAATTGAAATCGAAGTGATCGCGCTTGTCAACGAGTAAGATGAAAAACCGCCCGTGGGTGGTTTTTTTTTCACTGTGATTGGCATACTGCAAAATGAAAGGAAGGATGTCCATATGCTTGATTTACCGCAAATCTCACAAGTTAGCGCCAATCTCCTTGAACATGCCCGTCATAAAGGCGTGTCCGAACTGGAATTACAACGTGCCATACAGGAGGAGAACGTTTCGTTTTTAAATGAAGTGAGTGACGAGCTTTTTAGCTATGATGAAGTATTTACGCATGCCAGGGAACAGGGTGAAGAGCTTGAACGGGCGTTATTGGAAGGATACAATATCAAATTTATTACTAAGGATGGGTTGAAAACATGGTTGAAACAGAAATTTGGGTTCGAAGAAGGTCGTGACTACCGGGAAGAGGAAGGGCAAATCAAGGGTCTGGTGCTTGATAAAGACGAGCGGCAGATGCTTGAGAGTTCACTGGCTGGTAATTGGACGATTGAAACGGTGGATAATGACGAGAATCAAAACGAACAAAGAGTTATTTTACATTTAAACGTTTGGTTTGATTAAGATGAAATCGGCTACATTTTAAATTTTTTATGGTTTAAAAAAGGATTTTGCCTGGGTCGTGTGGAACATTGTAGCACAGGGCTTTTGTAAGCGCTACATTAATAAAGGTGGTGAAAAAATGGAAGTTACAGATGTGAGAATGCGCAGAGTGAATACATCAGGTCGCATGCGAGCCATTTCTTCCATTACCTTCGATCAGGAATTTGTTGTTCATGACATCCGCGTGATCGATGGGAACAACGGGTTATTCGTCGCGATGCCGAGTAAACGTACCCCGGACGGGGAATTCCGGGACATCGCCCATCCGATTTCTTCCCGAACACGCGAGAAAATTCAAACAGCGGTTCTTGATGAGTACGAACGTCAAGGGGAACAAGTGCAATATGAGGAAGCGGGGGCTTCTTAAAAGGTGCTATGACCTTGTACGCCGTATGTGCAAGGTCATTACTCTTTTAGACTTATGCAAGTGATCACTTGTGGTACCCCAAATCGCTCTGGCGGAAGAGGTTTTATCTTGAAAATCAGCGGTGTATAGGATATATTTTTACATAGAAAAGACACTTGGCGAAACGGGAGGGGACCGAATGGATAATCGATACGCAATCATTCTCGCGGCAGGCCAAGGAAAACGTATGAAATCAAGCAAACCAAAAGTTTTACATACTGTTTGCGGCAAACCGATGGTTTCTCATGTTGTTGACCAGGTTCAAGCCGCCAACTTTGCACAAACCGCCGTCGTGGTTGGCCACGAAGGTGCGGAGGTGCAAAAGGTCCTTGGAGACGAGGTAAGCTTTGTATGGCAAAATGAACGTTTAGGTACAGGACATGCCGTTAAGCAGGCAAAACCGCTGCTCGGCGATAAAAAAGGGACGACGCTGGTGATCAGCGCTGATACACCGATGATTTCAGCCGTAACGATGCAGGATCTGAGTGATCATCATGAACACAGCGGCGCGAAGGCGACCGTTCTAACCGCCCGTGTCGATGATCCTACCGGGCTGGGGCGTGTCATCCGTGACCCGGAAACAGGCGAAGTGCAAAAGATTGTTGAACATAAGGATGCGAGCGCGAAAGAACGAGGCATATCGGAAATTAATACGGCCACGTACTGCATTGACAACGAGGCTCTTTTTTCTGCCTTGCAGGAAGTCACGAATGATAATGCCCAGGAAGAATACTACTTGCCGGACGTCATTGAAATTTTAAAGGCGCGCGGCGAAAAGATTTCTGCCTGGGAAACGCCTGATGCTGCGGAAGCGCTGGGCATTAATGATCGCGTAGCCTTGGCGGATGCGGAAAAAACGATGCAGAGACGAATCAATGAATACTGGATGAAGCAAGGGGTGACATTCGTGGACCCCGACCATACTTATGTATCCGTCGATACGGAATTAGGCGCCGACACCACCATTTATCCAGGCACGATGCTTCGCGGCCAAACCGTAATCGGGGAAGGGTGTGAAATAGGGCCTCACTCGGATATTACAGATAGTCGTGTGGTGGATTTTACGACGATTAAGCAATCGACCGTGTCCGCGAGCGTCATTGGCGAACATGTTCATATCGGCCCTTTTGCTCATATCCGTCCCGACTCGAGTATCGCCCAGGGAGCGAAGGTGGGTAATTTCGTTGAAATCAAAAATACCGAGGTCGGGAAAGGCTCGAAAGCTAACCATCTAAGTTACATCGGGGATGCCGAGCTCGGTGAGGACGTTAATCTTGGTTGTGGAGCCATTACGGTCAACTACGACGGGAAGGAAAAGCATGTGACCACAATTGAAGACGGCGCATTTATCGGCTGTAACGCGAACCTGGTGGCGCCGGTAACCATCGGACAAAATTCATTTGTTGCCGCGGGGTCGACGATTACAGATGATGTGCCCGGCGAATCTTTGTCCATCGCGAGAGCACGGCAAACGAATAAAGACGGCTACCTGAAAGAAAAATAAGGGGAAGTTATGTGGAATTGACTGTCTCCAACCTCTCACTTCCCACCTCCCACCTCTAGTACGAAGGAGATACAAACATGGCCATGTATAACGATCCTTATCTGAAAATCTTTACCCTGAATTCAAATCCTGAACTCGCTCAGGAGATTTGTAAACACGTCGGTGTTGATTTGGGGGAAACGTCCGTGAAACGGTTCAGTGACGGTGAAGTGCAAGTGAATATTGAAGAGAGCATTCGCGGTTGTGATGTTTATCTCGTTCAATCCACTTCGGAGCCGGCCAACGAACATCTCATGGAACTGCTCATTATGATCGATGCTTGTAAACGGGCGTCTGCAAAAACGATTAATGTCGTGATTCCTTATTACGGATATGCACGGCAGGATCGCAAGGCGCGGTCGCGGGAGCCGATCACGTCTAAACTCATCGCCAATTTGTTGGAAAATGCCGGCGCTACAAGAATACTGACCCTCGATTTGCATGCTTCGCAGATTCAGGGATTCTTCGATATCCCCGTCGATCAGTTATTGGGAACACCACTTTTTGCTTCATATTTTAAAGAAAAAAAACTGGAAGATGTTGTGATTGTATCGCCTGATCACGGGGGAGTAGTACGGGCAAGACAAATGGCGGATCGTCTGGAAGCGCCGATCGCGATCATCGATAAACGCCGGCCGCGTCCGAACGTCGCGGAAGTGATGAATATCGTCGGCGATATTGAAGGAAAAACCGCTATCATTGTTGATGATATTATCGATACGGCGGGAACCTTGCAACTGGCGGCAGATGCGCTTGTTGAGCAAGGCGCGGAACGCGTTTTTGCTTCGTGCACCCATCCGGTACTTTCGGGGCCGGCGATATCGCGAATCGAGGAGTCGAAACTGGAAGAACTGATCGTCACCGATACGATTTCCCTGCCAAAACAGAAACAAATTCCGCAGATTACCCAGCTTTCTGTAGGGCCGTTAATGGCAGATGCGATCATTCGTGTGCATGAACAGACATCCGTCAGTTCCCTTTTCAATTAAAGAAAGCTTGGCTTATCGCCAAGCCTGGCGAAAGCCTTAGTTGCACTTATGCATGATAAGAAAGTTATACTTTGTTTCTTATCTGCTAAAAAAAGTTGCATAAAGCCTCGTATAATGCTAAGATGAGCTATTAGAGTGTGCTTTTTCGATGAATAAGAGGATCAATATAGATGAGGTGAAAGTATGGCAATATTAAAAGCGAACGCGAGAGAGGATTTGCGACGGTCCGAAACCCGGAAATTGAGAGCTGAAGGCTATGTACCGGCCGTGTTATACGGTAAGAAAACGGAAAGCACACCTGTGTTTGTACAAGGCCTAACGTTCATGAAAACGTTGCGTGAAGTTGGAAGAAACGGCATTATCGATTTGACCGTGGACGACGGTAAAAAGCACCAGGTGATGGTTCATGACTTGCAACAAGATGTGATTAAAGGACACACGACGCATATTGATTTTTTTGAAGTGGACATGACCTCGGAAATGGATGTTGATGTCGCCGTGAACCTCGTCGGTGACGCTCCCGGTGAGTCAGAAGGCGGTGTCGTCTCCCACATGCTTTACACCGTTTCCGTTCGCGCCCTTCCAAGGGACATTCCCGAGCAAATCGATGTCGACGTCAGTGAGTTGGGAATCAATGATTCCATTTCCGTCGGTGACTTAAAAGCAGGAGAGAACTATGAATTCCAAAGCGATGATGAAGAGACGATCGTTTCCGTCCTTCCGCCAAGTCAAGAAGAGGAAGAAGAGCCTGCTGACACCGATGAAGAGCAAGAACCTGAGCTCGTGGACAGTGACGAAAGTGAAGAAGAAAATTAAGCTTCCGTCTTCCTGGTGTGCCCCGGGAGAAGAGGTTGTTACATTTCAGGAGGCATAGCCTACAGGTTATGCCTTTTTCACGATATGGCTCTCCTTCGAAGGAGGTTTAAAGTGAAATTACTTGTTGGTCTCGGCAATCCCGGGTTAAAATATGCAAAGACACGCCATAATGTTGGGTTTATGGTGTTGGATGAGCTCGCGAAAGAATCGGGAGTCAAGTTAAATAAACATAAGGCTTTTCAGGGCGAATATAATGAAATCACCGTTGATGGTGAACGTATCCTATTGCTTAAACCGCAAACGTATATGAACCGATCAGGTCGTTCTGTCCAGGCGATTGTCGATTATTTTGGCATCGAGTCTGCTGATATCCTCGTCATCTACGATGACCTGGACTTGGCGGTAGGTGTGACGAAATTTCGTAAAACGGGCGGCCACGGGGGGCATAATGGCCTTCGCTCCCTTATCGATCACTTGGATACGAAGGCGTTTAATCGCGCACGTATCGGCATTGGACGCCCCCGGGAAGGCCAATCGGTGACATCACACGTGCTTGCACGATTCAGCAAAGAAGAGCGTAAAGAGATAGAGAACGTGCAGCAGTACGTGACAAAAGCCTGTAAAGCCTGGATGGAAGCGGATTTTGACTATGTCATGAATCAATACAATTAAGTCCCACCTCTCACTTCCCACCTCTAACCTCTAGACTGTATATCTCCGATGTCACTCGTTAACACTACCTATAAGTGTAACGAAAGGAGAGGGTTGTGGATGGCTCTATACTATCATTGTCGCCAATGCGGGACGGAGATGGGCATCATTTCGGCATCCGGAAAGAGCTACCGGGATCTTGGATTTGGGCTTCTCTCCCAACAAGACCAGGAAGAAATGATGAATGTGGATCAAGCCGGCCATGTTCATGTGGACATCCTTTGTGAATCATGCGATGAGGCGACGGCGCTCAATCCCGATCTGCATGAACAAACAGTCTGGATCCATTAGCGGCGGACTTTGTTAGTCGTTTCGGGAGGTTCACGGGAGAAGACGATTGAGAATAGTTTGAAAAAAGGCGGGCTTAGAAGAGGTCGCTTTTCCTATCATTAAGAATGAGCTGAAGCAGGGGAGGATGCTTGTTCATGAAGTCGATCGCACAAACATTGGCGAAAAATAAACACATCCAAAGCATTGAGGACGGTTTGGAAAATGGGTTGCATGAACAATTGCTCACGGGGTTGAGCGGTTCTGCAAAAACGTTATTGTCCTCGGCTTTGTATGATACGGGACAAAAGCCACAAATCCTGGTGACGTATAACTTGCTGCAAGCGCAAAAGTGGCAAGAGGATTTGAGCGATTTGCTCGGAGAAGAACATGTTTATTTATATCCCGTGAACGAGTTGATTTCTGCAGAGATTGCCGTTGCAAGCCCGGAAATGAGAGCCCAGCGTCTGGAAGTGATGAACGCGCTGTTTAACGATTTTCAGGGTGTATTAATCGTTCCGATCGCAGGGCTTAGACGGTTACTTCCTCCGAAAGAAGTGTGGTCAAAGAGCCAAATGGCACTTCGGGAGCAGGATGAGCTGGATGTTGACTTGTTTTTAAGTCGTTTGGCCTCTATGGGATATGCGCGCGTAGATATGGTTTCCTCCCCGGGGGAATTTAGCGTGCGCGGGGGAATTATTGATGTCTATCCTTTAACGGAAACCTATCCGATTCGCGTGGATCTTTTCGATACCGAAATTGAATCGATTCGTTACTTCAATGCCGAGGACCAGCGGTCTTTGGATGGGATATCATCCGTGCAGATCGGGCCCGCGGATGAAACGGTATTGTTTGCCGACCATTGGCAACAGGCCGCCGAGAAGCTGGATGCCGCCATGGAGGAAACCATCAAACAGGTGAAAGATAGAGAGACAAAGGATCAATTACGGCAAAAACTGTCCTGGGAACGTGATCAGTTAAAAGAACAGATACGTTTTCAGGGTTTATACAAGTATATGACGTATTTTTATTCGGAGGCACAAACGCTTGTAGATTATTTACCCGAGGACGCTGTCGTCTTTATCGATGAAATCAGCCGGGTCCAGGAGACAGCGGAACGGCTCGATGAGGAAGAAGCCAATTGGCAGTTGTCGTTGCTGGAGCAAGGGGATGCCCCCCAGGGCATACGCGTGTCCGTGTCTTTCCAGACGATATTACAGACGATTCGGCAGCCCATCGTCTATTTTTCATTGTTCTTGCGGAGTATTCCTGCCACCCAACCGCAAAACATCGTCAATGTCAACTGTAAGTCCATGCAGCAATTCCACGGACAAATGCCGGTATTACAAGGGGAAATGGAACGCTGGATGAAAGGGGACTTCACCGTCGTCTTCATCGCGGCTGATGAAGAGCGAGGGCGAAGATTGCAAAATGTGTTGAGTGACTATGACATGGAGGCGGAATGGGTGACGCGCGATACGGAATTGCAAAGCCGGCGCGCCTATATCATGCAAGGGGATTTACACAATGGCTTTGAGCTTCCCTTTGATCAACTGGCCGTCATTACCGAGCGAGAGACGTTTACGAAGAAAGTCACCCGCAAGCGTCGCCAGCAAAAGTTATCGAATGCAGAACGGATCAAGAGTTATTCCGAGTTGCATGTCGGGGATCTTGTCGTTCATGTGGACCACGGCATAGGCAAATATTTGGGAATCGAGACACTGGCCGTCAATGGTCTTTACCAGGATTATCTTCATATTTCTTATGCCGGTAATGACAAATTGTATGTTCCTGTTGAACAAATCGACCAAGTGCAAAAATATGTCGGCTCCGAAGATAAAGACCCCAAGATTTATAAACTCGGGGGGCAAAGTTGGAAAAAGGTCAAGCGAAAGGTTGAGTCATCCGTTCAGGACATTGCCGATGACCTCGTCAAGCTGTACGCGGAGCGCGAGGCTTCACAGGGATACGCTTTTTCTCAGGATGATCAGGAACAACGCGATTTTGAAGCCGCTTTTCCTTATCAGGAAACCGAAGACCAGCTTAAAGCCATCAGCGAGATCAAGGAAGATATGGAGAGAGAGAGGCCCATGGACCGTCTTTTATGCGGGGATGTCGGCTACGGAAAAACAGAAGTGGCGATTCGCGCGGCTTTCAAGGCGATTATGGACGGCAAGCAAGTGGCTCTGCTCGTGCCGACGACGATTCTCGCGCAACAGCATTTTGATACTTTTAACGAACGATTTGCCGATTATCCGATCAACATTGGCCTTCTTAACCGTTTCCGCACGCGGAAACAACAGAACGAAACGCTCCGTTCTCTCAAGACGGGCGGTCTCGACCTGGTCATAGGGACCCACCGTTTATTATCAAAAGATATTCAGTTTAAGGACCTCGGCTTTTTGATCGTCGATGAAGAGCAACGCTTTGGGGTCACCCACAAGGAAAAAATCAAGCAATTGCGGGCCAATATTGATGTGCTGACATTAACGGCAACCCCGATTCCGAGGACGCTTCACATGTCGATGCTCGGAGTGCGTGACTTATCCCTGATCGAAACACCCCCGGAAAATCGTTTCCCCGTACAAACGTACGTGTTGGAGTATAACCCGTCACTCGTCAAGGAAGCGATTGAACGTGAGCTCGGCCGCGGGGGACAAGTGTACTTTCTGCACAACCGGGTTGATAACATCGAACGAATGACAGAGCAAATCTCCATGCTCGTGCCTGAAGCTGAAGTGGCTTACGCCCATGGTCAGATGCAGGAGCGAGAATTGGAAGCGACGATGATTGACTTTCTGGAAGGGCATAAAGATGTATTGGTGACGACGACGATTATCGAATCAGGGGTCGATATTCCGAATGTTAATACTCTGATTATCAATCATGCGGACCGGATGGGGCTTTCCCAGTTGTATCAAATCCGCGGCCGCGTCGGACGCTCCAATCGCGTCGCTTACGCGTATTTCTCCTATCAACGGGATAAGGTGCTCACGGAAGTGGCTGAGCAACGCCTGCAGTCGATTAAGGAATTTACGGAGCTCGGTTCCGGTTTTAAAATCGCCATGCGTGACTTGTCGATCCGGGGCGCCGGGAACTTATTGGGGGCTGAACAACACGGCTACATTGATTCGGTCGGTTTCGATATGTATTCGCAAATGCTTAAGGAAGCGATCGATAACCGCAAAGGGGTCCAGGAAGCGGAAACGAAGGCCTCCGATATTGAATTGGATGTGAAAGTGGAAGCTTATATTCCGGAAGATTATATTAAGGATGCCAAACAAAAGATCGAAATGTACAAACGCTTTCGGGGTCTGGAGACATTCGATGACTTAAGCGATTTACAGGATGAAATGATCGACCGTTTCGGTGAATATCCGGATGAGGTTCGTGCCTTGTTTTCGATATCAAGGATCAAGTTGTATGCCCGTCAGGAAGGTGTAGAATCGATCTCGGAAAGCGGAGGGAAATGCACCATCATGCTTTCAGAGGAAACCTCGAACGTTATCGACGGGGCTTTGCTCTTTCAATTCGTCAATGAGTTGGGCAGAGATGTCGTCGTCGGAACGGATGGCCCGAAAATAAAGCTTATCGTTCACGCCAAACGTTTATCTTCGGCTGTTTACGTCTCCTTGCTCGATAAAATCCTTTCCCGGATTCCGGAAGTGAGAAAAGATTATTTGTCAGAAACGGTGTCTTCGTGAATGATCAGCCGAATTGGTGCCCACATGTAAAAATTCTTTTATTATGGGTGAATAGTTCTTTTTTGGATGACGGATACTACCCATAATCACGTGAAGCAGACAGACCTGATCACTGAAAGAGATTTCATCATAAGAAAGAGAGGTATCTGCATGAAAGCTACTGGTATTGTCCGTCGCATTGATGATTTAGGACGAGTCGTCATTCCGAAAGAAATACGTAAAACCCTTCGAATCCGCGAAGGCGATCCATTGGAGATTTTTGTCGACCGGGATGGAGAAGTGATTTTGAAAAAATACTCCCCGATCTCGGAACTCGGAGATTTTGCCAAAGAATATGCCGAAGCTTTGTATGATAGTCTCGGCCACCCGATTCTCGTCTCCGATCGTGATTCCTACATTGCCGTTTCGGGAGGTTCCAGGAAGGATTATGCCCACAAGAGCATCGGCGAAATGGTGGAGTCTGCCATCGATAAAAGACAGACGGTGACGGAGTTTGAACACGGAGAGTACAATCTCGTCAGCGATCATCGCGACGCGATGCAAGGGTATGTAGTTGCCCCGATCATCGCCAACGGCGACCCGATCGGAGCTGTGGTGATGATTGCAAAAGATCAGGCTCCGGAGGAAAATGTTGCCCGTACGCTCATGGAAACGGCAGCCGGATTCCTGGCGAGACAGATGGAGCAATAGCTGGTGTCATGACGTCCATGTCACAATCTGGCTTCTTAATTTTCCTAGAAAAAAAACAGCCGGACGCTTTACAAGCCACCGGCTGTTCCTTTATCATGAAGAACATAGCATAAGGAATGTCACCAAATATCATAATGGAAGCAGGCTCCTTCTCGAGTCTGCTTCAGCTCTGTCTTGGGAAAGATGTCGGAGAGCGTAAACATTATTCAGAAATTTAAATAATGTGTGTGGTTATCTGTTCATTTTGCGGAAAAAACGTCTAAACTTCTTGCTTCTTTGTTTAGGTTCCGGTTTTACCAGCGTCGTTTGATTTTGATCCGCGTCTGTATTTTCCTGCTCACGAAGATCCTTCTCCAATAATTCACGCCCCTTTGTATAAATAAGCATCGAGCTTCCTCCTTTTCTTTGATGTTGGCCACCTTTAGGCAATATCATCGTAACACATCATTATTCATCGAGGGAAGTGTGAATGCATGGAATTTTAGACGCAGGGTTTCAAAAGGATGATGACTTGCGTTATGATAACAACATCTTACATTTGGGAGGGTAAGGCTATGACGCGCTACGATGTTAAGGTATCTTTAACCAATGGATACGTGCTCCACGTAGAAGAAGAAGGCGAAAGCGAAAATGAAGTCAAGAATGAATTCATCGGGGAAAGTGGAACATATAACAAAGACGGGGTTTCTTTTTTCAAGGAACACGTGATATCGGTGGAAGTTTCAGAGATAGAAAAATAAAGCGCCCGTCGGGCGCATTTTTTTCGTTCTGAATCCCGATTATTAAGACCAGAGTAAGCAATAAAGCGATAAAAAAAGCTAGAAGCTGCAAAAATAGTCCGATTTTGATCACATAATTTCACAGCTTTCCTCACCGTTTTATGCGTTCACATTTGCTTTAAAAGCGATTTGCGCCAAGAATTCTTACCAGATAAGATGGATATATAAGTTGATCAAAATTAATCAAATGAATGAAGGAGTGTTTCAGATGCGTACAGATTTTTATCCATCCAGGGTAGGAAGCAATGCAAAACTCATGAAACGCGAGGACCCGGTCATTCACAATCGAGGAGAGTTTGACGGACCTCTCAGGGAATCAGAGCTGGATTCCTATGAGAAGAACGGATTTCTCATGCTCAATGATGTCTTTTCAGAAGAAGAAGTAGATATTATGTCGGATCAACTTAAGCAGACGCTCGAAAGCGCCAGGGGAGTAAATTCGGAAACCGTCGTGACCGAGCCTGGAGGCGATGAAGTCCGGTCCATCTTTGAGGTCCATAAGAACAATGATTTCTTTAGCCGCTTGGCGTCGAACGAACACATTGTGAAAGCAGCGCAACAATTGCTGGGCAGCGAAGTGTACATTAACCAATCCCGCATTAACTTTAAGCCGGGCTTTAACGGCAAGGAATTTTATTGGCATTCCGATTTTGAAACGTGGCACGTGGAAGATGGGATGCCGAAACCAAGAGCGGTCAGCTGCTCGATTATATTAACCGATAATTATGAATATAATGGGCCTTTGATGTTGATTCCGGGATCCCACCAATGGTACGTCTCCTGCGCAGGAGAAACGCCGGATAATAACTATGAGCAATCTCTGCAAAAGCAGGAACTCGGTATCCCCGACAAGGAAACTTTGACCCAACTATTTGAAAAAGCAGGAAAACGTATTGAAACAGCCACCGGTAAAGCGGGTATGGTTCTATTTTTCGAAAGTAATACCATGCACGGTTCCGCCGGCAACATATCGCCTTTACCGCGAAGCAACGCGTTCTTCGTGTTTAACTCTATCCATAATCAACTGGAAGAACCCTTTGGCGATGCGAAGCCGCGTCCGGAATTTCTCGCGAACCGGGAAGGAATCAAGCCGATGGAACCCAAGCCAACATTTGAAAAAGACAAAGCGACAACATGATTTAAGGCGAGGCCACTCCATGCGGGGTGGTCTTAATTTTGGGTAAATAGTTTCCCGCGTAGAGGACAGTGAAGCCATAATCCGTCAGATCCTGGCAGCTAATGGCGCCACCCATGGGTAGTAAAGCCATAAAAAAGCCGCTCCATTCAGAAAATGGCGCCACTTTCTTTAAGTATACATCAATGAGCTTTTGGCGAGCAGCATCACGTGCGGATACGGGAATCACCGCTTAACCCTCTGCAACCGTAGTCGCTTGATCGCTTTTGTAGGTTGTTAGGGGTTATTTAAGGTGCGATCATGATGACCGCAGTTTCTTAATACAATCATTTCTGTGTTTTCAAAATGAAAGGTAATGCGAACGTCCATGTTGGCGCTGATTCCCCATATATTGGGATTATGGTAACCTTTCATTTTTTTCATTCTTAGTGAAGGGTGAGAGAAATCTTCGGTCATCATTACCAATGCTTTATTTATCGCTTTTTGCGATTGTTGATCCAGCTTTTTATAAGATTTTTTGAACCGACTGGTTCGCTCAACGTTCATCGCCATCGGATGTCTCATCGCTTTCCAAATCTGCAATTAAATCATCGACATTATCAAATGTTTTCACACGACCTGCTTTTATATCTTCCTCGGCTTCTCTTTCTTCTTCCTGCCATTCTTCCGTCCAAAACCATGCTTGATCTTTTGGAATTTCAACGGTTGGGACAATAACGATCCTTCCATTTTCTAAACGGCATTCCAGTCGATCCCCTTCATGTAAATTTAAAGCATCAACAAATTCTTTAGGGATAGTGACTTGGGAGCGTCTTTTAAAACGAATGGATTCACGTTGCATAGAAACACCTCGTTTTTTTGCTTGTGCCATATGATATGCTTTCCTTCTCATGTATGATTATACGACAATTTGATTTTCTGATTTCATTTTATCATAATTCACGTTTTTTCTCTACAAAATAACCGATCGCCGAGATAGGCGACCGGTTTTTTACGTATAACCTATAATCAGTAATGATTGTGTTTTCTGAATAGACGCTTGGCAAATCCTGACGGTTGATGTTTGCACGAGAGATTGTTGCACATACCCCAAGAAATCATGGACCGTCTCGTCACCGCCGTTCTTGTACCATTTCTCGCCTTTAATCTGCAAATCGTTGTAACCGGCTGGTGTTTTGACGTCTGTTGTGTTAACGAAGTCTAAAAACATCTTTTCGTGATTGCCTATTAAGTACGTCACTTGATCAGGGTATATACTGATCAAGCTCAACGCAAAGTTAACACATTGCCTGCTTTGCGGGCCTCTGTCGATCAAGTCACCTAAGATCATTAAATCATCGCCATCATGTATATAGATACCTGCATTGGAAGAAAAAATTGGCAAAATGTCTTTTTCTGTTTCATTTGACGGGTTGCGCTGTTTGAAAACTATGCTTAAGGTGGAGTAAGCTGTCATTGAAGAAAAATATATAGCTCGCTATATTAAAGTGGAGTTGTCTGCATGGCCATAACGATTTTAACTGCCATTATTGCGTATGTAGCTACAGCGATCGATTACCTCGTTATCTTGATCATCCTTTTTTCGCAAACGAGCAAAAAAGGTCAGCTGAAATATATTGTTATCGGTCAGTATTTAGGCACGGCCATCATCTTCGTGGTGAGCCTTTTGGCAGCGCTCGGGACGATCTTTATTCCTCAGCAATGGGTCGTCGGTTTACTTGGGCTTTTGCCCATATATTTAGGAATAAGAGTGTGGCTTAAAGGGGGAGAAGAGACGGAGGAAAGTGACATCTTGTCGCTTTTATCATCCGGGAGGTTTAATCATTTATTCTTGACGATCACTTTTATTGTATTAGCGTCAAGTGCAGATGATTTTGCCATTTATGTTCCTTATTTTACGACGCTTAATGTAAACGAAATCCCCGTGGTCATTATCGTCTTTTTGATCATGGTAGGGGTTCTGTGTTATATCAGTTACCAACTCGCCTCTATTAAGTATATTGCAGAGAAGGTAGAGAAATATGAACAGGGGTTGGTTCCCATCGTGTTCATCGGCCTCGGAATTTATATTATGTTGGAAAACGGAGTCTTTGAGGTACTGTTTTAAAATGGATCCGGGAGGGATGTATATTGGATCCGCTTACGATTATTATTATCATTGTCATGCTCATCTTTTTATTCCCGTTAATCAAGCGGGGCGTAGGCTGTTTATTCAGGTTATTGGCGCTTGCTGTATTAGTGATTGGAGCGCTCGTGTTGTTGGGAATATTCTTCTAGGGAGGCAAGCCATCCATGCTGGAGAAACAAAAATCAGGGACAGCTTTATTGCTTATCGATTTTATCAATAATCTGGATTTTCCGGAAGGGGAATTGCTGGAGCCGCAAGGGGTTGAGGCTGCTCTGAAAACGAAAGAATTAAAATCTTACGCGAAAGAATTAGGCATCCCCGTTATTTATGTTAACGACAATTATGGAAAATGGAAGAGTGATTTCGGGGATATCGTGAAATTTTGTACAAGCGCTGATTCCAGGGGAAAGGAAATGTCAGAAACCGTTTTGCCGGAAGAGGACGATTATTTTATTTTGAAGCCTCAGTTTTCCGGTTTTTTCAAAACGCAGCTATCCTTGCTTCTTGGGCATTTAGAGGTGAAAAATCTCATTCTCACGGGTGTAGCGGGTGATAAATGCATTCATTTTACGGCGAACGATGCTTATATGCGCGGCTACGACATCCGGGTGCCGAAAGATTGCACGGCTTCCAATTATAAAGAATCCAACGAGCGCGCCCTGACCTTATTGGCAGACGTGCTGGGCGTGGACACAACGACATCCGATCAAATCAGGCTTGCGATGAGATAAATTTAGAGAGTGGCAACGTAAAAGGAGCGAAAAATACCTTGAAGGACAATATGAAACCGACCGTGGAGATTATTGGCTTAGGCGCGGGTGATCTTGGGCAATTGCCAGTGGCCACATATCGACGCTTGCAAGGCGGGCAGATAGTGTATGCTCGCACGGCTCAGCACCCTGTTATTGCAGAATTACAGACTGAAGGGGTCGTGTTCGAATCCTTCGATGCCATCTACGAGAGGTATGATTCCTTTCAACCGGTATATGAGCATATCGCAGAAGCGGTGATCGGCGCGGCCGAGGTGTCCCGTGACGGCGTACGTTATGCCGTGCCCGGGCATCCGCTCGTCGCTGAAGAAACCGTGCAGCTTCTGCTGGCCGCGGAAGCAAAAGGGCGGGTAAGCGTAACCGTCGTCGGAGGAGGAAGCTTTCTCGATCCCGTGTTTACAGCGCTTCGCATCGATCCGAATGATGGCTTTCAGCTCCTTGATGCGACTGCGCTTACGGCGGAGGATATCACCTTAAAACAGCACCTGCTTGTCTCACAACTGTATGACAGCTATATCGCCTCCGAAGTGAAATTGACGTTGATGGCGCATTTTCCGGATGATTACGCGGTTACACTCGTCAAAGCGGCGGGAACCCCTGACGAGGATGTGAGGACGCTTCCGCTTTTTGAGCTCGATCGTGAAATGGATGTCAGCAATCTCACCGTCCTTTACGTGCCGCCGGTGCCGGATGAAAACTATTTGCGGCATACGTTCACCCGTCTTCGAGAGGTGATTCGCATATTGCGGAGCCCTGACGGTTGCCCGTGGGACCGGAAGCAGACCCATTTTACATTAAAGCGGTTTTTACTGGAAGAAACGTATGAGGTTCTGGAAGCGATTGACGAAGAAGACGACGATCATCTCGTCGAAGAACTCGGTGACGTCCTCCTGCAAGTTCTCCTGCACGCCCAAATCGGCGAAGACGAAGGCTATTTCGCGATCGAAGACGTCATCGCCGCTTTAACCGAGAAGATGATTCGTCGCCATCCGCATGTTTTTAAGGAAAAAATTGAAGGTGATCGCGCCGAAGATGTAGAAGTGCGTTGGGATAAAATAAAAGCAAGCGAGAAACAAAGCCGCGCCCCGGGGTCCATCCTTGTTGATATCCCGCGCAACATGCCCGCGCTCATGAACGCTTATGAGATTCAGAAGAAAACGGCGAAGTTAGGATTCCAATGGGATGAAAAAGCACCGATGTGGGAGAAACTCGAAGAAGAAATCACGGAGTTCAAGGAAGCCCTGGCAGAGAACCACGCCGAAGATGCAAAAAAAGAACTCGGCGATGTTTTCTTTATTCTCGTAAACCTTGCGCGAACGTATAAGATTCAGCCGGAGGAAGCATTGCTGATGACGAACCGCAAATTCATTCGGCGTTTTCAATATGTGGAAGAGCAGTTGAAAGCAGTCGGGAAAACACCGGAAGAAAGCGATCTGCCGGAAATGGACCGCTATTGGGAGCAAGCCAAAAACAAAGAAATGTAAGGGATGACGAATATGCGTATTGATAAATTTCTGAAAGTCTCTCGTCTTATTAAAAGGCGCACGATCGCCAAAGAAGTGGCAGGCGCGGGCCGTCTGCAAGTGAACGGACAAGTGGCGAAAGCCGGGACCGAGGTGAGCCCCGGGGATGAAGTTACGATTCAGTACGGGCGCAAAACCGTCAAGGTTCGTGTGGAACGTCTTGACAACGCGGCACAGAAAGGAGAAGCGACGAACCTGTACACAACGCTTGAGGAAGCGAAAGCGGAGGAGGAGTGATCCGATCCGACCGCCGACATTGGACGAAGCTTGTTCTTTTTTTCCCCTTGTATGCATAAGCTGGCGGTAATGAATGTCATTCCTGGGGGGATTATCATGAACGACTTTGGGCCGCAGCAACGATACAAAAGCGAAGGGTCTGCACCTGACCATGATATCGTTTTAAAAGGGCGGAAGATCTTGGAGATCAGCGGAGTCAAGGAAGTCGAAAGTTTTGACAGCCGGGAAATTTTGCTCGAAACCGTTATGGGATATTTGGCGGTGCGAGGCAAAGAATTGTATATGAAAAACCTGAACGTGGAAAATGGCCTGGCCTCGATCGAAGGGAAAGTTGATGATCTCATCTATGTGGATGAACACGGGCACGGGAAACCAAAAGGCTTTATCGGGAAGTTATTCAAGTGACACTAGACGTTCAGTTTCAAACGTTTTTCGCCATGATGATTGCCGGCGCTGCTATCGCGGCCCAGCTCGATGTCTATCATCGCTGTTTGCCGCAGGCAGCCAGATCCAAATGGCGCCAAGCCTTCGGTGATCTTTGCTTTTGGATCGTACAGGCCATTCTCGTTTTTGTCGTTTTATTTCAAATGAATGATGGCGATTTGCGCTTCTATATTTTCCTGTCGATCATTCTAGGTTTTTTCACGTATTGGCAGACGGTGCGTCCGTTGTTTTTACGAGTGCTGGAAGTTGTGATCAAGGTTGTCAATACTATTTATGCGATGATTTTGAGAATCTTCTATTTGTTCTTATGGACTCCTGTGGTATGGTTATATAAAGGAACGAGGCAAGTGCTCATGATCATCTATCAAAGCATACGATGGGTGCTCTATCAAGTCGCTTATTTGTTAGGGCGTCCGCTGTATTTGGGGGTGGGTGGTCCCCGCGCTGTATCGTTTGTGAAAAGATGGTGGAGCCGCCTGAGAAACTGGTTTTACAGGAGGAGATAAGACTAATGGCGTCCGGTATTCCCCCAAACCGTAAGGTTACACAGTTGAATAGGCACAAGATGAAAGAACAGGAACAACAACGATTGGCTATGCGTGAACAACGACGGAAACGCGGGTTAAGGCGGAGGTTAACCGTCATTGGCTTGGCAGCCGGTGTCGTTGTTATTTTCTCAAGTATAGGTCTCATTTCACAACATGGCATGATCGAAGCGAATGAAGCGGAAAAAGCCGAATTACAAGCGGAGCTGGAAGCGCTTGAAGAGAATGAAGAGCATCTCGAACAAGAAATCGTGAACTATAATGATGAAGAGTACATTACCGAAATTGCCCGCAAAGACTTTTATATGTCCAGGCCGGATGAAACGCTGTTTAAGCTGCCGGATGAAGAAGAATAGCTGTCACGGTTCATTTTTTTGCTCATAAGATAAACATCATGTATGCTAAAGATACCTTGGGGATCCAGAGTCCCCGGAGTGAAAAAAATTAAGGAGGAGCATTTCGTACAATGTCGATTGAAACAGGCAGTAAGTATCAGGGTAAGGTCACCGGCGTTACCCACTTTGGAGCATTTGTTGATTTACCGGAGGGGCAAACGGGGCTAGTGCATATCAGTGAAGTCGCCGACCAATATGTAAAGGATATCAATGAATTTATAAAGGTTGGGGACGACGTCACGGTAAAAGTGCTCAAAGTAGGGGATGACGGGAAAATCGGTCTATCGATCCGCAAGGCACAGGATCGAAAGCGTAGGCAAGGAGGCGGGAAACGGGAATCAAAGCAATCTTTCGAAGATAAGATGAACCGTTTTCTTAAAGATAGTGAAGAGAACCTGGCAACCCTGCGAAAGCAATCCGAAAGTAAAAGGGGCGGTGGATCGAGACGATAACTTACACTGTTTCAACTGTATGATAGAAAGCAAAAAAGAGAGGCGGATGCTTCTCTTTTTTGCATTACTCCATTGACTTCACTAAAGACACTCGTTATAATTTAGCCTGTGTTCTTAGAAGGCGGTGTAGCTCAGCTGGCTAGAGCGTACGGTTCATACCCGTAAGGTCGGGGGTTCGATTCCCTCCGCCGCTACCAATTAAATGAATCAACAACAATAGAGGCCAACGGCCTCTTTTTTTTCACCTTACTGTCGGAAAACCGGGCATTCCACGCTTAATCGATACATTTCTTTCTCCCTGATGGCCAAAATCCCAAAAATATTTTCCTGCCTTCCATGGAATGTGTTGGAAGAATCACCTTTTTCCTTTCCTGTGAAAGCCGTCGAACGATTTTTTTGATCACAACCGTATTCTGACAAACGTTGCGCCTTTAACCGTTTATACTCCATCACTAAGAAAATTAAAAAACGGTGGTGGCGCACATGTTGCAAAAAGAATCGATGCAGAATCAGCTTGGGAAAGTGTTTAAACCCTCTGATTGGATGGCTCGCGGGAAAGATCTCTGGAAGAAAGGCGCGCACAGTATCCAAAAAGGGACGGCGGTAGTGTTTCTAAAATGGGGATTGCTATTGTTCCTCGTCGGGGTCATGTTGGGACGAGCCGCGATTTTATCGGATCTCTATCCATTTGCGATTCCTTTTTTCGCGGCGGTGTTTGCCTGGAAAAAGGAAAAGGCGGCATTGGCCGCTGTAGCTGTGATCGCAGGAACTTTATGGGGGCTAACCTTTAATATTCCGTATGTGCTCGCGGGGCTGTTGTTATTTCTCCTGTTTTATAGAGTGGCTCAGTACATAGGTTACAACCGGAGATGGACATTACCCGCGGCTGTTTTCCTTGCCTCCCTGGCATCGAGGGTTATGGTGACGGGCGTCGGCGAAGCGGCGATGACCCAGTATCATTGGCTTATGGCAGGCATTGAAGCAGCGCTGGCTTTAATGTTGACGATGATTTTTATCCAAAGCCTGCCGTTATTGGACGTACGTAAAAAACAGCGGTCGTTAAAAAATGAAGAGATTATCTGTTTTATCATTTTATTGGCGTCTGTCATGACCGGAGCGATCGGTTGGGTGATCTATGGACTGGGCGCTGAGCATGTGCTTGCCCGTTATCTTGTACTGTTGTTTGCACTTGTTGGCGGCGCGGCGATCGGGGCGACGGTCGGGGTGGTCACGGGACTTGTGCTCAGTTTAGCGGCCGTGGCGAATTTGTACTACATGAGTTTGCTCGCGTTTGCCGGATTACTCGGGGGGTTATTGAAAGAAGGAAAAAAACTCGGGGTAAGTACTGGGCTCTTGGTGGGGACGGCGTTAATCGCGTTATACGGAAGCGGCATGAACAATGCAACGATTACAGTGATGGAGTCCGCGGTTGCTGTCGGTCTTTTCCTGCTCACTCCGAAAGCGCTAACGGATTATATGGCTAAATATATTCCCGGCACGATGGAGTATTCCAGTGAACAACAACGGTATCTTCGTAAAATTCGCGATGTTACGGCAGCGCGAGTGGAGAAATTTTCGGATCTGTTTCAAACGTTATCGGCCAGTTTTTCGCCGCCGGACCAGCGTAACAAGCATGTTCAAACTACGGACGAAGAGGAAGATCGTTTTTTGGCAGATATCACCTCAGACACTTGCCAGAAATGTTTTCGCAAGGAAAGGTGCTGGGTGGACCGCTTTGATACAACCTATGATGTGATGCATACCATTATGAATGATATTGAACAAACGGAGAGGGTTGAACCGACGACCTACGAACGCTTGAAACGCCATTGTATTTACCCGGATCGAATTGTGCGCACGATGAAAGAACAATGGGAGCCCCACGAAATGCGGCAATTGTACGCACGGCAGCTCGAAGAGAGCCGTAACCTTGTGGCCGATCAGCTTCAGGGGGTGTCCGAAGTCATGGGCGAGTTCGCCAAAGAAATCCAAAAAGAAAAAGAAGCCCATCATTACCAGGAGGAACAAATTTATACGGCCCTTTTCGATGCCGGTCTTAATATTGGACGTGTGGATATTTATAACCTCTCACCGAGGGATGTGCACATTGACATTGTGCTCGGAAAGGGGATGGATCATGAGGAAGCTGAGAAGTTAATCGCCCCGATGCTATCCGGCATTCTATCCGACCATATTATCGTGGAGGCGATACACAACGATGATTTGAACGCCGAGAATCAGGTGACGTTCGCTTCCGCCAAAACATACACGATCGATACAGGTTCGGCAACCGTGGCAAGAGGGGGGGCATGGCTTTCGGGAGATAATCATGCCGCGATGCAGCTCGGGTTTGGAAAGTATGCGGTGGCGATTAGTGACGGGATGGGAAATGGCCGCCGTGCCCATCGAGAGAGTCAAGAAACGTTAGAGTTGCTGCAAAATATATTGAAGTCCGGCATTGATGAACGGGTCGCCATCCAGTCCATGAATTCAGTCTTATCCCTGCGCGCCGATGATGAAATGTTTTCCACGCTTGACTTGACGATGATCGATTTACAGACCGCAGATGCCAATTTCCTCAAAATCGGCTCCATGCCAAGCTTTGTGAAACGGGGAGATCGCGTGTTTACGGTGGAAGCGGGAAATTTACCGATGGGAATCGTTTCAGAGGCCAATTTTGATATCAAGAGGGAACGCCTTCAGGATGAGGATGTCCTTGTAATGATGAGTGATGGTTTATTCGATAGCGCCCGGTTTATTGAAAATAAGGAACGTTGGATGAAGCGTTTAATTCGAGATATTGAACCGGAGGATTCGCAACTCATGGCTGATCTTTTGCTTGAGGAAGTCATTCGAATGAGTAACGGCTCTATTAGCGATGATATGACCGTTGTTGTGACAAAGGTTCGTCGTAACACGCCGAAATGGGCAACGATTCCGATGGGGAGGTGGGCACAACCGTTCGCGAAAGATGCATAGTGAGGTATAATGCCTCCCGTAATGGTCAATGATGGATGTAAATCAATCATGACTCAGGAAGGGGAGGCTATGTCGATGAATACGGGAACATTAAGGCAGATTTTACTCATCACAGACGGATGTTCCAATGAAGGAGGGGATCCTTCCGCGATTGCTGCACTGGCCAACGAGCAGCAGATAGCGGTGAATGTCATCGGGGTGCTTGAAGAAAGCGCGATGAATGAACAGGCGCAGACAGAAATTGAAAATATTGCGTTGGCCGGTGGCGGAATCCAGCAGATCGTTTACAAGAAACAGCTCGCCCAAACCGTGCAAATGGTGACGACACAAGCGATGACACAAACCCTCCAGGGAGTGGTCAATCAAGAACTGTCACAAATTTTAGGTAAAGAGCAAGAGTGGGATGAACTGCCTCCGGAAAAGCGCGGAGAGGTTATGGAAGTCGTTGACGAGATTGGGGAGACGGTTAATCTGGAAGTGGCGATTCTCGTTGATACGAGCGCAAGCATGCGTACCAAATTACCGACGGTACAAGACGCGTTAATCGATCTATCGATCAGCATGTCTTCCCGGGGCGGAAGTAATCGATTTATGGTACTTGCCTTCCCGGGAAAGAAGAAGGATGTGGACGTCCTTCGCGAATGGACGAGTGGCATGGAACAGCTGAGCGGCATTTTTCAAAAGATCACAACAGGCGGAGTGACACCGACCGGACCAGCATTAAAAGCGACACTCCAACAGTTCGGGAAGTTGAGAAAAAGGAGCTTGATCTCTCGTGGAAAAGAAGAACCATACCTTGAAGAACGAGGCTCCTGACCTTCCAAACGGGACGAGGTTACTCGGGAAATGGTATCGTAAGCCTTATCATATTCGTGGCATACTGGGACGGGGAGCGACAGGGGTCGTTTATTTGGCCGAGGCCAGAGAGGGTGAGGTCGCGCTTAAAGTCGGTAACAACAGTATGTCCATCACCTCTGAGGTGAACGTTTTAAAGCATTTTGCCAAGGTCCAAGGTCACATACTTGGGCCTTCTTTCATCGATGCCGATGATGTCTATATTAACGGACGGAAGTATCCGTTTTATGTCATGGAATATTTACAGGGGGAGACACTCTTTAACCATATAGACCGGCACGGGAAAGAATGGGGGCCCGTTCTCATCGTGCAGCTGTTGGGGGATTTAGACCGCTTGCATCGGGCCGGTTGGGTATTTGGGGATTTAAAACCGGACAATCTCATCGTCGTCGGCGGCCCTCCTTATCGAGTGCGGTGGCTCGATGTTGGTGGAACAACAGTCCTGGGCCGTTCTGTGAAAGAATATACGGAATTTTTTGATCGTGGTTATTGGGGTTTGGGGGACCGGAAAGCCGAGCCCACCTACGATTTATTTGCCGCTGCCATGATATTGCTGAACATGACTTACAAAAAAAGATTTGAAAAAGGGCGTGACGGCAAGGAAACACTCATCGCTCATATTGAAGGTTCGCGCGTGCTTTCTCCTTATCAACAATGGCTGAAAAAGGCGTTATTCGGTCAATTTGCAGATGCCGAAAAAATGCGGCAAGCGCTGATGCATATTATTTCCAAAGAAGCAAAACCTTTAAGTAAGGACCCCTCTTCCCAAGCGCAGCAAAAATCTGCAAACCACCAAAAAAAGAAAAGAAAAAAACAAAAAGGGGGCGGGCGCAGACAGGGGTTCAGCTCCGTCGACGTCGTTTTAGTCATTTCTTTTCTATTGCTCGCATCTGCTTTATACTGGGTAGGACAAGTCATTTAACAGAGGGGTCACGGGTCCGTCAAAGTCCAAATATATTCGCGGATATCCGAGGGAACGGAGATCGCTCCGATCTTTATGACACTTGAATCGCGTTGTTATACCCCAAAGGCAGGGTATCTCACTCCGAGAGGGACCAGAAGCGCGGTGTTATACCCCAAAAGCAGGGCATCTCACTCCGAGAGGGAGCAGAAGCGCGTTGTTATACCCCAAAAGCAGGGCATCTCACTCCGAGAGGGACCAGAAGCGCGTTGTTATACCCCAAAAGCAAGGCATCTCACTCCGAGAGGGACCAGAAGCGCGTTGTTATACCCCAAAGGCAGGGTATCTCACTCCGAGAGGGACCAAGAATCACGTTATCATCCCTCGCGGAGATCGAACCAATCCGAGAGGGCGATGTGATCTCCCTCGGGCTCGTCTTAGAAAGGCGATTTTTATTTCCCTTAAAAATCGTTTTACTTTGACTTTACCTTGACAGAGGGGTGTGATCGATTAAGGTTAGGGGACAGCAGTGATGGCACAAAATGAACGCTTGATCGATTTATGTCTGTTCGCCGGAAAGCTCATGGTTACTTACGGGGCGGAGACGTACCGGGCGGAAGAGATCATGAACCGTATGGCTATCGCGGGTGGCATGAGAAACGTTCATAGCTTCGTGACGACGACAGGTGTTTTTTTAACAGGCGCTCATGAAGATGGCGATAATCTAATGCAGATGATCCGGATTGTCGATCGTTTCCAGGATTTAAATAAAGTGACGGAAGTGAATCAGCTTTCCCGCGATTTCGCGTTTGGGCATCTCGATGTGGGTGAGGCTCATCAGGAACTGCTTAAAATTTCGGCTGCCCGTATGAATTATCCGCTCTGGCTCATTTACATTGCCTCCGGCGTTGGGGGAGGGACATTTTCATATTTAGTGGGTAGTTCGATGTTCGATATGATCCCGGCTGCGGTAGGAGGGCTCATCTCTGCGTTATCTCTCGTTCTATTCCAGCATTATTTGCACGCGAAATTTTTCTCGGAGTATCTCGCCGCATTTTTCGGGGGGGTCACTGCCTTAACTTTAGTGCATAGCGGCTATGGTACGAATGTGGATCAAGTGATTATCGGTACATTGATTCCGCTTGTCCCCGGGATTCCGTTGACGAATTCGGCGCGGGATTTAATGAATGGGGATTTAATCTCGGGACTCGCACGCGGGGCTGAAGCAGCCCTGACCTCGTTATCGATCGCAGCCGGCGTGGCCACCGCTGTATCATTGTTTTTGCCGTGAGGGAGGTGGCATGATGTGGGAAATCTTGATTTGTTTTATGGCAACGGTGGCGTTCGCGATTATTTTTAACACGCCCTATCGCCTATTATGGCGGATCGGATTGATCGGCGTCCTTGCCTGGACGATATACAGTGCGTTTCAAAGAATCGATGTTTCCTTCATCGCCGCGACGGCGGTCGCCGCTTTTGCTGCTTCACTCGTCAGTTACTGGTTATCGCAGCGCCATAATGTTCCCGTAACAACGTTCATAATCCCTGGCATTATTCCGCTCGTCCCCGGCGGAAAAGCATATGAAACGATGTTGGCATTTGTCGAGGAAAATTACATAGAAGGGTTGTCGCAAGGGTCGGGGACACTTTTGCACGCCGGTGCCATCGCGGGCGGTGTCGTGTTCGCTCTTTCGATATTTTCCATTGGCAGGGGAGTCGATCAAAAATATGAAACATAAAATCGAGACATTTGCTTCTCGCCACGAGATGTTCCCTCCCGGAACTGCAGTGCTCGTCGCCGTTTCCGGTGGCGTCGATTCGATGGCTCTGCTCCATTATCTTCACTCGAACAGGCATGTTTATGGCGTGACCGTCATGGCTGTCCATTGTAATCACGGCCTTCGTGTCGATGCATTTGCAGATGAAAAGCTTGTCGAACAGTTTTGCCGGGAGAACGACATCCCTTTTTTTTACAAAAAACTGGATTTGCCGTCAAGCCGTTCGATTCAGCGCGTGAGTCGGGAGATGCGGTATGAATTTTTTTCCGAAATCATGGCATCTGAAAACGTGGACAGACTGGCGACGGCTCATCACGGAGATGATCAGGTGGAGACGATCCTGATGCAGCAAATGCGTGGCATAAACTATTATGGAGGACAAATCGGCATCGCCGCTCATCGCCCCTTTGGGCTGGGAAAGCTTGTGCGGCCGTTGCTGGCGCTAACCAAAGCGGAGCTTATCGCGTATGCTCGGGCGTACAGCGTGCCATGGCGGGAAGATACGAGCAATGAGAAAGACGACTATACGAGAAACCGCGTGCGAAATCATCTGTTGCCAACATTGAAACGTGAAAACAGGGAAGTACACGCCCATTTTCAAACATTTGCAGAAGATGTGAGAGATGACGCGATCTATTTACATGAACAGGCGGAAAAAATCATCTCCGAGACGACGGAGAAACAACCGGATGGGTACAAACTGGAAATCACGCCATTCCGTCAATACCCTATTCCTTTACAACGGCGAGCGATTCACTTACTATTGAATTATCTGTACGAGCAAAAGCATACGCAGTTTTCCCGTGTACATATCGATGAATGTTTGGCTTTAATGGCGAGCCGATATCCATCAGCAGAGCGGTCGTTCCCCGAAGGGGTGTACGCGCGTCGCAATTATGGACAGCTACATCTTGCGAATCATAAGGGGGCGAAGGGAACTGAACGGGATGAATGGCCGAAGGCGCTGTATGAATTCCCGGCAAAAGTGGATTCCGAAATGGGAAGTCTTTGCTTTAAACACGTCAAAGAGCGTGTTCCTCATGATGAAGCCACTTATTGTTGCCCGTTAGCAACGCTTTCGTTGCCATTACTGGTGCGGACACGTCTACCCGGGGACGTCATCCGCCCCCTTGGTCTCGGCGGCACGCAGAAACTGAAACAGGTCATGATCGATGCCAAGGTGCCACGCCCGGAGCGTAGTCGCTGGCCGGTCGTGACAGACGCGAAAGGTACCGTATTATGGGTTCCCTTGCTTAAAAAAAATGAAGATGCGGGCCGTCATGCCCGGGACGGCGAGTACCTGCTGATAACTTTTAAGGGCGTTTGACATAATAAGATACGAAAACGAGGGTGTCCAGGGAGAATGAAGGAAGACATTGAAAAAGTTTTGATCAGTGCCGATGAAATAAAAGTAAAAAAAGAGGAAATCGGGGAGCGAATCACCCGTGAATACCAGCATCGTTTCCCCCTTGTCATCGGAGTATTAAAAGGGGCGATGCCTTTTATGGCTGATTTGACTCGTTCCATTAATGCCCATCTTGAAATTGACTTCATGGACGTTTCCAGCTACGGGAACCAAATGACGTCTTCCGGGGAAGTTAAAATTGTCAAAGACCTCGATTCCTCTGTAGAAGGCAGAGATATCATCATTATTGAAGATATTATAGATAGCGGTTTAACATTGAGTTATCTCGTCAGCCTATTTCATCATCGGAAAGCGAACTCCGTGAAGATTGTGACATTGTTGGATAAACCGGAAGGGCGAAAAGCTGATATTGTTCCAGATATCGCCGGTTTCACAGTGCCGGACGAATTTGTGGTGGGTTATGGCCTCGACTACGCTGAACGATACCGCAACCTCCCCTATATCGGTATCCTGAAGCCGGACATTTATCGAGATTCTTGAATTGGACTGAAAGAGCAAATGTGATAAGATTACCTTTGTTGTGTTACCTGCGGGAGGAGGTCAGGAATGAGCCGAACAGTGAGATACACTTTTTTTTGGTTATTAATTCTTCTCATACTTATCGGGATTGTTCAACTGTTTACAGATGATCCGGTTGAAGATGAGATGATGAATACGGATGAATTTCTGCAAGCACTTGAACAAGACGAGATTGCCTCGATGACCGTTCAGCCCGAAATGGAAGTTTACCTCGTGGAGGGTGAATTGGTTAATGGCGGAGACGAAGACGAAGCGAATGAATTCACGGCGTACATTCTGCGTAATGCCGAAATTACAAACATGTTACTGGATGCGATCGAAACGAATGAGTCGTTGACGACGATCAATACGGAACCTGCCGAAGAAACGGGCGGCTGGATGACGTTCCTCGTCGCAGTGGTGCCGTTCATCATTATATTTATCCTTTTCTTCTTCTTGCTCAGTCAGATGCAAGGCGGAGGAAACAAAATGATGAACTTCGGCAAGAGCAAAGCGAAAATGCAGCAGGAATCGGACAAGAAAAAAGCCCGCTTTAAAGATGTGGCCGGTGCCGAAGAGGAAAAACAGGAACTCGTCGAGATCGTGGACTTCCTCAAGGATCCGCGCAAGTTCGCCAACATCGGAGCGCGAATACCGAAAGGGGTTCTCCTCGTAGGACCGCCGGGGACGGGTAAAACGTTACTCGGTCGCGCGGTCGCCGGTGAAGCAGGCGTGCCTTTCTTCTCGATCAGCGGCTCCGATTTCGTGGAAATGTTCGTCGGTGTCGGTGCGTCAAGGGTACGGGATCTGTTTAACAACGCCAAAAACAATGCACCCTGTATCATTTTTATCGATGAACTGGACGCTGTGGGCCGCCAACGTGGCGCCGGTGTCGGCGGCGGTCACGATGAACGTGAACAAACGTTGAACCAGTTGCTCGTAGAAATGGATGGGTTTGAAGGTAATGAAGGGATTATTATCATTGCCGCGACCAACCGTTCCGATGTGCTCGACCCCGCGCTTTTGCGTCCCGGCCGTTTCGACCGTCAGATTACCGTCGGTTTGCCGGATGTAAAGGGACGTGAAGACGTACTCAAAGTCCACGTTCGTGAAAAGCCGATGGACGAAGATGTACAGCTTGACATGATTGCACAGCGAACACCTGGATTTTCAGGTGCCGACTTGGAAAATCTTCTCAATGAAGCTGCGTTGGTCGCCGCGAGAGCGAACAGTGTCAAGATTAAAATGGTGCACGTTGAGGAGGCGATCGATCGCGTGATTGCCGGACCTGCCAAGAAAACAAGAGTCATTTCCGATAAAGAAAAGAACATTGTCGCCTTTCACGAAGCCGGTCACACTGTCGTGGGTGTCAAGTTGGAAAACGCGGATGCCGTGCATAAAGTAACCATCGTTCCCCGTGGGCAAGCGGGCGGATATGCCATGATGCTTCCGAAGGAAGATCGCTACTTTATGACGAAACCGGAGCTGCTTGATAAAATTGTCGGCTTACTGGGTGGGCGCGTATCCGAAGATATCATCTTCGGGGAAGCGAGCACCGGAGCCCACAATGACTTCCAGCGGGCCACTGCCATTGCGCGTAAAATGGTGATGGAGTATGGCATGAGCGAGAAATTGGGGCCGTTGCAATTCGGATCTTCCGGAGGAGGTCAAGTGTTTCTCGGTCGCGATATTCAAAATGAGCCCAACTATTCCGATGCGATCGCGCATGAGATTGATAAAGAAGTACAAAGAATTATTATGGAAAGTTACGAGCGTTGCCGCCAGATCTTAACCGAGAATAAAGATAGACTAGAACTTGTGGCCGAGCACCTGTTGGAGCTCGAAACATTGGACGCTGATCAAATCTACTCACTCATTGAAGACGGGAAATTGCCTGAAGGCCACCATTCGAACCAAACGCAGGAAGAGGCGCTTCAGAATTCAGGAGATGCCGATCCCGTGGACGATGAGAACGTGAAAGTCAATATCGGTTCACAATCCGAAGATAGCGGCGAGGATACGAGTGAAACGACCGAAACCAGTGAAGAGGCTGAAACAGCAGAGCGTGAGCGCGAAGATGAACAGAATAATGACGACGACCGCAAGTCATAACTGTTTACGCGGGAATTTCACCAGCCTCTTGGTGGCGAAGAACGAGGGATGCCCGTCCACAGGGCATCTCTTTTTTGGCAGTTAAGAAAGTATAAACTTTCTTATCTTGCATAAGTGCAACTAAGGCTTTCGCCATGCTTGGCGATAAGCCAAGTTTTCTTTACAGATACAAAAGTTGTGCGATAAGTCAAGTTTTCTTTCTACTAACAGTGAAGCAGAAAGGGTTGGTCCGATGATTCTTGTTATAGACGTCGGGAATACGCAAATTGTATTTGGGGTATACGATAATCAGCGCCTGGTGAACCATTGGAGACTATCGACGGTGCAGGAGCGAACAGAAGATGAGTATGGTGTCCTTATGCACACGCTACTAGGAAATGAGCGGATGGCACTGGAAGAGATCGAGGGTGTGATTATATCTTCAGTTGCGCCATCCTTAATGTTCGCCTTCGAACAAATGGCCCAAAAATATTTTGGGCAAAGCCCGATGATCGTAGGACCTGGGGTCAAAACAGGCTTAAATATCCTTTATGACAACCCGCGTGATGTAGGAGCCGACCGTATCGTGAATGCTGTCGCGGCTATTGAAGAATATGGGACGCCGCTCGTCATCGTTGATTTCGGAACAGCTACGACATTTTGTTTTATCGATGAGAAAGCCAACTATGTGGGGGGAGCGATTGCCCCCGGGATTTCCATTTCGACAGATGCGTTATATGCTCATGCATCGAAACTTCCCCATATCGAAATTACAGCTCCGCAGTCGGTGGTAGGCAAGAATACGATCCACGCCATGCAGTCCGGCGTCTTTTATGGTTACGTCGGTCAGGTGGAGGGGATCGTCGGTCGGATGAAGGCGGAAGCAAACAAAGAACCAACCGTGATCGCCACAGGTGGGTTGTCGCAGTTAATCGGCCGGGAAGCTACGTCTATAGATACCGTTGACCCTTTCTTGACACTCAAAGGTTTGAAGTTAATATATGACAAAAATTAAGACCTATAAAGTATTTCGATTGCTAAAGGAGCGACTTCCATTTGCAGGATTATCTTATAAAAGCCACTGCTTTTCAGCAGCAAGCGCGAGTTTACGTGACCAGAACGACCGAAATGGTTAATGAAGCTGTTCGTCGTCATCAAGCCTACCCGACAGCAGCGGCAGCATTAGGTCGGACGATGACCGCCGGAACAATGATGGGGGCCATGATGAGCGGCGACGACAAGTTGACGGTGAAAGTGGAAGGGGATGGTCCGCTTGGGTACATGATCGCAGACAGTAATGCCCAGGGCGAGACAAGGGGCTATGTGCATAATCCCCACGTTCATTTTGAGTTAAATCGAGCTGGTAAACTTGATGTGGCCCGAGCGGTTGGCACTGACGGCCATATTGCCGTGGCCAGGGATCTCGGGATGAAAGAGCAATTTACGAGCCATTCTCCGCTTGTTTCCGGAGAACTGGGAGAAGATTTCACCCATTACTTCGCTACATCGGAACAAGTGCCTTCTTCTGTCGGCCTGGGCGTCCTCGTTGACACAGACCATTCCATACTTGCCGCAGGCGGGTTTATCCTACAGGTTCTGCCGGGGGCAACGGAGGAAACCATCGATCTGATAGAAAAGCACATCGAAGCTTCCCCGCCGATCTCGAAATTAATTGAACGAAGGCATACACCCGAAAGTATTATGGAAACGATCACAGGCGGGGAGTACCAATTTTTGGAACAAATGCCTGTGCAATTTCGCTGTCCGTGTTCCAAGGAGCGGATAGGGCGAGCGATTGTTGGGCTGGGTAGCGAAGAAATTCAAGCGATGATTACGGAAGATCAGGGCGCAGAAACGGAATGTCATTTTTGCCATGCCCAATATCACTTCAGCGCCGATGATTTGCTGCAGTTAAAGACAGAAGCGTTGAACCAGGAAGAACATTCGCGTTGACAAATGTGCACGGTTTCGGTAAGATTGACTATAATACCAATAAATATACTTGGAATTTAATTGGGAGGGACATGTATGAGTAAAGTTGTCAATTCGATCACTGATTTAATTGGAGATACGCCGCTTGTGAAGTTAAATCGTCTTCCGGGAGAAAATGACGCCGATGTATATTTGAAACTTGAATTTTATAACCCGGGCAGCTCTGTTAAGGACCGGATTGCCTTGGCGATGATTGAACGGGCTGAAAAGGAAGGCAAGTTAAAACCCGGCGATACGATTATAGAAGCGACCAGCGGGAATACAGGTATAGGACTCGCGATGGTTGCAGCTGCCAAAGGCTACCGTTCACTGCAGGTCATGCCGGATACGATGAGTCAGGAACGCCGCAACTTGTTGAAAGCATACGGGGCAGAGCTCGAACTTACGCCCGGAGCAGAAGGCATGGGTGGCGCGATCCGTAAAACCAATGAATTGGCAGAAGAAAAGGGCTACTTTGTTCCGGAACAGTTCGAAAATCAAGCCAATGTGGATATCCACCGCGAAACGACAGGCCGGGAATTGCTCGAGCAAGTGGATGGGCAAATCGATGCATTTGTATCCGGAATCGGTACCGGTGGCACGATTACCGGCGCGGGTCGACTGTTAAAGGAGCATTTCCCGAATCTCAAGAACATTGCTGTTGAACCGGCGGATGCACCAGTGTTGTCCGGTGGCGAGAAAGGGCCGCATAAAATCCAGGGTATCGGTGCCGGATTTGTTCCCGGCATTCTGGACACGGACGTTTACGATGAAGTAGCGACAGCGACCACCGAACAAGCCTTTGAATATGCTCGCCGCGCAGCCCGTGAAGAAGGGATTCTCGGCGGTATTTCTTCCGGTGCAGCTCTCTATGTTGCTTTGGAAGAAGCGAAGAAACAAGGGAAAGGCAAGAAAGTCGTCGCCGTTATCCCATCCAATGGTGAACGCTATTTAAGTACGCCGCTGTATCAATTTGACGACGAGAAATAAATGATTCGCTCGTTGCCGGGGACAACAAGTTCTATGCTTGTTGTCTCCGGTTTTTTGTTTTTGTGAGTGCTCATTGATTGCCTTTTTTTTCGATGGTAGACTATAGGGAAGTACAAGGAGAGTTGAGCTGAGGAGGAGCAGAGATGTTATTAGTGATTGATAATTACGATTCGTTTACGTACAACCTTGTTCAATATTTGGGTGAGCTGGGTGAAGAATGTCTCGTTAGGCGTAACGACGAAATGTCGGTAGGGGAGATGGCCGAACTGAAACCCGAACGGTTAGTCATATCTCCGGGTCCGTGTGATCCTGATCAAGCGGGCGTCACGCTTGCAGCGATTGAATATTTTAGCGGACGGATTCCTGTTCTCGGTGTGTGTTTGGGGCATCAGGCGATCGGGCAAGTGTTTGGCGGCAAAGTCACACAGGCTTCCCGCCTTATGCACGGAAAGACGTCGCGTTTACTTCATGATAGTCAGACATTGTATAAAGGTATTCCGCAGAGGACCGAGATTATGAGGTATCACTCTTTAACGGTGGAGCGTGATTCGTTGCCGGAATGCCTGAAGGTTACATCATGGACGGAAGAAGGAGAACTTATGGGTTTTCGCCATCGAAATCATCCGACGGAAGGGGTTCAGTTTCATCCTGAATCAATCATGACCACAGACGGCAAGCGCATGCTTGAACAGTGGTTAGTGAGCTATAGTACGCCCGAGACGCTAGGCGTTTAATGGATTTTTATATATAGCAGCAGGTGGAGAAAGGAAGTAGACGATGGATAATAAGCTTATGCTTTCCGGAGACACATGGACATTGGATTTCGAAAAAAAAACAATGGTCATGGGCGTTCTAAATACGACCCCTGATTCTTTTTCAGATGGGGGCTCTTATGACAGCATCGATAAGGCGGTCGAAAGGGCAAAGGAAATGGTAGCCGAAGGTGCTGATATGATTGATATCGGGGGAGAATCGACCCGTCCCGGACATAAACCAGTTCCTTTACAGGATGAACTTTCCCGGGTTTTGCCGGTGATTGAAGCTGTATCTGAAGCCGTTCATGTGCCGGTATCGATCGATACGTATAAGGCAGAAACAGCTCGTCAGGCGATAGCTGCCGGAGCTGATATAATCAACGATATTTGGGGGGGCAAATATGATGCGGAGATGGCCGCTGTAGCTGCAAAAACGCAGGCCCCGATCATCGTTACGCATAACCGGCAGCAGCCCCTTTATGAAGATTTAATGTCCGAGATTATAGCTGATCTTTTGGAGAGCATCGATCTTTGTGTACGTGCAGGTGTGAAACGTTCCAACATTATCGTCGACCCGGGGATTGGGTTCGGAAAATCACACGAAGACAACCTGGAAGTGATGCGGCGCTTAAATGAAATTGTCGAGCTTGGTTACCCGGTTTTGTTGGGAACTTCCAGGAAATCGTTGATTGCCAAGACCCTCGACCTCCCGGCTCATGATCGTGTAGAGGGCACAGGTGCAACGGTAAGTCTGGGCATTGAGCGTGGTTGTCATATCGTACGAGTCCATGACGTTAAGGAAATGGCGCGTACCGTGCAGATGATGGATGCCATGCTTGGGAAAGGGAAGGTTGGGATGTCGTTTGGATAAGATATTCATTACCGGTATGATGTTTTACGCGTATCATGGTGTTTTTCCGGAAGAAAACAGGTTGGGTCAGCGTTTTACCGTGGACATTGTTTTGGAAGCTGATTTAAAAGAAGCGGCTGCCGACGATGACATTGACAAAAGTATCGACTACGGAGCGGTTTACGAAGCGACCAAGCGCGTCGTTGAAGGAAAGACATATCAATTGGTGGAATCCGTTGCGGAAAGAGTCGCAGATGAAATGCTCACGGCGTTCAATAGTGTCGAACGGGCGACGATAAAAGTGATTAAACCTGACCCCCCGATTCACGGCCATTATGATCACGTTGCGATTGAAATCGTGAGGAGTCGATGATGAACGTGGCTTACGTCGCCCTCGGGGCAAACATTGGAGACCGCACCCACTACTTACGAAAAGCACTGGAAGAAATCAATCGAGTGCCAACGATGCGGATCACTTCGGTTTCGTCTATCTACGAAACGGAACCGGTAGGGTTTGACACAGATGCTTATTTTCTCAATATGGCCATCGCTTTGGAAACGGATGAGCATGCCGAGGGTTTGTTGGCAAAACTGCAAGGAATAGAACAGCAATTGGATCGGGTGCGAAATAATGAGCGGTATAGTTCAAGGACGATAGATCTTGACATTCTGTTATTTAACGAAGAAAATATTGAGAAGAATGCGTTGTGCATCCCGCACCCGCGTATGCACGAACGTGCTTTTGTACTCGCTCCCATGTCGGAAATCGCCCCCAATGTAAAGATGCCAACCACCGGGCGATCGCTGAAGCAAATCATGGATGCAATGCCGGAACGACTAAAAAAAGGAGTCCTTCTATGGAGACGACAAGGGCAGGCGGAAGAATTCGGGCTTTTCGAAAGTTGAAAGGATACACGCAGCAAGGTTTTGCTGAGCAAATGCATATGTCCGTGTCCGTCGTCGGAGAAATCGAGCGTGGGACAAGGTCGGCAGAAGATGATTTTATTAAACGGGCATCCTCGCTTTTGGATATTTCGGTGGAAGAGTTGTTGGGAGAAGATCATTAAGAGGAAAAAGTGCGGTGAATGTCATGTTGCAAATCGGAAATATTAAAATGAAAAACCAAGTGGTTTTAGCGCCGATGGCCGGTGTATGTAACCCGGCTTTTCGTTTAATCGCCAAGGAATTTGGCTCCGGTCTCGTGTGCGCGGAAATGATCAGTGACAAGGCCATTTTGCATGAAAATGAAAGATCAATGCAAATGCTCTATGTCGATGAAAGAGAAAAGCCGCTCAGCCTACAAATTTTCGGAGGCAGCAAAGACTCGATCGTCGCAGCTACTCATGTGGTCGATGAGCAAACGAATGCTGATATTATCGACATAAACATGGGCTGTCCGGTACCGAAAGTGACAAAATGTGATGCCGGCGCGCACTGGCTCCTCGATCCTGATAAAATTTATGATATGGTGAATGCAGTCGTTCGCAATGTCCAAAAGCCGGTGACCGTAAAGATGAGGACCGGTTGGGATGAGGATCATATTTATGTCCTTGAGAATGCGCATGCTGTAGAAGCTGCGGGTGGCGAGGCTGTGTCTGTGCACGGCCGTACCCGTTATCAAATGTATGAAGGATTGTCCGATTGGGATCTTCTTCGGCAAGTTAAAGAGGCGGTGAATATTCCCGTTATCGGAAACGGGGACGTAAATACGCCTCAGGATGCCAGGCAACTGCTGGATACGACCGGTGTTGACGGAGTTATGATCGGGCGTGCCGCTCTCGGCAACCCCTGGATGTTGTACCGTACCGTCAAATATTTGGAGGATGGTTCCTTGCCTCCTGAACCAACCCCTAAGGAAAAAGTGGATGTCTGCATGCTCCATATGGACCGCTTGATCGATCTCAAAGGCGAGAAAATCGCGGTTCATGAAATGAGAAAACATGCTGGCTGGTATTTAAAAGGTTTGCGCGGGGGCGGAAAAGTTCGAGGCAAGATTAACGAACTTAATCATAGAGACGATGTAGCAGATGTGATGTATCAATTTGCAGAAGAGCTGGAGGGGGCGGCTGCTGTCACATCATAAATGATGTAGACGACGGGAAACATAAATGTGCTGCCAGTGCTTAGGCTGGCAGTTTTTTGATGATCGAGAAGGGGGAGATGATGATATGACGCAGGAGAATCAGCAAAATGATCAAATGCTTGCGCGTCTTGAAAAATTGCAACAGTTACAGGAAGAAGGCTATAATCCTTTTGGTGTTCGCTTTGACCGTACCCATACGGCCGAAATGATGCATGAAACGTTTGCCGATTACAGTAAAGAAGAATTGGAGGAACGCGAAGGCTCCGAAACGGTGGCTGTCGCCGGGCGTGTGATGACCAAGAGAGGGAAGGGAAAAGCCGGGTTTGCCCACGTGCAGGACCTTAGCGGCCAAGTGCAATTATATGTACGCAAGGATACGGTTGGCGAAGACCAGTACGAGCGATTTCAATCATCCGATATTGGCGATATCGTCGCCGTCAAAGGTGTTGCTTTCAAAACAAAAGTCGGTGAACTTTCCGTTAAGGCTCAGGATTTTCAACTATTGACCAAATCGTTGCGCCCCCTTCCGGACAAACATCACGGATTGAAAGATATTGAGCAGCGTTACAGGCAGCGTTACCTCGATCTTATTGTTAATCCCGATGTTCAGGAGACGTTCATTAAACGCGGCCGAATTTTACAGTCAATGCGCCGCTATCTGGATGATCAGGGTTTTCTTGAAGTTGAAACCCCGATGATGCATCAGATACCGGGAGGCGCGTCCGCACGCCCGTTTGTGACCCATCACAATGCGTTGGATATGGAACTTTACATGCGAATCGCGATTGAGCTTCATTTGAAACGATTGATCGTCGGTGGCCTTGAAAAGGTGTATGAAATCGGCCGTGTTTTTCGAAATGAAGGTGTGTCGACGCGACACAACCCCGAGTTTACGATGATCGAATTATATGAGGCTTACGCTGATTTTCAGGATATCATGACCCTAACGGAAAATCTGATCGCCCATATCGCCCGGGATATTCATGGTGAAATGAGCGTACAGTACGGAGATACGATGATTGACCTTTCTCCGTCGTGGCCGCGCGTTCATATCGTAGATTTGATCAAGGAAGAAACAGGTGTGAATTTCTGGGCAGAGTTGAGCGATGAAGAAGCTCATCAGCTCGCGAAGGATCATCACGTGCAGGTAGACGAGCATATGACGTTTGGGCATATCGTCAACGAATTCTTTGAACAGCTGGTGGAAGAAAAACTCGTACAACCGACATTCGTCTATGGTCATCCGCTCGCCATTTCACCATTGGCACGCCAGAATGCAGACGACCCCCGCTTTACGGACCGCTTTGAATTGTTCATTGTTGGACGCGAACACGCGAACGCCTTCACAGAATTAAACGACCCTGTGGATCAGCGCCGAAGGTTTGAAGAGCAGGTAAAAGCGCGCGAACGTGGAGATGATGAAGCGCAAATGATGGATGAAGACTTCCTGGAATCACTCGAATATGGCATGCCGCCGACAGGCGGGCTGGGCATTGGCATTGATCGCCTTGTCATGCTGCTGACAAATGCAGCATCCATTCGTGATGTGCTTTTATTTCCGCAGATGAAAAGAAAGGATTAATGGCAGAGGGTGTAACACATTTGTGAGATGAAAAAAATAACACTTGTCCTCCATTAATTCTAATGGTACACTCGTTTTTGCCGTAGAAAAAAGACCGGTGAGGCCGCCAAAAACCTCCCGGTCGGAGATGCGGCAAAAAGATAAATTCGTAAAAAAAAGTTGTTGACTAAGCATTTCGTAAGTGATAGCATTATAAGAGTCGCCGCAAAGAGGGCGACAATCATTTGCCCTTTGAAAACTGAATGAAAGCCAAGCGTAAGAAGAATGAATCAAGCCAGCGCAACGCACACCCCCGTGTGCGAAGCGGAACTTTT
>NZ_FNEN01000009.1 GCF_900100185.1 Natribacillus halophilus | reverse complement strand
CAGGGTTCACTTGGGAAGAAAGGGCATTCCGGCATCTTAAAAACCAAGAAAACCCGAAAGAAATTTCTCAAAGACAAAAGTCATCGCATCCAGTTCGTTTATACACCGAAACACTGCTCATGGCTCAACCAAATCGAATGCTGGTTCAGTATTCTGTGTCGGGATTTAATCAACCCGAGAGCTAGCTTTACATCCATTGATGACTTAGCTTATCGCTTAGCTCAATATATCGAATATTATAATCAACATTTGGCCAAGCCGTTCCATTGGACGTTCAAAGGTCGTCCTTTGCAGGTGTGATCACTTATTTCAGCCGTTTTGCACTAGTTGCTCAAACATAAACAGCAGCTTTTTCAAATCGATACCCTCTCCCAAGGGCCTCGGGTAAACCCAGCGCCCCTCAAAATGAGTGAATCCCAAAAATGAGGTGCGCTGGCCGGAGGCCGCGAGTCCCAAAATGGGGATTTATCTAATTTGGGGTGCGCTGGCGGTTCTTGCGGCCCCCAAAATAGAAAAATGATCAAAATGGGGTGTGCTGGCTGCCCCCCCATCAAGGTCGTGGATCCACTGCACAGCCTACCGCGCCCGCGCCGACGACACAGAAAAAAACACCTCCATCTCAGAGGTGTCTGATTTCATTTCTTATCCTGCTGTTTTTGCATCGCCTTCATCATCTGGTTAATTTTCTTTTGGGACGGGTTTTGGCCCATTTGTGTCATCATCACGCGCAGCATCTGCTCATTAATGGGCGGATTCTTTTTCAAGTAATTCGTCATCGTTTTACGGGCGATGAAAAAACCTCCCACGAGCCCTGCGATCAAGGCTGCTATCGCGATCAACACAACCCAAATCGTGTCCATACGGTCTATTCCTCCTTACGTCGATCACACGGTATAGCTTCGGTGCAAACAAACATCATTCATTATACCGTATCCACCGGACGTTGAAAAGGGCAACCGTTTCACTTTCACCCATAGAGGTGAGTATGCATTTTCATCGGTTTCAACCAGCCATATTTTTCACGCTTAATATCACAGGCGAAAAAATATGGGTCATACGTCTGTAATTTGTCAAACCAGACCCACTCATCCTCCCGATCAAGCGTGCTCCAAATTTGCAGTCTCCGTTCGGACATCGTTAATTTCACGCCCTCGTCCTCTTCCACATAGTAGACGTAACTGTCATTCTCATCAGGGTGAAAATCGGTCATGGTCGAAGAAGACAGCCACGCGCCTAGATGGTGGATTGAGATCGGCCTGCAAATATAATCGACTTGCTTTTGAACTTCATGGTGAATGGAGGGAACCGTTTCATACTCTTTAAAAAGACGAAACAGTTTGCTTTCCAACTGAATAAATTGCCGAGCAACCTCCGGCCTTAATAGATAAATGTCATAGCGGTGCAAATGGCTCGCCCTCCTTTAATGTCTTGTGCTTATTTTAATGCTCGGTCACTAAAAAGTATGTCAACATTTGTTTGCTGCAAGCGAATAGTCTTCGACAATGGCTTCGAATCGTGTTGAAATGACGTTTCACCAAAACATTAAGGTCGGGCAGATCAGGCTCTGCCTGTTTACATTATAACAAGACTGAGCTCTTTTTCGACAATTTGAGGATCAGTTTTTGCCGAGCAAAGCTTTCACTTCATTTCTGATATTTTCCTCGTGGAATCCATACGCTTTCATAACGACGTCGCCGGGGGCAGAGGCACCGAATTGATCGATCCCGATTTTCCTGCCGCCAGTCCCTGCATAGCGATCCCAGCCAAACGTCGCGGCCGCTTCCAGCGTCATCGTCGGGATGGATTCATCCACTACTGATTGTTGGTACGATAAAGGTTGTTTCTCAAAGCGGTCCTGGCTCGGCATGCTGATGACCCGGACGGCTATCCCTTCCCGGGAAAGGTTCGCTTTCGCTTCCATGGCGAGAGAGACTTCAGAACCGGTAGCAATAATCGCGACGTCAGGTTTGTCTGCCTCGGAAAGAATATAAGCGCCTTTACTTACGTTTTCATAGGCTTGATCAGGATCCGCGAGCGTCGGCAAGCCTTGTCGTGTCAATACAAGGGCGGTCGGGTGATCGTTTGCTTCCAGGGACAGGCGCCAGGCGGCTACCGTCTCGTTCCCGTCTCCCGGACGAATCACCGACAGATTCGGCACCGCGCGTAAAGAGGCCACGTGCTCAATCGGCTCATGGGTCGGCCCGTCCTCGCCGACGGCGATGCTGTCGTGGGTAAACACGTACGTCACAGGCATGCCCATCAGTGCGGACAGGCGAATGGCCGGTCGCATATAATCCGAAAAGACGAGGAAGGTTGCACCATACGCGTGCAAACCACCATGCAGGGAGATCCCGTTCAAGGCAGCTGCTGTGGCAAACTCCCGCACACCAAACCAAACATTGCGGCCCGCCCGATTCTCTTTCGTAAAGTCATCATAATCATTCATCAACGAGTTATTGGACGAGGCCAGGTCAGCCGATCCGCCGAACAAGCCATTCACTTGTGAAGAAATCGCCTGAATGGCCGCTCCTGATGCTTTACGGGTGGCAAGCTCGTCCTCGCCGATCTCGTATCTCGGTAATTCCTGCAGCTCATCTGTTCTCCAGTCGCAGGCAAACGCGCGCGTAAGTTCGGCGGCATTTTCGGGATAGTCTTGTTGGTACGCTTCGAATAGTTCCCTCCACGCCTGATAGTCATACTCAGCTTCTTGTCGTTGATTTTCAAAAAATGTCTGTACGTCCTCGGGAATATGGAAAGGTTCATGATCCCAGCCGTACGCTTCCTTAACGAGTGCCGCTTCTTCTTCTCCCAGAGGTTTCCCGTGCGCTTCATTTGATCCGGCACGGTTCGGTGACCCGAAGCCGATGACCGTTTTCACTTCAATAAAGCTGGGTCGGGGATCCGCTTTCGCTTCCCGAATCGCTCGGTCAATCGCTTCCACATCATTGCCGTCTTCGATAAAAATCGTGTGCCAGCCATAGGCTTCATACCGCTTTAAAACATTTTCGGAAAACGCACGATTCAAATCGCCATCGAGGGAGATGTCATTCGAATCGTACATGACAATTAATTTCCCTAATTGTTGATGGCCCGCAAGCGACGCCGATTCCGAAGCCACGCCTTCCATGACATCGCCGTCACTGCAAATGACGTACGTATGGTGATCGAATATTTCATAACCATCTTGGTTATACGTCGCTGCGAGATGCGTTTCGGCCATCGCCATTCCCACTGACATGGCAATGCCTTGTCCGAGCGGTCCGGTCGTGGCATCGACCCCCGCTGTGTGTCCATACTCGGGATGACCGGGCGTTTCGCTCCCTAATTGCCGGAAATTTTTCAGTTCCTCCAAACTTAAGTCATACCCACTTAAATGCAATAAACTGTACAATAGCATCGATCCGTGTCCGGCTGACAAAACAAAGCGGTCACGATCCCACCATCCCGGCTGCGCGGGGTTATGTTTAAAATGCCTTGTCCACAATGTAAATGCCATCGGCGCCGCGCCCATAGGCAAGCCGGGATGGCCTGCTCCCGCGCGATTGACGCTGTCGATGGATAATGTCCGAATCGAATCAATGGCCTTTTGTTCTATGTTGGTATTCAATGTCTTCATCCTTCCTCTCTATGTATGGCTACTTCTTATGATATACGCTTTTTAGACGTAAAACAAGAAATGACAGCACAAAAAACGGCGCTTCACCTGTAAAAGTGACGCGCCGTTTGCATTCTTCATTCTGGATTTCAAGATCGCTGCTGCTCATCAATAGGAGCGACGATGAGTTTTAGCCGTGCGTAACTTGTCCGGGGTGACTTCGTTTCCTTCTTCATCGACAACGGTTACGTTTTGAATCTGCTGCTTGAAAGAAGTGCGGAAATTCTTAAGGTATTCTTCACGTAAATCTTTTTGCTCGTTTTCTTCTTCGGTCGTTAAACCCGTTGTCTTCTCCCGTTTGGCTAGCTCATTAATGCGGTCAAGCTTTTCATCGGATATCAATGAAGCTCCCCCTTAAAAACATGGATTAGACTTATCGTTACTATAACGTTCATGAGACTTGATATCAACAGGCAATATTTTTTAATATCATGGAAAACATCGGCTTAAAACAAGTGAAGGTTACTGTGCTTTCAATTCCTTATACATTCTTTTATTCCCTTTATCAACTTTGAACATCCATTTCAACCTTTTCCATTTGCGTATCCGCAGCCGAACTGGCTTCAAGTGTGTCATTGGCGACCCACGTCATAATCACAATGGAGAGGCCAAACAAAAATAACAGAATACGCTCTTGTGTTTTTTTCTGCTTCTGCTTTTGCGCTTTTTCGTTCATCATGTCACAACCTCCAAAACGTTTGTTCTTATCAGTGTAACGAAAAGAACTAATGTTTGCAAACATCTGTTTTACATGGTATGATATGGTTACTATAAAAAAATGAGGTGAATGAATTGAAAAAACTTTCAGAGCGACAGGAGACGATTCTCGCGTATATTAAAGACAATGTGAAAAAGAAAGGCTATCCGCCCTCCGTCCGGGAAATCGGCGAATCCGTCGGTCTTGCCTCCAGCTCAACCGTCCACGGCCATCTGGCGCGTCTCGAAAAGAAAGGCTATATCCGCAGGGATCCAACCAAACCGCGAGCGATCGAAGTGCTTCACCTTGACGAAGACGGCAATGAAATCGCGGAAGCGGACAAGCCTGAAAGTGCGTATGTTCCGCTCATCGGAAAGGTCACTGCCGGGCTTCCGATTACAGCTGTTGAAAATGTGGAAGCATATGTTCCTTTACCTGAAAACATCGTCGGCGGCGACCAGGTCTTCATGCTCACCATTGAAGGGGACAGCATGATCGACGCCGGGATTCTCGATGGTGACCAGGTGATCGTACGCCAACAACCGACCGCCGATAACGGTGATATTATCGTCGCGATGACCGACGAAGAGGAAGCAACCGTCAAACGCTTCTTCAACGAAGGTGACCATATACGCTTGCAACCCGAAAATGCAACCATGGCGCCGATCATTCTCGACAATTGCCAGGTACTCGGAAAAGTAAGCGGTGTTTTCCGGACGCTTCATTGAATGAGAGCAGGGCTCCCGGCTCTGCTTCCATTTAAGTTTACATAACACTATTATTGTATACTAAGTAGTCTTGTCTTTTCACTGTATGTTCTCCCATTGCCATTTAGAATAAAGAAAACTTGGCTTATCGCCAAGCCTTTAAGGCGATAAGCCTTAGTTGCACTTATGCAGGATAAGAAAGTTATACTTTTTGTATGAAAACAACCGTTATTGGAGCAGCGCAAACCATCAGTATAACCAACATATGTCACGATTATACTTTTTGCGCTAAATCAGTTGTTTTCATGGTAGATGGTGGCTACCGGCAGCGTAGCCACATTGTTTCTTATCTGCCAAGCAAAAACCCCGATGCCCGCGGCACCGAGGTTCTATTTTTTCCAATTTATTTTCAATCCGTCTGGTTCAATGCTTTCGGAGGTTCCGCCTTACCTACAAAACCGGCAAGCGCCAGGATCGTCAGCACATACGGGAGAATCAGCATGTACACTTGCGGGATTTCGGCAAGCCCGGGTATTTGTTGGGCGGAAATGCTCAACGCCTGCGCGAATCCGAAAAATACGGCTGCCCCCATGGCCCCGACGGGATGCCATTTACCGAATATGAGAGCGGCGAGGGCCATAAACCCTTGTCCGACGATAGTTCCGGCCGAAAAATTACCGGCGGTGGTGATGGCGAATATGGCGCCGCCTAAACCGCCGAGCGCACCGCTAAGCATCACCCCGATATAGCGCATACGGGTCACTTTGATCCCCATCGTATCGGCCGCCATCGGATGTTCACCTACCGAACGTAGTCGAAGGCCGAACGGTGTTTTAAAGATCACGTACCAAACGATCGCAACGACGATAAACGCAAGGAACGTTGTCGCATAAATTCTCGAGAAAAACATCGGCCCGATCACAGGGATTTCACTTAAAAACGGGACATCAATCCTGAACAGTCGTGCACTGATCGCATCTGTTTGGCCGCGGTCAAAGACTTCCCTGACGATAAAGACACTTAACCCGAGCGCGAGAAAGTTTAAAGCCACACCACTTACAATTTGATCAGCTTTTAGTGTAATGGACGCAACAGCATGAAAAAGCGAGAAAACCGCTCCCAATATAATGGCCGCGAGCATCCCCATCCACGGAGAAGCAAAACCAAAACCGATCGATTCGAAGAATAACGTTCCGACAATCCCGGAAAAAGCGCCCATCACCATCAGGCCTTCAAGGCCGATGTTGACGACACCGGACCGTTCACTGAACAATCCACCAAGGGCTGTAAGAAGTAAAGGGGTAGATGCAATCAGGGCAGCCGGAACTATCGTATAAAGAATTTGTAGAATGTCTGCCATTTTATTTCCCCTCCTTCTTACTTTGCAAGCGACTATAGATCCATCGAATCAAGTAGCTGGAAGCGACGAAGAAAATAATTAAGGCAATGATAATGTCGGCCAGTTCCGGGGCAACGTTCGCTTGCCCCTGCATATTGTTGGCGCCTTGCTGGAGACCCCCAAACAAAAATGACGAGAAGAAAATACCGATGGCATTACTGGCACCAAGCAGGGCGACAGCGATACCGTCAAATCCATAATCCGTAAATGAGGAAAGAATCTCGGCATATTCAAACGTTCCCAGCCCGAGCATAGCCCCGCCGACACCTGCAAACCCACCGGATATAGACATCGACATGATGATATTCGTATTAACATTCATCCCGGCGTAGGCAGAAGCTTGCCGATTATGACCGACTGAACGTAACTCAAACCCTAATTTCGTTTTCCATAACAGAAACCACATGAGCACACAAGCGAGCACGGCAAGAAAAAAGCCCCAATGCAACCTGGAAAAATTCGTAATTTCTGCTAAAAATTCCGAGGCCAGTGATGCCGAATCATGAATAAAGGCCGTCCTCTGACCGGATTCCTGAAAATAAGCCCTGATCAAGGCATTGGCGACATGCATGGCTATGTAGTTCATCATAATCGTCACGATGACTTCATGAACTTGCAAACGCGCTTTTAATAACCCCGGTACGAAACCCCATAACGCACCGGCTATGGCACCGCCCAATATCGCCAGGGGCAAATGAATCATCAGCGGCGCTTCAATGGAAATGCCGACGATCACGGCCGCAAACCAGCCGACGATTAACTGACCTTCAACGCCGATATTCAAAAGCCCGGTTCTGAAAGCAAAAGCGACAGCAATACCGGAAAAAATTAACGGAATCATCTGCTGAAGGGTTTCGCCAAAATAGTAGAGATCGCCAAAAACACCTTCAACTAAGGCAACATAACCGGTCACCGGGTTGTTGCCGCTAATAAGCATAATGAGAGCACCGGCAAAGAAGCCAAACCCTATCGCGATCAGGGGAATGAACAATCCGAACCATCGGGATGTCAGTAGATTTTTCAACGTTGTCCCTCACCTGCTTCCCTTTTACCGCCTGCCATGAGAAGGCCGAGTTCTTTTTCATCCGTCTCGTCGGCCTTGACGATATCTACAATGGTTCCTTCATAGATCACGGCGATACGATCACTCAAGTTAAGAATCTCATCAAGTTCCAGAGATACAAGCAAGACAGCATGACCTTTATCCCTCTCTTCAACCAACTTTCCATGGATGAATTCGATCGCTCCCACGTCCAGTCCCCGTGTCGGCTGCGCAGCGATTAACATATCCGGTGAACGGTTAACTTCCCTGGCGATGATCATTTTCTGCTGGTTGCCGCCGGACAACGAACGCGCCGGCGTTTTTTCATTTGGGGTACGGACATCGTATTCCTGAATGAGTGCTTTCGCTTTTTCATAGATGTTTGGATAGTTTAATATGCCTTTTTTCGTATAGGGAAACTGATAATACGTTTGTAACAGCATGTTTTCGGCGACGGTGAACGCCATGACCATGCCGTGTTTATGCCGGTCCTCCGGTATATGGCCGACGCCTGCTTCGGTGACTTTTCGCGGTTTATAATGGGTGATATCTTGTTCAGAGACGGTCACCGATCCGGCTTTTACAAGTCTCAATCCGGTCATGGCTTCGACCAGTTCTGTCTGGCCATTGCCGTCAACCCCGGCTACGCCAACGATTTCACCGGCACGTACATCAAGGTTTAAGCCATTGACGACGTCCACCTTGCGTGTATCTTCGACCTGAAGATCTTTAATGGATAGCACCGTTTCTTTTGGAACAGCCGTTTCTTTCTCTACAGCAAAACTCACTTCCCGGCCGACCATCATTTCGGCGAGCTTATTCTCTGAGGTATCGGCAACATCTACCGTTCCAACGCCTCTCCCCCGGCGAATGACCGTGCAGCGGTCACAAACCTGCATAATTTCTTTCAGTTTATGTGTAATGAGGATAATCGACTTACCCTCAGTTTGCCACATCCTGAATGCGGCCTTCCACCTCGTAATCCACTTCTTCAAGGTCGACCATGTAGTCCCGAAGCATTTCCCAGTCCGTATCGCCGACGATAGTCCCGCGCCCATCATCATAGGCATCGCCAAGAACGTCATGGCCATCGCCGCCCGTAGCTGTAAAGTTGTTGGTCGCCACCGTATACATATCATCTTCAGTAATTTCTTCATATTCGCCGTCAATATTGACTTCTAAAGTTTCCACACGTTCACCCGGATCTTGACTACTGTCATACGTGAGACGGGTATCACCTGAGATGTGCAGAAAGCCCCCATTTTCTTCGGGACTATTCGATACGCTTTCCTCAAACATCTCGATTAATTCTTCACCGGATAACTCAAGCAGCGTCAGACGATTGCCGAATGGCTGCACTTCAATGATTTCACCTACAGTGACTTCGCCTGCCGCCATCGATGTACGGATGCCGCCACCGTTCTGAAAGGCCATAATCGTATCTTCATCGGTTAATCGCGCGGCTTCCAGCTGCGCATCGGAAATTAAATTGCCAAGTGCTGTCTCATCAGCGCGGACACTCTCTTCATCCCCATCTCCGTGGCGAGGGTTGGGCAAATCATTGACAACAGTTGCACCAACCTCTTCATTTTGTAGGTCTTCGACGATGTCCTGATATGGCTCCAGAATGTCCAGCGCCTCCGGATCCGGTTCGCGCTCTTCCGTGGCCATCAGTTCACCATCCACATCTGTGACAGCGCCCTTGTCATCAAAAGTTACATTCATCCAACCAAGATATTCACCATATTCTCCGGCTTGTCCGATGACGGTCGGGTCCATGTCTTCACCGTCTTCATTTTCGGTCACGATGGTGGGCGACTCTACGGTCGTGTGGCTATGACCCCCAATAATGACATCAATGCCTTCTACCTGTTCAGCGAGCAAAAGATCATTGCCAACACTCGGATCACTGTCATAGCCAATATGTGTTAAAGCGATGATTTTGTCGATGCCTTCGTCTTCAAACTGATCCACCATCTCCTGTGCCGCCTGAACGTAGTCGCTAAATGCCACATCCATCGGGCTGGAGATATCGGCCGTATCTTCGGATGTAAGCCCGAAAATACCTATGTCTTCTCCCTCATGTTCCTCGATGATGCCATCATAGATCATCCCATCTTCAACTTCACCACAGACGCCTTCCACCGTTAAATCATTTAAGCTTTCATCTTCGGAGAAATCGGTATTGCCTGCCACAATCGGAAAGTCGGCAGCTTCGAAAAAATCCACCAGTTCCGGATGACCATCCTCCGGATCACCGAGATCATATTCGTGATTGCCCGGTACAAATGCGTCGTATTCCATCAAATTCATGAACTCAATCGCATCTTGTCCCCGGAACTCGTTAAAATACAACGTTCCCGAGAATACGTCGCCGGCATCCAGGACAAGACCGTCTCCATGTTCATCTTTGGCTTCATTTAAGGTCGTAACCAATGGCGGAAACATCTCTGTTTGGCCATGATGATCGTTCGTATGATAGATGTTCATGCTGAACGTACCATCATATTTGGCGATCAAGTCATCTGCCATTGCGTGAAGAACAGCAAAACCATGTTCGGAGATGAATTGGTTTTCCTGCTGATGAGCAAGCAGATCGTGAAAACCGCCCATGTGCTCGACGACTTTGTCCGATTCACCTTGATCTTCGAAATGACCGACCGCCTGCAAATGCCTATCCAATGCATGCGGTGCGCTACTATTTGCAAATGCCCCATCCTTGTCCAATTGTTCAACAACGCTTTGCAGCTCCGCTGCCGAAATGTCGTCTGCATCATTTTCCTGCGCGACCACGCCCGTCGCGGAACTCATGACGAGCAAAAAAGCAAAAAGCAAAAACAGCGGCGTTTTCTTCCTATGACTTCGTTTCATTTAAATCACTCCCCTACTATTATTATAAATACGTAAAGGATTATGTAGCAATAATATTGCTAATATTAATTTTAGTCTATACGAACGGGTATATTAAATTTTGGGACTCAAGAGGTTAGGCGTTGTTCCGAATTTGCATACATAGACACATTCATATCGGATACACCCTTAGGTACTATAATTTTTGCATGTCTCATACATACAAAACCCTTAGCACCCGCAGTGCTAAGGGTTTCCGTTTCCTTAATGGTTTTCTGTTTCACTTCGTGGCGTTTTTCGCGTTGGCTTTACCTGCCATCAGTTCTTGGCAATGAATATAAACCGTCATTAAATTGATTCCATAAATTAGGTGGTAAATCATGTTTATCTTCTCTATAAGGGTCGAATTTCGACATGATTTCGTCCGCTTTACCATTCTGTATTTTATCAACGAAATTATGATCTAAGAGAATTTCTCTACCTAACGCCAATAAATCAATATTTTTGGGTTCTACAGCTTCTAATGCTTGTTCAGCCGTAAATATTGATCCAATACCAACTAATGGCATCCGACCGTCAATCCATTGATGAAGTAACTTAATTCTTTCTTCACCTTGATACTTACCTTCACGCGTTTTAGCGTGTACGTCCATTAATGAAACATGTAAGAAATCTAACGGTTTTTCAATTAAATGTTTCACCAGTTCTTCGGTGATTTCCATCGTTATACCTGGCGTTTCTGCTTCTTCTGGTGAAAATCTATAACCAACGATGAAATTCTCATCTGCATGAGCTTTAACCGCATGGACAACCTCATCTACCACTTTCATTGGGAATTTTAATCTATTTTCTCCCCACTCATCATCACGACGATTATAATAGGGGGAAACAAATTGATGTATGAGATAATGGTTTGCCCCGTGAATTTCTACACCATCAAACCCTGCTTCGATCACTCTGCGTGTTGCCTCGCCAAATGCTTTAATGGTGTGTTCAATTTCTTCTTGCGTAATTTCCCTGGCATGATGTTCTTCTTTTTCATAGGATGGACTATGTTTCTCATCACCCTGTAAAGTTATAGGACTTGGCGCAACGACATCTCCATTTGGTGTTAAATATGGCATTGACTGTGCCCCGCCATGATGGATTTGTACAATCGCTTTTGCGCCATTTCTCTTCATCGCTTTAGCTAATCGTTTTAAACCATCCAGATGTGAATCATGTGCAACGGAAGGCTGGCCAGGAAATGCCTTCCCCAAATCAGTCACATTACTAGCCGCAGAAATAGCTAATCCTACATCTTCAGAACGTTGTTCGATATGATCAATTTCCACATCAGAAATTGTTCCATCATCGTTCGAAGATATATGAGTGAGTGGTGCTAAGACAAATCTGTTTCTTAATTCTACTTTATTGGGTAGTTCTACTTTTTCAAATAATGGTTCAAACTTCTTATCCAATGCTACAATGCCTCCTATAAATATACATGTATGACATATATCCTTCTTGAACAATCAGTATTCCTTATTCAACAAGCCTTTTAATATTTTGTATATCTTTCTCACTCAACCGCGACTGTAAGTGATCATTAATGACCATTTCCATCTCGTGAATGTAATGTTCTCCTTTTTTCATGAGGAAGACATCAATCGATCGCTTATCATTTGCATACGTTTGGCGTTCAACTAACGACCCGCCTCGATATTGTTCAAGTCTTGTAACTAAGCGTGATAAAGCACTATGGCTAAGACCCACTTTTGGAACTAAATCTGATAACTTCATCTTCTTTTGTTCTGATTGTGCCAAGTAGTACATAAGGTAAAATTCTTTAATGCCTAATTGAAATTGTTCTTGAAGTGTACAATCCATTGCTTTCAGTAAACGGTCGTGATATTTCGTCAGATTAAGCCAAGCACTAAACAACTCATTATTCATGATTATAATCCTTTCAAGACGGCCTAAGCCTCTCTTTTAGAGAGACTCTAAAGGGAGTCAAAGACCTTCGATATGCTAAGGAAGTTTAATAAAGTATTCATCCTTGATTACGTTTTGCAGGCGTCCAACATCCCACAAGGAGTACGTATAGAAACTTATTTCCTTCACCGCCACTCAGGGTAGCCTAATAATTCATTAGGTTCGGTGTTCATTTTGCCAACAGCTTTGACCAAGATCAGCAGCTTAGCCGATATCATATAGATACCATAACAAATATTACATGCATGCGCAAACATTTTTTTGATTAACTTTAATAATTAGCCACCTTTTCAATGTTCAAGAGGAATAGATAAGCAATGAGAAGGCATTGTCTATTGCGCAGCCGGAACTATAGCAAATACTCATCTAACTAATACAGCTAATCGTTCGAGCATATCCTCGATGAACTCAGTGGAGACTTCTTCTATGTACAGAAAACCTCTCGAATTCAGTAAACTTTACCGGTAATTTTCAGATCATTCTCCAAATCGACAGCAAATGACCATGTTGATGTCGCATTCCATTCTTTGTTTTTGGAAATGGACACAGATGGAGTTGATGGCACACAGGTGATGTCAGTATTACATGCGCTAGGAATTGATTTAGAAAATGAAGATATGGGCGATATGATTGTAGATGCAATGTTGATTGATACAGCCTTTGAAGAAACTCGCCAAATTGAAAATTATCAAGTTAACCTCTTTGCAGACGAAACGACACAACTGTTAGTCCAAGGAATTGGAAATTCAAACACTATCCATAATTTAAAGCACGGGCCCCGACCCGTGTTTTTTTCATCTACAAAAAACAATCCCCTGACATCTGCCAAGGGATTGAATAAGGAGAATAACATGAGCTGCTTTGTGGGCGCGGAAGTTGGGCAAAAAGAAGTTTAGTCACAGTCGATAAAAAACTTCACTTTACACTCTTTCTCGCGGTCGCGGTCGCGATCACGGTCGTCTTTTTTATTACATCCACATCCACAGTGATCGTGGTGCTTATCGCGTCTGCAATGATCACGCTTCCTTCTTTCTTCCTCTCGTTCACATTTGCACTTAAAACGATCACCATCAAAGTCAAGTCCAAAGACGATTTCATCCCATTTTTTAAACATTTAGCATACCCCCCCTTTCTTACTGAGGTATACAATACTTTATGTAAGATCGTATATTGCTTGTAATGCACGTACCTACTTGTACGAAAAACAAACGGATTAACTAGAATGATCTGCTAAATAATGGATACAATAAAATGAAGGGATCCTTTTATAAAATACGGTGGCTATACATCATGAATAGGGATTCCTGACAAACACGGGCTCCGGCTCGTGTTTTTTGTTTAGGACTTTGTTACTGAAATGAAATTTCTGTAAAAAAAGTTCTTATTCGCAGATTCAAGGGTAAAGAAAAATGAAAAGACAGGTAAGTGATATTTCAGGCTGCGGTATAAAGATCCTACCACTCAAAAATGGAAGGAAAAGAAGCGCGAAGGTTTTAGGACAAGACCAGAAGGCGTTGCAGCACTCAAGCGGCTTGAACATGAAACTGACCTCGGGTTCGACCAGGCAAAAGATGAAACGCTGAAAGAGTATCTCCACATGTGGCTTGCGGAATACAGGGAAAACAAGGCCGCGAAAAACACCCACAAACTGGATAAGCTGAACATTGAAACACGTGCCTTGCATTATTTTAAAAATATTAGACTAAAAGATATCACCCCAGCTTTGTATCAGACATTTATTAACTACTTAATGATGATAAAGGATATAGCAAACAAACCACTGATCTCGTACACAGGACAATGTACATGTCCATCAAGCGAGCTGTTGGATTGAAAAAGATACAATCTAATTTTTGTGAGGAAGTGGTCATCAGAACACCCCGCGAAAAGAGTGAGAAGGTCAAGGTCAGGTTCATTGACTATGAACAGATTACTACTTTTCTTTCTGCAGCGAAAAAGGACAACTTGCTGTATCATGCTTTCTTTTGCCACCTAATCCAGACAGGAATGCGAAAAGGTGAAGCAGGTGCGTTGCAGTGGCAGCAGGTCGATTTGTCTGAGCAACGTATTAACATCGTCCAAACACTCGACTACGCTCCAGAGACAGATGCAGACCTGTTCGGGGATCCCCAAAGCTACAAATCAGCATGAAACATACCAATCACTAACTGGTGGACGATGCAGCTGAAAGCACACCGTGTCCGGCAGAACGACAACAAAATGAGATTTGGTGATGATTATCGGCACAACCTTGATTTAGTCCTTGCTCGTAAGGACGGATCGCCTATACCAAAATCAACCCTGTTCAACGCTTTTAGGCGCATATGCAGAAATGCAGGTATTTCAACCGATCTTGATATCCATTCTCTACGTCATACGGCTGCCGTCTTACTTCTCGAATCAGGAGCAGAGACGAAATACATCCAGGAACTTCTCGGCCACGGATCCATCACGTCAGAAGTATATACACACGTGAGCAACCGGATCGAACGCGACTCCCTGAACAAGTTTGAAAAGTATACAAAGGAACTGTTTGGATCATGACGATCCTTATTATGTTTTTCAAAGTTCGTGGCGGATTCGTGGCGGCCGGGAAAACCGGGGAACGATTGACCAGACATGCGCCACGAAAAAAAAAGCCCTGATGCTTATACACCAAGGCTTTCAATGACTTAATAACTCTGCATATACTGCTCCCGTTCCCAAGGGTGCACGGCCGTGCGGAACATATCCCATTCGATTTCTTTGGCTTCGATGAAGTGCTCAAGCGCGTGTTCACTGAGAGCATCAAGAAGAACCTTATCCTGTTTAAGTGCATCGATCGCTTCTTTTAAGCTAGGTGGCAATGCCTGGATATTTTCTTCCTCGCGTTCTTGTTCGCTCATCACATAAATGTTACGGTCGGTTTCCTCCGGTGCCCGTAATTGGCGCTTCACACCATCGAGACCGGCCGCGAGCATGGCTGCCATCGCTAAATATGGGTTCGCCGCGGGATCCGGACTTCTAACCTCGATTCTTGTGCTCAGTTTGCGTGATGATGGGATACGCACGAGCGGACTGCGGTTGCGCATCGACCATGCGATGTAGACAGGCGCTTCAAAGCCCGGGACGAGGCGTTTATAAGAATTAACGATCGGATTGGTCAGGGCGGTGAACGCCTCAGCATGGTCCAATATGCCAGCAAGAAACTGCATCGCTGTTTCACTTAACTGCGTCTCGGTGCTTTCATCATAAAAAGCATTGGTCTCCCCTTTGAAAAGCGACATGTTACAGTGCATCCCCGACCCGTTTACACCGAATAATGGTTTGGGCATGAACGTCGCGTGTAAGCCGTGCTGGCGGGCGATCGTTTTGACGACGAGCTTAAACGTTTGGATATTATCACACGTCGTGACGGCATCGGCATATTTAAAGTCAATTTCGTGTTGCCCGGGAGCAACCTCATGATGGGAAGCTTCAATTTCAAAACCCATATTCTCCAGTTCAAGAACAATATCCCGACGGCAACTCTCACCCAAGTCTGTAGGCGCAAGGTCAAAGTAGCCCCCCTGATCATTCAATTCCAATGTCGGATCGCCTTTTTCATCATTTTTGAACAAGAAAAATTCCGGCTCGGGGCCAATGTTAAAGTCGGTGTAGCCAAGGCTTCTGGCTTCCTCCAGCACATTTTTGAGGACCCTGCGCGGATCACCTGCAAAAGGTTCAGGCTCTCCGCCTTTGTGGGCGGACGGTTCATAGATATCACAAATCAGACGGGCTACTTTTCCTTTTTCCGGCGTCCACGGAAAGATGACCCATGTGTCCAAATCCGGGTATAAGTACATATCCGACTCTTCAATGCGAACGAATCCTTCAATCGAAGATCCATCAAACATCATTTGGTTATCGAGCGCTTTTTCCAATTGATCGGTAGGAATTTCCACATTTTTGACAATCCCTTGCAAGTCGGTGAATTGCAGACGGATAAATTTGACGTTTTCCTCTTCGACTAATCGTGTGATGTCCTCACGTGTGTACGATGGTGCCATGTTAGCAACCTTCCCCTCTTTTGAAAAATTTAACTTATTTATGTGGAACGTTGCCGGCTGGCAAACGTTGTCACCGTTTAATGGAAAAAGTGCGAAAGTTGCCCCTGGATGATGGATGATTTATGGGAATTGGCATTGTTGAGGGCCTCCCATCTCACCTGCTCGTGCAAACGTTTGGAATGCACGCGCTCTCGCTCCTCGTTTCGTTCTTTTTCCTGGCGGTTAGTAAGCATTTCCTTAATACCTGCCATATTAATGCCCTGCTCGGTTAATTGCTTGATATCAAGCAAGCGGTCGACGTCGGCGAACGAAAACAAGCGTTGATTGCCCTCTGTTCTCGCCGGGACGACTAAGCCGTGCGTCTCGTAATAACGGATTTGTCGCGGGGTTAACTCAGTTAAGTCCTGGACGATGCGAATGGAGAACAAAGGCATATGCAAACGGTCGCTTTGTTCCACTTGTCTCCTCCTTTCATTCACATCCAACCTTGAATATAGATTGATTATAAGTGAATATGATATTCATGTCAACTTTTTTATCAATTCATGTGAAATTACTTAACATATCATCGAGAGCGTGAACGACGGCGATTTTTACGTGGGCGAAAGAGAGACCCCCTTGCACGTAAGCGATATAAGGCGGCTTTACAGGCCCGTCAGCGCTAAGTTCAATGCTCGCCCCCTGGACGAATGTGCCGGCCGCCATGATCACTTCCCCTTCATAACCGGGCAAGGGCCCGGGAATCGGTGCGGCGTAAGCGTCGATTGGAGAGTGCTTCTGGATGCTTTGGCAAAAAGTGATCATGGCATCGCGATGTGTAAACGTCAGTGATTGAATCAAATCCGTCCGCTCTGTAAATGGATCCGGGCTTGTCTGCAAACCTGCCTTTTGTAGCAGAGCGGCCGTAAAATGGGCGCCTTTTAACGCTTCGCCCACAATCATGGGGGCGAGAAAAAAGCCTTGCAACGCCTCGTTGAGAAATCCACCGGTCGCGCCCGCTTCCAAACCGATCCCCGGCGCGCTTAAGCGCGAAGCTGCCTGTTCGACGAACCGCTTCTTTCCGGCGATGTAGCCGCCTGTTTTCGCTAACCCGCCTCCGGGATTTTTAATGAGCGAGCCCGCGATTAAGTCCGCCCCGATGTCTCCCGGTTCGTTTTTTTCCACGAATTCGCCATAACAATTATCGATAAATATGTGCACCTCAGGCCAACGGGTCTTGATGTATTGAATCTGCTGCGCAAGCGAAGCAATGGGAATCGACGGACGTTCGTCATAGCCGCGGGAACGTTGTAATACAACCCATTTCGTCTTTTCATTGACGACGTCAGGCAAATGCTCAAGATTAACATGGCCGGTTGAAGTTAACGGGAGGACACGCGTGTGTATGTCATACTCGCCAAAATGGCCGGGGCTGTTTCCGACAAGTCCGAGGACTTCTTTCATCGTTTCGTACGGATCGCCGCTTGCGTAGACGATTTCATCGCCAGGACGAAGGTTGCCAAACAAAGCGGCAGTAATCGCGTGCGTTCCGGAGACAAATTGCGGCCGCACAAGGGCTGCTTCCGTGCCGAAAGCCCTGGCATAGACTTGTTCGAGGGCTTCCCGGCCAGCATCGTCGTAGCCATATCCATCTGAGCCCTGCAAATGATGGCTGGAGATGTTTTCGGCCTGATAAGCCTTGAGGAGCTTTTCCTGATTGCTTTCCACAATGTCTTCGATTTCCCGATGGAGGGGATACCATTGTTCCTCGATCTCAGCCAGCCAGCGCGAGATTTTTCTCTGATTGTGTAATTGTGTCGTATCCATTATGTGATGTCTTCCTTTTTAACAATTTTTCCTTATTGAGGTATCATATAGCCTTTTGACCCCTTCGGAACCCCCTCATCTGCCGTTTGGGGATTCACAGGTCGCTTCTAATCCCTCTCGGGGCGGCTCAACTGGCGTTCGAGGGATTACGTCGCTCTTCTGATCCCTCTCGGGGCATCTCAACTGGCGCCTGAGGGATTACATCGCTCTTCTGATCCCTCTCGGGACGGCTCAACTGGCGTCTGAGGGATTACATCGCTCTTCTGATCCCTCTTGGGACGGCTCAACTGGCGCCTGAGGGATTACATCGCTCTTCTGATCCCTCTCGGGGACGGCTTAACTGGCGCCTGAGGGATTACATCGCTCTTCTGATCCCTCTCGGGACATCTCAACTGCCGTTTGAGGGTTCACAGCTCGCTTCTGATCCCTCTCGGAGCAACACATCTGCCATTTGGGGGTTCATACTGCCCATTTGAAAATAGTTTTACTTTGACGTTTCATTGCTGCTGTTTTACGGTTCCTGTCCTTCTTTTTTCAGGCGCTCGACTTGCGGATGGCCCTCGAATGCGTACCCTTCAAGCTTGTACATTTCTTTTTCTTCGTCAAACGTTTCCGATTGCACGAGCGTCGTTTGCCGTATAGTGTGCAGAAGGCGGCCGTTACTGGCCGGAATATGAATGGCGTAAAAGGCCATTTGCTTGCTCAATTCATCTTCCATCACCCTGTGGAGATCCCCGATATGGTGATGTTCTTTTGCGCTCACATACAACCACGGGCGATCAACATTCACGATCGGAACCGTTCCCTCATCGAGGGTTTCGGCCTTATTCATCACCGTTATGACCGGAATCTCACCGGCACCGAGCTCATTTAACAACTGGAGTACGGTTTGCTTTTCGGATTCTGCTTCCGGACTGGTGGCGTCAATAACATGGATGAGGATATCGGCATCCGTCACCTCCTCCAACGTCGCCCGGAAAGCCGCGATTAAGGTCGTCGGCAATCCCCTTATGAAGCCGACGGTATCACTGACTCGTGCCGATAAGCCCGAGGGCAAACGCAACCCCCGTGTTAAGGGATCCAAAGTGGCAAATAATAAATCTTCCGCCAACGCGTCTTCGTTCGTTAATGCATTTAAAAGCGTCGTCTTTCCACTGTTCGTATAGCCGACAAGGGTAAATTGCGGCTGGTTGAGCCGATCTTTTTGCTCACGAATCGTGGAACGATGTTTGCGAATCCGTCGTAAATCTTTTTTTAACTCATCCATTCTTCCCCGGATATGACGGCGGTCCGTTTCCAGCTTCGTTTCACCGGGTCCGCGCGTTCCGATACCGGCGCCCAGGCGTGAAAGGGACTCCCCTTGCCCGCGCAACCTCGGAAGTAAATACGTCAGTTGGGCCAGCTCAACCTGAATACGCCCCTCTTTCGTGCGCGCACGATCCGCAAAAATATCCAGAATCAATTGTGTGCGGTCAATCACGCGGGCGGTTGTTCTCGCGGTGAGCGACTGCCCTTGCCGGGGAGACAATTCGCCGTTAACGACGACAACGTCCGCTTCCCACTCTTCCACGAGCGTTTGAATTTCCTCCGCCTTTCCTTTGCCAACATATGTCGAAACGTCAGGGGCCGGACGATTTTGGGTCGCCGTCGCCATCACCGTCCCCCCTGCCGTGGTCACCAGACTTTTTAATTCCGCCAAAGAGGCGCGGGCATCGGTCTCCCTTTCCCGTTCATCGATCACTGCTGTGACGATCACTCTTTCCAAAAATCATTCCTCCCGCTATTTAAAATCAGCACCGATTAAAGTTTTGAGCGCTTCTTTATCGTGTTCCTTCTTTTCCCGCATCGTTCGCACCGCATGGTAGCGAATGGCCTGCTCGATTTCATTGCGAATGTAGCGGCCGTTACTGAATGAGTGTTCAGTCTTCCCGGCGCGACGCAACTGGATTTTTTTCTCCATTTGTTCCTTTGCTGCCGATGTCCAGATATATTCACGCTCGCCCAGCATATTTTCTGCAATTTCCAGCAACTGTTCGGTTGTAAAGTCGGGAAATTCGAGCTGCACGGGAAAACGTGAAGGCAGACCCGGATTCATATTCAAAAAGCGATTCATTTCCGTTGAATAGCCGGCCAGGATGAGCACAAACGGGTGGAGATTATCGTCCATCGCTTTGACGAGTGTGTCCACCGCTTCTTTGCCAAAGTCCTTCTCTCCCCCTCTGGCAAGGGCGTATGCCTCATCAACAAACAGAATCCCGCCTTCGGCTTTTTGCACTAAAGCCTTCGTCTTTTGTGCCGTTTGGCCGATATATTCGCCGACAAGATCCCCCCGTTCCGCTTCGATGAAATGACCTTTCTCCAAAAAACCGAGTTCCCGAAACATCTCCCCGAGTAAACGGGCAGCCGTCGTTTTGCCTGTGCCCGGGCTTCCCTTGAAAATCATATGCATCGATTGTTGTTTCGTTTTTAATTGATGTTTTTCGCGACAGCGGTTAATATGAATCCAGGCATAGATTTCACGAATGAACGTTTTTAATTCGTTGACACCGACGAGTTTATACAGCTGTTTCTCAGCTTTCTGTAATATATAGTGATCAGGATCAGCAAGCATGGCCTCTCGTTGCTGTTGATCACGTTCACGGTCCTGGATTAATACACGAATACGCGATTTCGACGTTTGTGCGTTCACGCGAACCCCCTCCCCTTCTCTCTATGGATGATCTATCAGGGCATCTGCCCATAGTTTACGCACGGGAGGGTAGATGTGTGAATCCGGAGGTCAGAGGTCGGAAGCCGGAGGCCGGAAAAGGAGGGATGGGTTTGATTCCGCAAAAAGAGAAATTGCCGACAGAGGCGCTTGAGTTTCTTGAGTTTTTAATATCCCGGGGGCGTAAATCTTCAACGATTCGAAGATACGCCTATGATCTCGCCGATTTTTACAGCTTTGCCGCGATTCATGCCGACCGCAAAGTAACGAACCTCCATCCGGTGGAAGCGATCATTCTGGAAGATTATTTTACATATTTAATGGAAACACGCGCGTACAACCGCAAAACAACGAAGCGAATCGCGGCGGTTTTGCGGCGCTATTTCCTGTTTTTATCGCAAACGCACGGGCACACCACAACAAACCTTATGCGAAACGTTCAGCTCCCTCCCGCAGCCGATGAAGCGATCAGCAAGGACGATTTACTAACGCAAAACGACCTCACCCGTTTATTTCAAAGTCTTGACTCCGATCTCGGCTTAAGCGAAGAGCAAAGACAGGCAAGGCCCCTCTTGGCTCCCCGCAACAAAGCGATGATCCAACTGCTTCTTCATCACGGCCTGCGCCTGCAGGAACTGCATAGCCTGAGCCTCGATGATGTCAATTTCGGAACGGGGACGATTTCGATTTCCCCCACTGACAGTGAAGTGCAGGCAAGAGTGCTCCGCCTTTCCAAATCGGATCGCCGGGACCTTAACCGTTACATAAAGGTGATTCCCAAGCCGGTCCGTCCTTATCCGGGTGAGCGCCATCCTTTGTTTGTCGCGTTTGATTTCCAAAAACAAACGTACCGCTGGTCTTATGAAAATGACGAACCGAAACGACTGACGATCGTCGCCATGCAAAAGATGATTCGCGAAGAAGCGAGGCGGGCCGGTTTGCCGCCGGGAAAAAGCGCGCGGCATTTCCGCCATACCTATATTGTATCTGCGCTCAGGCGTGGCCATTCCCTCGAAGCCATTCAGGAAACGCTCGGTTTACATTCCCCACTCGTGCTGTTCCGTTACCAGGACTATGTGAATGAACACACCTAAGACTCCGCGCTTTAAAAGGCGGAGTCTTTTCTAGCTTTGCTCTTTCGGCTCCAATTGGAGTTCCACATTTCGCTGCGGAGCAAACGTCGAGATCGCGTGCTTATATACCATCTGTTGCTTCCCATCCGTGTCAATGACGACGGTAAAGTTGTCAAAGGCTTTCAGAAAACCCCGAAGTTGAAAACCGTTGGTGAGAAAAATCGTGATCGGAATGTTATCCTTTCTTAACGTATTCAGGAATTGATCTTGAATATTGACATTTTTCATCTTGCTCTTCCCCCTTTTCATACATCTCTTTGCCTTATCAGTAATCTTTCGACGTGTTTGCCCATTTTCCTGCAAGATGTGTACATATTTTATCGATGAGCTTCTTTTCTTCGCCTTCCCGGACCTCAAACCACGTTACGTTTTCCTTGTTCCGAAACCAGGTGAGTTGTCTTTTCGCAAATCTTCTTGAATTTCTTTTTAATTGCGTCACTGCTTCCTCGAATGAGCAATCTCCGTCAAGGTAGGCGACGAGTTCCTTATATCCGATGCCTTTCATCGCCTGCGTATGGCGAATCCCCGCCTCGTATAAGGCGGACACTTCCGAGAGCAAGCCTTCGGCAAGCATGTGCTCAACGCGGGCCTCAATGCGCTCGTAAAGGGTTGCGCGTTCCATCGTCAATCCGATCATCAGCACCTGATGCGAGCCTGGTTGCCCATCGTCACGCGTCACCGGAGCGGGGGCAGGCTTTCCGGCGTAAATAAGCTCAAGGGCGCGGATGATCTTACGCACATTACGAGGATGGATCCGTTTGGCCGCGTCCGGATCATGGAGGGCCAGTTCCTCGTGAAGTTTCTGGGCTCCCACTTCTTCCTCCCCGCGTGCTTCCAATCGTTTTCGGAACTGCTCATCGCCCGCTACATCGTTAAATGACCAATCGGAGGTTATCCCTTTGATGTACATTCCCGTCCCACCAACGATTACCGGCACATGGCCGCGGCCGTCGATCTCGTCGATTTTTTGGATGGCGTCGCGGCGAAACTGGGCAGCTGAATATGTATCGGTCGGTGCAAGGATGTCGATCAGATGGTGAGGGACGCCATCCTGTTCTTCTGTCGATGCTTTCGCCGTTCCAATATCCAGCCCTCGATAGACCTGGAAAGCATCCCCGTTTATAATTTCGCCTGCGAATGTTTTCGCCACCTCGATACCAGCGTGTGTTTTCCCAACCGCGGTCGGTCCTACAATGACGATTAACGGTTTCTTTTCCATCACCTGCCCCTTTCCGCCGGCATCGCTCCATAAGAGACACTGCGGTGTTTCTTAATCTCCGGAAAACCTAAGCGCGTAAAGATTTGGCTCCCCCGCTCTGCCTTTAGCACAACCGCCCGTCTTGCCACTCTCTTCGCTTCCTTGAGGACGTCTTTTGTAACCTTTTCGTCCTCAGCCCAGAAACGCAGTGGCGTTAAATGGGCAGAATGAACTCGGGCTTCCCTGAACATGGGGTCAACATAAACAGTGTCAAAGGAACGGTCCTTGAGTGCTCTTAAGTAAGCCAAATGATCTTGCTGCACAACCATTATGCTTCGCATCGCCTCATTCAATCCCGGTACGTCTTCATCCCAGTGCTTAAGACCCTGGGCGACAACTTCCGCGATAAAGGGATTTTTCTCCACCCCGACCACATTTCCGGCGGGAGCGACGGCGTGGCTTGCGACGATGCTGTCAGCCCCGAGACCAAGCGTTAAATCGAGGAAATCATCCCCCGGACGCAATTGCGCGATGGAAACGAGGGGATCAACTTCTCCGCTGAGCATACGTTGAACACGAATCTTGGCCATGCTCGGGTGGAAAAAAAACGGTTGCTCGCTATCTGCGGTATAAAGCATATCCCGTCCGAGTTTTCCTACCATATAAACCTTGTCGGCCTTTCGCAAAAAAGCGTTCATCGTTTTGTGCAAACGCTCCTCGAAAGGGCATTGAAAGCGAGTAGCCAATTGATAAGCACGCTCGATCATCTCGGGAGTCGGTGAAACACTCGTCGTTATGAGCTTGTCTTCCATGCCCCTAGTGTACATGTATTCTTTCCTTCTCTCAAATCAAAAATAAGGTGTGCGGGCTGCACACCTTATTTTTGGGGTTAATTCTTGTCTGAGGTTGCCATTTTGAAAAGAACCAGTGTCATAATCACGGCGACGGCAACGGCAAAAAATGAAATACCGATAATGGCGACGAGGTCTGTTCCTGTCATGCGTTTCTCTCCTTTTTCTCCTATTAATTTTATTCTAACAAAAAAAGGCAATAACAGCTGTGACGAAGCGATGACTTTTCTTGTCTGTTACGTTTACATGACGCGCTTGAACATTTTTTCCAGTTCATAACCGCTGATGTGAACATAAATCGGACGACCGTGCGGACAGGTAAAGGGATCTATGCACGCGCGTAAATCTTCCAATAACGCGACCATTTCATCCCTACTTAAATGGTGGTTGGCTTTGATCGCCCCCTTACACGAAGTTAAGGCGGCCGCTTCTTCCCGCAACGTGCCGATATCCGGTTGTTTCAAAGCGAGCAATTGCGCAATCAACTCACGAATCGTCTCCTCCTCCAACCCTCGCGGAATCCAGGTTGGATGGGCAAGCACCCGATACGTGTGTACACCAAAAGGTTCCACGCTCAGGCCAAGCTCTTCCAGCGAAGCACCCATCTCCTCAATCCTCGCACTCTCCTCCGGTGTAAACGTCATCGTAAAAGGGACGAGCAATGATTGACTGACGCGTTCCGGTTCCCCTAGATGTTTCCGGTAATATTCATAATGAATGCGTTCCTGAGCCGCGTGTTGATCAAGCAAATAAAGCCCTTGCTCGTTTTGGGCAAGGATATACGTGCCGTGCAGCTGACCGATCGGATAGATGACCGGTACCCGCCGCGTCACTTCCGACCTTTCGGTCGTCGTTTCGTATGACTGCGCCGGGGCTTCGTACGCCGCTGGCTTATCATCACGGCCGAAGGGATCATAAGCTTTTTCATCTGTACCACCCTGAGCCTGTTCCTCCGCGCCCGGGGAGCTTTCCCTTATAGTTTGTTCATGATCCCTCTCTCTTAAGCTGGAGGATGTTGGCTCATCTTGTTGGCTGCCCCCGGAAAACGTCAGAGGCAATTCCTGGGCTTTTTCCGGCGCTTTGTCCGAAGATCGCGACACAGCGCTCTCGATTGGTTCCGGAATGAGCGTCTCTTTTTGCAAACGATCCCGGATCATCTCACTGATTTCGGCGAGTAACTCATCTTCTTTGCTGACACGCACATCCCATTTGGAAGGATGGACATTGACATCTACGAGGACAGGATTCATTTCAATCGCGATGACAACGACCGGATACCGGTGGATCGGCAACAATGTTTGGTAAGCTCTTTCAATCGCTTTTATAAACGGGAAATGTCTGATGTAGCGCCCATTGATAAATACGCTCATATAGTGGCGGCTCGCCCGATTGACTTCCGGTTTGGCAATGAAACCGCTCAGTTCATGATCCGCGGAGCTTCTGGACACCGTGAGCATATTTTCCGCCACCTGTTTGCCGTAAATCGCGTATAAGACGGCGCGCCGGTCCCCTTTACCGTTGGTGAAGAGCAATGGCTTCCCGTTGTGAACGAGGCGAAAAGATACATCAGGGCGCGCCAACGCCGTGCGGTTAATAATGTCTGTCGCTTTACCGAGTTCCGTGTTTACGGTTTTCATGTATTTCAGACGGGCGGGCGTATTGAAAAAAAGCTCCTCGACGACGATGGACGTGCCCTGTCGCGCTTTGCTCCTGCTCCGCGCGATTAACCGCCCGCCCTGATAACGAAGCTGGAGGCCGGCTTTATGATTCTGCGCGGTTTCCATCGTCAATTTGGACACCGAGGCGATACTCGGAAGGGCCTCTCCGCGAAAGCCGAGCGTCTTGATTTGCTGGAGATCGTCTTCATTTTTGATTTTACTGGTCGCATGTCGCAAAAACGCCTGTTCCGCCTCGTCCGGGTCGATGCCCGTCCCGTTATCCAAAACGTGAATGCGCGAGAGCCCCCCTTCTTCCAGTTCGATGTCAATACGCGTGCTTCCCGCGTCCAACGCGTTTTCCACCAGCTCTTTCACGACGGATGCCGGGCGTTCAACGACCTCGCCGGCCGCAATTTTGTTGGAAAGGGTTTCTTCCAATGTAACGATCACACTCATGACTCTCCTCCTTCCGTCATTCAGGATTCCTTTCCTGAGCGCAGCTGCTTCTGCCAGCGATTAATCGCCTGCAGCGCTTCGATCGGCGTCAGGTTCAATACATCCATGTCACGCACTTGCGCGGCAATGGATGACGCTTCTGCCGGTTCTTTTTCCTTACGTGGCGCCCGATTCGATCGTTGATCCTCCTCATAGATAAACAGCGGCACTTGTTCATGGGGCTCTTCTTCCCTGTTTTCCAATTGTTCCGGCGGTTGTTCATAATGCACCAGCAATTCACGCGCACGCTCGATGACCCGGTCGGGAAGATGAGCTAATTGCGCCACATAAATGCCGTAACTTTTATCGGCCCGTCCTTCTTCGACTTTGTGCAAAAACACGACCTCACCGTCTTCTTCCTCCGCCCGTACGTGAACGTTCCATAATTTCCCGAGTTCGTCCTCCAAAGCGGTTAATTCATGATAATGGGTGGAAAATAACGTTTTCGCACCGATCTCTTCATGAATGTATTCGACGATCGAACGGGCGAGTGCCATCCCATCATACGTCGATGTCCCGCGGCCAATTTCGTCAAGCAATATAAGGCTGTCCTGGGTCGCTTCCTGCAGGGCGTGTTCGGTCTCAAGCATTTCCACCATGAACGTACTCTCGCCGCTGACGAGATCATCGGCGGCTCCGATGCGTGTAAACATTTTGTCGAACAAGGGAAGCGTCGCTTCATCCGCGGGCACATAACAGCCTATTTGCGCCATAATGGCAATGATGGAGATTTGCCGCATATACGTACTCTTGCCCGCCATATTCGGCCCGGTAATGAGCAACAGTTCCCGCTCGTCGTCCATATGTACATCGTTGTCGACGTACGCTCCGCTTGCCAGTGTTGTTTCCACGACAGGATGGCGACTGTTGACGAGCGACATCGTGCGCTCCTCGGAAAAACGGGGACGCACGTATCGTCTTTCCTCGCTCACGCGTGCGAAGCTTTGCAGGACATCGATGTAGGCCATCATTTCGGCCAACGGTTGCAGCTTGGATATATAGGCAGTCGTTTCTTCCCGCACCTGTTTAAAGAGGTCGAGCTCCAGCTGTTCCATTTTTTCTTCTGCCTCGAGAATACGATTTTCCATCTCTTTAAGGTCCGGAGTGATAAAACGCTCGGCATTGGCCAGTGTCTGTTTGCGTTCAAAATGGTCCGGTACGTGTTGCAGTTGTGCTCTGGAAACTTCGATATAATACCCGAAAACACGGTTATAGCCCACTTTTAACGTTTTAATGCCTGTGCTTTCCCGCTCTGTATGCTCAAGGTTTGAGAGCCACGTTTTCCCGTTTTCACTGGCCTCACGATATTCATCCAGTTCCTCGTGATACCCGGCACGAATCATGCCGCCTTCACGAATCGTCGTTGGCGGCTCATCCACAAGGGCGGCTTCCAGGTGCGTGAGCAGCCCCTCGCAGCGGTCGATATCGTGCGTGAGGCGCTCCCCTTCCTCCCCGAGCGTGGGCAACAGTTCGATAATCGCCGGGACTTGTTGCAGGGAATGGCGTAACTGTACGAGCTCACGAGCGTTGACATGCCCGTACGCCACACGACCAACGAGACGCTCAAGGTCATAGACAGAACGAAGATGCTCCTCGATTTGCGCCCGCGTCATGACGTCATCCACGAGTCGGTTGACGAGGGCGAGCCTTTCTTCCACATCAGCCCGATTCACGAGCGGCCGTTCCAGAAACCGTTGCAACAGGCGACTTCCCATCGCTGTGCTCGTCTTATCAAGCAGGTGAAACAGACTGCCTTTTTTCGTTCGTTCCCGTAGTGAAGCTGTAAGCTCCAGGTTGCGGCGGGTATGTACATCCATTTGCACAAATGTGCGCGAGGCAATCGTCGCCAGCGGTTGCAAGTGATCGAGCGCCCGTTTTTGTGTGCGGCCGAGATAATTGAGCATGCGGCCAAAGGCTGCGCGGATATGCGGATTTGTTCCATCATATAAATGTGTGTATCGCGAAGGTATCTCTTCGTTTTCCTCATAGGAGACCGTCATTGCTGTTGTCGTTTGCCATGCCTCCCATGAAGGGGGGAGGTCTCCCGCAGGAAAGACCACTTCTCGCAATCCGTCGACCATAAGCGCTCTTTCCAGGTCAACGACGGCAGAGGCGATCACCCCGCCCTCGGTCTTTCCGGTCGTCAAATCTGTGCGAACATAAGCCGTCGTGCTCTGATCATCGCCTGCCAGGGCGGCAATATAGTGATTATCGTCCGCTTTTACGGCCTGCTCTTCCATGATCGTGCCCGGCGTGATCACGCGAATCACCTCGCGTTTCACGACGCCCTTGGCCGTTTGCGGGTCCTCGACTTGTTCACAGAGGGCAATCTTATAACCCTTTTCGACTAAACGGGTGATGTATTGCTCGGCCGAATGGTAAGGGACCCCGCACATGGGAGCGGCATCTTCACCTTTTCCCCGGCGCGTCAAGGTGATTTCCAACTCTCTGGCCGCCAGGCGGGCATCATCGAAAAAGAGCTCGTAAAAATCCCCTAGCCGGAAAAATAGAAAAGCGTCCGGATGTTGATCTTTGATCTCGTGATATTGCTCCATCATCGGTGTTTGTTGTTTCGACACAAAGGATTCCCCCACTAGACACTACTATTTGAAATTATAGCATAGGGAGGACGTATACACGAACGGAAAACTAAAAAAAACGAGTGACGGGTCACCAAGCCCTTCACTCGTTTTTTGGCTTTCGCCATTGCTTGACGAAAAGCCAAGTTTTCTTTAGTTATTCCTTCTTTTCACTATGATGGTGCTCTTCTTCGTGCTCTGAGTCTTCTTTCTTCCGAAGGCGTCCATGCAATTCAAATTCTCCGGGTCGCCGGCCGAGAAAATCCGGTTTAATGTCATCTTTTAATTCCTCATCGGACACTTGCTCATCCCATTTTACGTCGCGATAATAGTCATCTTCCTTCGACGGATGAACCAAAATGCTCACTTTCGTCTCCCCCACGACTTCCGCAGCAAACTCTTTTTCCACTTCAACGTTCACTTCTTTATCCTTCTTTGAGATGGAGGCTTCGATCGTATTCGGTTGTTTCGTCGCTCTCGCGATCACATCGAAATCGTCGGTCATGACTTCATCCGCGCGCATTTTCAAGGGCACATGTTCTTTGTAGGATACCTTTTCACTGGCTACATCTGTTTTCGTATTGTCTTCATATGAATACCAGACATTAATGTCATAATTTCCGGTAATCTCCACGCTGTCCCCCTTTCGTCTCGCATCATAATGGTGGTTAATCACCCAGCACCCGAGGATACTTGTCGGACGATGGGCCGGCTTAATCGTGTGTGTCGTCTTCGAGAATTTTTTTCCTTTCCCGATAACCGCCTTTGTTATAATTTCACGATAATGCTCCCGGCTTTTATCCACGTGACGGTCCCTCCTTTATAATTCGGGCTTACGGCGTTTTCATGCCTCTCCTTCATATGTATGAGCAGTTTTGTCGTTCATGACTGCTCATGAGAAAAACTTGGCTATAAAAAAACCTGCCGTTGACGGCAGGTCTTCTTTCATTATTTATTCTCTTCCCGAATAAGCCCGTAACATCCAGTCGTCCTTCTGGAAATCGCGTGCCATATCCTGGACAGCATCGGCGAGGGATAACGCTTTGTTATTTTCCAGATCTTCGACCATCTCCAGCAATTGTCCGCTAATGGCTTGCAAATCGGCGGATAAGTTATCCACCATTTCCTGTTGGTCTTCGGTGCCGGAGGCCTCCTCGATGGTCGCGTTAGCCATAAATTCTTTCATCGTCGCAACCGGCTGAACTTGAATTGCCAGCATTTGCTCGGCATAGTCATCGATGTAGTCTTTTGTCTTGTTGTACATTTCCTCGAACTTCTCATGGAGTGAAAAGAAATGTGTGCCTTTCACAAACCAGTGATAATTATGAAGTTTTACATACAACACATGTAAATTCGCGAACTCTCGGTTTAAATCCTTCTCCAGCGTGCGTGCGCTTTGTCCTTTAATTTCAATTGCTTGTCGCTTTGCCATGGTTATATCCTCCTTTTCATTTTTGAGGTTGTTCCTTCATGATTACAATATCTATTATATTATAATCATTATTAAAAAACAACCTTTATTAAATAATCCTTTCGACAAATTCTTTTGCCACTTATCTCATTCCCGTATTACACGGAAAGTATGCCTCGAATTTTAGAAAAATGACCAGGTATGCACGTGGCATACATGGTCATTAGAGGCGGATCGTATCTACTTGTTTTCCTTGAGGGCCGACGACGCCTGTCCCTGGCGTTCCTGAATCTCTTTGGTGACCGTATTTGAAATCGTCGTCGAGACGAGCTGCAGAACTTCATTCACGTCGCTTTGGCTCTGTTTGAACTCCTTGACGATGGGAATTTCGTCGATTTCCGCGTGCAGAGCGTTGATCTCTGCCTCTTTCTGGCGGACAGCCTCGGTCTTGTTGTAATGTTTCAGGTTCACAAGTTCTTTTTGCTCGCTTTTGATATTGCTGATCAGCGTTTGGATTTTTTCATTGCGATTGATTTTTTCCTCTGCTTTCTTGAAAAAATCAACTTCCTCCGTATCGACCATCATCTGCCCGAGATCCCTGGCCTTGGCAAGAATCTCATCTTTTGTATACAGGCGCTCCTCCGTCATACCTTTTGCACCTCACTGTTTTCAACCATATCTCCGTTCAACGACCATGTCTTCACATCGGTAATACGCACGTTTATAAGCTCGCCGATGAGTTGTTTCGGCGCTCGTACATTGACCAGCTTATTCGTACGCGTACGTCCGGCGAGAATGTCCGGGTTTTTCTTGCTTTCTCCCTCGATGAGCACTTCCACGACTTGATCCTGCATTTGTTCATTGCTGCGTGCGGAAAATTCGTTGACGACTTCATTAAGACGCTGCAAACGATCGCGTTTGACTTCATGGGGCACATTATCTTTCATACGAGCCGCCGGCGTGCCTTCACGCGGAGAATAAATATACGTAAACGCACTGTCATAGCCGATTTCCCTCACTAGGGAAAGAGTATCCTGAAATTGCTCTTCCGTTTCGTTCGGAAAGCCGACGATCAAGTCTGTCGTAAACGTAGCGTTCGGCATCGCTGTCTTGATTTTGCGGGCCAGTTCAAGATATTCCTCACGCGTGTACTTGCGACCCATCAATTTTAACACATCGCTGTTGCCGTGCTGGACCGGCAGGTGAATATGTTCAAGGAGGTTATCTCCCTTGGCCAACACTTCGATGAGACGATCATCAAAATCACGGGGATGACTCGTCGTAAACCGGACACGCGGGATATCGATTTTACGGAGCTCATCCATTAAATCACCGAGCCCGAAATCGTCTTCCAGGTCTTTGCCGTACGCGTTCACATTCTGACCGAGCAAGGTGATTTCTTTATACCCGTGCCTGGCCAGCTCGCGCACTTCCTGGATAATATCTTTGGGGAGGCGGCTCCGTTCCTTGCCGCGAGTATACGGAACGATGCAATACGTGCAAAATTTATCGCATCCGTACATAATATTGACCCAGGCCTGAATGTTGCCTTGCCGACGGCGGGGCATGTTTTCCACCACATCCCCTTCCTTGGACCAGACTTCCACGACCATTTCCTTACTCTGGATCGCATCCTTGAGCAAATGGGGCAAACGATGGATGTTATGCGTGCCGAAAACAAGGTCGACGTGTTGATGCTTTTGCAAAATCCGGTTGACGACATTTTCTTCCTGCGACATGCAGCCGCAAAGACCGAGGACGACCTCGGGACGTTCTTTCTTGAGGTTTTTGAGATTACCGACCTCGCCGAACACTTTATTTTCCGCGTTTTCCCGGATCGCACATGTATTTAACAGGATGACATCGGCATCATCGGTCGTATCGGTAGGCGTGAACCCGAGTTCTTCCAGGATACCGGACATATTCTCCGTATCATGTACGTTCATCTGACACCCATAGGTGCGGATGTAATATTTTTTCCCATTCCCGATGTGCTGCATATCTTCGGGAATTTTAAAGTCATAATACACGTCCGTCTCATTGCGGCGACGCCGCTGCCCTTTTCGGTAGTTTGGCTGTTCATTTATTTTTATACGACGGCCGCCGATCTTCATGATTTCCTGACCGTCATCGTTGACTTCGATGGTTGCATTGGAGAAATCAAAGTACTTGCTGTAATCTTTATCTTTATTGGGTTGACGGCGTTGTTCCTCGTTCATAGGCGAGGGAAGCCCCCTTTCCTGCTTTGCCATCCTTTAAAAATTATAAAGCTTCCATCGCCTGAAGGCAACCACTACGCCACGTGTATGATCACTGGCGCGTCGACAGTGTCCGCAAACGATTGATGGCCGCCGCGATTTCAAAGCGGCGCGGCCTCGCCAGATCACCGGGATGCTTGCCTTTGAATGGAGATAAATCATCCAAACCGGCAGCCGTTTCCCGCTCATAGATATCAAGGAGTTCACCGAGGGAACGTTCTCCGTTGACATATTTTTTGGCGAGAAAGTCCACGGCGCGGGCAATCGCCCGTGTCTGGCTCGGGTCGATGCATTGCTCGACAGCCGAGAGGTCAATGGTTTCACGGCCATACAAAATCGTATTTTTGCCCCAGCCATCGACTTTTTCTTTTTTGCCGCGGCGGGCATCAAAACCCTTGGGCTCAGGGATACGCCTGCTCTTTGTCGTAAAAGGCGCGGCTTTGTGGGTGATCCGTTGACTCTCATCTATTTTTACGATGGCTTGCGCCCTGTCTGTCACATCAAAGGGGCGATACTCATCCATCATCGTAACCGTGTCGGCCACATCGAAGTAATCGCCGGTGCCCCCGACGACGATGATCGTCGATACGCCTTCTTCTTCATACAAGTCCCGGACCCGGTCGATAAAGGGGGTGATCGGTTCCTTGTCGGGAGCGACGAGTTGCTGCATCCGGTAATCGCGGATCATGAAATTCGTCGCACTCGTGTCTTCATCGATGAGCAAAAGACGGCTCCCCGCCTCCAGGGATTCAATAATGTTCGTCGCCTGCGACGTGCTCCCGCTCGCGTTCTCCGTCTGAAAGCGTTCGGTGCTTTTATTATTCGGGAGATCCCCGATAAATGGAGAAATGTTTACGTCCGTGACCCCGCGACCATCTTCGGCGCGAATTTTGCAGGCACTGGAGGTGGTGACGATATAGGCCCGTCCGTCCCCGTCAATGTGATTGTAAATACCATTTTCCAGTGCCTCCAGCAACGTACTCTTGCCGTGATAACCGCCGCCGACGATGACATGAACCCCGCGCGGGATGAGCATGCCCCTTAACTCGCCGTAATGCGGAAGGGAAACGGTGACCGCCATTGTCTCAGGGCTGGTAAAAGGGATGGCGCTGTCTGGATCAAGGGGGCGATTTTCCACGCCGCTCGCCCGCGGCAGAATCGAGCCGTCCGCGATAAACGCAAGCGCCTCCCGGTCATCGACATAGGCGCGCAACGTTTCTTGATCATCGCTGAGCGCCACGTGCCGGCGAAGCTCGTCCATGTTCATGTTAAAAACGGCTTGCTCGATGATCGCCGGCAGTTTTTCGGTTAAAAGTTTCCGCGCCTCTTCGCCCATAATCGTTCTTCCCCGCGCGGGCAGATGGATGGAGAGGCGAATATCGATTTTATCCCGATCACAAACGACCGCAGTCCGTTCCAGAATCTCTTGGCCCGGCCGGTCAATAAACAGGCTCTTTTGTGCGTTTTGTTTGCGGATCTCCTTTCCTACCGCACGTGCCACGTAGTCTGTAAAGGCGACGTTACGATGCCCCTGTTCATACAAGTCGGGATCTATATGTAATTGTCGGTGCTGGACGACTACCCGCGCCCGCGACGGACTGGCGTATGGATCTGCCTGAATATGATCCATATGCAGGCGAAACGAGGAAAACGTAAAGGTGCCCCGGATATCGTTATAAGCTTTATACCCTTTGCGATCAATCCGTTTTAATTGCTGTATAAGTTGCTGCATCTCTCATTCACTCCGATTTTCTTGTAATAATGGCGAAAAACTCAGCGTAGCGGGGTACGCTGAGTTTAACCGTTTTATCATCGAGGTTCGATAATCAATTTAATGGCTGTTCGTTCTTCACCGTCAATTTCAATATCCGTAAATGCCGGGATACAAACCAAGTCGATTCCACTGGGTGCTACAAAACCTCTCGCGATGGCAATGGCCTTGACAGATTGGTTCAATGCGCCTGCTCCGATGGCCTGGATCTCCGCTGCTCCTCTTTCGCGGATCACGCCCGCGAGGGCACCGGCAACAGAATTAGGGGTGGATTTCGCTGATACTTTTAATACTTCCATGATTAGAGTCCTCCTATAATGGTGGAATGACACCTTTATCCCTTACTATATTCTTCCGCTATCTCTCTATGCCTGAGGGGTTCCTTTTACTCGGCAAATGGATGATCCTCATTGAGCAAAATTCTCTCGATTTTCACTGCGTTCCCGGTCCGATCATCGATGTCCATAAAGGCCGCGTTCAATTGTGTTCTTCCCTGTGCCACCTCAAATTTTGCCGGCAGGGCCGTCTGCATTTTTTTCATGACTTCGTCCCTTTCCATGCCGATAATCCCGTCATATGGACCGGTCATGCCGACATCGGTTAAATAGGCCGTCCCTCCCGGCAGAATTCGTTCATCAGCCGTTTGAATGTGGGTATGGGTTCCGATGACCGCACTCGCGCGTCCGTCCAAAAACCAACCCATCGCCTGCTTTTCACTCGTTGCCTCGCCGTGAAAATCAACAAACACAAACGGCGTACGCTTTCTCGCTTCATCCACAGCCTTATCCAACGCCTGAAAGGGACTATCGATGGCTTCCATGAATATTCGTCCCATGGCATTGATAACCACTAGCTCCTGTCCGTTCACGTTAACGGACGTTTGCCCGTTTCCGGGCACTCCCGGCGGATAATTGATAGGCCGAATAAGGTTTGGTTCTTCGTTGATAAACGCAAAAATGTCATTTCTTGCCCACGTATGGTTGCCAAGCGTAACCACCTGCGCTCCAAAACCCAACATCGATTTATAGATTTTTTCCGTAATGCCTTTACCGCTCGCCGCATTTTCCCCGTTGACAATCGTCACCTGGGGCTTATAGCGTTTCTTCAATTGCGGCAAGTGCGATTCCAGCATGTTTCGCCCGGGACGTCCGACAACATCTCCGACAAATAAAAGACGCATCGATTTACAACCTACTTTCCAACGACAAACGGCATTTCTATCCCCACTTATACCCATTTCGGGCAAGCTGTTAAACGTATTTACGATAATCCGTTCCGTCTTTTTCGCTAAAGAAACCTTGGCTTATCGCCAAGCCTGGCGAAAGCCTTAGTTGCACTTATGCATGATAAGAAACAATGTGTCTACGCTGCCCGTAGCCACCATCTACCATGAAAACAACTGATTTAGCGCAAAAAGTATAATCGTGACATATGTTGGTTATACTGATTGGTTTGCGCTGCTCCAATAATGGTTGTTTTCATACAAAAGTTATACTTTTTTATCTGCTTAAAAATGAAAGAAAGCAGCACAAAAGATGTGCCGCCTTACTTAGCGTAATCAACTGCCCGCGTTTCACGAATAACGGTGATTCGTATATGACCGGGGTAGTCGAGTTCGTTTTCCACTCTTTTCGTGATGTCCCGTGCCAGCGAATGCGCCAGCACATCGTCGATTAAGTCTGGTTTTACCATAATACGGACTTCGCGACCCGCTTGTATGGCATACGTCTTTTCAACACCATCAAATGATTCTGCAATCTCCTCCAGTTTTTCCAGGCGGCGAATGTACGTTTCAAGCGTTTCGCGTCTTGCCCCCGGCCTCGCCGCAGATAACGCGTCCGCAGCCGCGACGAGCGTGGCAATAACCGAGGTTGCTTCGACATCACCGTGATGAGAGGCAACGCTGTTCACAACGACCTCGTTCTCATTATATTTATTCGTTAATTCAACTCCAATTTCAACATGGCTGCCATCCACTTCGTGATCGATGGCTTTCCCGATATCATGGAGCAATCCGGCCCGACGGGCCAGTTGCACATCTTCGCCTAATTCTGCGGCCATCAGCCCTGTTAAATAGGCGACTTCCGTTGAGTGATTGAGGACATTCTGTCCGTAACTCGTTCTAAACCGTAAACGGCCCAAAATTTTGAGAAGATCAGGGTGTAAATTATGAATCCCCATTTCAAACGTCGTTTCCTCTCCGTATTCACGTATCCGCTCATCAACCTCCCGTCGGGATTTATCGACGGTTTCTTCAATACGGGCGGGATGAATCCGTCCATCCTGAACGAGTCTTTCCAAAGCCGTGCGTGCAATTTCCCTGCGGATCGGATCGAAACCGGAGAGGATGACGGCCTCCGGTGTATCGTCAATGATTAAATCAATGCCGGTTAACGTCTCCAGGGCGCGAATATTCCTGCCTTCACGTCCGATGATACGGCCTTTCATCTCATCGTTCGGCAAATGAACGACAGACACCGTTGTTTCGGCGACATGATCCGCCGCACATCTTTGCAGTGCCACAGAGAGAATATCCTTGGCTTTCTTATTGGCTTCTTCCTTGACTTTATCCGTATTTTCCTTAATCATCACTGCTTTTTCATGGTCGAGTTCCCGTTCGGTTTCAGCTCGAACGATTTGGCGGGCGTCCTCTCTCGTCAGCCCTGAGATCCGTTCCAGTTCTTCGTGTTGTTCGGCGATTAATTGTTCCACTTTGCTATTCATCGTTTCTGTCTCTTCTTGTTTCTCAGCGAGCGTTTGCTCCCGGAGTTCCAGAGATGCTTCCTTGTTGTCAAGCGTTTCACTTTTACGGTCAAGCGCCTCTTCTTTTTTCTGCAGGCGGCTCTCCTGATTCTGAACTTCAGTTCTCCGTTCGCGAATATCGTCTTCGGCTTCGGAGCGCAAGCGATAAGCTTCATTCTTTGCTTCCAGGATCGTTTCTTTCTTGCTCGTCTCGGCATTGCGCTCTGCATCTTCAATCATCTTATTTGCCGCGTATTCCGCGCTGGTGATTTTAGCTTCGGCAATTTTTCTACGGATGAAATACCCAATAAACCCGCTTAAAACAGCAACGACAACAAGCAAAATGGAGATGATCAAGATGAGTGTGCCATTCATCTCGCCTACACCTCCTTTGCTATGCAATTGTAATTTTTAAGTCGACAATCGAAAACGTTGCGGGCTTGCCTAACGAAAAACGGAGATAGCAAGCAGGCGATGCCTGCTTTCATTCGTAGGTGTTGACGGTTCAAAAAGTACGGAGGTATGATGTCCGACCGAAAGTCCTTTTGAACACAGTTAGTTGGAAACTGTCGCCTCTTTAGGGCGCTTTGGCGTCCGGTGACCACACCGGGACGTGAGCCTGTTCCATGCTCTTTGTCAGCGTGCTTCATTGCAAATATTTGAATGTGCCACAAGTTCACTAAAACTCGTGATCAAAACTGGGTAACACCATTTAAGAACATGATCATACAAAGATCATGGGTGAAAACCTGCCTGTAAACGGCCAAGCCAAGCCTTTGACACAGGCGGGACAGTTCGCCGTTCCCCATACATTCATAATTTATTGTATACTTGCCGTTGTTCATATGTCAACAGCAGTTACCGCGTCCGCCAAGGTAAAGTCAAAGTCCAACAATTTATTAAAAGAAATAACGTTCGTCTTTCCACTCTGTGAACCCTCAAGTGGAAGTATTGCCTCTTCGAGAGGGATCAGAAGCGCAATGTAATCCCTCTGACGGTGATCGCACTGCCCCGAGAGGTACAAGCAGCGCTTTGTAATCCCTCAAACGGCGTTCGCTCTACCCCGAGAGGTACAAGCAGCGCTTTGTAATCCCTCAAACGGCGTTCGCTCTACCCCGAGAGGTACAAGCAGCGCTTTGTAATTACAAGAAACTCCTCAAACGGAGGGAATTGCTATTTTCCGTCTCTACACTTCCGGACATAAGTGATTATATTGACTTTGACGATGTCCTTACCACGTCCGCTGGAATGTGCAGCGCGGGGATCCACCTGAAAAAGTGCCCCCATCACGTCCGCTACATCTCACCTCTCATCTCCAAAACAACGATAAAAAGCCGGCTTCAGCAGCCGGCTTTTTCTATCTTTAGGCATGTGGTTCCTGGCTCTCTTCCTGTTCGTCGCGGATCGGCAGTTCATGGTGCTCGCGGATACGCGTTTCAATTTCCGAGGTGACGGCCGGATGTTCTTTCAAATACTGTTTGGCATTTTCGCGGCCCTGACCAAGCCGTTCGCCTTCGTAGGCGTACCAGGCGCCGCTCTTTTGCACGATTTCCAGTTCAGTGGCAATGTCCAGCATCGACCCTTCGCGGGAAATGCCTTCCCCGTACATAATATCGACTTCCGCTTGCCGAAACGGAGGTGCCACTTTGTTCTTGACAATTTTCAGGCGCGTCTTGTTTCCGACGGTTTCGTTGCCTTGTTTCAACGCTTCCGCTCTGCGCACTTCCAGGCGCACGGAGGAGTAGAATTTAAGGGCACGTCCACCCGTCGTTGTCTCAGGGCTTCCGAACATGACCCCGACTTTCTCGCGGATTTGATTGATAAAAATCGCGATGGAGTTCGATTTGCTGATCGCACCTGACAGTTTCCGCAGTGCCTGGGACATCAAGCGCGCCTGCAAACCGACATGCGCGTCGCCCATATCCCCTTCGATTTCCGCTTTCGGCACGAGTGCGGCCACGGAATCGACGACGATAATATCGACGGCACCGCTACGGACAAGGGCTTCCGCAATTTCCAGTGCTTGTTCGCCCGTATCCGGCTGCGAGAGCAGCAGTTCATCGGTATCAACACCGAGGGCGCGGGCGTAGACGGGATCAAGAGCATGTTCCGCGTCGATAAATGCGGCCTGTCCGCCATCGCGTTGAGCTTCTGCGATCGCGTGCAGGGCAACCGTCGTCTTGCCTGAAGATTCCGGCCCGTATATTTCAACGACTCGTCCCCGCGGATATCCGCCGACCCCGAGCGCGATATCTAGGGCGAGTGTTCCACTGGAAACCGTGGAAACGCGATTTTCCGTTTCATCTCCCAACTTCATGATCGAGCCTTTTCCAAATTGCTTTTCAATATTGCGCAAAGCTTGATCAAGCGCTGCTTTTCTTTCACTCATGCTAAAAGTCTCCTTTAATCCCTTAAATTTAATGAAACAATGATTACTGCCGTTGAGCGCTTTCTTTCGCCATCAGGCAAAAGCAGGCACTGATCGTTTCCCCTACATTCATCATACCGCGTTTTGAACCATTTGCCAAGTGAAATACGAACATTTATTCTAACTTTTTTAATAAAGAAAACTTGGCTTATCGCCAAGCCTTTAAGGCGATAAGCCTTAGTTGCACTTATGCAGGATAAGAAAGTGGTTTATACTTTCTTACCTGCCGAGAAAAGGCTCCTCGGAAAAAGGAGCCCGGAGGGGTGGCCGTACTAGGAGGTTGAAGAGCGCCGCTGGTCGCGTTTCGGTCTCGGCTTGGCCGGTTCCAGGTTTACACGCGCGCCGTTAATCCGTGAGTGCCGCAAACCTTCGTAAACAAAAGGAGCGACATCTTCCGGCACTTCCACGAACGTAAATTTTTCGAAAAGATCGATGCGTCCGACGGATTTTTTGGGGATGCCAACGGCATCGGCGATTTCATCAGCGAGGAGCTTCGGGGTTAAACTCACGTTACGCCCCACGTTGATAAAGAAGCGAACCATTCCTTTCGCCCCGCCTGTGTCTCCAAAATGATACCCTTCTTCGAAAATATGGTTTTCCGTTTGGTAATTCATTTTCAGGAGCGCATCAACGATTTCCTGGGGACGATATTGCTCAAGGAGCTCCTGGGTCAACTCGTCAAAGATGGATGTCTCTTCACTATGCTCAATGACATTTGCGATTTGTTGCCGCCACGTATCCTGTTGTTTCTCGACCACTTCTTCCAGCGTTGGAATGTCACGGGTCGGCAAGGCCATTTTGATTTCTTTTTCAATCGAGCGCAGATGCTTCATTTCACGCGGAGTGACGAGTGTCAGCGCTTGTCCGCTCTTGCCGGCTCTACCGGTCCGTCCGATACGATGGACATAGGATTCCGGATCCTGCGGAATATCGTAGTTGATCACATGACTCACGTTTTGGACGTCCAGCCCGCGGGCGGCAACGTCCGTGGCGACGAGAAATTCAATCGTACTTTCCCGGAACCTCTTCATAACCGCGTCCCGCTGCGATTGATTCAAGTCACCGTGCAGGCCGTCCGCAAAATATCCCCGCGCCTGCAAGGATTCCGATAATTCTGCGACGCCCTTTTTCGTACGACAGAAAACAATCGCGAGCTCCGGATTATAACGGTCGATCACCCGGCAAAGGGACTCGAGCTTATTCCTTTCCAGCACTTTAAAATAAATCTGTTCAATCGATGGGGCAGTCACATCACTTTTGCTGATCGAGACGGTATCCGGTTGCTGCATGTAGCGTCTGGAAAGCTTGCGGATTGGGTCCGGCATCGTAGCGGAAAAGAGCATCGTTTGCCGGTCGTCATTCGTTTGCTTTAAAATCGTTTCGATATCTTCGATAAAACCCATGTCCAGCATTTCATCCGCTTCGTCGAGGACGAGCGTCTCCACGCGGTCAAGCTTGAGTGTCTTTCTTCGCAAATGATCCTGAACGCGTCCGGGGGTGCCGATGACGACCTGGACCCCTCGTTTAAGGGCCTTGATCTGATGCCCGATCGATTGCCCGCCATAGACCGGCAACGTTGTGACATGCAGGTGCGTGGAAAGCTTTTGCAATTCCCCGGCCACTTGAATCGCGAGTTCGCGGGTCGGTGTCAGTACAAGCGCCTGCACATGAGAGGACGACTGGAGCCTGTTAAGGAGGGGAATCCCGAAGGCGGCCGTTTTTCCGGTGCCCGTCTGTGCCTGGCCGATCACATCTTTGCCGTCCAAAGCTTTCGGTATGGCTTGCTTTTGAATGGGTGAGGGTTCTTCAAAACCAATCTCTTTAATCGCTTTTTTTACTTCAAGTCTAATATCGTCGCTTTCAAATACACTCATATTCTTCATCACCTTCTTCTATCAGTTAAGGAACACACCTGGGATGTAAGAGCGTTCTTCTTAGGGCTTCTTCCCACTTCTCACCTCTCACCTCCCACCTCCAACAAGCAGGCGCAAGCTTCCTTGGCCGCTCTTCGTCTTATCGTCGCGCGATCACCTTGCAAATGGCGCGCATATACCTGGGTCACATCCGGGGAGCTAATGCCGATAAAAAGGGTTCCCGGCGGATGGCCTTCCTGGTCATCAGGCCCGGCAACGCCGGTTAATGAGATGCCGACTTCAGAATGGTATGTCCTTCTCACCCCGGCGGCCATCTCCCGGGCGCAGGCTTCGCTCACGGCTCCATCCGTTTGCAATGTCGCCGGTTTCACGTTTAGCTGTTTTTGTTTGGTTTCATCGCGATACGCGATCACACCACCTGCAAAAACGTCGGATGCGCCGGCCACATCAGTTAAGGATGCTGAGAGCCATCCACCGGTCACACTTTCGGCGCTGGCTACGCGCCATCCACGGCCTCTCAGGCGATCAAGGGCTTTTGAAACGAGCGTATCTTCATCGTAGCCGTATAAAAATTCCCCGCAACGTTCATTGATCGCCTCTTCGAGTGTATCGAGCTTACTTTCGGCATGTGCCCTGTCTGTGTCTTTCACGGTCAAGCGTAGCGATACTTCATCCTGGCCGGCCAGCGGCGCGATTGTCGGATTGCCCTGATGTACAATCAAGTCATGGAGTCGTGCTTCCAGCGCCGATTCACCAATACCGTAGAACTTTAACGTCCGTGATAACAAAAACTCGTGGGACTGATTCGCAGCCGACAGCAAGGGGCGAACTTCTTTTTCGAACATCCCTTCCAGTTCCCGGGGCGGCCCCGGCAACAGGATAAACCATGTATTTTCATGTTTATACACCATTCCACAGGCAAGGCCTACGTGATTTTGCAACACTTCCGACCCTTCCACGTGCAGCGCCTGGCGCCGGTTCGCGTCACTCGCAGTTTGGCCCCTCGCTTGAAAAAAAGCTTCCACATGTTCAAGGGCTCGTGCTTCATGTACGAGCTTGAGATCATATTCCTCTGCGAGCGCGTTTCTCGTCACATCATCCTCGGTGGGGCCGAGACCGCCGGTCAGGATGACGATATCATTATGTTTCGCCGCGGTACGAATGGCTTGTCGAATCCGTTGCAAATTGTCTCCGACAACGGTATGCCTGTAAATGTTCACCCCATGATGCGTTAACTGCTTCGAAAGATACTGGCCATTCGTGTTGGCAATTTGTCCGAGGAGCAGTTCGGTTCCTACAGCAATAATTTCAGCATTCATGGACGAATCTCCTTCCCAGTCGTCTAAGCGTCTTTTAATACGTGTTTATTTTTCACAAAATAGTCAATGCCGGAAATCACCGTCAAAATCACGGCGACCCACATCAAAATCATCGCAATCGGCCATCCGAACCCTGTAAACGGGGCGTTATGAACGATAAGGAAAAAGATGGCGAGCATTTGGAAGACCGTTTTCCACTTCCCGAGCGGGCTGGCGGCAATCACCGCACCATCGGCCGCTGCCACCAGCCTCATGCCGGTGACGGCAAACTCACGGCTTAAAATGATGACAGCCATCCAGGCCGGTAAAAGATCGAGTTCGATGAGCGATAACAACGCGGCGGTCACAAGCAGCTTATCAGCAAGCGGGTCCAGAAATTTTCCGAAGTTGCTAATGAGATTACGGTTACGGGCGATGGCTCCGTCCAGCCAATCCGTCCCCGCCGCCACGGCGAAAACCATTCCGGCAACAGCGTGATTGACAGGCACTTCCGTGCCTAAAATGTCGAGTGACCCCCACTGAAAAGGGTATAGAAAAATCAGCATAAATATCGGTATAAACCCGATACGGATAAGGGTGATTTGGTTTGGCAAGTTCACGGAACGCTTCACTCCTACAGGAACATACTTCATTCTAACAAAAATCAATCGTAAAAAGAAATGCCGAGTACCGCTCGAATGGGATGGGCACACTAGAATAAAAGTCCTTCACACTCGATGTGTGCAGGACTTTTGCTTACTCATCTCTTTGAATGGTAATGCGCTGGAAGTCTCTTTCGTTGGGATCGAGCTCATATTCCAACTCTTCTCCGTTCACATAGATAGTAAGGGCAGGTGTGTAGCCAGCGTTTATCGTAATCTCATCGTACTCGCTGAAATCATATTCCTGCTCGGAGGCTTCGGAAGGAGCAGCCGCCGTCTCGACGATGGAACCATCATCTGTCGGTTCTTCGCGAAAATCTACATAGCTGTCGGTATCTTCATCGAATTCGAGGGTCACATCCAATGAATCGCTATCAGTCGTATAAACCGAGTTAAACCCATCGGTGACCTCTTCAAACGTGAGTGAGCCGTTATCATTGTCTCCATTGGTATCGGTGCCGTTTGTTTCATTATTTTCTTCTGCGTTCTCGGCGTCTTCGTCTCCGTTCCCTTCCTCTTCCGTGTTTTCATTATCGTCTTCTGCAGCCGGTTCGTCGATGATGTCCATATCACCCTCTTCTTCCTCAGAGGCTATATCACCGCCGGTGTCAATGTTCATGAGCCAAATCACGCCGACGATCGCAACGAGAAAGGCCACAACGAGGATGGCCGGGAGTACGGGATTCTTTTTTTCATTTTCCTGGGAAGCACGCTTGTTGGAACGTTCGGCCCGGGTGGGCAATTCCACTGATTCTTTCCGTGGTTTCGGCAAATCGTGCTCATACTCGGCGAACACTTCTTCAGGCTCCAGGTCCAGAGCTTCAGCGTAACTCTTGATAAATGCCCGCGCGTAAAAAGCACCCGGAAGATCGTCATAACGTCCTTCTTCTATAGCCAGCAAATAGCGCTTTTGGATTTTCGTGCGGGCCTGGACCTCATCGAGTCCCCATCCTTTTTCCTCGCGCTGTGCCTGTAAAAATTGACCTAATTCACCCATACCAAACACCTACCACTTAGCTAATATCAAATGAGGAGAAACCGGACTCCACCATTTCATAAGTAATCGTCTCGTCTACATTGTTCCTAAGTTCAATGATGCAATCAAAATCTTTCAACGTATAGGCCGTTTCCCGGATAAAGATATCCGGATGCTCGACGACCTTTACGGCAGCCAACCCCATAATTTCATCGACAAGCGAGCGGTGTTTTTCCGGGGCACGCATGGTCGTCACGATGCCATCGATAATATAGACGAGATCTTCGCTCATTTCATCGTCGGGAAGTGTGCTTCTGATCGTCTGCCTAAGTAACGTTGAGGAAATAAATGACCAATGTTTATTGGCACAGACGCTCGCGGCCACGATGGATTCCGTTTTTCCGACTCTCGGCATTCCCCGGATGCCGACGAGATAATGCCGTTTTTCCTTAAACAGTTCCGCCATAAAATCAACCAATACTCCGAGTTCATCACGGACGAAACGGTAAGTCTTTTTATCATCCGTGTCTCTTTCGATATAGCGGCCGTGCATAACAGCCAGACGATCGCGCAGCCTCGGAACGCGAACCTTCTTGAGAGAAATCACGTCCATCGTTTCCAATATATCACGTAGACGCCAAACATTATCATCGCTGCTGCTCTTGATCAGCATTCCGCGTCGATTATTTTCAATCCCGTTAATCGTAACGATATTAATCGATAGCATCCCAAGTAACGAGGAAATGTCCCCGAGCAAGCCGGGACGGTTCTGATGGATCTGATATTCAAAATACCACTCTTTCTTTTCCATCTCTCTCCCCCTCTCTTATTATCCATTCTCGTGCGCTGTCGATTCAATACTTGTGCTGTCATTTTACGCTATTTCTTTGCATTTGAACAGTGTTACCCGTATTTTCTTCCAAAAGCAAAAGCACCCTTGGCACAACAACTTTGTGTCAAGGGTGCTCCCGCTACGTATTATTGTCTTTCCTGAACCAGCTTTACCATCACATTGGCGATCGCGTGTTGTTCCTTGTCGTCAGCCACGTGCCAGAGATCCGATAACACCCGCTCCTGTTCATTCTTGGGGTCGACATTGTTCGCCAAATAATCCCCCACCTGAAAAGCTACATCTGAAACCGCTTCGTTTTTCATTCCGTCATCTTCGGCATTTTTCAGGCTATCACCTAAAAACGATTTCCATTGATCCCAATTATCCAGTACGGACATACAGGGTTCCCTCCTTACCATTAAACTATAGTTTTACACCCTTTTACACCCATAGTTTAACTACGGAGCTCGGAAAATATACACGATTACCCGCCCCAGGCCCCGTTAATGGAAAGGATGTGCCCGTTCACATACCCGGCTTCCGGGCTCAGCAAATATTGACACGCGCTCGCCACTTCATTGACCGTCGCTAAACGTCCGGCCGGGATGGTCTCTGCGAGCAATCGCATGTCTTCTTCGTCGAAAGTATCCATCATTTTCGTTGCAACAACCCCCGGGGAGACGCCGTTTACGGTAATATTGGACGGCGCGACTTCCTTGGCAAGCGCCTGCACAAATTGGTTCAAGCCGCCCTTCGCTGCGGAGTACGCCACCTCGTATGCCGCGCCCACTTCTCCCCATAGGGAGGAGATGGCAACGACACGACCGTATTTTTGGCTGATCATCGCAGGAAGAAAGCGCTTGATAATGCGCATCGGGACCGTGAGATTAAGCGCGAATAGATCCAGCAGTTCCAGATCATCCATATCCGTAAACAGGCCGTAATACGCCTGTCCGTTTGCGAGTACGATGTGATCGACCGGAAGACGAGTCCCGGCGACAAGCGTTTCAATCCCTTCCGCTGTTTGCAGATTCGCGGGCACTAACACCGTCTTCGCTCCCTGCGCTTCACATTGGTCACGAACATCCTGCACCCGCCGTTCTCCCCGATGATAATGCAGGTATAAAGTTTGCCCCTCTCCGGCGAGGGCTGTGGCAATGGCAGCACCTATGTCTCCGCTGCTCCCGGTGATCAGTGTTGTCGTCATGACTGCGGGGCGACGACTTTCGTAACAGAGCTGCGATCGGAATGAAAATGGCGCTGCAAAATGCTCTCCAAATCGCCGAGCGTCATTTTCTCAAGCGTCGGCACAACGGCAAAAAGAGAGTCCCCATTCATTTCGTAGCGCGTGAATTGGGTCGCGATAAACTCCGGGCTGTTCAATTGTTTCAAAAACGCCCCGATTTTTCGTTTTTTCGCGGTTCGGATGTCTTCTTCCTGTAACGGTTTTTGCTTGAAGGCGTGAATCGTTTCTTCGAGTTGGGAGACGAGTCTTTCCGGATCTTTTGTATCCCCGCCGATCGCGGAAAATCCGAAGGAACGTTCCATCGTAAAATCAGCGGAAAAGCTGTTATCGATGAGGCCTTCTTTATAGAGTTGTTCATACGTGCTTGACCCCGGCCCGAACATGACATCCAGGAGGAGCTGCACGCCTAATTCATAGGAGAGGCCCGGGTGGGGATAGTGATCATCGGGTTCTTTAAAGCCGAGCAAACATTTCGGCGTCTGCACGTTCATTTCAATCGTCTTCTGGCGCTCATAGCTTTCCTTCGGTTCATCGCCATAAGAGCGGCGAATCTCACCGGCTTCGGGGAATGGTTTCTTTTCCTGGTTATCTCTCACGAGTTGAACCGTTTCCTGCGGATCGACGGGGCCAACGATGAACAAGACCATATTGGACGGATGGTAAAACGTTTGATAGCACGTATACAACAGATCCTCCGTGATTTGGTCAATGGACTGAACGGTTCCGGCAATATCGATACGAACGGGGTTCTCTTTGTAGAGGGAGCTGAGCAAGCCAAAAAAGAGGCGCCAGTCGGCATCATCATTATACATGTTGATTTCCTGGCCGATAATCCCTTTTTCTTTCTCTACGGTCTCTTCCGTAAAATACGGCGACTGCACAAAATCAAGCAGTGTTTCCAGGTTAGCCTGCACCTCGCTTGTGCTCGAAAATAAATAGGCCGTTCTCGTGAAACTCGTAAAAGCGTTCGTCTGCGCGCCCCGTTTGCTGAACGTGTTAAAAGCATCGCCGTCTTCATCCTCAAAGAGTTTATGTTCGAGAAAGTGGGCAATGCCATCGGGTACCTGCACGGTTTCAGCGCTGTTCAGGGGCGTAAACGCCTGGTCGATGGAACCGTAATCCGTCGTAAAGATCGAAAACGTCTTGTTATGGTCCGGCTTCGGCAATACGTACACTTTTAACCCGTTGTTTAACGTCTCCAGGTAGATGGTTTCGCCGATTTGCTCGTAGTGCTGTATTTCCATTAAGCTGTCTCCTCCTCTCCCGTTAACAGGTAGATCGTATCCAATTGGATCTTCTGGGCCGTGGCGATAACCGTCTCTTTGTCTACGTCCTCGATCTCGTGCAAACGCTCATCCACGGTTCTTGTATTGTTGCTTAATACATTCTGATAGTTCATTTCAATCGCACCGCGGGCACTGTCCATCTGTTCGAGGATTTGATTTTTAAGCATTTGCCTGGTCGTCGTGAGTTCTTCCTCGGTCACTTCTCCGTTCCTGATCGCTTCCAGTTGGGCTTGCATAATCTCGCTGGCCTTTTCATATTGCTCGGGGGCAATACCTGCCATCGCGAATAAAATGCCTTTATAGGGTTCATACCGGGAGGCGGCATAGTAGGCAAGGCTTTCTTTCTCCCGAACGTTAACGAACAGCTTCGAGTGTGGGTAAGCCCCGAAGATGCCATTCGTCACGAGTACAGCCGTGTATTCATCGGCATCAACGGTGTAGGGAATGCGAAAGCCGAGGTGCAATTTTGCTTGTTGAATCGCTTGCCGTTCTACAACTTCATTGATTTCGGCCGGGGGCTGGGAAGGGGTCGCCTTTGCCTGTTTACGTTCTCCGGTCTTAAAATATTCACCGGCCGGCTCGACGACATTCAGAATTTCCTCTTTAGAGCCCGGCCCCGTCACAAACAAGTCAAATTGATCGCTCGCCATCATTTGTTCGTAGGCCTGTTGAAGTTCATCGTTTCCGAGCGCCTCCATGTCTGCAACCGAGCCAAACGGATGTAGGCCAAACGGTTCATCGGCACACATTTCTTCCAGCATCCGAATATTCGCGTACCGGGTTTTATCATCGGCAATGTTACGAATGCGCTGGGTGAGCGCCTGTTTCTCTTCTTTAATAATCGTTTCACTAAATCCGCTTTCCGTCATATTCGGGCTTTGCAAGACCGACAATAGAAACGTCAAAGCTTTCGGCAATAACGGCGATTCGTTTTGCAAGTACTGTTCGCTCGCGACTTCCATGACAAAAGTCAGGACGTGATTTTCCCCTTTTTTGCCTACATCCGCGTAAAAGCTCGCTCCATAAAGGTCATCGAGAAAATGGCGGATTTTTCGGCGCGACGGGTAATCTGCCGTGCCTGCCTGCAGAACGTGGGCAAGCAGGGTACGCGCAGCTGCCGTCTCTGCTTCCAGAGGGGCCTTGATGTGCAAAACGATCGTCGTTGTCTTGAATTTATTGCTCGGTTGCCAGTGAACACGCAGTCCGCCGGCGTCTAACTGTTCTGTTTCTGCCACGCTTATCACCTCAAACATTGGATATATCATCGGGAGCCTGGTATAACACTTCCCGCGGTTTTTTGCCTTCGTACGGACCAACGATCCCCTGCGCTTCCATCTCGTCGACGAGTCGGGCCGCGCGCGTATAACCGATCCGAAAACGTCGTTGCAGCATGGAGACGGAGGCGGCATTCATTTGTACGACGAGGTCTACAGCATCATAATACAGTTCATCCTCGGGTTCTGCGCTCGTTTCCGGCACTTCCTCGGGCATCATTTCTTCCTGATAAGACGCTTTTTGCTGGTTGATGACATCATTGACAACTGCTTCCACCTCATCGTCGGAGATAAAGGCGCCCTGAATGCGCGTGGATTTGTTCGCGCCCACCGGGATAAATAACATATCTCCGCGCCCGAGCAGTTTTTCCGCGCCGCCGGCATCGAGGATGGTGCGTGAATCCGTCTGACTGGAAACGCCAAAAGCAATCCGCGAGGGAATGTTTGCCTTAATAACACCGGTGATCACGTCTACCGAAGGGCGTTGGGTCGCAAGAATCATATGAATCCCCGCGGCTCTGGCCATCTGTGCCAGGCGGGTAATCGCGTCTTCGACTTCCCCGGAGGCTACCATCATCAAATCCGCCAACTCATCAACGATGACGACAATATAGGGAAGTTTAGGTTGTTCGTCCCCATGTTCATTTTGCTTCCGTATCATTTCATTATACGCTTCAATGTTGCGAGCCCCGTTATGCGAGAACAGATCATAGCGCCGTTCCATTTCCGCAACGACTTTTTTAAGGGCCTGGGCAGCTTTTTTCGGTTCGGTGACGACCGGGGTTAACAGGTGTGGAATCCCGTTGTACACGTTGAGCTCGACCATTTTCGGGTCAATCATCATTAACTTGACTTCGTTTGGCTTCGCCTTCATGAGTATGCTTGTGACAATACCATTGATGCAGACACTTTTCCCGCTTCCCGTAGCACCGGCGACGAGCATGTGGGGCATCGTGTCGAGATCGGCGGTCATCGGTTCACCGGATATGTCCCGTCCTAAAGCGACGGAAAGCACATGGGATTTTTGCGCTTTATCCGATTCGAGTACTTCCCGTAACGTAACCATGGAGATATCCTGATTGGGCACTTCGATACCTACTGCGGCTTTCCCCGGAATCGGTGCTTCAATGCGGATGTCCTTGGCCGCCAGAGCGAGGGCAATATCATCGGTGAGACTGACGATTTTGCTTACTTTCACACCTGTGGCAGGCTGAACCTCATATTTGGTCACGGCGGGACCTAAATGTACCTCGTTCACTTGCGCCTGCACCCCAAAGCTTTGCAGTGTGTCCTCCAGTTTTTTGGCATTTGAAGACACATGGCTACGGTCATTCATTTGCTTATTCTGGACGGGAGCGCTCAATAGCTTCAGCGCCGGCAGACGGTAATCTTCATTGGTCGTCTCCGAAGTCAGCAGCGGCGTCATTTCTCCTTTATCCGCTTCCTTTTCAGAAGAGGATGGTTTTGCCGCCGCGTGGGACGTTTTCGACTCTTCCTGATAGGCTTGCTCTTTAAAATTATGAATCACCGGCCGATCATCGTCTTCCTTGCCTGAGGCCTGCGGTGGCTTGGATTCAGCTTTCCCCGACCCTTTTTGTTTCGGTGTCGCTGTTGCACTGGTCGCGGCCGACGATGCTGTCGTTTTGGCCTGGCGACTTTGCCGGAGTTTTTGCAGCGTTTGCCCGAGGGAAGCAGCCATCGCTTTGACCTGTTTTAATACCCATTGACCGGTTTCTTTTAGCGACTTTCCGCTTAAAAGCACAAAACCAATGACGACGAGTAAGATGGCGAGCACATGCGTACCGGTGACATCGACGAGAAAGGTGCCGGTGGCATACCCTACTGCACCGATCATGCCGCCGCCGAGGTCATCAGCCTGTCCGGTAAGATCGAGCGTGTAAAGCTGGAAAGTGTTCATAATCACGGAACCATCCTGAAAGGGGCCACTGTTTGCCAAATTTTCAAATAAACCGAGATGGCTATATAAAAGAACGGTAAACATGATCGTATAGACACCAGCTAAACGACGTGACCAAAAACTCACGAACGTGCGCTTGAATATGAGCGTGATGGCAAAGGCATATAAAAAAGCGGTCAAAAAATGATGCCATTCACCGGCAAAAAAACGAAAAAGTTGAATGATAATCGTTCCGACCGGCCCATATGTAAAGGTGGCGATAACGGCGAGGGCGAGGAGTATCAAGCCCGATACTTCAAACTTCAGCTGGCTTGTCCATTCTTGCTGTTTCTTTCTTCTGCGTCTTTTCTTTTTGTTCGCCATGAAGAGACCCTCCTTCCTGGACTGTCTCTCTATGATAACCCGAGCCGCATACGATTGCTGTCATTTCTTGGCAGATAAGAAAGTATAAAACTTCTTACCCTGCATAAGTGCAACTAAGGGCAAGTTTTCTTTACGACGGGTGGCAGTCCTTGCCTATTATAACATAGACATGGAAAGTTGTTGGCACACATTTTCAGGCTGAACGCTTTTTTAAAAAAAGCAATCGGGCTATAATAAATAAAGTACATCGTTTATTGAGAACAGGAGAATGTTGATGAACATAGGAATAATCATACTGTTACTGGTAGGGGCCGGTGTGATCATAGGGATTACGCTTGCCATCGGCCGAAATCCCGATAACAATCACAATTACAGCAGCGAATCCAGTTTTAAACTCATGACTGTCATGTATTCGGTGGTCGTTCCGATCATTCTCGTCATTGCGGTCGCCGTTTTCGCCTTTTTCTTTATGTAGTGCGGTAATAATCTGACAAATTTATATAGGCTGGCAGATCCAGCCTATACTGCTGCTAATCATCGCTTTGCCACCACTCCCCGGGCTGGTAATCACTTCGCAAGTAATCAGCCGGGTTCGAGCTGACTAAACGCTGGACGAACCAGCGCCCTTCCTCGTCCTTTTGCAGAATGACCGTACCCGAAGAGGTATCCTTGTATTTGACTTCCGTATCGTTCTCCTCTTGCAACACATCCTCAAGAGGCATCGTTGTATAAATAATCATTGTAGCATGTTCCCTTCTTTTTCCTGGATCAGTTCGTTCAGTTTACGGATGGCAGGTCCCACTCCTCCCGGGGAATGGATGAGCCCATGATCAACGGCGTCTTTACCGATGACATTGGTGCCGATATCTCTCGATAAATTGCCTTTGGCAAACATCAATTCCCTGAACTTATCTTCTGTCGTATTGGAATGATGGATGACAAATTTAATGATTCGCTCCTGCATTTCCTCGATGTACTCAAAGGTTTGCGGCACGCCAACCACCATCCCGTTCAAACGGATAGGGTGAATCGTCATCGTCGCCGTTTCGGCAATAAACGAGTAATCCCCGGCGACAGCGATGGGTACCCCGATAGAATGCCCGCCGCCAAGCACGATGGTCACCGAAGGTTTATCCATGCTCGCCACCATCTCCGCGATCGCCAGTCCGGCCTCAACATCACCGCCGACGGTATTGAGCACGAGTAAAAGCCCCTTGATCTTGGGGTTTTGTTCAATAGCTACCAATTGGGGAATGATATGCTCATACTTTGTCGTTTTATTTTGTGGCGGCAATTGCATATGACCTTCGATTTGCCCGATCACCGTGATAACATGAATGTCCGAATTCTCCGCTTTAGGTACATTCGTTTCGCCGAGTGCCTGAATCTTGTCGACGAGTCCCTGGGCCGTTTCGTCTGATTGTTGGTCAGGCTCGTTCGGTTGGTTCGGCTGTTCTTCTGCCATTTTACCTGCCTCCTTTATGCTTTTTAGTATGGGAGGCCATAGCGTTATTCATGCATGAAAAAAGGCTTGCTCCTCTTTTTCAGGAGCAAGCCTTTTTTTGTGTTTACACTTCCATAATGATCGGCAGAATCATCGGTCTGCGTTTCGTCTGGTCAAACAGATAACGGCTGAGTACATCACGGACATTGCTTTTAAGCGATGACCATTCATTGACATTGTCATTCATGCATTCGCGCAACGTCTCCGTTACTTTTTGTTTTGCTTCATCCAATAATTCTTCGGATTCACGCACATAAACGAAGCCGCGGGAAATAATATCGGGACCGGAAACAAAGGTATTTGCTTTTTTGTTTAAAGTGACGACGACGACGAGAATGCCATCTTTAGATAAAAGGCGCCGATCTCTTAACACGATATTGCCGACGTCACCGATGCCCAGTCCATCGACGAGGACATTCCCCGCCGGCACTTTCGTACTTTTGGTCGCATTCTTCTCTTCAAGCTGCAACACTTCTCCATTTTGCAACAAATGGACGCGTTCGGGATGCACGCCGGTCGTTTGCGCCAAATTTCCATGCGCAATTTGCATGCGGAATTCGCCCTGAACCGGGACGAAATGACGCGGTTTCATTAAATTCAGCATAAGCATAAGCTCTTCCTGGCTGGCGTGGCCGGATACATTCACGTCTTTATCGGAGTGGACGACTTCGGCCCCCACTTTATAGAGAAAATCGACGACGCGCCCGATGGATTTTTCTTTTCCCGGGGTGGGGATCGCCGAGATGATGACTGTATCCTTCGGCATAATCGAGAGTTGACGATCGGTTCCTTTAGCCATTCGATGCAGGGCCGATGTCGGTTCTCCCTGGCTGCCGGCTGTTAATACGGCAATCTTTTCTCCTTTGTGATTGGCCAGTTCATCGACATTGATCATTAAATTTTTCGGTACGCGCAGATAACCGAGACGCTTGGAAATATTGATGACTTTTTTCATCGCTTCACCGACGACCGCGACCTTACGGTTCGTCTCCCTGGCCGCGTCCATAGCCTGTTGAATGCGGTACACATTCGATGACGGCGTACTGACAATCACACGACCGAGCGCTTCACGAAAAACGGCTTTAATCCCCGGTTCGGTCACCTTCTCCGAAGGGGTGGTCCCGGGAAGTTCGGCGTTTGTGCTGTCGGAGAGTAAGCACAGGACGCCTTTTTTCCCATATTCTGTCATTCTGCCAGTATCGGCAAACTTGCGATCCGCCGGGGTCTGATCAAATTTAAAATCACCGGTGTATACGACGTAGCCCTGGGGTGTGTCAATCGCCACCCCGATGCAATCAGGAATGCTATGGCTGACTCGGAAAAATTCAGCTTTTACGTTTCCGATCTTCACACGGTCACCCGGTGACACGATTTTTATCTCCGTTTTCTTCAGCAAGTGATGGGTTTTAAGATCATCTTCAATGAGACCCATCGTTAATTTCGTACCATAGACCGGTACTTGCAATTTCTTTAATACGTACGGCAACGCTCCGCAATGCTCAGCATGACCATGCGAAAGAATGATGCCTTTGACCCGTTCCTGGTTTTGTACGAGATAGGAAATATCGGCAATAACAATATCAACGCCGAGCATATCGTCTTCCGGGATCATCTGACCCGCGTCGAGGACGATCATCTCGTCGTTTACTTCCACGACGTACATATTTTTGCCTGTTTCACCGAGTCCGCCCAAGGCAAAAACACGCACTTTGCTTGTATTTTCCTGCTTTGACACTATCAGTTCCTCCTAATGATTTGGTTGTTTCCGATTTGAAAGTGAAAGGCTGACCTTTCACGATGAGAACATGATCTTTCCCGAACGAATGAACTGATAGTCAGTATACCCTAATCATCGTGATCAAGACAAGTCAAAATGTCTGGGATATTTTTGTGTGAAGCTGAAAAAAGCACGCCCGCGGGCGTGCAACCACATCAATCCGGATATTTTTTCACTGATTGTCGGCCAGTTTGAACACCCCATGAAGCGCGTTAACGGCATCATTCAGCTCTTCTTCGCGGACGAGGACCCAAATGGTCGTGTGCGAGTCTGTGGCCTGCAAAATATCGATCCCCGCTTCATGAAGGGCGAGGGTGATGCGGGATACCACACCCGGAACGCCCGTCATTCCCGCACCGACGGCTGAAACCTTGGCACAGCCGTGCAAAAGCGTCGGCGGGTAGTTGGCATCGACCAGTTTTCGTTCCACCTGTTGGCTCTTTGCTTCCGGGATGGTAAAAACGATGGAGGTGGTATCAATATTAATAAAGTCAACGCTGATCCCTTCCGCCGCCATGCGCTCGAAAATAAGGGAAGGCGCTTCAAGATCCTCCCGTTCCTTCGAAACGATCACTTGTGTAATGCCTTTGAGATAAGTGATGCCGGTGATGAGCCGCTCCTGTACATCGCTCCCGGGGGCGCTGCCATGGGTGGAAGAGACGAGCGTGCCGTCGCCGTCTGAAGTGAGGGAGCGAATGCGAATCGGCACTTCCGCATGCATGGCGATTTCGACGGCCCGCGGATGGATAACTTTCGCTCCCTGATGGGCCAGATTCGCCACTTCCGTATAAGTGAGTGACTTCATGGGCCGGGCATCATTAACGATGCGAGGGTCGGCGGTCATAATGCCCTCAACATCGGTGAAAATATCGACGGTTTTCGCCTTTAAGGCCGCGCCAAGCGCGGTGGCGGAAGTATCACTTCCGCCCCTTCCCAGCGTTGTCGTTTCCCCGCTTTCCGATTCTCCCTGAAAACCGGCAACGACGACGACATCCACTTCATGCAAACGCGCGAGCACAGGCTCAGGCTGCATTTGCGTAATACGCGCCTCGCCAAATTCTTCCGTTGTCCGAAATCCTGCTTGCTTACCCGTAAGCGCCGACGCTTTTAGGCCTTCGGAAATCAGCAGATTGGTAAAGACAACAGAAGAAATGACTTCCCCGCACGCTTGCAGCATATCCTGTTCACGTCCCGGCAATTGCCCGTCATCACCTGTGATCAGACTTAACAATGTGTCAGTGCTGTAGGGGTCATTCATGCGCCCCATAGCCGAGACAACGACGACGACTTTATAGCCGTCCTGCACCGCCTGTTTGACATGGCCGGCTGCTTTTTGGCGCAACGTTTCCGATTGCACGGACGTTCCGCCGTATTTTTGCACAGCGATCTTCATGACCTGATTAGCCCTAACTTGACGAGACTTTCGGCAATCTGAACGGAGTTGTAAGCGGCTCCTTTCAACAAGTTGTCGGAAACGACCCAGAGATGATAGCCATTCTCCGCGTCAAGATCCCGGCGCACGCGCCCGACAAACACGTCGGGTAAGCCTTTGGCAGCAGTGGCCAGCGGATAAGTCTGCGTGGCGGGATCATCCTGCAGGGTGATGCCTGCGCCGCCTTGCAAAACAGCCTGCATATCGCTTGTCGTTGCCCCGCTCTTTTCCGTTTCCACATATACGGATTCCGAGTGTCCGGTTTCAACAGGCAAGCGTACACACGTCGCCGAGACGGCAAGAGACGGATCGTGAAGAATCTTTTTCGTCTCGTTGACCATTTTCATCTCTTCAAACGTATAGCCGTTGTCCTGGAAGACATCGATTTGCGGGAGCGCGTTAAACGCGATCTGGTAATGCTTTTCATCCTTGGAGACCGGCAACACTTCCGGGGAAATGTCTTCGTCATTTAAGATCTGACCGGTCTGTTCATACATTTCATCGACAGCATCGAGACCTGCACCCGACACCGCTTGATAGGTTGAGACGACGACTTTTTTCAGGCCATAGGCTTGCTTGATCGGCTCCAGGGCAACGGCCATTTGAATCGTGGAACAATTCGGATTGGCGATAATACCCTGATGGTTATGAATATCCGCTTCGTTGATTTCCGGAACGACAAGCGGCACCTCATCAGCAAGCCGATAGGCACTCGTATTGTCGATGACGATCGCGCCGCGTTTGACAGCCTCCGGCGCCAATTTTTTCGAAACGGATCCGCCGGCGGAAAAAAGCGCCACTTGCACCCCATCGAATGATTCGGGGGTTGCTTCTTCAACTGTTAACGTTTTTCCGTCGAATTCCATTTGCTTGCCGGCCGAACGCGATGATGATAACAATTTCAATGATTTGATCGGAAACGCTTGCTCCGCGAGCGTTTTAAGCATCTGTTGCCCAACAGCCCCTGTCGCACCTACGACAGCGACATTAAATCCTTGTTCAGTCATTTCCTTTTTCGTACCTCCTCAAATTGGCTGCTTTCATTATGACATATGATTGCTCCTCTTAAAATAAAGGACTCCAGGGATTTTGGCAACAGCTATGAGCGACTAATCAGCAAACTTTTCTATGATGAGCGGTTGATATTGCTCGCCACGTATCGCTGCTTCAATGGTTGGCGGAATATCTTCCATTCTGGCCACAAGAGACGTCGGTTTTTTATAAGGATTATCCTGACCAAACGGCACGAGATACACGTGGTGCATTTGTAACAATTTAGCCAAATTGCTCGCGTTCAATCCGAGAGCATCATTCGTGGAGATCGCCAATACGACCGGAGCGCTGTTTCTTAACGTCGCTTTCGCTGCCATTAACACCGGAGAATCGGTTTGGGCATTGGCAAATTTACTCACGGAACTGCCGGTCATCGGTGCGATCAACATGGCGTCCAGCGGCGTCTTCGGGCCGTAAGGTTCTGCTTTCGGAATCGAGTTCACCGCTTCCTGGCCGGCGGCCTTTTCGATGGACTCCAGCCACTGATTGGGCGTGCCGAATTTCGTCTCTGTTGTCTGTATCGTGTGACTTACGAAGGGGATCACCTCTGCCCCTTCAGCCTGCAAGGCATTGATCATCGGAATGACCTCTTCCAATGTACAGTGGGAACCCGTCAACCCAAAACCGATCTGTTTGCCGACGAGCATCATTTTTTATCTTCCTTTCTTATTTTCAGATTTCATTAGCGCTAAGGTCACTTGAGCGAGAATGTCCCCGGCCGTTCCGGGCGCAACTTTTCCGGGTAGTCCGGGGGCAATTTGAGCGTTCAGTCCCAGTTGAAGGGCACCATTGATATCAACCCCCCCGGGGCGACTGGCAATATCGAGGATGTAGCCTCTTTCATTGGCTTGCTGCAACATCTCCTTTGTTATAACGAGGAGAGGGATGGTGTTGACACAGATGTCGGACGTAGACAGGGCAGCAGGGAGATGGCTCAGCTCTTTCACTTCATGACCCGCTTGAAAAGCCCTTGCCTGTTCTGTCATATCATCTGTTATCACGGTGACCTTCGCTCCCACCGCTTTGAACAGTTCGGCAATGGTCAGTCCGCAACGGCCAAAGCCTACGACGGTAACATCGGCACCATGAATCGTATCGTCCGTGTTCTCCATCGCCAACATGAGCACGCCTTCCGCTGTAGGGATGGAATTATAAACGGCGACATCGTCCCTTTCCATCCAACAGACGACGTCTTTGACAACATTCTTTTGCCGGAAAAACTCGGTCATAATACCGGTGAAGATCATGCAACGGCTGGACCGTTGTGCAAGCATCTCACCGGTGACTTTAGGCGGTTCGGCTGCATAGTCAGCCTCCACTTTGCCATCCGGTTTTACCCCACTCATCGGAAATAGGATCGCGTTCAATTGCTCCCAGGGAACTTCCGCTAATGTACAAGCGTTAATATTGGCATGAGAGAAAGGCATCTTTTCAAATCCGACCACCGAAATCTGCTCTACATTCTTCTGGAGCGTGTGCACCAGTTGAATTTGCCTACGGTCTCCGCCGATAACGGCGACATGTTCAATGATCTCCACCTCCTTCTATGCCCCTGCCCTTATAGAATATGTGCAGAAGCACAGTCACGTGAGTATCCAGAAGTCGGAGGTCAGAGGCCGGAAGTCGGAGGGGAGAACAGAAATCGGGAAATTAAAAAAAGATGCGGCCGGCGGCAGCCGGGCGCATCAAACTGAACGATTAACGATAATCATATCTTCACCAATCGTATGAATATGGTGCCAGCGTATTTCCAGCGTTTCTTCATTCTTTCGAAAAGGACTCCATCTCGACGTCGGAAACAGAAAAGCTTCAATTTCACCCGTTGAGGCGTTGACACGGGCATCGAGACGGCCGGGAACCCCGAGCCGTTCTCCTTGTTCAAAGTCGACGATTTCTTTAGCGCTCATTTCACTTAACCTCATGCGCTCCCCCTTTTGTTGGCCCTTTTTACATAGCTATGCCGGTCACCGGGAAATAGAACAACCTGTCGGCCATTCACCATCAGGGCTGATGAGGGAAAGGGCATATTCACTTTTATAAAGTTTTTCGGCCACCGCCTGTATATCCCGAGCGGACACGGCATCGATCTCTTCGGTCAACGTGTCGAGAGAACGATGGTAACCGAGGCTTAATTCATTTTTGCCATTGCGGCTCATACGACTGCTCGTGCTTTCCAAGCCGAGCAAAAGACTCCCCTGAACTTGCGACTTTACATTTTCCAGCTCATTGTCTTTCAGCTGCTTGCTGGCAAAATGTTCGAGCATGGCCATCGTCGCGTCTAAAATCTCACCGACGTACTGGGGTGCGCTCCCCGCGTAGACCGTCAACATTCCCCCGTCACGATAAGCGATATGATGGGAGAACACGGCGTAAGCCAGACCCCGCTGCTCCCGTATTTCCTGGAACAGGCGACTGCTCATGCTGCCCCCCAATAACTGATTGAATAAGACCATGGCATAAATTTGCTCGTCCTGAATCGAAACGCCATCAAACCCCAGGCAAAGATGAGCCTGTTCGATGCTCTTCGCCCGCGCTGCTTTATTCCCGTTCAAGACTGGAGGTGTTTCTTGAATATTGCTGCTCTTTTGCGCCAAAAATCCGGAAAACTGCGTTTCTACACATGATAAAAGTGAATCATCGATCTTCCCGGCCAGAGACACAACGACATTGTCCGGTCGGTAGTGCTTATGAATAAAATGCTTGAGTTGTTCCCTGTTAAAGGTTGGAACCGTGTCTTCGGTCCCCAGTATCGGCCTTCCCAGCGGATGGTTTCCATAAGCGGTTGCATCAAGGTCGTCGTGGACGACATCGTCAGCTGTATCCTCAACCATGCGAATTTCTTCAAGGACGACATTGCGTTCTTTCGTAATTTCCTCTTCCGGAAACGCCGGATTAAAAAACATATCACTAAGAATATCCACCGCTTCCCGGGCGTGGGTATCGATCACTTTTGCATAAAAGCATGTATATTCCTTAGCCGTAAAGGCATTCACATAGCCGCCCATACGGTCAAAAGCTTCGGCAATTTCCGTGGCTGAACGTTGCTGCGTCCCTTTAAAAAGCATATGCTCGAGAAAGTGGGTGATCCCGTTCTCCTCTTGTTCTTCATCGCGGGAGCCTGTATAAATCCAAATGCCGATGGATAGCGAGCGTACGTGCTCCATCGGCTCGTAAACAACACGCGCCCCATTCGTTAGTGTCATTCGTTGGACCAATATTCGTCGGCCTCCTCTTCGTCTGCTGGTGCCTGTGATGTACCGCCTGTAACGCGATTCTCACTCATCACGGATGAGATCGGACCGATCTCCAAATCCTGCCTTTGAATACGCTCAATCATTTCACCGATGCCCTCTGCCGTCGGTTCTGTCGGGTGCATCAGGACGGTCGCCCCAGGATGAATGTTATCTGCTACTCGCTCTACCATAGCATCCGGTTCGGGGTTTTGCCAATCCACCGTGTCCACGGTCCAAAGCACTGTGTACATGTCAAGCTCATGGGCAATCTCTACCACTTCATGTCTGAAACTGCCTGAAGGAGGGGTGAACCAGTCCGGTTCTTCATTCAGCGTCGCTTCAATCACTTCGTTCGTATTTTCCAGTTCCTGTTTAATCTCTTCGGCTGACAGTGAAGCCATATCAGGATGAGAGTAAGCATGATTGCCAATTTCATGGCCTTCTTCCTGAATCATGCGCGCGAGGCGCGGTTGGTCACGCACCCACGACCCTTCCAGAAAAAAAGTGGCTTGTACATCCTGTTCATTTAACTCGTTCAAAATCGTCGGCAGATGTTCATTCCCCCAGGCGACATTGATGACAAAACCGACCATCTCCTTATTCGGATTGGCACGGTAAAAAGGCGTCGGCGGTAAATCTCTATAGGTGACCTCAGGGGCTGTATCATGAAAAACAAGGAGCTCTTCTTCATAGCGTTCATGTTCTTTCATATTTTCATAAGATTCACGAACATCGATGACGCGGCCGTTATAGCCGGGAATTCCTTTCCATACATCATCGACCACGGCATCGACTGGGGGTTCATCGAATTCATCTCTCGCCTCTTCAATCTGTTCACGAATCGCTTCGCTGCTCTCTTCGGTTTGCAAATCTTCTGCTTCCTCTGTCCATGTATCTACCGTCTCTTCCGATGTATCTGGAAATGACCAGGCAGTAAAGCCTACGATGACAACGATAAAACCTATAAGTACCTGCAAAAACCTCGTTTTAAACATCATTTAAGCTCACCCCTCGTCCCAGTTTATGCGAGAGTGTAAGCGTTATGTTACTTGTATAAGACAGTAAAAAAACTTGGCTTTTTACCAAGTTTCTCTGCCTTTAGGCCTCTTCGCTCAAAAGCGCTTTGCGTGACAGGTTGACACGTCCCTGATTGTCGATTTCAGTCACTTTTACTTTGACCGCATCGCCGATCTTCACGACATCTTCCACTTTGTTCACGCGTTCTTTCGCTAACTGTGAAATATGAACGAGACCGTCTCTTCCCTTAAATAGTTCCACAAAAGCTCCGAATTTCTCGATCCGTTTAACCTTGCCTTCGTAAATTTGCCCGACTTCAACCTCACGAACAATGTCTTCAATCGTTTGCTTTGCTTTTTCATTTGCGGTCGCATCCGTTGAAGAAATATAGACGGTGCCGTCTTGTTCAATGTCGATTTTTACACCTGTGTCTTCGATGATCTGGTTGATCATTTTACCGCTCGGTCCGATGACATCGCGAATCTTGTCCGGTTTGATATGCATCGTGAGAATCTTCGGTGCATATTCCGATAATTCGGGGCGTGATGTGCTGATGACATCGAGCATGTTTTTCAACACCTGCATGCGCGCGGTTCGGGCCTGTTCAAGGGCTTCTTCCAACACTTCACGGGTGATACCCTGGATCTTGATGTCCATTTGCAGGGCTGTCACGCCTTCAGACGTTCCTGCGACTTTAAAATCCATGTCCCCGAGCGCGTCTTCCATACCTTGAATGTCGGTGAGCACGCTAACGTCATCGTCTTCCTTGACAAGGCCCATGGCAATGCCTGCCACCGGTGATTTAATCGGAACGCCAGCATCCATCATCGCGAGGGTGCTCGCGCAAATACTCGCTTGTGACGTGGAACCGTTGGATTCCAACACCTCGGAAACGAGACGTATCGTGTACGGGAATTCATCCTCGTCGGGAATCACTCTTTCCAAAGCCCGCTCGCCAAGGGCACCGTGACCGATTTCCCGCCGTCCGGGTGCGCGCATCGGCCCTGTTTCCCCGACGCTATATGGCGGAAAATTGTAATGATGCATAAACCGTTTTGACTCTTCCTGCCCGAGACCATCGATGATCTGTACGTCCCCGAGCGCACCGAGTGTACAAACACTAAGGGCTTGTGTTTGTCCGCGCGTAAACAATCCCGAGCCGTGTGTGCGCGGAAGCAGCTGAACTTCAGAGGCAAGAGAGCGAATCTCTTCCGGGGCGCGACCATCCGGGCGGATTTTTTCTTTCGTAATTAACCGGCGAAACTCTTCCTTGACGAGGGATTGCAAAATGTCCTTTACATCGTCGTGCTGGTCTTCGTCGAAATGATCAACGACGGTGTTTTCCACCTCTTGAATAGCCACATCACGCGCATGCTTCTCTTTAACGAGCACGGCATCTTTCATTTGGCCTTCAGCCTGGTCACGTACTTCTGTCTCCAAATCAGCATCCGGCTTTTGTACCGTAACCTCCATTTTCTCTTTGCCGCACTGCGCGATGATATCTTCCTGGAATGCGACGATTTTTTTAATCTCCTCGTGGGCAAATAGAATCGCTTCCAGCATTTTTTCCTCACTTACTTCGCTCGCGGCAGCTTCTACCATATTAATGGCATCCTTTGTCCCTGCCACCGTTAACTCCATTTCGCTCACTTCTGTCTGCGTGCTCGTAGGGTTAACGACGAATTCACCATCCACGAGGCCAATCTCCACACCGGCAATCGGTCCGGCAAATGGGAGATCCGAAATCGAAATCGCGAGCGAAGAGCCAATCATCGCCGCCATTTCCGGGGAAGCATCCTGATCGACGCTCATCACCGTGCTGATGACTTGAACGTCATTTCTAAAGCCATCGGGAAATAACGGTCGGATCGGCCGATCGATGAGCCGGCTCGTGAGCGTGGCCGCTTCCGATGGACGCCCTTCCCGTTTAATAAAACCGTCGGGAATTTTTCCGTCCGCATATAAACGTTCTTCATAATTCACGGTTAGCGGAAAGAACGGCAAATCCTTCGGTTCTTTTGAACCGGTCGCGGTTGTCAGTACGACGCTGTCGCCGTATTTGACAAGAACAGCGCCGTTGGCCTGTTTGGCAAGTTTTCCGATTTCAAAAGAGAGGGTCCGGCCGCCGACATCGAGAGAAAATATCTGTTCTTCACCTTCCATGCAGAAACCTCCTTTACTGGTTATTGTGTTTGTAAAAAAAGCGGGAACGCTTCCCGCTTTTGGCTGAATTCCGTGGCAAGCGGCCGTTAGCGACGTAAGCCCAGCTTGCGGATAATATCCCGGTATCTTGTAATATCCTTTTTGCGCAGATACGTAAGCAGATTGCGACGCTTCCCGACCATTTTGAGCAAGCCGCGGCGAGAATGATGATCTTTATCATGCGTTTGCAAATGTCGGTTTAAGTCAACGATTTGTTCCGTAAGGATAGCGATTTGTACCTCCGGAGAGCCGGTATCCGTATCGTGTGTCTTATACGTATCGACGATCTCCTGTTTACGTTCCTGTGTTAAAGCCATCCTTTCCACCTCCTTTTTTTATTTCTCCACTTCCCTCGCTTACCGCCGGTGGCGCGCGTGAGCCAAGCAAGTGGACCTGTGGTCAATGCAAGAGACCACAACGAATACGATACCTTTTTTTTTATAAGAATGCAAGGGTTGATTAACGTTCAATGCCAAAATAGTGCATAGCGTCTCTCTTGTCCTCTTCCATCTGCGCGATTAATGCCGCGGCCGAATCGTACTTTTCTTCGGGTCGAAGCATTTTTAACCATTGCAGTTCCACCTGTTTCCCATATATATTTTCATTAAATGCGAGTAGATGGGCTTCGATGACAGGCTCTGGCTGCTGATCATGAAACGTCGGCCGGTAGCCGAAATTACAGACGGCCGGATAATCCCTTCCATCCATCCGCACATTTACACAGTAAACACCGGCCGGTGGCACAACATAAGTATGGCCGGGGACGATATTGGCGGTTGGAAAACCGAGTTCCCGTCCGCGTTTATCGCCTTCTACCACTTCTCCACGAACGGCGTGCGGGCGTTTTAATAACGCTCTCGCTTCCTCCAATTCTCCGGCATCTATACATTGGCGAATCCGCGTGGAACTCACTTTTTCCCCGCCCTGTTCCCACTTCGTTACAACGGTCGTCTCAAATCGTCCGCGGGCTTGGGCAGGCAGTGTTTCCATGTTCCCTTTTCCGTATTGGCCGTAGGAAAAGTCAAAACCGGCAACGACGTGGACAGCATGTAAGGGAATGATATACTGATCGACAAATTGTTGCGGTGAAAGGGAGGCAAGCGTTTTGTCAAAGGTAACGACGTATAGTCGATCCACAGCCAATGCACGAATGCGGTCTTCTTTTTCCGGCAAGGGTGTCAGTTCCGGGTAATCCACGCCTTCATATTCCTTGGCAAGAACGGTACGCGGGTGGGGGTTAAACGTTAAAACCCCTGTTTCGGCGCCTATGGTTTCTGCTGTTTCCCGGGCGGTTTCAATCACTTTCTCATGCCCTTCATGAACTCCATCGAAATAGCCAAGCGCCAGTACCACAGGGGGGCGCTTTTCACGGTCGCCCATTGCTAATCCCGCTCGTAAATATTCCACTTGCATCTCTTCTTACCCCCTTACTGGCCAGACTCCGGACTTAGCATCACTTCTGGTTTGATCATGCCCTCTTTTCTGGGATGGGGCACATAAATCGCCAGCGCCCGATCGTCGTGGGTAAAAACAAGGCGTTCGGCGTGTGGATAGTCACCTGTTCGCAAAACAGCCCCGTTTTTAATTTTCTCCGCTTCCCGATGGCTCACTTCGTAGTGCTGACAGTGGCGTAGAACATATTCAACGGAAAGCAGCGCTTGCTCGGCATCTCCGGCATTCGCCCGCCTTTCCATTTCGGCGATGCTCGTACATCGAGGGCGTTCAATGCCCGCGCTCTCTGTTCTTTTCAACTGAGACAAGTGGGCAGGGTACCCTAATCGTTCTCCCGCTTCCACCGCGAGCGTTCTGACGTATGTCCCTTTTGAACATACGACAGAAAACGGAATGCAGAGATGCTCCCCGTCCGGCGACCAACTCGTTTCTCCTGAACGACGGAGTGCGTGAACGGTGACGGATCGAAGCGGACGTTCAACCGCCTCCCCCGCCCGGGCATATTCATAGAGCCGTTTGCCGTTAACCTTCACCGCCGAATACATGGGTGGCACTTGCTGTATGTCTCCGACGAGCGAGTTGAATACACGCTGCAGTTGCTCCTCGGGGATCTCCCCAGGTACGCGGGCGCGGCTGATGACTTCACCACTGGCATCTTCTGTCGTCGTTGTGCTTCCCAGAGCCATCGTGCCTTCATAGACTTTAGAGCTTTCCATTAGTATGGGCACGAGCTTGGTCGCCCGTCCAATGCAAAGGGGAAGAACCCCCTCGACATCAGGATCAAGGGTACCCGTGTGACCAACCTCCCGCGTCTTAAACCAACGACGGGCCAGGAGCACACAATCGTGGGACGTCATCCCGGCAGGTTTTGCCAACGGCAGAATACCACTCACGACCATATTTTCTCCTCCTGAATCGGTATCCGCTTAATCTTCTTTTTTCAGATCCTTGAGCAATTGTTCAATGTGATTGCCGTAGGCGATCGATTCGTCAAAATCAAAATCGATCTCCGGGGTCTTGCGCAGTTGGATGCGCTTGCCGATCTCGGAACGGATGAACCCTCTCGCTTTTTGCAGTCCCCTTAAAGCCTCTTCCTGTTCCTCAGGCTCCCCGAGCACGGTGACAAATACCGTTGCTTGCTGCAGATCGCCGGTAACGTCAACCCCGGTGACGGTAACGAAATCCACGCGGGGATCTTTCACTTCCCGCATAAGAATATCGCTCATTTCCTTCTTCATTTGCTCGCCAACTCGTTGTGCACGCATCTGACTCATCGTTATGCTCCTTCCTACAGCCATTCATACTGGACGGAATGACATTCGATGCCTTCACTGTGATCGATCAGCTTAAGAACGTGGTCAAGTTCTTTTTCAATCACCTTGCGACTGTTGTTAATACAGGCAATAGCAAGCGTTGTCCGTTGCCATACATCCTGGTGGTCCATCCCCGAAATGGAGATATTCAATCGGCGCGCGCGGGTGATAAGACTCTGCAGGATTGAACGTTTCTCCTTTAGGGAATAACATTCCGGCAAAAAGCATTCACAATGGACGAGGCCGATCATGTGCGCGGAACTTCTTCCATCACATAGGCTTCAATGGTATCTCCCTCTTGCACGTCATTAAATTTGGCCAGCGTAATGCCGCATTCATAGTTGTTGCTCACTTCCCGGACGTCATCCTTAAAACGTTTGAGGTCCGCAATTGTGCCGTCGTAAATAACGACGCCGTCCCGCATGACCCGTGCGTTGGCATTACGGGTAATCTTGCCATCTGTGACATAACTCCCGGCGATCGTTCCTATACGTGATACTTTAAACGTTTGCCTTACTTCCACATGTCCGATGACCTTTTCTTCATATTCAGGGTCGAGGAGTCCTTTCATCGCCGCCTCGATCTCTTCAATCGCGTTGTAAATGACGCGGTAGAGACGGACATCGACGTTTTCCGATTCAGCCGTCTGTTTCGCGTTCGTCCCGGGACGGACATTAAAGCCAATGATGATCGCGTTGGACGCAGAAGCAAGGATCACATCCGATTCCGTAACCGCCCCGACGCCGGTATGAATAACATTCACCTTCACGCCGGCGACATCAATTTTCTCGAGGGAGCCACGAACCGCTTCCACGGATCCTTGCACATCCGCTTTTATGATGAGGTTGATTTCCTTGATTTCACCTTCCTGAATCTGGTTGTACAAGTCATCAAGACTCACGCGGGATGTTTGTTTGCGCTGCGCTTCTTTCGCACGGATGGCGCGCCCTTCTCCGATTTGTTTGGCTTTTTTCTCATCCGCGAAGACGAGGAACTGATCGCCCGCTTGTGGAACACCGTTCAGTCCGGTAACTTCCACGGGTGTCGACGGACCCGCTTCTGTCACACGAAGGCCAACATCGCTCATCATGGCCCGGACACGCCCATACGTATAACCGACAACGATGGGATCGCCGACTTTCAGCGTTCCCCCTTGCACGAGCAGGGTAGCTACCGGTCCGCGACCTCTGTCGAGTTCCGCTTCGACGACGGTTCCTTGTGCCCGCTTCGATGGATTGGCTTTTAACTCTTCAATTTCGGCCACGAGCAGAATCATTTCCAAAAGTTCATCGATGCCTCCACCGTTAACGGCCGAAACGTTGACGAAGATCGTATCGCCGCCCCACGCTTCCGGAACGAGTTCATATTCGGTTAGCTCCTGCATGACGCGGTCGGGATTGGCGTTTTCCTTGTCGGTTTTGTTCACGGCTACGATAATCGGGACTTCCGCCGCCTTCGCATGGTTCAATGCTTCAACCGTTTGCGGCATGACCCCATCATCGGCAGCGACGACGAGAATCGTGATATCGGTCGCCTGGGCGCCGCGTGCGCGCATCGTTGTAAAAGCCGCGTGTCCCGGGGTATCGAGGAACGTTACCCTTTTCCCGTCTTCTTCGACTTGATAAGCGCCGATGTGCTGGGTGATGCCGCCGGCTTCCGTGTCGGTGACCTTCGTTTTGCGAATCCCGTCGAGCAACGTCGTTTTCCCGTGGTCAACATGGCCCATAATCGTAACGACGGGTGCCCGCTCCTGTAAATCCTCCGGATCATCGGCTTCTTCGTAACGTTCAATATCGAGTTCGTCGATAACCTCTTCTTCTTCCACTTCCACGCCGAAATCATGGGCAATCAGCTCGATGGACGTTTTATCCAGCTCTTCATTTTTCGTTGCCATAACCCCTAAGCCCATGAGCTTTTTGATGATCTCTGAGGTGCTTTTGGTTAATTTTTCCGCGAGTTCCGCCACGGTTAAGCTCCCGGCGAATGTGATCTTTTCCGGCATTTTTGGCGCTTCTTTCGTCCGTCGTTTTTGGTTTTTATTGCTTTTGCCTCTCCGGCCCGGACCGTGATTCCCGCCTCGTTGCTGGGACCGCTGCTGCGCGTTATTTTTCTTGCCGCGCTGTTTGTTCCCCTGGGCTTTATTCCCCTGGTTCGTTTTCTGGTTATTGTTCTGGGGGCGTGAGGCTTCATTGCCCTGTTTGGGCTTCGATTGTTTCGTTTGCCTGTTTCCTCCCGGGCGTTCCTCTTGTTTCTTCGCTGGCTGCGCTTGCTCCAGCTGCGCGATCTGCTCATCATCAATGACAGACATGTGGTTGCTCACGGCTATATTTTTCGCCTTTAAGTCGGCGACGACGTCCTTACTCGGCCGATTGACGGACCTGGCATATTCATATACTCGCATTTTCGGCATATACACGACCTCCTGCTTCTATTGATCTTCCATCCGGTGATCCTCCATCCGGTGATCCTCCATCTGGATCAATTTATTTGCAAACCCTTTATCTGTGATGCCGATGACCACGCGCTCCTCCTTCCCGATGGAAGTACCGAGCATCTGGCGCGTTCCGACTTGCAAAAGCGGAACGTGATAATATCGGCATTTATCTTTAAATTTTTTGTGTGTGTTCGGTGAGGCGTCCTCGAAAATAAGAACGACATGAAAACGGTGGGTCTTGATACCGCGCGTGACGGTGTCTTCACCGCTCGAAATTTTATTGGCGCGGGCAGCAAGCCCGAGAAACTGATAAAATGTTTGCATCATAAATGTCATTGAAGACGTTCTGTCTCCAGCCTTTCATACGTTTCTTTATCCACATTCACTTTTAAGTGTCGGGATAACAGATCTTTCTGTTTCGCATGTTGAAAACATTCCCCTGTGTTTGTAATGTAGGCGCCGCGGCCATTCTTCTTGCCCGACGGGTCCACGGATACCTGGCCGTCGGTTCCGCGCACGATTCTTACGAGCTCTTTCTTTGCTTTCATTTCCCCGGTGACGATGCATTTTCGTAAAGGGGTTTTGCGTTTTTTCATTCTTCTTTCTCCTCAACGGGCTCGCTATCCCATCGCTCATCCCCGAGGTCTTCCTCAACATCCCAATCTTCGTCGCCCGCGCTGGCAGTCTCGGGTTCCCCGGGGACGCGGGCGGTAGCCGGATCATATAACCCTTGTTCCTCCGCCTCGGAATAACTTTTAATATCGATTTTCCAGCCCGTAAGTTTAGCGGCGAGCCGTGCGTTTTGTCCGCGTTTGCCAATCGCGAGCGAGAGCTGATAATCGGGAACGATGACGAGGGTACTTTTCTCTTCTTCATCCACCTGGACATCGAGTACGTTGGACGGACTTAAAGCATTTCCGACGTAGTTCACCGGGTTGTTGGAAAAATGGACGATATCGATTTTTTCACCTTTCAGTTCATTGACAATCGCCTGTACGCGTTGGCCGCGCTGCCCGACACAGGATCCGACCGGGTCCACTTCGGGGTCTTCAGCGTGAACGGAGATTTTGGAACGGTCGCCGGCTTCCCTGGCCACGGACCGAACCTCGACAGTTCCATCATATATTTCCGGAACTTCAAGTTCAAACAATCGCTTTAAAAGACCGGGATGGGTGCGTGAAATCATGATTTGCGGACCCTTTGTCGTCTTTTCCACTTTCGTAATAAAGGACTTGATCCGGTCATTATGCTGATACGTTTCATTCGGCATCTGCTCGCTTTGGGGGAGGATCGCCTCCACTTTCCCCAAATCAACATAAATAAAGCGATGATCCTGTCGTTGCACGATCCCGGTCATAATGTCTTCTTCACGATCGATAAATTCCGAATAGATGATACCTCTCTCCGCTTCGCGTACCCGTTGCGTAACGACTTGTTTAGCCGTTTGCGCGGCGATTCTTCCGAAATTTTTCGGTGTCACCTCAATTTCAACGACGTCATCAAGGCCATAATGTACACTATATTCCCTGGAAGCTTCAACAGAAATTTCCATTCGGGGGTCGAAAACTTCTTCGACCACTTGTTTGCGGGCAAACACTTTAATTTCGCCATTATCGCGGTTTATATCGACGCGGACATTGGGTGCCTGGCTAAAATTACGCTTATAAGCTGAAATCAAGGCCGCTTCGATGGCTTCGAGCACGATTTCCTTTTCGATGCCTTTATCTTCTTCCAGTGTCGTTAAAGCTTCCAAGAAGTCGCTGTTCATAACTACTTGATCCCCTTTCAGTGAACGCGCCTTCGCGTTTTGTCCTCTTTGATCTTAACTATAATACGGATAAACGGGCAGTGGCGATCAATCGTTCCGGTACTTGAAAGGCTTTGGTTCGTGTCTTTTCCCGAATATTGATCGTGACTTCTCCGCCCTCATAGGCCGTGAGTAAACCTTCAAATACTTTTTTACCGTCGACCTGTTCATAAGTCTTTACATATACGTTCTTGCCGACAGCGCCTTCGAAATCTTTCGCGTTTTTCAGCGGCCGTTCTGCACCGGGAGAGCTTACTTCCAAATAATAAAACCCCGGAATCGGGTCCTCTTCGTCGAGCTTTTGGCTGAGACGCTCACTGACGAGACTGCATTCTTCCAGACCTACGCCTTCATCGTTATCAATAAATACGCGTAAAACCCAGTTTTGTCCTTCTTTTTTATATTCGATATCGACCAGTTCCATATCGAGGTCATCGAGAATCGGTTGCGCGATCACAGCCGCTCGTTCCTTCACATTGTTTGCCATACGCTCCCTCCTCGCTTCGCTTATGTCTATAAGACAAGTAGAAAGAGTGGGAACGAGGCCCCACTCTTTCTCCATACGTATCCGTTGTGTCCAACGATAAAATATCACACATTCAGCACGAATGCAAGCGAATGATAACCTGCCTCATCGTTTTCTACTCACTATTCTTGCCTGCTGGCACCGTTGCTAAACATCGTGCTTCGCAATTAGAACAACGAAAGCTGGTTCGATTCCGGTAACCCTTCCAGACAACCATGGGCGTCCAAAAGTTGAATGACATTTTTGGTCGCCTTGCTCTTTTGTTGCAAGTCTTCTTTCGACAAAAATTCGCCGTCTGATCGTGCCTCCACAATATTTTTGGCCGCGTTCGCACCCACGCCTTCCAGCGCGCCGAACGGAGGGATCAAGGTGTCACCATCGACGATAAATGTACTGGCTTCGGAACGATAGAGGTCGATCTTTCCGAACGAATATCCCCGTTCGGTCATTTCCAGGGCCAGTTCCAAAACCGTGACCAGGCTTTTCTCTTTTGGAGCGGCCTCGAAGCCTTTCGCCTGAATATCCTCGATGCGGGCGCGGATCGCGGTGCTGCCTTTTTGCATCGTTTCGAGCTCGAAATCGGCGGCCCGTACGCTGAAATAGGTCGCGTAGAAGAGGATCGGATAGTGGACCTTGAAATAAGCGATCCGAACTGCCATCAATACATACGCAGCCGCGTGGGCCTTCGGGAACATATACTTGATTTTTTTGCATGACTCAATATACCAGTCCGGGATGTCATGCTTTTTCATTTCCTCGATCCATTCCGGCTCCAGTCCCCGTCCTTTACGGACGAATTCTGTGATCTTAAAGGCAAGGGAAGGCTCAAGTCCCTTATAAATCAAATTCACCATGATGTTATCGCGCAGACCGATGACGTCTTTTAATTCGCAAATGCCGTCACGGATGAGTTCGTCGGCGTTTCCGACCCAGACGTCCGCCCCATGGGAAAGCCCGGAAATTTGCAGGAGTTCGGAAAATGTCTGTGGCTTCGTTTCTTCCAGCATTTGCCGAACGAAGCGGGTGCCAAACTCGGGAATCCCGTAGGTCCCGGTTTTACACATGATTTGTTCAGGGGTTACGCCGAGCACTTCCGGTCCTTCAAAAATACGCATCACTTCCGGATCGTCAATGGGCACATCTTGCGGGTCAATCCCGCTTAAATCCTGCAGCATCCGTATGACCGTCGGATCATCATGGCCGAGAATATCGAGTTTCAGCAGATTGTCATCGATGGAGTGAAAATCAAAATGGGTCGTCTTCCAGCTTGCATTTTTATCATCGGCGGGATATTGCACCGGGGTGAAATCATGAATATCGTGGTCTTCAGGTACGACGATGATTCCGCCCGGGTGCTGGCCCGTATTTCGTTTTGCGCCTGTACACCCATCCACGAGGCGATCGATTTCAGCGCCGCGCAAGTGCCCGATATTTTGGTCGGTCTGATAGCCACGCACGAACCCATAAGCCGTTTTATCGGCGACCGTGCCAATCGTGCCGGCTCGAAACACCTTATCGTCCCCGAATAATTCACGGGTATAGGCGTGGGCGATCGGCTGGTATTCACCGGAAAAATTCAAGTCAATATCAGGCACTTTCTTGCCTTCAAAACCAAGAAACGTCTCGAAGGGAATATCCTGGCCTTCCCGCGTATAGGTCGTGCCACATTGCTCACATGCTTGCTTCGGCAAATCATAGCCTGAAGCAACAGAACCGTCGTCGAAGAAGACAGAATGGCAGCAACCCGGGCAGACGTAATGAGGCGGCAGAGGATTCACCTCGGTAATATCCGCCATCGTCGCCACAAAAGACGACCCTACCGAGCCGCGGGATCCGACGAGGTACCCGTCCTCAAGGGAGCGTTTAACGAGTTTGTGGGAGATCAAATAAATGACGCCATACCCATGGCCAATAATGCTCTCCAGTTCCTTTTGCAGACGTTCTTCGACGATGCGGGGAAGTTCCGAGCCATAGATACGCTTTGCTTTGCCATAGGTGAGGTCCCGCATCTCTTCATCGGCGCCTTCGATGTTGGGCGTGTATAAGCCACTCGGCACCGGTGCGATCGCTTCGATTTGACCCGCCAACGACTTCGGCGTATGAATAACGACGTTTTGTGCCGTTTCCTCTCCGAGAAAGGAGAAAGCCTCGAGCATCTCGCCGGTCGTCCGAAAATGGACCTTCGGCAACGTTTGTTTACTTAACGGGTGGCCTCCCCCCTGGGAGGAGACGATGATGGTACGATAAATGTGATCCTCCGGCTCCAGGTAATGAACATTGCCGGTGGCGACGACCGGTCGCTCCAGGCGCTCGCCTACCTCGGTCAATTTACGAATAATGTCGAGGAGTTGCGCTTCACTTTTCACCATTTCTCTCTCCAGCAAAGGCGCGTAAACGTCAGGGGGATGGATTTCGATAAAATCATAGAAACGAGCAACCTTCTCCGCTTCTTCTGCAGATTTTTGCATCATCGTTTCAAAGACTTCACCCTGGTCACAGCCCGAACCGATCAACAAACCTTCCCGATGCTGGACGAGTTTGGACCTGGGAATGCGCGGAGTCCGGTAGAAATACGACATGTGTGACAAGGAAACGAGCTCATACAAATTTTTTAATCCGGTCTGATTTTGCACGAGAATCGTACAGTGGGAAGGACGATTCTTGTAAAAGTCGCCTTGCCCGATATTGTCATTGAGCTCGCGATGATAGACAATACCCTGCTCATGGGCGTCCCGAATCATTTTCATAAACAGATAAGCCGTCGCTTCCGTGTCATAAATCGCCCGGTGATGGCTGACGAGTTCAATATCAAACTGTTTGCATAGCGTATTCAGCCGGTAATTCTTCATATTGGGATATAAAAAGCGGGCAAGCTCCAATGTATCCACGACCGGTTGTTCGCTCTCGGCCCATCCCTGTTGCTTAAACCCGGCATTGATAAACCCGATGTCAAAACTGGCATTGTGGGCCACAAGGCCGGCATCGCCCACGAAATCCGCAAACTGTCGTAAAACCTCGCCTACGTCCGACGCATCTGTCAGCATTTCATCGGTGATACCGGTGAGTTCGGTAATTTTCGCCGGGAGAGGCATGTGCGGCTGTGCGAACGATTCAAAGCGATCGACAATCTCGCCGTTTTCAACCTTCACGGCCGCGAGTTCGATAATCGTATCATAGACGGCTGACAAGCCCGTCGTTTCCACGTCAAAGACGACGAATGCTGATTGGGCCAGATGGCGCTCACTTTCGTTGTAAGCGATCGGTACCCCGTCATCGACGAGGTAGGCTTCCATACCGTAAAGTAATTTAATGTCCTTTTTTTTCGCTGCTGCATAAGCTTCCGGAAAAGCCTGTACAACGCCGTGATCCGTGATCGCAACAGCTTCATGTCCCCAGTCGGCCGCCTTCTCCACCATTTCGGAAGCGGACGCTACCCCGTCCATTTGACTCATCGTCGTGTGCGCATGTAATTCGATGCGTTTGTCGTTATCAGGGGCTTCATCCATTCTCTCTGCTTTACTTATTTGAGTTATATCATTGGCGATCATGACGAGATCGCGCACGAACGTGTCATTTTGTATGCTTCCCCGTGCCGTCAGCCACATGCCTTTTTGCACAGCGTTCAATAGCGGGATGTCTTCCTTGTCTCTTGAAAACATCTTCACGAGCAACGAATCTGTATAATCTGTAAGCTTGCACGTCAACAACACACGTCCACTTCTTAACTCACGCGTCTCCACGGCAAACACGTAACCCTGAATCGTCACCCGCCGTTCTTCATCCTGAATCGCTGTCAAAGGAAGCGGCTCATCCTTAATGGGGTAGCCGATGTGCAGTTGCTTCCTCTCTGCAGGTTCGGCCGGTTTTTCCTGTTTCTGCTTTTCCATCATCGCTTCGATGACTTTCGTTTGTTCTTCTTCTTTTTTTTGTTCCAGAAACCGGGTTTCTTCTTCGGTGGCGGCTTCTACCTGCGGAGAAAAAGTAAGCGCTTCAAACCCTAAAGCAGTGACCGCCCGCTCAAGGGCAGGACCTGCCTGGCGGGCAAGCGAAGTTGCCTCAACCTCACTATGGCATCTAAGGACGAGGGCAGTTCCGTTTATGGCAGGCGTCGAACGTTCCAGTTGCATGGCAATATGTGCCGGAAGATCCGTCGCCTTCGCGAGAATCGCAGGCCAATACGCGGCAATATGTTCCGAAGAGACGGGACCCGCGTCATGAACGATGGAAAAATCCACGGCGGCAATATCCTGAAAACCGCTTTGCAATTTTTCCTGTATAAGCTGAATCACGGAGGGCGTGACCGGTTTCTCGAGCCTGAACGTAAAGTGCCATGTTCGCTTCTCCCGGTAAACATCCAATTTATCAATGCGCCCGGAGCTTAGCTCCGTGTGGCCAAGCTCCGCGGGAATTCCGATCTGTTCCAGTAAAAGTTGAAAACGTTCATACCGAACGGCGCTTTCATCCATCTGCGAACTCCTTTCTAGAAGTTAGAGGTGGGAAGTTGGAGGTTAGACTAGAAGCCGATATCCTTAAGGTAAGCAGGCAAGTTTTCGACTTGCACTTCCGTCATTTCTCCGCTTTTTCGGTCTTTAACCTCGACGATGCCTTCACCGGCTTTTTTGCCGACCGTAATGCGAATCGGCATTCCATAGAGATCGGCATCCTTGAATTTAACACCCGCACGCTCATCACGGTCATCCAAAAGGACATCATATCCTTCCGCCTGTAAACCCTCGTAAAGATTTTCAGCAAGGGTCGACTGGTCCTCATCTTTTTGATTGATCATGAGCACATGCAAATCGAAGGGCGCAAGCGCCTTGGGCCAGATGATCCCGCTTTCATCGTGACATTGTTCCACGACCGCGGCGAGGGTACGACTGATCCCTATCCCGTAGCAGCCCATTTGCAGCGACTTACTTTTACCGTTTTCATCGAGAAAGGTGGCGCCGAAGGCTTCCGAATATTTCGTGCCGAGCTTGAACACTTGTCCCACTTCGATGCCTTCGGCAAATTGGATGTTTCCTTTTCCATCAGGGGAAGGGTCTCCTTCCTGTACTATCCGAAGATCGGCAAAGGCATCGATCTCGCAATCGCGCCGATGATCGACATTCAGATAAAACGCTTCCGTTTGATTGCCTCCGCAAATGGCGTTTGTAAGCGGGCGAATCGCCTGGTCAGCGATAATCTTTACATCCGTCGGCGCCTGTACCGGTCCTATGAAACTTTCGGCCGCCCCGAACAGGTGCTCCGTCTGCGCGGAACTGGCCTCTTCCACTTGCAAAGTGTCAAAATAGTTGCCGACCTTGACATCGCTGATTTTATGATCCCCCCGGGTAAGGAAGAGCACCGGGGCTTTATTGATATAATAAAGGTGCCCGTGAATGACAGCAGAAAGGGGGAGGCCCCGTTTGGACGCCAGCTCCTCCCCGGAGGTCCAGCCTTTTTCAAAGTCAAGCTCCGCGGGGGTATCTTCCGGCTCGGTTGCCGGGGGGGCCACGTCCGCAATTTCAACGTTGGCGGCGTAATCCGACTGATCGGAATATGCGATCGTATCTTCTCCGATGTCGGCGAGAGCCATAAATTCATGGGTTCCACCGGTCCCCCCGATAGCGCCGGCATCCGCTTTTACCGCGCGAAAATCGAGACCGCAACGCCTGAATATATTCCTGTAAGCCTCAAACATTATTTCATAGCTTTTATGCAGAGCTTCTTCCGACGGTTCAAAGGAGTAGGCATCTTTCATAATGAATTCCCGGCCGCGCAGAAGGCCAAAGCGCGGACGGCGTTCATCCCGATACTTCGTTTGAATTTGATAAACATTCATCGGTAAGCGTTTATACGAGTGAATGCCATCACGTATAATGGAGGTGATGACTTCTTCATGCGTGGGCCCGAGGACGAAACGTCGATCATGGCGGTCATTTAATCTCATCAACTCCGGTCCGTAGTCATCGAACCGCCCGGACTCCTCCCAAAGTTCTGCGGGCTGCACCGCGGGCATCAGCAATTCCTGGGCGCCCGCCCGATTCATCTCATCTCGCACGATCGCCTGAATCTTTTGCATCACCCGTGTGCCGAGGGGCAGATATGTATAAATGCCGGCCGCCGTTTGCCGCATTAAACCGGCGCGCAGCATAAGCTGATGGCTGGTGGCTTCCGCATCAGCGGGTATATCCCGCAACGTCGGTCCGAAAAACGTCTGTTGTCTCATTCAAAGACCCTCCTTTTCCAGAGATCAGTATTTTATATGTACAGGTGAGAAGCAGAGACTTTCCTTTCCAACTTCTAACCTCTCACCTCTAACTTCCAGATCACATGAATAATCGATTCAAATCATTCCAGGTAACCATGAGGACGAGCAGCATGAGCAAGGCAAAACCGATGAAATGCGCAACCCCTTCCTTGTTGGGATCGATCGGTTTACGCCGGATCGCTTCAAGTCCGATAAACACCAGTCTCCCCCCGTCAAGCGCGGGCAATGGCAACAAATTGATCAGTCCGATGTTGACGCTCAACATCCCGGCCCAACTGAATAAAATGAGTGTTCCCATTTCCATCACTTCACCGGTGTAATCATAAATGCCGACAGGTCCGGCTAAATAGTCCAGCGAGAACTGACCGGTGAAAATAAGCTGCAGAACCTCGAAGATTAATACGACGACCTCCTGGATTTGCGAAACGCTTTGTACAACGGAATCCATAAAGGAATGGCTCACCGCCGCCTCTATCCCGATTTGGCCGATTTCGGCGTCAACCATATCTTCGTATACCGCATCGACGACCATCGTAAACGATTCCGTATCACCGTCGGCCCGTTCCACGAGTAACGTCACTTCTTCTTCCGGCATTTGCTGAATCGTCTGGGTCACATCCGTCCACTCTTCCACAGGGTCGCCTTCGATGGAGACGATCCGGTCGCCTTCGACGATCCCTGCTTCCTCGGCAGGACTGTCTGCCTCTATATTTGCAGCTTCCGGTTGCGGGATGCCCTGGATAGTGAAAAAGATGACAAACAAAATGAACGCGAGCACAAAATTCATCACCGGACCGGCGAAAATCGCAGACGCTTTTTTCCATGGTTTTTTCGAGCCGAATTGCCGATCCCAGGGGGCGATCTGTTCGCGTTCTTCGTCGACGATCATGTCCGCCTGCGGGTGAACGTCATAGCGGGTCATACCGTCTTCATCATCACTGTAGCCTTCGATGAAAAGTTGGTGTTCAAGATCAGCCCGTTCAACGGACACAATTTTGGCATCGGGATGCTTGGCCTTGTTATTCACAATGATCTCTTTAACCGTGTCATCCTGATGAAAGGTTAAGCCTACTTCATATCCGGGCTTGATTTTTACAAGCTCCGGATCTTCTCCGGCCATGCGAACGAAACCCCCGAGGGGGAGCAGACGTAACGTATAAACCGTCTCGTTCTTTTTCTTTGTAAACAGCTTCGGACCGAAGCCGATCGCGAATTCACGGCAAAGAATCCCCACTTTTTTGGCCACATAGAGATGTCCCCATTCGTGGATCGCAATGATCAGGCCGAATATCACGATTATGGCTATGAGCGTTTGCACGTGCTTCCCACCTTACTGGATTATGGAAAGCGGGATGTTATCCCACTTCCCACCTCTCACTTCTCATTTCTGGTGCGCTCCCGTGTTTCCAGGTCGACTTCCATCACCTCATCGATGGAGGGGTGCGCGATGACTGTATGCGCGGCAAGGGCTTTTTCAACGGTGTCCGCGATGCCGGTAAACGACAGCTCCCCTTTTAAAAACTGTTGCACAGCCTCCTCGTTGGCTGCGTTTAAAACCGTCGGTGCCGATCCTCCGGTTTCGCCGGCCTGATAAGCCATCGTTAAACATTGATGTTTGATCGGGTCGGTATTTTCAAAATGGAGCGCTCCAACTTCCCATAAGTTTAACCTTTCCGGCCCATTTAATTCAAGCCTGTCCGGGTAGGCGAGCGCATATTGGATCGCCACCTTCATATCCGGTGTGCCCAGCTGAGCGATCACACTCTTATCTTGATATTCGACGAGAGAATGAATAATGCTTTCGCGATGGATTAAAACGTCAATATTTTCATAAGGCATATCGAACAACCAATGGGCTTCGATGACCTCCAGGCCTTTATTCATCATCGTGGCGGAGTCGATGGTGACTTTCTGTCCCATCGACCAATTCGGATGCTTTAAAGCGTCTTCCGGAGTGGCACGCGCCACCGCGTCGGCACTCCAATCGCGAAAACTTCCTCCGGAAGCCGTCACGATCAGCCGTGTGACTTCGCTGCGTTTGCTGCCCTCCAGGCTTTGCCAAATCGCGGAATGTTCACTATCGACAGCCATTAACTGCGCGCCGTAATGTTTGCTGGCGGCGGTAACGAGGTGACCGGCGGTGACGAGCGTTTCTTTGTTGGCAATACCGATCGTTTTTCCGGCTTCAATCGCTGTCAGCGTCGGTTTTAAGCCCTGGCTTCCGACCAGCGCGTTCATGACGAAGTCAGCATCCGTTTCGGCTACCGCTGCAAGCAATGCCGATTCGCCGGCAACGGCCCGCGTTCCGATCGGGAGATGTCCCTTAAGCTTACTTAAATCACCTTCGTCCCGAATCACGATAACCGCCGGTTGAAATTCTGCGATTTGTTTCTTTAATAGATCAATATTGCGGCCACAAGCCAATAAACGGACCTGAAAACGGTCCGGATGTTGACGGATGACATCGAGCGTTTGCGTGCCAATCGATCCCGTCGAGCCGAGAAGAGCCACTTTTTTCAATAGATTCACCTTCCTCGTTTACATACGTTTTTACGTAAGTAACGCCATCACGACATAAATAATGGGAAACACGAAAATGACGCTGTCAAAGCGGTCGAGAACACCTCCGTGTCCGGGAAGCATCCGGCCGGAATCCTTCACGTTGTAATAGCGTTTCAGGGCCGATTCCACGAGATCGCCGCACTGTCCGGCAACAGAAATAATGATAAGGGCGATCGTCGTCAGCCAAAGTTGATCAAATGGGGGCCAGAACCAGGCAAAAATCAGTCCCGCAACGAGCGCGAGCAAAAATCCTCCCGCTGCGCCTTCCACAGTCTTCTTCGGCGATATTTTCGGCCAAAGGGGCCGCTTTCCGAATTTGCGTCCGAACAAATAAGCGCCCGTATCGGTGGCCCAAATGGCGATGAGCACGAAGAGAACGAAGGCAAAACCGCTATCCAGTCGCGCCGCCAGAAAAAAATGCAACCCGAGTCCAACGTAGGCCCCCGAGAATAAAATAAAGGCAACCGTATCGAAATGATAGCGATTATTCGATAAAACGGTCACCAGCAACAACAGCCAGACGCCGACGGTTACAGCGAGCAGCGTAGCCTCATTCGAAACGATATCCATCCGCGGGCCTGCGTATAAAAGCAGAAGAGACATGCCCAAACCGACAAAACCCAGCAGCGGCGAAGTTGCCAATCGCTTCATCCTTAAGAGTTCGATAAATGCGACGATCGCCATCACCGTAACGAGCGTAACAAAAAGCGGACCGCCCATATACAGCGGAACGAGGAAAATAATCAGCCCAATCAACGCCGTAACCACTCTTTGCTTCATGCGAAAAGTCTCCTTACACGCCCCCGTACCGACGCTTGCGTTTCTGATAAACCTCGACGGCCGCCGCGAAATCTTCCGGACTGAAATCCGGCCACAACACATCCGTAAACCAAAATTCACTGTAAGCCATTTGCCAAAGCATGAAATTGCTTAAACGAACTTCCCCGCTCGTGCGAATCAGCAAGTCAGGGTCAGGAAAATCCGCTGTATACAACAGCTCAGAGAGCTTTGCTTCCGTAATATCGTCTGCCCGGTAACGCCCTTGTTCGACACCCTCGCACAACTGCTGTACGGCTTGTACAATATCCGATCGTCCGCCGTAATTGAGCGCCAGATTTAAAATGAGCCCGTCGTTGGCGGCGGTTTCTTTCGTGACGGTTTCGACGGCTTTTTTCGTATGGGAAGGTAATGCCTCCACGGAACCCATAATCCGAACCTGGACATTATTCGCCTGCAGCTTCGGCAATTCATGGGATAAAAAACGATCGGGCAGGCGCAGGATAAAGTCTACTTCCGATTGGGGACGTAACCAGTTTTCAGTAGAAAAAGCAAACAGCGTCAGCACTTTGACGCCTATATCATTAGCGGCTTCGGTTATACGGTGGATCGCCTTCATTCCTTCACGATGGCCGATATTTCTCGGCATCCCCCGTTTAAGCGCCCATCGCCCGTTCCCGTCCATCACGATGGCCACATGTACAGGAACATCCGTTTCCACTTCCAGCGATCGTGATTCTTTCTGATTATTAAAAAACCTTCCCAACATGGTCTAAGCACCAACCTTGCTAGATGTGGGAGGTGGGAGGTTGGAAAAGAGCAAAACCCTTATCCCGGCGATAAGCACATCTAACCTCCAACTTCCAACCTCTCACCTCTACTACCCACATATCCAGCTTCTCTACTTTGCACACCTTTAACCTCTAACCTCCAGCTTCCAACTTCTAAGCTATACTTCCATAATGTCCTTTTCCTTTTCGTCTGCCGCCTGATCGATCGCTTCGATATGTTCATCCGTTACTTTTTGAATGTCATCTTGAGCACGACGGGATTCATCGGCCGCTATATCCCCATTTTTTTCCTGTTTTTTCACCTGGTCGTTGATTTCACGGCGAATATTGCGGACAGCAACACGAGCATCTTCGGCATATTTGCGTACAAGCTTGCTCAATTCTTTGCGGCGTTCGTCCGTGAGCGCCGGGATGGTAATGCGAATGACCTGTCCATCATTGTTGGGCGTCAGCCCAATATCCGCTTTTAAGATCGCTTTTTCGATGTCGGCAATGGATGATTTGTCAAAAGGAGAAACGACGAGCATCCGGCCTTCGGGAACGGTAATGGAAGCCAGTTGATTGAGCGGCGTTTCCATGCCGTAATAATCGACGGAAACCTTGTCCAGAATGGCCGGATTCGCGCGCCCCGTCCGCAATGTCGCCAGGTCGCGGTCCAATGCCTCCACTCTTTTTTGCATTCGACTTTTCATGTCTTTTCTCATCGAATCATTCATGATCCATTCCCCCTCACGACGGTTCCAATGTCTTCACCCTGGACCGCCCGTTTAATGTTTCCTTCTTTAGAAATCGAAAAGACGAGGACCGGGATATTATTGTCCATGCACAATGAAGAAGCGGTGGAGTCCATCACACCCAGCCCGTCTTTAAGCACGTCAAAATAAGACAACTCTCGATATTTTACAGCATTCGCATCCTCTTCAGGATCTGCATTATATACGCCGTCCACTTTATTCTTTGCCATCAGGATGACATCGGCCTCGATTTCCGCCGCGCGTAAAGCTGCTGTTGTGTCAGTGGTAAAATAAGGGTTTCCGGTGCCGGCTGCAAAAATAACGACGCGCTTTTTTTCCAGGTGGCGGATCGCTTTACGACGTATGTATGGCTCAGCGACTTGCCGCATCTCTATGCTCGTTTGCACCCGGCTTTGCACATCGATTTCCTCAAGGCTGTCCTGCAGGGCAAGGCCATTCATAACGGTGGCCAGCATCCCCATGTAATCAGCGGTTGCCCGATCCATTCCCTGTGAATGGCCGGCCATACCCCTCCAAATATTTCCGGCGCCAACGACGATGGCAATTTCGGTTCCCAACGCGGCGACTTCTTTCAGTTGGGCCGCAATCGATTGAATGACGTTTGGGTCGACGCCATATCCTTGCTCACCGGCCAGCGCTTCTCCGCTCAATTTAAGAACCACACGTTTGTAGTGCATCGTTCGCCTCCAGTGCTAGAAGTGAGAGGTGAGAAGTGGGAGGTGGGGAAAAACCACCTGAGCCCACCTCTTCGCCCTTAATCCTTGATTTGTGACATGACTTCATCGGCAAAATTGTCATCGTTCTTCTCAATGCCTTCGCCCACTTCATAGCGAATAAAGGAGGTGACACTCGCGTTTTGACTCTTCACGTATTCTTCCACCGTTTGATCGCTATCCTTGACGAATTCCTGATCGAGGAGGGTCACTTGCTGGAAAAATTTCTTTAAACGGCCTTCGACCATTTTTTCAACGATCTTTTCCGGCTTCCCTTCGTTAAGAGCCTGTTGTTTCAGAATGTCGCGCTCTTTGTCAACTTCTTCTGCAGGCACTTCATCACGAGACACGTAATTAGGTTTGATGGCGGCCACGTGCATGGCGACATCTTTAGCCACGTCTTCATCGTCTGTGCCGTCAAGCAATGTGAGAACCCCAATGCTACCGCCCATATGCAGGTAGGCGCCGAATGCCTGGTTATCCGTTTTGTGGAAAATGGTGAAACGACGCAAAGAAATTTTCTCGCCGATGGTGGCAATTTGTTCGGTAATATAGTGTTCGAGCGTATCGCTGCCGCCTTCAATGGTTTGGGTCAACGCCGTTTCCACATCGCTCGGCTCATTGACGAGCAGGTGGTGCGCGATCGCATCGACCGCCTGTTGGAAATTCTCGTTTTTGGCCACGAAGTCTGTTTCCGCGTTAATTTCCACGATGATAGCCTTGTCACCTTCGATTTTCACACTGGCGAGTCCTTCGGCTGCTACACGCTCGGCTTTCTTCGCCGCTTTGGCAATGCCTCTTTCCCGCAGGAAAGCCACCGCATCGTCCATGTTGCCGTCCGTTTCCGTCAATGCTTTCTTGCAATCCATCATTCCGGCACCGGTTTTTTCACGTAATTCTTTTACTTTGCTGGCACTAATGGCCATAAGAATGCCTCCTTTTTTCTGGAAAAAAGGTGACATGGGACTCGCCCTTGTCACCCCGTTTATTCTTCCTTATTCTTCCGTATGGGTCGTTACTGGTTCCGTTTCCGTTTCTTTTTCCGTCTCCGTCTCTTGTCCTTCTGCCATTTCCTCTTCTTCACCCTGGCTTGCTTCGACGACGGCATCCGCCACTTTCGATGTCAACAAACGGACGGCACGGATGGCATCATCGTTGCCGGGGATAACATAATCGACTTCATCCGGGTCGCAATTGGTATCGACGATGGAAATAATCGGGATATTGAGCTTGCGCGCTTCCGCTACAGCGATACGTTCCTTGCGCGGATCAATGATGAAAACGGCATCCGGCAAACCTTTCATTTCCTTAATGCCGCCGAGAAATTTTTCCAGACGGTTCATCTCTTTCTGTAAGATGGTCACTTCTTTTTTCGGCAGAACATCAAAGGTGCCGTCTTCCTGCATTTTCTCAAGATCCTTAAGGCGGGCGATCCGTTTTCTGATCGTCTGGAAGTTCGTCAATGTACCTCCCAGCCACCTTTGGTTAACATAATACATTCCGCAGCGGAGAGCCTCTTCCTGGACGGATTCCTGCGCCTGTTTTTTCGTGCCGACGAACAGGATATTGCCCCCGTCCGCAGCCAGGTTGCGTACGTATTTATAGGTTTCATCTACTTTTTTCACCGTTTTTTGCAAATCGATAATGTAGATGCCATTACGTTCCGTGAAAATGTAACGGCTCATTTTCGGATTCCATCGTCTCGTCTGATGACCGAAATGAACACCTGCTTCCAGTAACTGTTTCATTGAAATAACAGCCATTCTTTTTCCTCCTTTGGTTTTTTCCTCCGCGTAGCTTCGCTTCCGAACAAAACCGCGAAACACTTCGGCGGCACCATTGTTCGAATCAGCTCGCGTGTGTACTGGATGAACACCGTCGTTAATATACCATAAGAAGCATAGATTCGGCAAGGGTTGTGACATTCGGCTTTTCCCATTATAGACACAGGGTTAAACACCCATACGTTACCGCTGTTTCACTCTATCAATGTCCGTCCCGTTTTTTGAGCAACAGCTCGACTTCCCCGGACGTAAGTGAAAGTTCGCGGGCTATCTCTTCCTTGCTTTTGCCGATGTGCGCCAACCTTAATGCCTGAGCGGCAGGTGTCACTTCTATTTCGTTCTCACCGGCGGGTTCTGGCGGTTCGTAACGTTTTGCTTCTTTTTCCTCCTGGTTCTGGAGTGCTTGCGTCAGCTCAGACTGAAAAACACGCTCGGCTTGTTGCGGCTTTAAGCGCTGCAGCAAGCGTTCATTGTCTTTTTTCATTTCCTCTGTATAGCTTATCAGCAACTGTTCGATTTTTTCTTCGGGCGCCGCAGTTTTTTGCGATTGCCGATACAAATAAAGAATGGCCGTGACGGAAACGATATGTAATAGCATACTTACGATCACAAATAACGTCACATCTATCCTCCTTACCGCCGATCCTGGATCACAACTTCACCTTCGGCCAGAAATACGTTAATGCCGTTCCTGTTTTTTGTAATCATCCGCTTATATTTACCAATGTGCACGTTCGTATTCATGAACGCCTTTTCGGTGACAAAAATGGCGTCCCCTTCATTTTCTTTCATAACGCTCTTAATGTCTTGCAGCGTGTCCGCGGCCCGTGTCATTTTATCCAAAAGCTCACTCATCGTATTGCGGATACGAAGTTTCGTAATACGATCCTGAATGGTGAGGGCCGACGCCTCCTTTTCTTTTTCTTCCAGTTTAGCGTGTAACTTCTGTAGTTTGGCCTTTTCCTCTTTTCCCTGCAAAAGCGTGTTTTCGGCTTCTTCACGTGCTTTCAGCATCTGTTCCCGGACCCCGATATAAAAAGAAGTGGACGTATTCAACGCGTTTCCGGCCTCCCGCAGTTTGATCCAGCGGCCGGCGGTGTTTTTTCCGCCGACGATACTCCCTTTTCCCTGCGTACATACGAGCGCGTTTCCGGCCTCGCAGTGGCTATGTAAAATGCTTTGAAAAACGTGAATATTATGCCCGGCAAAAACGATACCCTGATTAATATAACCGCTATGGACATCCCGTCTTGCCTGCACTTCTCCCTTTCCCTGTCCGGCAATGCCCTCGGCGACGAATACGGACCCGCCCGCTGTTAAGTAAGAGGCTTCTACAGACCCCTTGATATGGATATCGCCATCGGCACTAATCCGAAAACCGGAAGGAACGGAACCATGGATCACGACATTGCCGTTAAAACGGATGTTTCCGGTTTTCATGGTGATGTCCCCGGGCACTTCATAAACCGGATAAACGTGCACCGTGCGGCCTTCCACACTTAATTGCCCGTTGACTATCGCTTGCAAGGACTTCCCGTCTGCGGACAGCGCCGTGTTTTTCCCGGGTCTTAATGTAAAATCTTTTCCTTTTAAACCGGGCAGCGCCTTCCCATAAACATCACAGCCTCCCGCGCCGGTGGTCGCTTCCACTTTGCGGGCGACGATTTCATTTTGCGAAGCCATCGGGATCGTCCACCCTTCCCGCAAGTCCACGGACGAGGTGGATGTGTCCAAGTCTTTTGGCAACGATGAATTTTTCCGCGTCGCTTCCAGATAGGCGGCTTTGCCCCGTTCCGGTTTCCGGCCTCTTGCGATGATCAATGGAAAAGTGACGTTTTGCGGGTCGCTGACCCATTGCCGGATATGTTCGGTTTCAATCCCGAACGTTACCCCTGACGTATGTAAAAAATTAAGCACATCTTTTTCACTGAATGTCCCGGCTTCCATTGGCTTTACGGAAAAACATTTCGCGAGCATCGCATCCGCGGATACTTTAATCTGAACATACTCTTTAAGTTCCATGGCTCACATATCCTCCTCCGCAAGACTGATGCCAACGTTAGGCCTTTGTGTTTTCCTTCTGAAAGGCTTGTTTTAACCGAAACAAGGCTCTGGAATGAATTTGCGAAATTCTGGACGTGGACAATCGGAGCGTATACCCGATTTCCGTCAATGTCAGTTCCTCATAATAAAAGAGGGAAAGAACGAGTCTTTCTTTCTCCGAAAGGTTTGAAATGAGGCTTTGCAATTGCTCTTTGATCGCGTTGTTTTCCACCGCCTCGTGAGGCGTGGGGGTATTATCGTCTTTGAAAGTTAACCGATAAGGTTCTTCCTCTTCATCATCCGCGGACGCTTGCTCCATGGATACAAGATGGGCCATGTAACTTTCCGCGGTCGTCTTTAATACATCAGCCACGGGCATGTCAAGCTCTTCGGCGACTTCACGTTCCGTGACATGCCGCCTTTTTTGTTGTTCGAGTCTTTCGGTGGCGTCATCGATTTTTTTGGCCTTATCCCGCGATGAACGGGGAAGCCAGTCTTCTTTGCGGAGGCTATCGAGCATGGCCCCGCGGACACGAAAAGAAGCATATGTATAAAATTTAAGGTCTCGCTCGTGATCAAACTTTAATAACGCATCATAGAGGCCGTACATACCCTGGGAACGCAATTCATCACGATCGACGTTTTGCGGAAGGGTTGAGCCGATCCGCTGAAGATGATACTCAACGAGTGGCACATGGGCAGCGATGAGTTCTTCGGCTGCCTGCCTGTCTTCGTGCTTGATCCAGCGGGCCCAACATTCTTCCATCTCTGATGTGGTCTCCATGTTATACGCTCCCCCTTTAATAAAATCTCGTGCCCCCGTGAATCGTGCGTACCGATAACGACTGATCCGCGGGGAAAAATTCAATCGTTCGTCCTGCGTGCCCGCCTGTTATCTCTGCCATGATCGGGATGTTCTCGTCCCTGAGGGCACGTCTCACCGCTGCAACATTTCGGGTACCGATGTCGAGTAGCGGATCGACCGTAGCCAGCTGCGGAAACATATGCGCTCCCCCAGCGATTTTAGCGCGCTTTCGTCCGTGATAACCGCGTTGATGAATCGTTTCCGCAAGCAGTGGGACAGCAGTATCTGCGTATTTTGCCGGGTTCACATCGAGAACGCTGCTCATCGCCGAGTCCGGTAACATCACATGGGCAAGCGCTGCAACATGAGCTGTATAGACGACGACCCCGACACATGAGCCCAAACCAGAGGTGCGTATGGATTGGGGCCGAAGGCAATAAGCCACCCCTGCCATTCCGACATTTACGGTAAGCGTACGCCTGTTCATTGCGACAATCCCTTTAGAACCTGCCTTAGCACATCGACACTGCCGGGTTCCGGAAGCAAATAAAACTGGGCCAATCGCTTTTCATCGTTAAAGTCCGTTTGCAGCAAAATGACTTCATCTCCGTATACAGACAGGGGCAAAAGGCCCGGTGTTAGCACGGCACCCGCCATATCAATGACACTGGCGGGAATCGAGGCGCGCACATCCAGCTTTGTCATATCGGCAAACGTAGCCACATAAGTGCCGGCGATAATGTTGCCAAACTCATTTAATGCCGAGAGGCCTGTTTCCTCATCTATATCACTTTTTTGGCCGGTGAGTTGCCGAACGATCCCGCTCGCCTGCTCAGCAGGAAGAACAAAAAGAATCGTCGCTCGGAACGGTCCCTCGATTTTGAGAAATATTGCTGCCACCACGTTCTCCGGCCCGCCGGCTAACGCCACCACCTCATCGAAAGCAACGATATCGACAGCCGGAACCGTCATTTTACATCGCTTTTGCAATAACTCGGAAAGAGCGGTCGCTGCATGGCCAAAGCCGATGCTGCTGATTTCCTTTAATTGATCCATTTCCACCGCGGTTAAATCAAGCACATGCGCACCCCTCTTTAATAGATCTATTTTACCATGAAATTCATCTCATTTAATAGAAAAATATTCTTTTATGTCGTTAAGCCACATTTACCACCCCGACACTTTGGATTTCGACCTCCGGTTCCAGTTCGTTATAGGACAATACGGGCATATGTGGAAATTGACGTTCGATCAATTGCCGCACGTGGAGACGTACCGCCGGTGAACAGAGAATGACGGGCGCCTGGCCGAAATCCGCCAGTTTTTCGGCTTCCCGGCCAATCGTTTCGATGACTTGACCGGCATCGTCCGGCGGAAGGGATAAAAAAGTCCCGTGTTCCGTCTGCTGCAACGCGTCGGCGATCTTTTTCTCCGCTGTTCCGCCAAGGGTGACGACATACAAAGGTCCGCTGTTCGGAACGAAGGCGTTTGTGATTTGCCTCGATAACATTTGTCTGACGTACTCGGCGATTAACTTGGGATCTTTGACCATCGGTCCGTAATCGGCCAATCCTTCAAAAATGACGGGCAAATTCCGAATCGAAATTTTTTCTTTCAGCAATGTCCTTAATACCTTTTGAATATCACCCAGATTGAGAGGATTGGGCGTAACCTCTTCCACGAGCGCCGGGTATGTTTCCTTGACATGATCGACGAGTTGCTTCGTTTCTTCCCGTCCCAGCAATTCATGGGCGTGGCGTTTGATCGTTTCCGTTAAATGCGTAGAGACAACCGATGGCGGGTCAACGACGGTGTAGCCTGCGATTTCGGCTTGATCCTTTTCTGCTTCATCCACCCATAAAGCCGGCAGGCCAAAGGCCGGTTCGAACGTTTCAATACCGGTGACCGTTTCCTCCTCGGCTCCCGGACTCATAGCCATATAATGATCGAGGAGCAATTCCCCGCGGCTGACTTCTTGGCCGCGAATGTTAATGACATATTCATTCGGCTGTAGTTGAATGTTGTCGCGAATACGGATCACAGGCACGATGATCCCTAACTCCAGGGCCAATTGCCGCCGGATCATGACGACCCGATCGAGCAAGTCTCCGCCCTGGTTCGCATCTGCGATCGGAATGAGCCCATAGCCAAACTCGAATTCAATCGGATCAATCATCAAAAGCTGTGTGACATTGTCCGGAGATTTAAAGTCCTCTGTTTCCGCTTCTTCGTCAGCGGGCGATTCTTCGGTGCTCGTCACCGCTTGGTTGCGGGAGAGCATCCACCCGCCGATACCGAGAAATACCGCGATGGGAAACGTAACGATGTTGGCAATCGGTGTAAGCACGCCGAGCAGAAAAATCGTTCCGCTCGCAATATAGAGCAATTTCGGGTAAGCGAGCACCTGTTCACTTATATCGTGGCCGAGAGAGCCGTCTGAGGCGGCACGGGTGACGACAATGCCCGTGGCCGTGGCGATCAGAAGGGCCGGAATTTGCGTGACAAGTCCGTCGCCAACCGTGAGCAGCGTATACGTGTTCGCGGCTTCCGCAAAACTCATGCCGTGTTGCATCATGCCGATGATAAAACCGACAATAATATTGACGAGGACGATGACGATGTTTGCAATCGCATCCCCTTTGACGAATTTACTCGCCCCGTCCATGGAACCGTAAAAGTCCGCTTCTTCTTCGATCTTTTCCCTTCTTTGCTTCGCTTCCTGTTCGGTGATCAAGCCGGCATTTAAATCCGCATCTATGCTCATCTGTTTCCCTGGCATGGCATCGAGGGTAAAGCGCGCGCCCACTTCGGACACCCGCTCCGCCCCCTTGACGATGACGATGAACTGGATGACGACGAGAATGAGAAAGATGACAAAACCGACGAGCGCATTGGACCCCACCACAAAAGACCCAAACGTGTCGATCACGCTCCCGGCTTCGGCGCGACTTAAAATCGCACGCGTCGTCGACACGCTTAAACCAACACGAAATAAGGTGGCGAGTAAAAGAATGGTCGGAAAAATCGAGAAATCGAGCGGTTCCCTCATGTTCATGGCGACGAGAATAATCAGTAATGACAGCGAAATATTGACGATGATGAGCACATCGATCATCGGTGACGGCAACGGAAAGATAAGCATCGCCACGATTAAAATGACACCTATTAAAATGACCAAATCACGTGCTCGCATTTTCAGACCTCCGGATACCTTTTGGGTGCAATCGATGGCAATCGATAAACATACGCGAGAACCTCGGCTACCGCCCGGAATAAATCTTCCGGCACTTCGTCGCCAATATCCGCCCCGTCATAAAGGCTGCGGGCGAGTGCTTGATTCTCAAGAGTCGGCACCGCATTTAACTCGGCCACCTGTCTCATACGCAGCGCTGTATAATCCGCCCCTTTGGCGATGATCGTCGGCGCGGCCATCACGTCGCCGTCGTAATGTAGAGCGATAGCATAATGTGTCGGATTGGTGATAACGACATCGGCTTTCGGCACTTCCTGCATCATGCGTTGCATCGCCATCTCTTTGGCGCGATCGCGTCGTTTCGATTTAATAAGCGGGTCGCCTTCCATTTTTTTATGCTCATCCTTGACTTCTTTTTTCGACATTCGGATCTGTTTTTCATGGTCATAGCGTTGGTAGACATAGTCGGGCACAGCTAGAATGAGCAATAGCAACGCGCTGGCAATGCCGATCATCCCCGTCAAGTACGACACGAGATGAAAGCCGTCCATAACGTCAACGAGGGCCAGACGCAGTAACTCATCGGCATATAACCAGAGAATACCAAACGCGACAAGACCGACGAGGATGATTTTTAAAATCGCTTTAAACAATTCCACAATCGCCCGTGCGGAAAAAATACGCTTGATGCCATTAATCGGATTGATTTTCGACAGCTTCGGCTTAATCGCTTCCGGCGCGAACAAAACCCCGACTTGTACCATGTTCGAGACCACCCCGGCTATCAAGGCGGCAAGCATAATCGGCACCAGCACGACTGCGATTTCAAACAGTAAGTCGAGAAACAGCGCCATGACATTTTCGATCGTAAATGCCATTCCCACGTAATTGATGTATATTTCCATGAATAAATCGTGCAGGAACTGCCCGGGAACGGCGGCATAAGCGAAAAGTAAAATAAATACGAACAATAGGATAAGCGCCGTATTGACGTCGTTACTTTTCGCCACTTGCCCTTTTTTGCGCGTGTCCTGTCGCTTTTTCGGCGTCGCTTTTTCCGTTTTTTCCTGGCCGCCGCTTTCGGCAAAGTACTGCAGATCCATGCGCAGACCCATTTACTCTCCTCCAAACAATTGCAACAGCGTTCGCATCGTGATCACCATCTCATCGACGAGATTGGAAACGAGCCAAAGGAAGGCCGGCAACATGAACAACATAATCGGCCAACCGAGGAAGATTTTGAGCGGCAAGCCTACGACGAACACATTCATTTGCGGGACCGCCCGTGACATCATGCCGAGCGCTACATCGACGAGAAAAAGCGCCCCCACGATCGGAAAAGACATCTGAAAAGCGATGACAAACATCGTTGACATGGCGCCCACCGCCGTCTCCAGCACCGATTCCCGGCCAAAATGAAAATTCACTTCCTCGACGGGCACATATGCAAAGCTGTAAAAGATGCCGTCCAGTAATAGATGATGACCGTCGGTCACGAGGAGAAGCAGTATGGCAAAGGCATACAGGAACCCCCCGGTTAACGGGCTTTGCGCACCCGTTTGCGGATCGATGACATTGGCGACGAGAAAACCCATTTTCAAGTCCATGAAAGCGCCGGCCACTTGAATGGCATAAAACAGCATCGTCGCAATAAGACCCAATAAAAGACCGATCAAGGCTTCCTTGATGATCAACAAAAAATAAGTCGCATCAATACCGACACCGGAAACATCCACCGTGAAAAAAATGATATAGGCAAAAAAGAGCGCAAAGGCGACTTTAAACGTATTCGGGACATTGCGGTAGGAAAACACCGGCAATGTAGCCATGAAGGCAAGTATACGCACGAAGATTAACAGGAAAACGGGCAGTTGGTTGATCCACTCCATGCCTTAAGCTCCCAGGTCAGCCTATAAAGTTGTGCAAATTCGTATAGATTTCTTCCGTAAACGCCGTGAGTTGCCCGAGCATCCACGCCCCAAAAACGACGACCGCGGCGAGCACGCCGATAATTTTCGGGATAAACGCCAGCGTCTGCTCCTGGATTTGTGTCGTCGCCTGAAAAACAGCGACCGTCAATCCGAGAGCAAGCGCAACGACCAGCAAAGGTCCGGCGACGACAAAAATGACGGTCATACTCCGTTCGGCCATGCTTAGAACTGTTTCCTGTGTCATAGTACCCACCCCTTTTTAAAAGCTGATTAAAAGCGATTCGACGACGAGATGCCAACCGTCCACGAGGACGAATAACAAGACTTTAAAAGGCAGCGAAATCATCACCGGCGGCAACATCATCATCCCCATCGACATTAAGACACTGGCCACGATCATATCGATGACGAGAAAAGGAACGAAAATGAGAAACCCGATCTGGAAGGCGGTTTGCAATTCACTAATCGCAAACGCCGGAACCAAAGCCGTCAGGGGGATGTCCTCAACCGTCTCCGGCGCTTCCATATCCGCATAATCCAGAAACAGCGCCAAGTCCTTTTCACGTGTATGGTTCGCCATAAATTCTTTCATGGGCGAAGCCGCTGCTGAAAAAGCTTCTTCCTCGTCGATCTCCCCTTCCATAAAGGGCGTCAACGCTTCTTCGTTCATCTCAAGGACGACCGGCGACATAATGAAAAAAGTAAGAAATAATGCGAGCCCAATGAGCACCTGATTCGGCGGCATCTGTTGGGTAGCCAGCCCCATGCGCACGAAGGCAAGGACGACGACGATTCTCGTAAAACAGGTCATCAGCACGAGGATACCCGGTGCCAGCGAAAGGACGGTGATCAGGAGAATGAGACGCAGCGCCGTGGAAAGTGCGTCGGGATCATCGCTAAAAAGCTCACCGATGGGAACGCCCGGTATGATGGCGGAAATCATCACTTTCTCCCTTCCAGATGGTTGAATCCGGCTTCTTTATGCTGTTTGACTTCGTGCATCTGTCGCTCCAGCCGGGCATATACCTGTTTTGCGTCATTCTCCTCCGCCTTTTCGCCTTTCCACAGCGCGAGCGTCTTACTCGTAAAATCTGAAGTCTGCTGGCTTTCTGCCAACGCCTTTAACGCTTTCGCTTCCTGTTCATCGTTAATTTCCTGCAGAAGCTGAATCGACTGGCCGACGCCCACGACGAGGAGTCGATCCCCCACGCGGATGAGCTGTACGGATTTTTGGTTTCCAAGGCCGATGCCACCCAGGTTTTGCATCGTTTTCGTCGTTTGAAAACGATTCGTCCGATTAGCCAGTATCTTCAACAGTACGAACATAACGAGAATGACGGCGGCAAGGGCCAGACCGAGCTGGAATAAAACACTCCAAACGCTTTGCTCTTCACTTGTCCCCATCCCTTCGCTGCCACCTTCACCCTCATCACTGACGACACCGTCATTGCTCTCGTTCAGTGAATCCAGGACGGAATCGTCCGCTGCAACCGGATGGGGCAGGCAAAAGACGAGAAACATCATCATACAGACTGCCAACCGGGCATTACATATTTTCATATAAAAACATACTCCTATTAACCGAGGGTTTTATTCACCGCGTCCAGTACCCGGTCCGCTTGAAAAGGTTTCACGACGAAGTCTTTGGCCCCGGCCTGAATCGCGTCGATGACGAGCGCTTGTTGCCCCATGGCAGAACACATAATGACTTTCGCCTGTGCATCGTACGCGTAGATTTCCTTTAGAGCCTGGATGCCGTCCATCTCCGGCATCGTGATATCCATGGTGACGAACGTAGGCTTTAATTCCTTATATTTTTCCACCGCTTCTTTGCCATCCTCTGCTTCACCGGCAATGATAAAATGGTTCTTTTCCAGAATATCCTTGATCATCATACGCATGAAAGAAGCATCATCAACGATCAATACGCTACTTGACATAGTCCTTCTCCCCTTTATTCATTTTTTAGGTGCAGCAGACGCTGTTCACGACTGACGATATCGGTCACCCGGACGCCAAAATTCTCATCGATGACGACGACTTCGCCTTTTGCCACCAGGCGCTGGTTCACGAGAATATCAACGGGCTCGCCGGCAAGCTTGTCCAATTCGATGATCGACCCCTGGGTAAATTGCAAAATGTCCTTGATCGAGCGGCGTGTCCGGCCGAGTTCCACCGTCACATCAAGGGGGATGTCCATCAACATATCAAGGTTTTGCGATTGGGTCGGTGGCAGGCCAACATCATCGAAGTCGTGGAAAGCCACCGGTTGCACGTTCCGTTCCGACGTTTCAGGCTTTGCGCTCTCCTCTCTATTTTTGACGCCGGGTTGGGTATCCAGGGCTTCGCCATCGGGTTCTGCGCTTTCATCCTCGTCGCCTGATGGAGCGAGCAATTGCGCTACCATTTCTTTGGCAAAAGAGACGCTCACCAGTTGCATAATCGCCGAATCAATCATATCGCCCACCCGCAAGTGAAAGGATATTTTGATCAATGTCGACGCCTGGGGCATATAATCGGTTCCGCTCTCTTCGAGCATATCCAGCATATCGATGGCGGGGGGAGAGATACTGACGCGCAAATTAAAGATTGTTGATAAAGACGTTGATGAACTCCCCATCATTTGGTTCATCGCTTCCTGGATAGCGCTTATATGTATATCCGTAAGCTCGGAATCCGGATGTTTTCCATCCCCGCCGAGCATGAGATCGGCGATAATTTTAGCATCTTTTTCCTTGATCACGAGTAAATTCGTCCCTTTGAAGCCATGTGTGTACTTAACGTGCACAGCCACATGGGGGACCGGAAACTCTTCATGCAAAAGGTCAAACTGGACGGCCTGAACGACAGGGGTGGTAATGGACACCTTTTGCTGAATCAATTCGGAGAGCGCCGTCGCCGCACTCCCGAAAGAAATATTTCCGATTTCACCGAGGGCGTCCTGTTCGACAGCGGTTAAGTACTGATTCGCATTCAGCGCCGCTTTCGTCGGAGGCGGGGGATAGCCATCCTCATCAAAGTCTCGGCTTTTCAGTTCTCCTTCGTTATCTTCAAAGTTTTCCAGCAAACGATTGATTTCTTCCTGCGAAAGTGTCTCGTTTTCGTTATCATGATCGTTCATTGTCTTCGGCCTCCTTCATCTCCTCGGTCACTTGCACGGCCAATCGCTGTTTACGCTTCCCTGTTTGCACATAATACTTCGGCTCGCCGCCGACGTATGCGATAATCGGGTCGTTGACCGCCTGATCAAGCTCGATCACGTCCCCGGCGCGCAAGTACAGAAGTTCTTCAAGGCTGATTTGGGAATGGCCAAGCACGGCCTGTAGAGGTAAACGAGCGTGGCGAACCGATGTTTCAAGCTTTTCTTCTTCATCTTCAGCGCGCGTCTTGTTCGTCGTTTGCATCCAATAATGACCGGACAATTTCGGTAAAATCTCTTCAAGGACGACATACGGCAGGCAGATGTTGATCATCCCGGCTGTTTCTCCCACGGTGGCGGAAAGGGAAATGACTACGACCGTTTCATTCGGGGAAACCATTTGCATAAACTGGGGATTGACTTCCAAATCTTCCATAACCGGTTCCATGTCAACGACGGATTGCCAGGCTTGTTGAAAACTGTCCAGCATATAGTCGGAAACTTGCGTGAGGATATTCGTTTCAATTTCGGTCAAGTTTTCAATTTTATTATAATTGGTTCCTTTCCCTCCCAGGATGCGATCGAGCATGGTATACCCTATTTGCGGGTTCATTTCGATCAACAGACGCCCATCGAGCGGAGCGGGTTCAAAGACATGGAGCAAGGTCATTTTAGGAATGGAGCGGATGAATTCTTCATAGGGCAGTTGTTCAACCGTAGCAACGGCAATGTGCACAAACGTCCGCAACCGGGCGGAGAGCGTTGTCGTTAACAAGCGGGCAAAATTTTCATGAATACGCGTGAGCGAGCGTATCTGATCCTTGGAAAAACGCAGCGCCCGTTTGAAGTCATAGGTGGTAATTTTTTTCTCATCGATCTCCTTGCGTAAGGCCTCCGCGTCCATTTCTCCCGTAGACATCGCGGCCAACAAGTCGTCGATTTCTCCTTGCGAAAGTATGTCTGCCATTGCTTATCACCTCATTTCCAGCTGCCGCCGCTTTATTGTATGATGCGGCTCGTCGTGTACACGCTTTCCACTTCACCCTCATCAAGCAGTTGATTAATATCCTCCTGCAACCCTGCCTCCAGCGTCTCAAGACCTTCCGAACTGCCTAATTCATCCGCGTCCATTTCCGCCAGTCGGTGGATGATGGCATTTTTAATTTGAAAGTCCCGCTTCTCTACTTCTTCTACGGTATCGCCGGAATCGGCCTGAATCCGAAAAGAAGCACGCACGTAATCATCGCCTTCCACATTTGTCGTTAATTCTTCGGTGTCCCATGAACGATCAAGCACTTCATCGATGCTGGGATCCGAGCCTTCAGTCGTCGGTTCGCCGTTAAATTGAACGGACAGGATAAACGTCGCCGCAATAGATACGATCAGGGCGATGATGACAACACTTACGGCAATCATCAGTTTTTTCACGGTCACGTCCCCCTTTGCGTCGCAAACATCCCGATCGATCTGTACAGGGTATTGATTTTTTCCGTGACGTCGGCAACCGGGTCGAGCACGATCATTTTACGTTGATTCGTGAGTGTGATCGTCGTATCCGGCAACGCTTCAATCGTTTCGATATGAATGATGTTCAGGGAAAACACGGTCCCATTCAATCGCTGCAATTCAATCATATATGTATCCCGCGGACCGCCCCGGGCCCGCGCCTCCTTATCTCAGATTCATGATCTCCTGCAACACTTCATCGGAAGTCGTAATAATTCGCGTATTCGCCTGCAGGCCACGCTGACCGGAAATCATTTCCACAAACTCTTCGGAAAGATCCACGTTGGACATTTCCAGCATGCCGGCGGCGATTTCACCAGCGCCTCCCGTTCCCGCTTCCAGGTTGTTTGCGTCTCCGGAGTTGACCGTTTCTCCATATAGATTACCGCCCGCTTGTTCCAGGCCTTCCGGATTCGCGAAGGTAGCGAGGCCGATCGTCCCCGCCTCAATCACTTCCCCATCAATGTCTTCTGTCACCGTGCCGTCGCTGCCAATGCTGAAATCGGATGCCTCTTCGGCAATCGTAATGGTGCCCCCGTCTGCACCCAGCACATAATAACCGTCCTCATTGACGAGATCTCCAGCCTCATCCCGGGAAAAGTTTCCGGTACGCGTGTAAAATTCTCCACCTTCCGGATTTTGAATACGAAAATAACCATCACCGCCAATAGCAAGGTCAAGTTCACGATTGGTCGGCTGCATCGCCCCCTGGGTATGTAGCGTATCAATGGTGCCGGTTTGACTTCCAAGCCCCACTTGTACCGGGTTCGTACCGCCTTGATCCGCACCGGGTTCTGTCGCGCCCTGCACTTGCTGGCTGATCATATCCTGAAATGTAAAACGCCCTTTTTTAAAACCGGCCGTATTGACGTTGGCAATATTATTTCCGATTACGTCGAGTTTTGTTTGATGGTTTTGCAGACCGGAAATGCCGGAATACATCGATCGCAACATGAATAACGTCCTCCTTTATTAATCTTCTTCGCCTGCTTCTAAACCAATGCGTGCGAGTTGACCCTGATCGATCCAGCTATCATCATCGAGGAGCAGTTCAATCGAGCCGTCTTCGCTTCTGCGCACGGAAACGATGTCGTTTTGTCGATATTCGATCTCTTCACCCTGGTCATTATCGACGAGACGCGCCCATTCGACCGTCTTGCCAATCAATTCGCTCGTTTGTGCGAGGGCACCGTTTTCCTGGCTCTCGACGAAACGCTGCATCCCCTCGTTCATATTCGTCATCTGTTCCAGGGAGGAGAATTGCGCCATCTGGGCAATAAATTCACGATCATCCATGGGATCGAGGGGATCCTGGTTTTGCAGCTGGGCGATTAATATTTGTAAAAAATCATCCTTGCCGAGCATCTGCTCTTCCGTCGTGGTGACCTCCACGCCGTTCACTTCCCTTTGCCCGGGGACGGCCGTCGTTGCCTGAGCGTTAATATTCATTCAGATCACCTCCTCTTCTTCATTCAGCAATGTCTGTAACCATTCCGCAAACGATTGATTGTCATTTTCTCCTTCCGTTTCTCCTTCATGAGGGTCCCTTTCATCTTCAGCAAAGGAAGGATTTTCTTCTTTACGTTCTTCAGGCTGCTCGGTATTCATCTGCTCGACAACGATCCGCTCCACCGGCAATTGTTGCTGCCCGAAAGCCTGGCGAAGGTGAGGGAGCTGGGATTCAACCAATTCACGGGCAAGCCCCGTCGTCGTTAAAAATCTCGCCTGCAACACGCCGTTGTCTTTACTGATCGTTATATCCAGACGTCCCAGGCTCTCCGGATAAAGCTTAATCGTTATTTGCTGCTGAGTGTCGCCATTGACACGAAGAACCCCTTTCCCGAGTACCTGCTGGAATTGCTTCACGAATTCAACTGCCCGCGCATGGTCTGTTTTTTGCTCCCCAAGGTGAATCGTTAATTGCTGGCCTTCGTTCAACGGCTGCATCGCCAATGTTTCATTGAAGAAAGGCAGGGAGGATGAGGGATGTGAACCAAGTTGCTGAACGTGTGGGAGCGGTGTTTGTCCCCTTCCCTGCATCTGCAACCATTCCTGTGAGGCCCGGATGGGCTCTGCACCGTTTCGGTCGGCGACTTGCGGCCATGATGGCAAGTAAGGAGGGCGTTGCCGGCTTCTTTGTTCAGGTTCCCCGCCCTTCTCAGTCGCAAAGGCAACGAGCGCCGTCAATGACGGGATTAGCGCCGTTAGCGCTTCCCGGAGGGAAGCTTCATCTCCTTGCGTTGACTTAGATTCAAGCAAGGCCACCATCTCGTTAAGAAACGTTTCCACGGAAGTATCTCCCGCGACGAACGCCTCTGTCACTCCCCGCAGATCCGCCAATGCCTCCTTTTCCGTTACCGCTTCTTTTAGCATGAGGAGCGTTGTTTCCCAATCTGTCTCCTCTGCCTCGTTTTCGGGGACCGGCAAGGTTGGCATCCACTCACGGATGGTGTCCATTAATTCGAGGGCTGGTACGTCTGAGCTCTCCTCTTCCATCTCAGGAAGTGCCGCTTCGTTCCTTCCCAGAAAATGAGAAAACAATTCTGCAAAGGTACTTTCTTTTTCCATCCCCTCGTCGAATGGTGCAGCGAACCTGGCTTTTCCTCCCGGCCAAAGTTGGGTCAAAAACGCTACCGGTATCATCCTTTCACCTCCACTTGGCTTAGCGCCGAGTCCGGCGAAAGCCTCGGTTGCACTTATCCGCCAAGCAATGTCGTAATGTCGGCGGCTCGTTCCGGGTCCATGTTTTGTAAAATATCCGAGCGGCTGTCGTCATTCATCTCTGACATATGAAGCAAAACGACGTCATCGGAGAGTTCTTCCATAATTTCGGCTGCCCGCCTTGGATTCATATTTTCATAAACGCGTGCGATGCGTGCGAGCTCTTCCGGTGCCTCATCTTCTTCGGCCATATCTTCGCCCGATTGGGCGAACGCTTCATCTTCTTCCATTTGTTCGATTTCTTCTTCAAGCTCCTCTATCGTTTCTTCCGCTTGCTGCAATGCTTGTTCCAGACGCATGATTTCGTCATCGTTTTCCATAAGGGAGCCTTCATTTTCTCCGACTTCATCGTCGTCTTCTGCAGTGATCCAGGTGGATACGACCGGCAGCTGACCGGCGGCGGACCTCACTTGCTCCATGGGGTTCATCCCTAACAGCGACAATAAAACGCCACCGAGCACAACGAGAACAGCAGCAGGAATGACAATCAGAAACAGAAACATGGGCAGCCCGTTTTCTTTTCGTTTGCTCTTTTTTGCCATTCCTTCACCTACTTCTGCTTCTTAAAACTTGCCGGGAAGCGATCTCGTCTATGAATTTTTGCTCTTGCTTTTTCATTTCATGTTGATATTCTTCCCATTTGCGCCCTTTCATTTTTTCGTATTTTTTACATTCGATCGTCGCTGCCTGCCATTCCTCTTTGCGTTTGGCCATCTCCTTGCGGGCGGCGTTTGTCTTCACCTGGCAGCGGGCGATCGTCGTTTCAACGTTTTCTCTTACCATTTGTCTGGATTGTATTGCCGCGATCGTCGTCCCCGTCTGGCAATCTTCATGCTGGCTTTCATCAAGCGTCTCTCGGGCTTTCAACCAGCGATATAATTCATACCCGATCGTTTCAAACTTACCGATTGCCTCCTCATATCCTTTTCTCAGTTCGACAGCTTCACGTTCCTTAAATTCCAGTAGTTTTTCGAGTGTAAACGTAAAAGTCATCGACCATCGTTCCCTTTCCCTGCTAATATTTGCAATTGTTCCGTCGTTTTTGTGAAATTCAGTGGCTTGTCGGTCCCTTGCTGCAAAAAGGCTTGAATGTCCGGCTGCAAATCAAGAGCGAGGTCAATGTCTTTAGACGTGCCACGCTTATAGGCGCCTACCTGAATCAAATCTTCATTCTCTTCGTACGTCGCCAGATGTTGCCTGAGAACGGAAGCTGCGGCTCCATGCTCCTCGCTTACAATGTCGGGCAGCAAACGGCTGACGCTTTTTAAAATGTTAAGCGCCGGGTAATGCCCTTTATTTGCCAGTTTACGGTCAAGAATAAAATGCCCGTCCAGGATTCCGCGCACGGCATCGGCGATCGGCTCATCGAGATCATCGCCATCGACAAGCACGGTATAAAAAGCCGTGATCGAGCCATATTCACTCGTACCCGAGCGTTCCAGCAGTCGAGGCAGGAGGGCGAAAACGGAAGGCGTATAGCCTTTCGTCGTCGGCGGCTCGCCGATGGCAAGGCCGATCTCGCGTTGAGCCATCGCAAAGCGGGTAATTGAGTCCATCATTAAATTGACCCTCTTTCCCTGGTCGCGAAAATATTCCGCAATGGCTGTGGCGGCCATCGCCCCCTTGATGCGAACGAGGGCGGGTTGATCGGAAGTGGCCACGACGACGATCGTATTTTTTCGCCCTTCGTCACCGAGATCTTTGTCGATAAAATCTTTCACTTCCCGGCCTCGTTCACCGATGAGGGCGATCACATTGATATCTGCCTCCGAATATTTCGTAAACATGGCCATCAACGTGCTTTTTCCGACCCCGCTGCCGGCAAAAATCCCCACTCTTTGCCCTTCCCCTACAGTAAGCAGACCATCGACGGCCCGGACACCGAGCGATAATGGGCGCGTAATCCGCGGGCGGGTCAGCGGGTTGGGAGGGCTGCGCTCGACAGACGTTTTATACAGCCCTTTCGGTCTTTCCCCGCCGTCAAGCGGATGGCCCAAACCATCGATCACTTTTCCGATCAACCCTGTCCCGACACCGATGGTGAGAGGCTTCCCCGTGCTTTTCACGAGTGAACCGGGCTGAATGTGGGCTGTCGGGGAAAACGGCATCAATAAAAGGAGCGATTCCTTAAAGCCGACCACTTCCGCCTGTAAAGGGTCGCGTTCATTCGTCGGATAAATCAGGCAGATGTCACCGACAGCGGCTTGCGGTCCACGCGCTTCGATGGTAAGACCGACGACACGCGTCACTTTTCCAAACCATTTCAACGGCTGCAAGTACTCGATTTCATTTGCGATCTCCGACGCTTTCATGGCGATCGTCCCGCCGCAAGCTTTTCATAAAGATCGGTTTGCAATGCCGTCAGTTGGTCCTTGAGCGAAGCGGCCAGACGCCCGTAGGGGGTCTCGACGATACAATCGTTTTTGTCCAGATCCGCGTCCGGAAAAAAACGAATGCGTTCCGAGTTACTGAGAATTGCTAACCATTCTTCCCGTTGCTGCACCGTTTCTTCGTAGCGATCAGGGTGGACATAAACGGCGACGTCGCTCTGATTTTTCACTTCTTGGAGCGCTTGTTTGACGAATTGCAGCCAATGCGTCTCCTGTTCCAGTTTCTCGCCCAGAATTTTTTCGGAGAGTTTCATGGCGACATCGATAATCACCGGCTCGGCACCATCCAAATAGTGCTGGTATTCCTCACGGGCTAAGGTCACGATGTCCCGGGCATCGTTAATAATCGCCCGATACGCTTCGTAACCTTTTTCTTCCCCTGCACGAAACCCTTCTTTCTCACCGGCACTTTTCGCTGCCGCGTACTTCTTTTCCATCGTCTGCTCCAGTTCGGCACGGGATGTCTCCATGTCTTCATGTATGGCTTTTCTTTCGGCCCGTGCCTCCGCGAGGATCGTTTCTGCCTCTTTGCGGGCGTCGGCAATCATATGGTTGTTGGATGCTGTCCCCTCACACCCTTCACGATTTGTAAACATCGGTTGTAACATGACAGAACGAGGGTTGACGCGCATCGTTGATGTTTCTCTTTTGATAATGTTAGACAATCACATCGTCCCCCCCACCTCGGGCGATCACAATTTCGCCCGTTTCTTCCAAACGACGCACCGTCCCGACGATCCGCGTTTGCGCCTCTTCCACATTTTTCAGACGAACCGGTCCCATGTACTCCAGTTCCTCTCTGAACGTTTCGGCCATACGCGTAGACATATTGCTGAATAGAATCGTTTTCACTTCCTCGCTGACCACCTTCAGGGAAAGCTGCAAATCTTCCTGGTCCGCTTCCCGAATAATTCGCTGAATGGAGCGGTTATCGAGGGTGATGACATCTTCGAATACGAACATTCGTTTTTTAATTTCATCGGCAAGTTCCGGGTCCTGGAACTCGAGGGAACCAATGATGGTCCGCTCGGTGCCGCGGTCGACACTGTTCAGAACATCGACGACCGAGGCGATGCCTCCCGCTTCTTTATAGTCCTGAGACACCGTCGAGGACAGTTGTTGCTCAAGAATCTCTTCCACTTCACTAATGACTTCGGGAGAGGTGCTGTCCATCACCGCGATCCGTCTGGCCACATCCGCCTGTAACTCTATAGGTAACTCAGAGAGAATTTGGCCGGCTTGTTCCGCATCCAGATAAGAAAGGACGAGGGCGATCGTCTGCGGATGTTCATTTTGAATAAAATTTAAAATCTGCAAAGGTTCCGCCTTGCGGGCAAAATGAAACGGCCTGACTTGCAACGTCGATGTGAGCCTCGTGATAATGTTCATCGCTTCTTCTTCTCCAAGCGCTTTTTCCAATACATCTTTCGCGTAGCCAATGCCGCCCTGGGTCATGTAATCCTGGGCAACGGCGAGCTGATGAAATTCAGTGATCACTTTTTCTTTCGTTTCGTTTTCCACTTTGCGAACGTTGGCGATCTCGAGGGTCAATTGCTCGATTTCTTCCGATTGCAAGTGTTTATAAACATTTGCCGAAACGTCAGGCCCCATCGAGATCAGAAGAACAGCTGCTTTTTGTTTTCCGGTGATTAATTTTTTTCCTTTCGTCATCCATCTGCCTCCTAATCTTCCGAGAGCCACGTGCGCAGAAGTTTGGAAAACTCTTCCGGTTTTTCGCGTGCGAGCCTTTCCAGCCGTTTTCGTTGTTCACCTTCAACCGAGACATCTTCTTCGGGAATATCTTCCAGGTTGACACGTTCATCCTCGAAATCCTCTTCATCTATGTTATAGCGGTTGCGTCGCATAATGAAGATGATGGCCACGATAGCTGCGAGGATCGCGATCCCTAATATATAGACCCAGGCGGGGATGCCTGCACTTTCCGGTTCTTCCTCTTCCATGTTGTTCATAAACGGCTGGGCAGAAACGAATATCTTGTCCCTGATCTCCCCGTCGTCAATCTCTTCCAGATAGGTTTCATCGATGCTCGTTGAGACGACCGTCTCCAAAATCGATTCGATGTCCTCGACGGTATCCGCCGGCAGCGATAACATATCTTCCGGATCAGGCGGTTCGACGACGACCTGGATGCCTAGGTCTCTTAATCTATAAGGGCTCTCCTGAATATGGCGGTGAATGCGATTGACATCATTGTTCACGCGTTCTTCGATTCTTTCATAGTCGCCATCTCCACCGGCCGCGGCCCCGGGATAGTTGGCGATGTCATCTTCCCCCGTCCCGGCAACCCCTTCTTCAGGTAACTCTTCACCTTCATACGTTTCCGTGATCGACTCGGCACTTATTTCGATGCCTTCCATGCTGTCTTCATCCACGGGCTCGATGAGTTCCTCTTCACGACTTTCCTGGGTAAAATCAATATCCGTCGTCACCGATACCATCACCCTATGTTGCCCCATCATCGTCCCGAGCATCTGCTGAAGCTGTTGTTGCAGGTCATTTTCGATATCACGGCTGATCTCCCGCTGCTGGTCATATGTTTGCCGAGTCCCGTCGATCGCTCCCTGATCTTCATAATGGTATTGATTGGCCTGATTGTCCGCGATCATAATATTTTCCTCGGGCAAATGGGGGATACTTCGTGATGCGAGGTGATAGAGGGCCTGGACGTTGCCTTGCTCCAATTGATATCCGCCGTCCAGAGTAAGCACGATCGAGGCACTGGCTTCTTCCGGCTGGTCGCTCACCCATACCGTTTCTTCCGGGAGCGTAATCATCACCTCGGCAAGTGAAACGCCATCCACCGACTGCATGAGGTTGCTGAGTTCCGTCTCCAGCGTCGCTTTTTCCATCACCGAAAACTCATTCTCGGTCATGCCGAAGCCAAGCTGGTCCTGAAAATCTTCATAACCGATGGAGCCGCTCTGCGGAATCCCTTCAGCGGCCAGTTCCACTTTCAACTGGTCAACGCTTTCTCTCGGCACTAATATGGCGGTGCCATCAGCAGTCACTTCCGAGGGGATGCCCCGGCTGTCGAGGGTTTCCTTAATCTGTCCCGTTTCTTCCACAGGCAAGTCATTATACAACGGCGCATAATTCGTCCTTATGCTGAAGAAGATGATCACTCCGATCAACACGATAATTAAGAGGAGGCCGCCGAGGATAAAAAGTTGCTGATGCCTGGATCTCGTTGTCCAGTATTCCCGTGCTCTATCTTTGTATCTATGTATCGTTTCATTCATGAGATGCCGCCCGCCTCCTCATCGAACCTTCTCGCTGTCACAGTGTCATTCGCATCACGTTGTCATATGCATCGATCACTCTGTCTCGCATTTCCACGGTAGCCTGCAACGCGACGCCTGCTTTTTCGGAAGCAATCATAACATCATGCAGGTTTTCCACTTCTCCGTTTAGCAACTGTTGGGTCATCTCTTCGGATTCGGCCTGATGGCTCTCAACATTTTCCAGCGCTTCTTTCAGAATGTTACCAAAGGTGTTTTGTGCCTCAGATGCACTTACCTGCTCCCCTTGCTCATCGGCAGCTTCCGGAGCTTGCGGCGCAAGTGGCGAAACCGGCATCGGCAAATGAGTATCACCTTGTATTCCTTGCATACCCTTATCCCCTTTTTAGTCTTTTTACCCTCGTCCAATGTCCAAAGCGTTCATTTTCATCCCTTTATGGGCATCGAATACTGTCGCGTTCGCTTCATATGAACGACTCGCCCCCATCACATCTACCATCTCCTGCAAAGGGTCCACATTGGGGAGCTCGACATTGCCATCCTCATCGGCATCCGGATGACCCGGTTGCCGGATCGTCTGAAAAGGCGTCTGATCTTCAATGATACCGCTCACCCTTACGCCTCCGCCCTCGCCTTGTTCTGCCCTTCGCAAATGGGAAGCAAACGAGGGCTGACTATCTTGCGGGGTCATGGAGACCATTTTCCGTCTGTATGGTTCCCATTCCCCATCGACCATCGTCCCACGCGTTGACGAGGCGTTGGCCATATTGGCGGAAGCTGTATCCATACGCAAACGTTGCGCGGTTAAAGCTGAGGCTGTCGCATTCATTCCCGCAAACATAGACATACTAGTTTCCACCTCCCAAAGCTGTTTTCAGACTGCTAAATTGGCCGTCCATCCGATCGACAAGGGCTGCCTGGTAGATTTGGTTGTTGGCCATGGCCGCCATCTCCTTATCCAGATCAACGCTGTTACCATTGTGATCGTACATACGGTTACGGTCGACGGAGGTGTACGCCCCGCGGGGCTCTCCGCCAAAATCGACATGTCGACCGCTCGTCTTATACGCGTCGAAGCGCTGCTCGGCTTCGTTAAGCGTGTGCTGAAAGTGGGCTTTTCTCGCCTTGAAGTTTGGCGTGTCCACATTTGCGATGTTGTCCGCGATCGTCTCCTGCCGAAGCGCTGCACCATCCAGCCCGCTATGTAACGACTGCACATTTGAGGAAAATAAAGCCACGCCTATCCCTCCTTTTTATGAAAAATAATATAACGTTTAGCTCAGTGGTAATATCTTGTTACTTAGGTCGGATAAAATTCGACTCTTTCATTGTATAAAAAATACTGGAAGATTGTCTAATAGAATCGAAAAAAATAAAAAGTCAGTAGATTTTATCTATTAAACTTCATTCATCCGCTCTTTTAATTAGTTCTTTAGATTCATTGATTTTAATATAAAAGTGACTTTGTACTAAATTGTGCAAACGCTTTATATGGATAATATTGGGATTTTTTCATTAAAAAAGAGCGAGTCGTCTCCTCTTGCAAAAAGAAGAGATGACTCGCTCTTTCGTTCATAGTTCACTGCTTATTCATCACGAAGTCGTTCGAGTTCCACCAAAAATTTGTCGTTAAGCACTTTGATATACGTCCCTTTCATCCCTAAAGAACGGGATTCGATGACGCCCGCGCTTTCAAGTTTACGCAGAGCGTTGACGATGACTGATCGGGTAATGCCGACACGATCGGCAATTTTACTGGCCACGAGCAGCCCTTCCTTGCCGTCCAGCTCTTCGAAAATATGCTCAACCGCTTCTAGTTCGCTGTACGAAAGGGAGCTGATGGCCATTTGCACAACAGCCTTACTTCTGGCTTCGTCTTCGATTTCCTGGGCTTTTTCATGAAGGATTTCCATGCCCACCACCGTGGCGCCATATTCAGCCAACACGAGATCGTCATCGCTAAAGGTACCATCAAGGCGAGCAAGGATGAGTGTCCCCAATCGCTGGCCGCCTCCGACGATGGGGACGATCGTTGTCAGTCCCGAGCGGAACAGGTCACGATTTTCGGCCGGGAAGGCCGTGTGTTCACTGTCAATATCCAGATTCGGGGATGTTTCGGTTACATTGAAAATACCGGCGGTGTATTCTTCCGGAAATTGTCTTTCGTCAAGGATGCGGTCAATTTTATCGTGTTCGATCTCTTGCTGAATCGAATAACCGAGCAGTTTGCCCCGACGACTGACGACAAAAATATTCGCCGAGATCACGCTGCTTAACGTTTCTGCCATATCCTTGAAATCCACATGCTGACCTGCTGTCTTTTGTAACATATCATTGATTTTTCTCGATCTTGCCAGTAGTTCCATTTAAGGTGATTCCTCCTATTTTTAACTTACAAAATAAAGTGGCTGGTATCTTCGTTTCCGGCTACATCCGCGAGTTTTTCATCGACATACGGCGCTGTGATCGTTATCTTTTCCAGGGTGATATCAGAGGCCTCAAAGGACAATTCCTCGAGTAAACGTTCCAGCAGCGTGTGCAATCGGCGGGCGCCGATGTTTTCGGTCTCACGGTTGACGTGTTCGGCTAGTTCAGCCAATCTGTCCACAGCATCGTCAGAAAATTCTACATCTATACCTTCCGTTTTCAAAAGAGCGGCATATTGTTTGAGAAGCGCATTGTCAGGCTCGCGCAGAATATTGATGAAGTCATCCCTGGACAAGTTCACCAACTCCACGCGTGTAGGGAAGCGTCCCTGTAATTCCGGAATCAAATCGGAAGGCTTTGACATATGAAACGCACCTGCGGCCACGAATAAAATGTGATCGGTTTGCACCGCTCCATATTTTGTCGTTACGGTCGCTCCTTCTACGATGGGGAGGATGTCGCGCTGCACGCCTTCCCTTGATACATCGGCACTGCTGTTGCTTTGTTGGCCGGCGACTTTGTCAATCTCGTCGATGAAAATCATTCCGAGTTGTTCCGTCTTTTTGACGGCTTGCTGGCTGACTTCCTCCATATCGACGAGTTTTTGCGCTTCATCATCAGTGAGAACACCGCGCGCTTCCTTTACGGGCAACTGTCGGTTTTTCTTCTTGTTCGGCATCATGTTCCCGAGCATTTCCTGCATATTCATGCCCGTCTGTTCCATCCCCGTACCCTGGAACATATCCGAAAACGAAGGCGTTTGTTCTTCCACTTCGACGGTAACGAGATGATCTTCCAATTCACCGAGGGCCAGTTGATGGGCGATCCGTCGTCGGCGTTCACGGTTACTCTCCTGTTCAGCTTCCGTGCCTTCATCCTCCTGTTCAGACTCATCGTCTGACTGGGATTGAAATATCGCTTCGAAGGGGTTTTTGAATTGCTGATTCTTTTTTTTGGAGGGCGCGAGCAATTTCACCAGTCGCTCATTGGCCTGCTTTTCGGCCTGGGGTCTCACTGCTTCCATTTTCTCCGTTTTCACGATCCGCACCGCGTTGTCGACAAGGTCACGCACCATGGATTCGACATCGCGGCCGACATAGCCCACTTCCGTGAATTTCGTGGCTTCCACCTTTACAAACGGAGCGCCGACAAGTTTGGCCAACCTGCGGGCAATTTCCGTTTTCCCGACACCGGTCGGACCGATCATGAGAATGTTCTTCGGTGTGATTTCCTCGCGTATGCCTTCCGGCACTTTACTGCGCCGGTAGCGATTCCGAAGGGCGATCGCGACCGCACGTTTTGCCTCATTCTGGCCGACAATGTATTGATTAAGCTTATCGACAATTTGACGCGGCGTGTGATTGGCATATTCTTCCAACTGTTATCACCTTTCCTAACCCTAACAAGGGAGGTTAAATCTCCTCGATGGCACGCTGGTCATTCGTGTATACGCAAATTTCACCGGCGGTTTTAAGGGCTTCTTCAGCGATTTCACGCGCGCCAAGCCCTGAGTGTCTCACGAGTGCCCGCCCGGCTGCCAACGCGTAGAAACCGCCCGAGCCAATCGCCAATATCCCGTCATCAGGTTCAATCACTTCGCCTGTGCCGGCAATTAACAACAATTGTCGGTCATCCATAACGATGAGCATCGCTTCCAGCCGGCGCAACACTTTGTCACTGCGCCACTCTTTGGCCAATTCGCGGGCGGCTCGCTGCATTTGCCCGCCGTATTCCTGTAACTTTCCTTCAAACTTCTCGAATAGCGTGAACGCGTCGGCGACCGAACCCGCAAAGCCCGCGAGCACTTTGCCGTTATAGATTCGGCGTATTTTCTTCGCGCCATGTTTCATGACGGCCGCCTGCCCAAACGTCACCTGGCCATCACCAGCCATCGCCCCTTCACCGTTATGGCGAATGGCAAAAATCGTCGTCGCGTGAAAAGCCTGTTCCATAGTTTCTCCTTTCAGGCACGTGGATGCGTCCCTTGATAAATCGTCCGTAAGCGCTCCGTCGTCACATGTGTATAGCGCTGAGTGGTCGTTAAGGACTCATGTCCGAGCAGCTCCTGCACCGCGCGTAAGTCGGCCCCTTCATTCAGAAGGTGGGTCGCGAATGTATGGCGCAAGCTGTGTGGGGAGATGTCCAGTGAGGAGGAAGCCTCGTTCACACGTTTGTTCAACACATAGCGTAAGCCGCGATCGGTTAACGCCCCACCCCTAACATTCAGAAAAAGAGCGGAAGGATGATTGTCGCTACGAGTCGTCAACGTGCGTCTCCCGTCTTCGCTATACCTTAATAACGCATCTATTGCGTAAGCCCCTATCGGAATGTAACGTTCTTTTCTATTTTTGCCGATAACGTGCACCATTTCCGTGTTAAAATCAACGTCACTGACTTGCAACCCACAACACTCGGAGGCTCGAATGCCGGTGGCGTAAAGCAATTCAATGAGCGCCAGATCCCGTTGTTTAAGGGGGTTATCCCCTTCACAAACGCTTAAGAGCTTCTCGAGTTCATTGCTATAGAGAAAGCGGGGCAACCGCTGGGGCTGGGTTGGAAAACGTGTAAAAGCCACGGGGTTTTCCTCTACCAGCGATTCCCTTTTCAAGAAACGATAAAACGAGCGAAGCACGGAAAGTTCACGAGCGATACTCGTCCTGGCGAGACCTTTCTCATGGAGATGCGTCAAATAAGCACGAATGTGCCGATCGTTGGCATTCAGAACGTCGACCTCTATGTTTGCCCGTAAAAAATCCTTCCATACAAGCAATTGCCGTCTGTAAGCAGCCATCGTATGTTTGGACACGTTCTTTTCGACCTGCAAATATTGAAAAAACGCCAGATAAGGGTCTTGCGAAACCGCAGGCATACCATTCTCCTTTCGGGAAAGCGAGTAAAGTTTAACACACCACGAACCCTAAAGCAAGGTATTATTCATAAAATTCTGATTTGCTGCGTATATTTTTTATATTTGTGTCTGAAATCTGTCAATATTGTGAAGGTGAATGTGACATTCAACCGGCTTTTCTTTAGTATAGGAAAACCCCTTAATTGGGGTCTTCCCGGTAATCACAATTCGTACACTGCACCCGCACGTCTTTCTTTACTTTTTTCTCTACGAGTAAGCTTTGACATTTGGGGCACGGCCTTGCAATCGGTTTGTCCCAGGAGACGAATTCGCATTCAGGGTAACGGTCACACCCGTAAAAGGTGCGTTGCTTTTTACTTTTTCTCTCCACGACATTGCCTTCCTGACAGCGGGGACATTTAACGCCGATCGGCTTAAGAATGGCCTTTGTATTTCGACAATCGGGAAAGTTGGAACAGGCCATGAACCTGCCATAGCGGCCCATTTTATAGACCATCGGATGGCCACACTCTTCACAATCTTCCCCGACCGGCTCATCTTTAATCTCTACTTCTTCCATCTCTTGATCGGCCACTTTTAATCGTTTTTCAAAACCCTGATAAAAGTCGTCGATGATCGCAATCCAGTTTTCCTGACCATTCTCCACTTCATCGAGATCCGTTTCCATTTGGGCGGTAAACTTGACATTGAGAATTTCCGGAAAAAACTCAACGATTAAATTGATCACAATTTCTCCGAGTTCCGTCGGCACGAAACGACGGTCCTGCAGGGCGACGTATCCTCGCCGCTGAATCGTATCAAGCGTGGGCGCAAATGTCGAAGGACGGCCGATACCAAGCTCTTCCATTGTACGGACAAGGCGGGCTTCTGTATACCTGGGCGGCGGTTGCGTAAAATGTTGCGTCGGCTCCAGCGTTTCTTTTTTGGCCGTTTCGCCTTCTTCAAGGGCAGGGAGCAGTTTATTGTCTTCCTTTTTCTTGTCATCGCTGCCTTCGATATAGACTTTCATAAACCCTTGAAACTTAACTTTGGAGCCTGTCGCTCTAAAGGTCATTCCGCCGTTTTCCAAATCAGCCGACATCGTGTCCATGATGGCCGGAGCCATACGGCTGGCGACCATGCGCTCCCAGATCAAGCGATATAAGCGTAATTGATCCCGGGACAGATAAGGTTTTAACGATTTCGGCTCTCGGGTAACGAATGTAGGCCGGATGGCTTCGTGCGCATCCTGGGTATTTTCATTTTGCTTTTTTTGCTTGCGGTCGGCACCCACATACTCTCTCCCGTACGTTTCTTCGATATAAGTCCTCGCCTCTTCTTTCGCTGTGTCGGAAAGACGCGTGGAATCGGTGCGCATGTACGTAACCAAACCGACCGTGCCTTCCTTGCCGATTTCGACGCCTTCGTATAACTGTTGGGCGAGCATCATCGTCTTTTTCGCACGAAAGTTCAGCTTACGCGCAGCCTCTTGTTGCAGAGACGACGTGATGAATGGTTGTACCGGGTTGCGGCGACGTTCTTTTTTGCTGACAGAGGCAATCGTAAAGTCATTCCCCTGAATATTGCCGAGCACTTCGTCGACATCCTCTTTTGTTTTCAGGGGCTGCTTCTCTTTTCCTTTCCCGTAAAACTGGGCTTCAAACCTTTCTTTTCCGTACGAAAATTCACCTTTAATGTTCCAGTACTCTTCCGGTTCAAACTGTTGAATTTCTTTCTCCCGATCGTTAATCATCTTGACGGCAATCGACTGCACGCGCCCGGCGCTTAATCCTTTTTTTACCTTTTTCCAAAGCAAAGGACTAATATTATACCCGACGAGGCGATCCAAAATGCGGCGCGCCTGCTGGGCATCCACGAGATCGGTATTGATCGTGCGCGGATGTTTGAAGGCCTCTTGAATCGCCGGCTTCGTAATCTCGTTGAAGACGACCCGGCAAGGCGTCTCTTCATCGATGCCCAAGCTGAATGCCAAGTGCCAGGCAATCGCTTCCCCTTCCCGGTCCGGGTCAGCGGCAAGATAAACTTTTTTCGCTTTCTTCGCTGCCTGTTTTAATTCTTTTAATACCGGACCTTTGCCGCGAATCGTGATGTATTTCGGGTCATAGTTATGATCAACGTTCACGCCCATCTGTGATTTCGGCAAATCACGGACGTGGCCCATAGATGCTTTCACCGTATATTTTTTTCCTAAATATTTTCCTATGGTTTTCGCTTTAGCGGGAGATTCAACGATTACAAGGTAATCTGACATCTCTAGGTTTCCTCCCCCTTGATATTAATGTAAAACCTTCCTCATTATTAAACAACACTTTCACGTTTGTCAAACAAAGCTTTTCATTAAGGGAGGAATTTTTTGAAATTAAGGGGCTACAGATCGGATGGATGCAGGACCATGCCCGCGCCTTGTTCGATGAGACGATTCGTGCCGATGGATTTCTGATTGTAAATTGAGCCCGGCAAGGCGCAAACATCCCGCCCTTGTTCCAATGCTTGATCGACTGTAATGAGCGTTCCTGACCGTTCGCCGGCTTCGACGACAAACAGGCGGTCGCTGAGGGCACTTATAATGCGATTGCGTTCCGGAAAATGCCATTTTTGCGGCTGTTGTGTGGGTGGGTATTCGGATAGGATGAGGTGATCTTTGGCGATATCGTCCGCCAATGGTTGATTTTCGCGCGGGTAAATGTGGGAGAGCCCGCCGGCGATCACCGCGATCGTTTTGCCTTTGGCGAGGATAGCTCGTTGATGGGCGATGGTGTCGATCCCTTTCGCCAGGCCGCTCACGATCACACGTCCCGCCTGGGCGACAGGGGGGAGCAGTTCTTCGGTGGCGCGCACGCCGTATTTGCTCGGTTGCCGTGTACCGACGACCGCCAGTGTCTCTCTCTCACATAAAGACACGTCACCTTTACAATAGATGACCCAGGGCGGGTCGGGCATTTGCCGCAATCGCCACGGATACAGGGGATGATCGACTGTAAGCGGCATAATTCCTTCCGTTTGCATGTTTGTTTCCAACTCGTCAATGGCTGTGTTTCTCCAGAAAGATTGCCAGCTGCGGACTGTTGTATAGCGACAGCCGGTCACATGTGCCAATGTTTGCAGCGAAGTATGGGCATATTGTTCCAGGTGGGGCTGTTCAGCATGCAGGCGCTGGAGGGCGCGCCAAGTCATACCGGGGGCATGATGGGCGTGGAGTAATCGTTGCCGATACGTGGACATAGGGGGCTCCTCTCATAGATCGTATGTTCGTGCTTTTCTATTATAGCACGTCTGTGACAGAAGTCAAGCGTAAAGAAAACTTGGCTTATCGCCAAGCCTTTAAGGCGATAAGCCTTAGTTGCACTTATGCAGGATAAGAAAGTGGTTTATACTTTCTTACCTGCAAAAAAAGACACCTGTCATATTTTCATGACAGATGTCGCAAAACCTGTTATGCTTTCGGTTCATGCGTCAAGCATGCTTCATAAAGATTGTTCTTTTTCAACGATTCGATCAATGTCTCTCCGATGATCGCAGGCGTCTCGGCGACGGAAATGCCGCTTGCTTCCATCGTTTTTTTCTTTTCCTCCGCTGTGCCTTTGCCACCGGAGATAATCGCGCCGGCGTGACCCATACGTTTGCCTGGGGGCGCCGTCGCGCCGCCGACAAAGCCAACGACAGGTTTGTCCATGTTCGCCTTCACCCATTCGGCGGCTTCTTCTTCAGCCGTGCCGCCGATCTCGCCGATCATGACGACGGCTTTCGTGTCGTCATCTTCATTGAAAAGCTGCAACGCATCGATAAAATCCGTGCCATTCACCGGGTCGCCGCCTATGCCGACCGCTGTCGACTGGCCGATACCCGCGCTCGTCAATTGATCAACAGCTTCATACGTTAAGGTGCCGGAACGGGAAACAACGCCAACGTGGCCCTTGCGATGAATGTAGCCGGGCATAATGCCGATTTTACATTCTTCCGGCGTAATGACGCCCGGACAGTTCGGGCCGATGAGACGTGTCTTTTTCCCTTCCATGTATCGTTTCACTTTCAGCATGTCGATGACCGGGATGCCTTCCGTGATACAAATAACGACATCAAGTTCCGCGTCAACGGCTTCAAAAATCGCGTCGGCCGCGAGTCCCGGCGGAACATAGATGACGGAACCCGTGGCTCCGGTTGCGTTTACAGCTCCTGAGACCGTGTTAAACACGGGGACCCCTTCGATTTCAGTCCCGCCTTTTTTCGGCGTGACGCCGGCCACGATTTGCGTGCCATACTGAAGCGTCTGTTGTGTATGAAAGAGGCCGGTGGCACCGGTAATCCCCTGAACGATAACTTTCGTATCTTTATCGATTAAGATACTCATAGTAGAGTGACCGCCTTTCTATTTTACTAAATCTACAATTTTCTCGGCACCATCTGCCATAGTGTCTGCCGCTGTAATATTTAAACCTGATTCCTTGAGAATTTTCTTGCCTTCATCGACATTTGTGCCTTCCAGTCGGACGACGAGCGGCATCGTCAGACCTACCTCTTTCGTGGCTGTCACGACACCTTCCGCGATCACGTCACATTTCATGATCCCGCCGAAAATATTGACGTAAATGCCCTGGACATGCTCGTCTTCGAGAATGATTTTAAAAGCAGCCGTTACTTTTTCCGCGTCTGCACCGCCGCCCACGTCCAGGAAGTTGGCCGGTTCGCCGCCGTTATGCTTGATAATGTCCATCGTGGACATGGCTAGACCCGCGCCGTTCACCATACAACCGATATTGCCGTCAAGGGCGATATAGCTAAGGTCGTATTTGGACGCTTCGATCTCTTTCGGATCCTCCTCGTCAAGGTCCCGCAATTCCTGAATATCTTTTTGACGGTAAAGTGCATTATCGTCGAAGTTCAGTTTCGCATCCAGAGCGAGCACATCGCCGTCTTTCGTGGACACGAGCGGGTTAATTTCCGCGACGGAACAATCTTTCTCCATGAAGACCGTATATAGGCCATTCATAAATTTGACGGCTTGTCCAAGCGAATCGTTGGGGATGTTCATGTTAAAGGCGAGTCGACGTGCCTGGTAGCCTTGCAGACCAATGGCGGGATCGATATATTCCCTGAAGATTTTTTCGGGCGTTTCTTCAGCCACCTGTTCGATCTCGGTGCCGCCCTCTTCAGAGCCCATCAAGACGATACGGGACGTGCTGCGATCCAATACCAAGCCAATGTAATACTCTTTATCAATGTCACAGCCCTCTTCGATCAACAACCGTTGCACTTCTTGGCCTTCAGGGCCGGTCTGATGGGTGACGAGCGTTTTACCGAGAATCTCCTCGGCATATGTACGTACCTCATCCTCATTTTTCGCTATTTTGACACCACCGGCATTTCCACGACCACCGGCGTGAATTTGCGCCTTCACGACGCGCACATCCGTGCTCAGCGAACGGGCTTTTTCCACGGCTTCTTCAACAGAAAAAGCTTTATAACCCGTCGGCACGGCCACGCCGTACGCTCTGAGTAGATCTTTACTCTGGTACTCATGAATATTCATGTTCTGTCCATCCTCCCTATGAGTCTTCACACACTTTTTTATGATACCAGTCTTTTTGAAAAGAATAAAGGGAAGGGGGTTGGTTTTTGTGGTCATTTCCCTTATTATAAAAAGAATCAATCGAAAGGGGCTGAGTGATGAAACTAAAGGATAGGGAAGAACCTATTGAATTAAAATATTTCAGATTTTTGGAAGGACGAATGCTTTTCTCACCAGACGAAAAACAACAATACGCCAATGTGCAAAAAGGATTTGAAGGTGAGAAAAAATTTGATCGTTGGATTGAGAAAAACCTTTCGTCTGATTATATTTTATTGAAGGGTTTGTTGCTTGAACATTAAAGAGAGCTTTTTCAAATTGATTCGCTGCTTATTTTTTCAGGTTGTCGGTGATTATTATGTTAATGGAGAAAAATGGCACGCCATCTCCGGTATTGAAATCAAGAACCCGCTCCTTCAGCTACAACGGAGTGAGTTCCTCCTTCGACAATTGCTTCGAAAACTTGGGACAAACACCACGATCGAATCCTCTCTTATTTTTATTCACTCTGAATTCATTTTGTACAATGCTTCCCCACAGCTCCCTATCGTTTTTTCCGGCCAACTTAATCGATTTAAGAAAAAACTGGACAGCAAGACGTCGAAAATAGAACGAAGACAAGAAATACTTGCTGAGAAGCTCAACGATTTACACATCACTGACCCCTCTCCTCGCGTGCCTAATTATAGCTATCACCAGTTGAAAAAGGGAGTGATTTGTGTCGCGTGTGAGACATTCATGAGTGAAAAAGAGCGAACTCGAGTTTCGCACCCCAAATAGCAAGGGATTCAGCGTAACTATGTGAATCTATAACCCTTATATGGCAGTGCTTTCCCCGAAATTCCATTTTCGGCCTTTAAGCGACATTATCGCCGTCAAATAGTTGATTGACCAAAAACGAGTCTTCAAAAAGGGTTTTAATATACTGGTATTCCTCGGACATCTTAAAGGCATGAATATCTACTACTCCTGACTCTGAGATGGCCGTGATAACCACGTCCAGAAGCTCATCAAACATTTCCCATAGCTGTTGCGCCATATTTTTCTCTACC
>NZ_FNEN01000006.1:103991-162859 GCF_900100185.1 Natribacillus halophilus | reverse complement strand
TCGTGAGTAATGGACGTCTTTATCCGTTTCAATTCGAAATGTCTCGTCGTTCAGCTTATTGACCGTTTCTACAGATTGATCAAGGACAACGGTTTGTTCGAACATTTGCATCTGCTCAACCAACTCGTTGACAAGGTCTTGAGCGCGAACTTTCGGAAAGCCCGCCACATCGTATATATACTTCTCGGGATAAAGAGCAGAAAGTTGTCCGCCCAGCTGGGGCATGCTTTCGATAATCTTCACTTTTGCCTGGCGCATTCCCCCGTAGAAAGCGGTAAACAATCCTGCAGGTCCCCCGCCGATAATCGTTATATCGTAAAGATCTACGGATGTATCTTCCACGAATCAGCACCTCCACACCTGATAGATGTCTTTTATATAACAGGAGTATTATAACACACGGTTTTCCCGAAAAGAAAATAATTGAATTAGCATAGAAATGATGCTTGCGCAGTGGCGTGGACCGTGCTTGAAATCGTATATTAAATAAAGTTATAATAGAATCAAGAAATAATGACTATTTATCAACATTATTTTTGGATACATACGTGAAATGGCTCACAAAACGATGATTGGCAAAGGATGTGACTATAATGGCAGCAAAACCGAGGATAGTTATTTTGGGTGCAGGCTATGCGGGTATGATGGCCGCGAAACAATTACAAAAAAATGTTGGGACAGATCGGGCAAATGTAACGCTCGTGAACAAGCATGATTACCATTATCAAACGACGTGGCTGCATGAACCGGCTGCAGGAACGATGCACCATGACAAGGCACGTGTGGAAATACGCAAAGTGTTAAATCCGGCAAGGATTAATATAGTCCAGGATACCGTCCAACACGTGAGAACAGAAGAGAAAAAAGTCATCCTTAAAGATGGCGACGATCTTTTTTATGATTATCTCATCATCGGACTCGGAGCTATTGGGGAGACGTTCGGCATCGAGGGTGTGTACGAGCACTCTTATCATAAATGGACGTTGGACGGTGCTCGTGAACTAAAGGATCAGATTGAACTTCAATTTGCCCAGTACCAAAACCAGGAGAACCAGGATGAGCTTACCTTCATTGTTGCCGGTGCCGGTTTTACAGGTATTGAATTTATCGGGGAGCTGACCGATAGGGTGCCGGAGTTATGTGAACATTATGATGTTCCGCGCGAGAAGATTCGGATGTATGTCATTGAAGCAGCGCCATCCGCTCTGCCGGGATTTGATCCTGAGCTTGTGGAATACGCTATGAACTTATTGGAACAACGTGGCGTGGAATTCAAAATCAATAAGCCGATCAGCGAAGTCCAGGAAGGAAGAGTTATTTTAAAAGATGGGGAAGAAATTTCTGCCAACACCATCGTCTGGGCGACAGGTGTGCGCGGAAACCCGATTATCGAAGATGCAGGCATCGAAGCGAACCGCGCCCGGGTAAAAGTAGAACCGGATTTGCGCGCGCCCGGCCATGAGGACGTCTTTATCGTTGGCGATTGCTCTTTAATCATTGATGAAGAAACCGAGCGTCCTTTCCCGCCAACCGCACAAATTGCCTCGCAGCAGGGGGTGAAAGCGGCTGAAAATGTGGCAAGCATGATCATGGGCGGTACACCCACAGCATTTAAGCCGGAAATCCTCGGGACGCTGGCATCTCTCGGTGGAAAAGAAGCGATGGGAACGGTCAAAAAACGAAAGCTGTTCGGACGTAAAGCCTTCTTTATGAAACACATGGGCGATAACCGTAATCTCATGAGACTAGGTGGACTACCTCTCGTATTAACAAAAGGTCGCAATCCAATCTAAGTTTTAAAAGCCCATCGCTTGGCATCGCTCACCTCTTAATTGACGCTCGGGGTTTCCTTTTGTAAACTTGTTTTGATACGGAGGTGAGCGGTTTTGGGTATTACGAGTCTTCCGCAATTGATCATTTCCATAATGTTGTTTCTAATCCTTTTCTTCGGCATTGGATTTTTACTTAATATGGTTTTGCGTTCAACGTGGATTATGGCTATTATTTATCCGTTAATCGTGGTATGGATCGTTAATCCGGCTGCGCTTACAGAGTATTTCACGAACCCGGCAGAATCATTTTCTACGATTGGACCGAGCTTGGCAGCGCTACAATTGGCCGATTTGGCGATCCTGGCATCGGGTTTAATCGGTTCGATCATCGCAGGAATATCGGTACGCATGCTTCGGGTGCGCGGGTATCAAATGTTTTAAGTGAGAAATCGTGCTTATGGCACGGTTTTTTTAGCAGGTAAGAAAGTATAAACCACTTTCTTATCCTGCATAAGTGCAACTAAGGCTTTCGCCAGGCTTGGCGATAAGCCAAGTTTTCTTTATTTTTATCACTGATTGATTCAACCAGCTCATCCAATATTTTACGTATATCAATCTCTCTCCGCGGGTATGCTTTCAGGAGTGAAAGAGGGTGAGAGCATGTCAAAAGGGCTCAAAATTTCAAGAAGAGTCATTATGACGGTGTTATTTCTGGCGGCGTTATATGTAACGTGGACGACGTTGAGCCAAGTGCCAGTGAGTGAAATCCTCGGTAGCGATTATGATCATCCAGACGATATACATGCAGCCCCTTCCCTTCGTGAAGAGTTAGGCGTTTCAGCGATGAAAGCGGCTCCCCACGCGGAAGCGGCAAGCGCTTCAGTGGCTGAGACAGTTTCAGCGCTCGAAGAAGAAATCAACTGGTCGCAATATCCGGTTGAAACCGTAACGGCAACCGGTTATACCGCCAATGCAGAGTCGACGGGAAAAGCCCCGGGTGATCCGGCTTACGGCATCACCTATTCGGGTATTCCCGTTCATCGTGATGTTTACTCTACGATTGCAGCTGATCCGGATTTTTTTCCTCTCGGTACGGTTTTATTTATTCCGGGTTACGGATACGGTGTTGTGGCCGATACCGGTGCAGCCATACAAGGATCGAAGATCGACTTATACTTCGATACCATCGATGAAGTCTATGATGAGTGGGGCAAAAGAGACGTTGAGATATACATAGTGAAAAAAGGAAGCGGTGAGATTAGCGAGGAAGAACTAATATCCCTGAATGACCAAAGGGTATTGGTGTACTAGAGGACATAAACAAGCGAGCAGGGGGTGGGTTTTCATCCATAAGAATATCACTGCCGTGCAAGTTCATGCCCCAAAAGCAGTACTCATTTTGAGAGGTACGATCGAAGTGTTCCCGCGTGTTAAGAACCCCCCTGTACGCGTGTTCCGACGACCGGCCGTTTCACGAACTCGGGTAGTTTGTGTGCGATGATGCCGGCCGCGATGGTAAATGCGATATCTTTAATGAAAAGCGGAAGCATCCCCAGCCAGACGATAGTATATGTAAACTGGTCAGGCGCATCGAAGCCGAATACATAGGCGCCATACACCCAATTGGTTCCGATCAAGTAGTTAAAAGCCAAGCCGACGATCCCGGCGATACAATAAGTGGCTAACTGGGGATCTCGTGACTTTTCGATGATTTTTCCGACAACAAAAGCCACGACAATAAAAGAAAGAATAAAACCGAAAGTCGGACGAACGAAAATTCCAGGGCCGCCTTGAAGCTGCGCGAAAACCGGGGCACCGAATAACCCGACAATCGTATAAACGACCATAGCGAGCGCGCCTTTTTTGCTGCCGAGAATGGCGCCGGCCAAAACCGCGATGAATGGTTGAAACGTTAAAGGGATCCCGGCAATGACAAGGAATGGAAAGATAACCGTGATATTCGCTGCCACACCCATTAAAGCGACAAACATAGCGATAATAACGATATCGAATGATTTCATATGTAGCTCTCCTCTCTCTGTTTATGAAATTGTAAACAGGTAAATAAAAAATGTCAACCAAAATTTAAATTTAGTTGACATTAAACGCACTTAAATCGTTTGCGTACGTTCATATTTATTGGCCTGTTGCCGAGCTCTGTGACTGAGCATGATTCTCACGATAACGGCGGTGATGATCAAAAGAAGGCCTGCGAAAATAAATACAGAGGGAATTCCGAAACTGCTCGCGATAATGCCACCGGATACAGGACCGATCACATTGCCAAGAAATCGAAAGCTTTGATTGTACCCAAGCACTTCTCCCTGCATAGCCACCGGGGCGGCTTGGCGAATGTAGGCTGTTGTACATGGGATCAACCCACCTACTTGAATGCCATACAAAAAGCGAAGCAGCACCAGTTGCCAAAGTTCGGTGACAAACGCCTGGGGAATGAAAAACAAGCCGGAAAGCACGAGCAGAAGCAGCAAGATTTTTTCATGACCGACGCGATCCCCGATTTGTCCCCATTTGCGAGTGGCCAGCAAGTTGCCGAGGCCGGTAACGGAGAAGGCCATCCCCGCCAGAAAGGCCATGTTTTCAGCGGAGGTAAGCTCCCCTACATAGAGAGCGAGCAATGGTTGCACGCTGAAGTTTACCATTTGCACGATAAGCGCTACGGCCATTACCATGATTAATAGTGGATTCGTGACAATATGGCGGATGACTTCTTTCCAGTGATAGGAGCGTTGCTGCTCGTCTTTTTCCTGGAAAATGACTTCTTTCACGCCAAAAATAACGAGCAATGTCGCTAGTGAAAGGACGAGAGCGGTCAGGATAAACGTAAGGTCCATGCCGACCGTATCGGCGATGACGCCGCCGAACAAAGGTCCCATCAAGCCCCCGGAAACGGTCCCCATCTGTAACGTGCCAAGCTTTTCTCCGGCCGTCCGTTTATCGCTTTGTGCAGATATGAGGGCCATGGAAGCAGGGATGAATCCGGTGGCAAGCCCCATAAATGCCCGCAACACAAAAAGAGCGGCCACGGATTCGACGTAACCCATAAGAAATACGGAAAGGGCGATGCCGAACCCTGTGCCGATTAATATTATTTTGCGCCCGAAACGATCGCCGATACGCCCCCAGATCGGGGAAACGAAGAATGCGACAAGGAAAGAAACGCCAAAGACTATGCCTGACCAACGTTGGACTTCTGCCGGAGAGTAGTGACCAAACGATTCAATATATAACGACAAAAAAGGCAAGACCATCGTCATGCTTCCGGCGACGAGCATGTTGGCAAACCACATGATCAGTAAATTTCTTTTTTCAGGTTTAATACAATCACCTTCAAAAATTTGTGGACAGGTAAATTATTTCGCTTCTCTAAATATCGCTTCTCTAAATATATAGTGAAAACCATTTTCAGTCAATCTTATTAAATTCGAATTTCCGGGCAAAAAAAGACGCCAATGACTCGCATTGCCAGATTGCTCTTCGCGGCCGAAAAATTCGACTGAATGCTTGCCGAAGGATGGGAAAGGGGGATGAACAGCAGAACATGAATACAGAACGGGATGCCCTCGTCATTGCCCACCGTGGGGTCACGGGTGTTGATATGGTTGAAAATACCGTCAAAGCGTTTGAAAGAGCTGTTGCCCTCGATGCCGATTTTATCGAAACGGACGTTCGTCGCACCGCTGATGGCTATTTAATTTGTTTTCACGACGGGAAACTGGATGGGTCCGCTGTTAAGAAAATGAACTATGCGAGCCTACAGCAATACGCGCGCATGATTGGTTGGGAACTTCCCCTGTTGGAAGAAGTCCTTCGATTATGTAAGGGAAATTTGCGGTTGGACATCGAAATAAAAGCGAAAGGGCTGGAGAAACAAGTCGTCGAGGAAGTGAATGCGACCGGGATGAGCAATGAAGTGCTCATCACCTCTTTTCACGACTCGGTGCTAAGAAAAATTAAACTGCATGATGCTGCCATCAAAACCGGTCTGTTGCTTGGTCGACGATTGTTTCAGCAAAGATTTCGCCTGCACGCCTATATACAGGATTTCTATCCCGAATCAAGATTGAAAAAGATAAATGCAGATGCCGTCTGCCCTCACTATCACCTGTTGCGCCTCGGGTTTATCAAACGCATGCAGCGCCTCAACTTGCCTGTCTATGTCTGGACGGTCAATGATAAAAGGAGAATGGAAAAAGTGCTCGCCAAGGGAGCGAACGGATTGATTACGGATGATATCGTGGAAGCGATGGAGGTTATAAAGGGCCGCGATAGATTATCTTTGTGAATCATAGATATGATATAATCAATATGAGCTACGTAAGCAGGATGAGGCGGTGGCACCCCGCGTACTTTGACATTATCCATTTGATTACACGAAAAAAGTAATCCCCTCTCCTGTGAATATGATAAAAATACGAGCAAATACAACGGAGGGATCTAACCATGAGTGCACGTGTTGAAAGTTTCGAACTTGACCATACCATCGTCAAAGCGCCGTACGTTCGCCAAGCCGGTACACAAAAGGTCGGCAGCGACGGCATCGTTCATAAATTCGATCTCCGTTTTGCCCAACCGAATGTGACGAATATGACCCCGCCGGTCATTCATACACTCGAGCATTTGCTCGCGCTTAATATTCGCGAGTATGCAGAGGCTTACGATCACTTTGAAGTGATTGATCTTTCCCCGATGGGATGCCAGACCGGCTTCTATCTAATCGTCAATGGATCTGCCGAAGTGTCCGAAATCATCGACATTCTGGAAAAGACGTTAAACGCCGGTCTGGAATACGACTATGTACCGGCGGCTACCGAAGAACAGTGCGGACAGGCCAGGCTTCACGATCTGGAAGAGGCAAAGACATGGATGCGGTATTGGTTAAACCAGAATCAAAAAGATTTGGAAGAAGTATATTAAAAAATCCGGGGCGCACTATCGTCCCGGTTTTCACGTCTCCTCATAATAAGCCTGCGCCTCGGTAATAAGGTTGCGAATGGATAAATCAGCGACCGGCGCGGTGTTTATCCTCAGAACATTTTCCATCATATACAATGCTTTTTTATTTTCTTTTTCGTCGACAGAAGCGGTGCAATCACGGGGGACGATGACTTTATACCCGCGCATGTAGGCATCGTTGGCCGTGAAGTGGACACACATATTGCCGGACGCACCGGTTAAAATCAACGTCCGTACATTCAGGTAGCGCAACAGAAGGTCGAGCGGTGTATAAAAAAAACCGGAAAACTGGGGCTTCAACACAAAATAATCTTCTTCAAGCGGCTTAAGCATATGCGCTATTTCCTGTCCGCGGACCTCTTCATAAAGGCAGTGATCGACGATTTGCCGGAAGTCACTCTGCCAATACCCGTAGTTGTCGTTGACGTAAATGACCGGGATATAATAGGATTTCGCGTACGCTTTGAGGGTAGCGATTTGACTTGCAGCTTCTCGCATCGGTTTATATAGTTTTTTCCCATTTTCAAACTCCAGATCATTAATCATATCAATGATCAAGAGGGCAATGGTTTGTTCCTTGTGATATTGATTTATGTATCCTCTCATTTTTTCACCCGCTTTTATGCTAAAATGGAACATGATGTATAGTTTTGCATTACGATAATATAAGATTTAGGCATTTTTAAACTGGGGGAGTTGCAGTGACCAGCGACAAAGAAATAGAGCTCATCCGTATCCTCGAGCATAATGGCCGTGTGGAGACGGAAGTACTCGCGAAGATGTTGGACGAAAGTGAAGAAGATGTAAAAGTGTGTATGCAAAAACTTGAAGATGAACAGGTTATTTTGAGCTATACCGCGATTGTTGACTGGAGTAAGGTAACTAAAGAAGAAACCATTGCTGCCATGATCGATGTAAAAGTAACGCCTCAGCGTGATGTCGGTTTCGATGAAGTGGCTGCACGTATTCAGCGTTTCCCCGAAGTGAGTGCGCTATACTTGATGTCGGGGACGTATGATCTTTCTGTCGTCGTTGAAGGCCAGACGATGGATGGGGTCGCTCGTTTCGTCTCCAATAAGCTATCGACATTGGATGCGGTATTGTCGACGACGACCCACTTTCGGTTGAAAAAATATAAACATGACGGTGTCGTTTTTAATCAGGATGAAAAAGACCGTCGCATGGTGGTGTCGCCATGACGCAAAGTTCATTACACACGACCACTCGCAAAAAGCGTCTCTCAAAAACGGTTTCCAATATTGAACCGTCCGGTATTCGCCGCTTTTTTGACCTGGCCTCAACCATGGAAGATTGTATATCATTGGGGGTTGGCGAGCCCGATTTTGTGACCCCGTGGAATGTGCGGGAAGCTTGTATGGCCTCCCTGGAGCAAGGGTATACGTCATATACTTCCAATGCCGGTATGCCGGAGCTCCGGCAGGCGATTACGGATTATATGGATGAACGCTTTCAGGTGTCTTACGATCCGGAACAGGAAGTGATCGTGACGGTAGGAGCCAGTGAAGCGATCGATCTTGCTGTGCGGGCAACGATCGATCCGGGCGATGAGGTGCTGGTGGCCACACCTGCTTTCGTTTCTTATGAACCGCTCGTCACCCTTTCGGGCGCGGTGCCTGTGCCGGTAAAGACAGACGCTTCTACCGATTTTAAACTGACGAAAGAACGCCTCGAAGCAGCCATTACCGAACGCAGCCGGGCGATCGTGCTGTCTTTTCCGAACAATCCTACCGGAGCGGTCATGAGCAAACGGGAACTCGAGGCGATTGCAGAAGTTGCGGAAGCCTATGACTTGCTCATATTTTCCGATGAAATTTACGCGGAGCTCAGTTATGATATCCCCCATACGGCTTTTTCGGCCCTTGAGCGCATGCATGATCGGACTGTGCTGATTTCCGGCTTTTCCAAAGCATTTGCGATGACAGGCTGGCGGCTCGGTTTCGTCTGCGCGCCCGCCGATATCGCACAAGCGATGTTAAAAATTCATCAGTATGCGCTGATGTGCGCCCCAACACAAGCTCAACACGGCGCACTGGAAGCATTGCGAAACGGCCGGGAGGCGGTTGAGAAAATGACAAACAGCTATCGTGCCCGCCGTAATTATACCGTGCACGCGTTAAATGAGGCCGGACTTAATTGTCACCTTCCGGGGGGATCTTTTTATGCGTTTCCTTCCGTGGAAGCCACGGGCATGGATGATGAGACATTTGCCGAACAATTGCTCATCGAGGAAAAAGTCGCGGTTGTCCCCGGATCCGTATTCGGAAAAGGCGGCGAAGGCCACGTCCGTTGTTCTTACGCAACGTCCCTGGATTCCTTGCAAACGGCTTTCGCACGCATGGAAGCCTTTGTCAGTCGTCATGGTAAATGAAAGTCTAAAGGAGGACACATGAGTGCGATGTGTCCTCCTTTAAAAACGCGATCTTCCTTAGGGAAGGCGCTTTTTTTAGCAGGTAAGAAAGTATAAACCACTTCCTTATCCTGAGCTAAAACAAGGTAAAGTCAAAGTAAAACGATTTTTAAAGGAAATAAAAATCGCCTTTCTAAGACGAGCCCGAGGGAGATCACATCGCCCTCTCGGATTGGTCGATCCCCGTCGTTCGAAGGATGACAACGTGCTTCTTGTCCCTCTCGGAGTGAGATGCCCTGCCTTTGGGGTATAACAACGCGGTTCTTGTCCCTCTCGGAGTGAGATGCCCTGCTTTTGGGGTATAACAACGTGCTTCTTGTCCCTCTTGGAGTGAGATACCCTGCCTTTGGGGTATAACAACGCGATTCAAGTGTCATAAAGATCGCGATCTCCGTTCCCTCGGATATCCGCGAATATATTTGGACTTTGACGGAACCGTGGGAGCTAAAAAAGGTTAAATGAGACATTTTCTCGCGCTAATGATGATTATTTTATCGATCATTCAGGCGCTTTTTATCTATAATGGCATACAAGAGAACATCGACACTTGGCCTGAACTCAATTTACCTGACTTTTTTTCGTATGCAAGTTTCATTTGTATCGGGTTAATTATTCTGATTGCGATGTTCATGAAAAACCGTGATTAATGACATTCATGAAGTCCTTGGCCTGGTGTAGGGTCAAGGACTTCAAATGATCATTCTACTGAGTGGCAGTAAATTCAAAATATGATACGAAAAAAACGAAACATGTTAGAATGGAAAAAGAAAATATATTTGGGAAGAGGCATATTCGTGACAAAATTTATTACTAAACGAAACATCACTATTGTTATCGTTGTCATCCTGCTTATCGTAGCTGGATATTTCGTATTACCGGTTTCCCTGCCGATTATTACAGCTTTTTTTACAGCGCTGTTATTGTCACCGGCCGTTAAGTTTCTGATTCGCCGGGCGAGATTTCCGAGGCATCTTTCTGTCATTACAGTGTTTAGTTTGTTTTTGGTTATTTTAGGAGCATCTACATACTTTATCACCGCAGCTATAGTGACCCAGGGTATACAATTTGTGGAGAATATCCCCCGCTACATCAATGAAATAAACAATGCGTTGATTGACTTTCAAAATTTTCTAGAGGATAACGAAAACCTTCCTGCCGAATTTGGCCAAGTCATTAACCGGGAAGTGAGAAGCTTATTAAGTGAACTGGGGGCAAGTGTCAGCAATGTAAACATTCTTGGGCAAATTACGGCATTTATATCAAGTATTCCGGGCTATTTCGTATCCATCATCGTCTATGTGATCGCCTTGTTTTTGTTTTTACTGGATATGCCACGCTTGAAAAAGATGTTTTATTCATATTTAAAGGATGAAACACAAGAAAAAGTAAACTTTATGGCCTTGCGTTTTTCCAATGTCATTTTCGGTTTTATCAAAGCGCAATTTTTGGTGAGTCTTATTATTTTGGCCGTTACCCTTGTTAGTCTTTATTGGATTACACCTGAAGTGGCGTTGATTATGTCGCTTATTATTTGGCTCATTGACCTTATCCCTATCATTGGTTCGGTTGCAATATTGGCTCCCTGGGGATTATTCCAATTCATTGCCGGCGATGTTGTATTGGGCACACAGCTGTTAATATTAGCTGCGGTCCTCTTGACGATTAGAAGGACAATAGAACCAAAAGTAATGGGCACTCGTATAGGATTATCTCCGCTTGCCACATTGATTTCCCTGTATCTCGGTTTGATGGTATTCGGCGTGATCGGCTTTGTTCTTGGCCCATTATTGCTCATTGCTTTTTTGTCTGCCAAAGAAGCCGGCATTATAAAAATGGATTTCAAGATTTAGACGACAAAGTTGAGCGCTAACCCTTCTCATTGAAGGGTTAGCGCTTTATCAACCGGGCTGTAAAAATATTTTATACTGTACTCTCTGGCTCCTGAAATCATCGGTTCCTTGAACGTATAAGCCGTGAACACACCGGAAAATCCAAACACAATGACTGCGATAACCATAAGGACGTTTTTATTTTTCAGGATCCCCATTTCTTGTTTCAATTTCGGAGCTTCGGACGGTTTCGCGTTTGGGGTGACGATCGCAATGCCGATTAAGGTTATAAGACCAAGCATGGCCATAAACCAGAATACGAACCTCCAGTCAAGCATACCACCGAGAAAAGAACCAAACGGAACCCCGAGCATTACGGCAATTGTAAGGCCGCCCTGGACCATGGCAATGGCTCCTGTCCGTTTGTCGGGGGTAGACATATTCACGGCCAGAGACATACATAAACCAAAGAAGGGGGCATGCATGGCCGCCGAAGTCAATCTTGACAGCAACAAAACGTCAAAATTTGGGGCCGTCGCGACCATGATGTTACTGCCAATAAACATAGCCATGAGTCCAATGAGCAATGGCTTTGGTGAAAATCGGATCGTTATGATGCGAAGGAGCGGACCGAAGACCGCCACACTAATCGCATAAACCGTTAACAGCAACCCCGTCGTTGATACATCGACGTTCAGATCTTCCGCAAATTGCGTGAGCAAACCTGTGACGACGTATTCGGTCATGCCAACGGCAAATGTTCCAAGCATAAAAATGGTTAAAATCGTTTTTCTGGAAAAGGTTAAGCGCATCATGGTCAAACACCCCTTTGCTTCCTCAGTTTTTTAGAATCACGAGAAAGCATCTTACAGCATATCCAGGGGGATGTCTAGACCCTTTTAAAATGAAATGCAAATAACATAATTGGCACTTATTGGCTCTTCTCCGTAGATATTTCACTGCCTGTTTTGTCCGCTTTCTTTTTACGGCGCTTTTTTAAATACCGTTTAGGCCAACCCAATATATCTTCCATGATCATATATACGGAAGGGACAAGGAGTAGCGTAATAAATGTCGCGAATAACAATCCGAATATGATCACTGTCGCCATCGGTGCCTGGTAATTACTGGCGCTTCCGGTAGCCAACGCTAGAGGAAGCATACCGGCAACGGTAGTTAACGTCGTCATAAAGATCGGGCGCATACGATTTTTGCCGGCTTCCTGTAAAGCGTTGCCACGATCCCAACCTTGTTTCCGCAATTGTTTCGTACGGTCAACCAGCAAAATGGCGTTATTGAGGACAATCCCTACGAGAATCAGCGCACCCATCGCAGAAATCGGATTTAATTCCTGCTGCGTGATCAACAGACCAAGAATAACTCCCACAATTGTCATCGGGATCACGGACATGATCACGAGAGGATGGATCAAATGGTTAAATTGGATCGCCATCACCACATATACGAGAAAGATGGAGATTAAGAAAATGTACATCATTTCCATCATCATTTCTTGCTGTTGTTCCATCTGCCCACCAAATCCGGCCGTATAGCCGTCATCAAAGTCATAGCCGGCAATCATCTCCTGAACGTCGGCATTAACGGAACCGAGATCACGGTCTTCCAGGCTGGCCATAACTTTCACGATCCGCTCGCCATCTTCATGTTCCAGTTCTTGCGGGGCCTCAGTTGTTTCCAGGTCCACAAATTCCGCCAAATCCATCGTGTCAGCTTCTTCCGATTCTTCACCCGGCATAAGGGTTTCTTCTTCCGGTGGAATTTCAATATCCAAATCCTCAAGTTCATCCTGGCTGCCCACTTCCAGATCCGAGCTCATAAAGACGGGATAATCACGGCCATCCAAGGCCATTTCATCGATCTGCTCATTCATGAAAGCAGCTTCTATTTGTTCACGAACCTGACCTGTCGTTAAACCTGCGTCTTCAACTCCCTCTTCATCAATCACAAACTCTTGTTCCGTTTCCATATCGCCCATGGAATGGTGAATACCCGTGATGCCTTCGATATTTTCCAGTCCGGTTTCCATATCCTCGGCAATCTCACGAAGTTCATCCAGGCTGTCTCCTTGTACAATGATTTCTACCGGGTTCCCCATTTCCCCGGCTTCCATGGACATAGCGACATTTTCGATCGGATAATCCTCTTCCAGTGCTTCCAAATTGTTCATGATCTCCGTGTTCACCTGCGCTTGAGGCAGGCTGGCTTCTTCTTCAGGTGTCATGTTTATGAAAGCAAACATCATATCTTCTTCTGTCATAACTGTATAATCGGCGACATCGGTTGTATCGGATAAGCGTTCATGCATGGCATCGGCAATGGATTCTTTTTCCTCATCATCGGTATGGTTTTCCAAATCCACCATGAGTTCGGCTTGTCGCTCCAATACATCCGGCATCATGCTCATGGGCACAAAGGCAATCAGAAAAAGGGATAAGAAAAACAGAAACGCGAATCCGGTAGACACCAGCCATCTACGCCATTTTTTCCATGACATCCAACCGACGAAACGGCCATAACCTCGTAAGATCGCGTTTTCCTTTTTGTGAACTTTGGATTCTTTCATCCTGATCCACTTCTCTGACAATACAGGAATGACGGTAAAGGATATTAACACGGAACTGACGAGTGTGATAATGATGACCATGGCCAACATCATGATGAATTCTCCCACGTCCCCGCTTAAAATACCGATCGGCAGGAAAACGACAACCGTCGTCAGCATCGAAGCAAGCACAGCGGTCGATACTTCTTTTGTCCCTTGAATTACGGCCTCAAATTTGGGGAGGCCCTGTTGTAATTTGCGATAAATGGACTCCAGAATGACGATCGAGGCATCCACCATCATCGCGATACCCAATCCGAGGGCGAGGAGTGTCATCACGTTGATACTGTAGTCCATGAACCACATCAGCGAAAATGTAAGCAATAGAGACAGGGGAATAGAAATGCCCACAATCGCCGTGGCGCGAAAGCTTCTTAGAAAAGTAAATAATACCACTAGCGCCAGAAGCCCGCCGTATAACACATTCGTCTGAATGTCGCGGAGGTCATTGGTGATATAATCGGCCGTCGCCAACATCTCCTCGAGCTCGACGTCTTCCGGCAGCCCCTCTGCTTTTATATCCTCAACTTCGGCACGCACCGCTTCTGTCATTTCAACCTCGGTGACATCGTCGGAACGTCCGATTTGTAAAAATACGTAGTCGTCCTCTCCGTTTTTCCACGCTGTCGTGGTTGTATCCGCCTGGGCCATCTCAATAGACGCATACTCTTCCAATGGTTCAGGCCCATTAGGGGTTGATATCTGCATATCTTCGATATCTTCCACGCTAAGCATCGTGCCGTCCCATCTTAACCGGGGTTCATCCTCTTCTTCCGATAATTCCCCGATGGCCCTGTTCTCGTTTTCCTCCTGGAAAAGTTGGGCGATGTGTTGGGGATCAACTCCATCTTCCTGCAATTGTTCATGGTCCAACTCAATGTTAAGCTCTTCACTATCTTCCGCGGCCACATCTACTTCTCTAACCTCAGTAAGCGACTCGAGCCGAGGTTGAATGACTTCCTCGGATACATACGCCAATTCCTCACTGTCCGCGCCGTATAAATCATAATTCAGTTCATAAGGCGGATTCATGGAAGCTTGCATGGAAAAAACATGATCGATGTCGGATATTTCGTTTTCCATTTCATTCATGGCCGCTTCTACGTCGGCGAAGGCATCATCCCCTTCACCCTCTTCAAACATGATCATGATCGAACCGTTGCCGAGGGTAATGGTTGTTTCATATGTATCGACATGCTCAATGTCTTCCAGGCGGTCCTCAACAGGATTGATGACGGTCTCTTCCATATCGAGCGTATTCAGTTCGCCCGCATCAATTTGCACCATCCCCATATCCATTGTCATACCCGGCATCATTTCCATGTCGAGATCACTGCTGGCATAAAGACCAAACAATAAAACAAAGATGGACAACAGACCAACGATTAACTTTCGTTTCAATAACAACCGTAACCAGTTCATTTCCTCACTCCATTTGCAGAAAATTATTCCTTCACCAAACACCATAATACATGACGTAACGTTAAAATCAATACTCTCCGGAGAATTTATTAAGAATAATTTAAATAATCGCCAAAGCTCCAGCTTGCATGATCCCATAGTTTAAATAAACGCCAAATGCTATACCAAGTACGCCCCAAATAACCATACTTATGGTATGCCATACTATGACTCTTTTTTTGCTTGCTCCTGCAGATAGTGAGGCGAAGGCAGCAATATGACCTGAAGAGGGAACCAAGGGAGAGATGATCGCAACGCCTGGCACACCATATTTGTCATACTGTTCTCTCGCTTTGTTTGATCCCTTTTGTATAAGCCCGTCTTTTTTCGATTTCCGATTGCGGATCTTCGTTAGCAAAGCATTAAACGGTAAAATAAGGAGCATCATTGAAATCCAGTTTCCGATTATGCTAATGAGAGCTGTAGAGATAAACGGCATACCGACAGTAGCTCCGGCGGCAGCTCCGCCAAATGATTCCAGAGGTGGGATGAAACCTATCGCAAAAACACCTAAGTACTGCAAAAAAGCGTTCATTTCAGATAATTGAATGAGGAAATCTTGTACCATTTCTTGCCACATACGCCAACTCTCCTTACAAGTTTTGTTTATAAGTGTAGAGAAAATTTGCGGTTCCTGCTTTAAAAAGAGCATAGAAGGAGGGAAAAAGGAGTTTATTGGAGGGACAGCACCCATAAAAAGAGAAAGCCTCACCGTGAATTGGTAAGGCTAAAAAGATTGTTGGCGCCTATTAAGAACGAAGGCGGCTAGAAAAATAAAGACCGCGGCGCAGATAAAGAAATAGAAAAAAGAAGACAAGAACGCTTCCATTGGCTGGTCAGTGATGAGGGTTAAACCTTGATAGTATTGGTAATTGGGAAGCATAGCCGAGAATGTTGACCATTCATTATTGAACAGAGACTCACGAATTATTTCCATGGTAATAAGAATGATGAAGATTGGCGTTTCCCATATGGCGGCTTCCATTTTATCATTGGCATAGGAAGCTATAATGGTTCCTATGGAAAGCATAATCAGGAGAATGGGGATAAGACAAACAGGTTCTTTGAATCCTGTTCTGTTAAAAGCAAAGAGTGGAACGATTCGAGCCATTCGATATCACCTTGAATGACTGCAGGCTCGCCTTTCTCAACCGTGAGGTTAATGTCCGGCAACAGGAGATCATCGCCGTTAAGGACGGCAGATGTTTGCATCGATAATGACATGCTTACAGACTCCTTGTTTAATATCAAAATAACCCTATATAACGGGAATATAGGGTTCTACTCTGACCATGGTGAATGTAAAATACATTCACAGAAATTTTTATTTCTATAATCCGGTCTGAAATGTTGAACGACATCTTCTTTCATATTGCCAAAAGTCGTCTCCGGCTTATGCTTAAAGCCTTCATAAAACGCAGGTATAATCTCCTGTTTGAAATTGTTCCGCGGGAAATTTGTAATAATTTCCTCACGTAAGTCTTCAGGGAATTGATCGAAGCCATCTCCCATGACATCCAAGCCAACACCGGAAAAGAGGAGCGCTACTTCAGACTCTTTATGCTCCGCAACGCCCGGCGTTGTATGTAACGCAATTGCATCCCACACAAGTTGAGTGGACTCATGTGGAATTTGATACTGCTGCAAAAAACTTCTCGCTGCATTCGCACCATCAACTTCAAAGCGTAAATCCGGACTATTATATTCTTTCGTTAAACCTAAATCATGGAATAACGCGCTGACGTACAGCAATTCCAAATCATACTTTTGCTGAGCCTTTTGCCCGTTGACGGCCCCGAATAGAAAGACGCGATTGGAGTGATTCCACAACAGTTCATTCCCATACTCGCGTAAAATATCGGCTGCATCTTTCGCCAATTGTGAATCCGGAATTTGAATACCTGCTATTTGCCGCATGAAAAAACCTCCTCCATTGAAAATACAGCACACGTTTAGCTTATCATCATTCTTTTCCAGGTGCCAATCACGGTTTTGTCATGTCCAAATATTAGTTATATATGTCAGTACATGGATATTTTTCCAGATCACAATGCGTTTCTGATCCCTTTCAGGATGTCTCGTTTGGCTTTTGAGGGATCACCTCGCGCTACTGATCCCTCTCAGGTCGTCACCATCGGCTTTTGAGGGATCACGTCGTGCCTCTGATCCCTCACGGGTCGTCACCATAGACTTTTGAGGGATCACGTCGTGCCTCTGATCCCTCACGGGCCGTCACCATAGACTTTTGAGGGATCACGTCGCGCTACTGATCCCTCTCAGGTCGTCACCATCGGCTTTTGAGGGATCACATCGTGCCTCTGATCCCTTTTCTCAGGGTGGCTCCATCGGCGTGGACTCATACGCCCAACCAATCCCCCTTAAATTAAGGAGATAAACACCACCACGATAGCAATCGGTACGATGTATCGCACCGTAAACAGCCAGATGTTAAAAAACATCGGTCCTCGCTGGCTCCCCCGTAACAATTCTTCACGCAAATCAACTTTCCTCATTTTCCAGGAGACGAACAGGGAGATCAACAAGGCGCCGGTCGGCAGCAAAATGTTGCTGACGAGATAATCGATTTGATTGAAAAAGATATCTCCGAAAACGGTCCAATCGGCGAGAAGGCCAAACGAAAGGTTCGACGGGATCCCCATCGCGAAAATAAGCAAGCCGACAATCCAGGTCATTTTTACACGATTCTTCTTTTCTTTACCGCGGATAAGAGGGGCAACGACGATTTCAACGAGTGAAAACGCCGACGTTAACGTCGCGAACAGCATTAAAATCATAAAGAGCAGGAAAAACATTTCTCCGAACGCGAGCTCTCCGAATACAGCCGGCAAAACCGTGAAAATCAGCTCGGGGCCTTCATCCGGTTGCAAATCAAAGGCGAACACCCCGGGGAAGATGACAAGTCCGGCCATGAAGGCGATGAGAATCGTAAGTAAGATCACCGACCAGGCCGATCGCGGCAAGTTTTCACTTTTTCCCAAATAGGAACTGTATGTGACCATGACGGACACACCGAGACTAAGGGAAAAGAACGCTTGCCCGAGCGCTTCCAGCAGCGTTGATCCGCTTATCGCCGATAGATCAGGCTGCAAGAAGAAAACGACACCTTCCCATGCGCCGTCAAGGGTAAGCGAACGGACGACGAGCACGGCAAAGAGAATAAACAGTGCCGGCATCATGTACACACTTGCTTTTTCAATACCTTTACGAATTCCTTGCTGTACAACGAGGATGGTCATTACCATAAACGCGAGATGCGCCGCGCCCACTTCCCAGGGGTTCGAAGTGATCGCAGCGAATAATGCGGTATAATCTCCATCCGGGGGCGAGGTGACTTGCCCGCCCAGGCTTCGTACCAAAAACGCGATAATCCAGCCGCCGACAACACTATAAAATGATAATAGCAAAAAGGCGGAAACCATCCCCAATATCCCGATCAATTGCCACTGTCCTTTGGGAGCCACGCTTTTATAGGCACGAATGGCCCCTTCCTGAGTATGGCGACCGAGAACAAATTCGGTAAGCAACAGGGCAGACCCTAACGTTAATAAGAGCACAAGAAAGATGAGAAAAAAAGCGCCGCCCCCTTCTGTGCCGGCTACATAGGGAAGCCGCCATACCGTGCCCAAGCCGATGGCTGACCCCGCGGCAGCGAGAATGAATCCAATGCGTGATCTCCAATGCTCCGTTGCCATACTGTTTCAAAACTCCTCCCGTAAAAAAATCGGATATACTAACAGTATTTAGGGTGCCGACAGTTGTCAAGTATTTTTCAAAACCCCCGACATGTTGAACTTTTCTTTGCCTGCAAGGTGTTCATTGTGGTATGATTTAGGCGTTAATAAATGATTAGGGGATGTTTGAATGTCGGTAGCACAATACGAAGTTGGCAGCATTGTCGAAGGCAAGATCACGGGGGTTAAACCGTTCGGAGCGTTTGTGGCTCTTGATGATCAGAATCAGGGACTTGTTCATATTTCCGAAGTAGCGCACGGCTACGTAAAAGATATTAATGACGTGCTTTCCGTGGGAGAGGAAGTCAAGGTCAAAGTAAAATCGGTCGATCAGGATTCCGGCAAGATTTCGCTGTCGATTCGCGAGACGCAACCCGCACCGGAAGGTGGCGACCGTGGCAGTGGCCGTGGCGGACCCAAAAAACAGGATAATAAAAACCAAGGGTTCAACACACTGGAAGATAAACTGAAAGATTGGTTAAAGGAATCCAATGAGATTCACGCGGACTTAAACAAGCGCGCCCGTAAATAGATCTGCCAGCCCGTCTCAAATAAATCAGACCCGGACAACTGTGACGTCCGGGTTTTTTTCATAATTATTTTTGCGGCTCGGGGCTTCGTTGAGTTTGTTCTTCCGGATTGAAAAGAAGGGAAATACAATATAGCCCGGCCAGACCGACAATGGCGTAGATGACACGGGAAAAGGCAGCAGCTTGGCCACCGAAGATGGCCGCCACTAAATCAAAGCCAAAAAAGCCAATCAACCCCCAGTTCACTGCACCGATGATTGCTATAATAAGAGCCGTACGTTGTAATCCGCTCATTTTGTCACCTCCTCCTAAAGAAAACTTGGCTTATCGCCAAGCATGCCTGTGCTATAGGATGAGTAAAACAAGTCGTCGTTATGTACAATGAATGAAAAATATTAATGAGGAGGTCTTCTTATGACAACACCTGTATCACTGAATCTGCATTATGCCGAGCCGTTTTATGGCGAGCATGAATGGCAACAGCTGCAACCGGCGGTCTCTGAGGCTCATCGGCTTTTGCACGAAGGGACAGGCGCAGGTTCAGATTTCCTCGGATGGATGGATTTACCGGTCAATGACGATCAGGAAGAAAGAACCCGACTTGAAAACGCTGCTGCCCATATACGCGCACATGCGGACGTACTCCTCGTCATTGGCATCGGAGGTTCATCATTAGGGTCGAAAGCCGTTATATCAGCATTAACCCACTCTTTTCACGCTTATCTGGAAGACAAAGACACCCCGGACATTATATTTCTTGGCGAGCATCTTGGTTCCGATTATACAGCCGAGCTATTTGACGCACTTGCGGATAAAAGAGTGTATGTGAACGTGATCTCAAAATCCGGTACGACGACGGAGCCGGCCATTGCCTTTCGGTTCGTAAAGTCCTGGCTGGAAGACACGTGTGGAAAAGAAGAAGCGGCCAGACGGATATACGCAACGACCGACCGGGAAAAAGGCGCCCTCAAAACATTGGCCCATGCCGAAGGGTACGAGACTTTCGTCGTCCCTGATGATGTTGGCGGACGGTATTCGGTATTTTCGCCGGTTGGTTTATTACCGATTGCTGTAGCAGGAATCTCCATATCGGATCTGCTTGCGGGTGGAGCTGAAGCTCGCCACGCGTTTGCTGCTGAAGGTTTACGTCATAACCCGGCTTATCAGTATGCCGCTTTTCGTTATTTAATGTATCAGAAAGGTAAATACATTGAGTTATTATCGACTTACGAGCCAAAACTCACCGATTTTAGTGAATGGTGGAAGCAGCTATATGGAGAAAGTGAAGGGAAGGACGGCAAAGGGCTTTTTCCCGCTTCGGTCAAGTTTACGACAGACCTCCATTCCATGGGTCAATACATACAGGAAGGGCGGCGTCATCTCTTCGAAACGGTATTGCATATCGGTACGAGCACGAAAGAAATAAAGATTCCCGATATGTCCGGAAATGAAGATGGTCTCAATTATCTGGCCGGTGAACGTCTGCATGACGTAAACGAAAAAGCTTACCAGGGAACACTGCTCGCCCATACAGACGGGAATGTCCCCAATGCCATCGTAGGGATTGAGCGATTGGATGCCTATTCACTGGGAGCGCTGATCTATTTTTTCGAAAAGGCATGTGCTTTGAGCGGTTATCTGCTCGGTGTCAACCCGTTTGATCAACCGGGCGTGGAAAGCTACAAGCAGAATATGTTCGCGCTGCTCGGTAAACCGGGGTATGAAAAACAACGGGCAGAACTGGAAAAACGCCTGGACTAATGGCATTGGCAACACTGGTTGAAACTGCTTGCTCTGATTTGCATGAATTCAGCGATTCTAGAAAGGGTAAGAGAGGAGGTTGAACTTCCGGCAGAGGAGGCCAGTGTGTTATGTTAGAACTGCGTTCACAAATTAGTGGTTTGGAAATGCCTTTGCAACAGTTGGGGCAAAAGTTGGAACCTCTCGGCTATGACATCGGAGGCGGATGGGAATATGACCATGGCTACATGGATTATCAAATGGCCGACGATCACGGTTACCAATTTTTGCGCATTCCGTTTTCAGCGACGGTCGGGGAAGTTGGGAGCGGCAATGCTACGGTCGTTTTAGGAACACCTTTTCTCTTATCCCACCGGTTTGAAGCAGGTATCGACCATGGAGGCATTACAGCGTACAGCGCTTTATGGAATCAATTTTCATCACCGGAAGAAAAGGACGGGCACATTGACCAAAAATATGTTCGCGAGGGCGTTATGCTCGTACGTGAGTTGGAACAGGCACTCCTAACATAAGTAAAGAAAACTTGGCTTATCGCCAAGCCTTTAAGGCGATAAGCCTTAGTTGCACTTATGCAGGATAAGAAAGTGGTTTATACTTTCTTACCTGCCAACAAAAGGCCGCGGGATCGCGGCCTTTTCACTTAAATGGGGGAGGAAGGAATATGCAAGCTGTTTGGTTTGGGGTGGCCATCTTTGTCGGATGGCTCATTATCGATTGGTCAAAAGAGAAAAGAATACATCGGGAACAAGTCCTTTATTCCCTTGTCGCCGGGATCATTGGGGGTTTGGGTTGGGCTGTTATTGACTGGGTTATGTGATGCTATATTTTTTCCGCTTCTTCGAAAAATTCTTCAAGCGTGATGTCGTTTTCGTCAATGACTTCTGCTACTTCTTCGCCGACATAACGAATGTGCCAAGGTTCATAGGAGATCTCAGTGATCTCCTCGGCATCCTCGGGATAACGGATGATAAATCCGTGTTCATGAGCATGATCCTCGAGCCACTGCCCTTCATCCGTCTCGGCAAAGTCAGTGCTTAATTCGAAATGGTTGCTCTCGCTGGAAACATCCATCGCTAACCCGGTTTGGTGCTCGCTGTTGCCGGGGGTTGCGATCGTTTCATTCGCCTCTTCTTCACTGCTTTCGGCCGCAGCGTTAGCAAAGACGGCTTCCTGGCGGTCATACGAACGGTATCCGGAAACGGCAAAGAGCTCCTGGCCATCTTCGGAAGCAGCCGCGAAAAGATCTTCGAGGGCATCCGCCGCAGGTTCCCGCAAATAACGCTGTTCTACGTCTTCATCAAAAGAAAATCTAACATCCGGATCGACGAGGTCGTCAGGCTCATAATCTGTGGGCAAGGCATAATCGTGATTGACGAGGACATGGATATTGTCCGGGTTTTGGATCGTTTCAACGCCATCAACGGTTTCGGTTTCATTAAATCGTTCCGTATCCAGTGCCCAAGCCTCCTCTTCCGTCTCGGTTTTTTCCTGGTCCTCTGTTTCCGCCGGCTCCTGAGTGGTCTCTTCTTCTTCCTGTGTATCCATTTCCTCGTCAGCTTGACAAGCGCATAACAAGGAAAGCGTCAGAATAGGTATAAAAAACATATGGCCGATACGCTGCAAAGCATTTCCCCGCCTTCACCGTTTATTGTTTCGTACGAACAATAAACAGATCGTTATTAATATAAAAGCAATGAATGCCAAAAAAGGAATCGTTATAAATCCGAACCAGTTAATATATTCCATGCTGCATGGGACCCCTTCGGCACATGGGGTAACCCCGCCAAACCCCGGTATCTTCTGTTCGGCATAATGAAATGCTGCCGTAAAGGCTCCGATGACTGAGAAAGGGAGTGCGTAAACGCGCGCCCCAAAATCAGAGCGGAAAGTCGCGATCCCGAGAATAACCACAAGGGGATACATGGCTATGCGTTGATACCAACACATTTCACACGGAACAAAGTCTTCAACTTCACTAAAGTATAAACTTCCGAATGTCGCGATTAAAGATATGAGCCAGGCGACGTAAAGGAAAAGGCTCTGCCGCTTCATGAGTCGGCAACCGCCAATTCCTCGTCAATCGTGTCTTGGATTTCGTCATAATCAAAGGGATCGTCGATGACTTGATCGTTCACCATGATCGTAGGGGTAGATTGGACGCTATACTGTTGTATAATCTCCTGATCATCTTCGATCCGCGACATCATTTCCTCGTTGGCAATCGCGCTCTCAAGTTCTTCCTGGTCTACGTCCGGCGCGTGATCTTCGGCTATGTTCAAGAGCATATCCTGTGTCACCTGGGAGCCTTCCTGTCCTGCCTGTTGCATAAGCGCGTGATGGTAACTCCAGAATTGATCAGGAGCTTCCTCATGAATGGCCTGTGCTGCCAAAGAAGCCTGTAAGGATTCCTCGCCGAAGCCAATGTAATTATAGAATGAAAGGGAAGCATCTCCGTTATCAACGTAGTCATCGTAAAGCTGGGGCACGATCTCGCTGTCCCAGTATAAGCAACCCGGGCATTTATAATCTCCGAATTCGACAATCGAGACAGGTGCGGATTCATCTCCGGCTGTCGGAACATCTTCGATCGGCGGCGTTCCTTCATCAGCTGTACTGCTGCCTCCGCCATTGACGACGAACAATAATGCCCCCATGACAACGACAAGGGCAAGTGTGATGATGACGAGAAACTTTATGGGAGCTTTTTTGTTTGTATTTTTTCTTTTCGTCTTAGCCACTGCTTTCACCTCTGGACACAATTTTTTCTATCATAACACTATCATACTTACGACAGATAAATCGACGATGACAATTTATCAAAAAAAGGGAAGTTTTTTCATTGCCGAGAAAAAGCGCATCGATGAGCAAATGCTTTGCATTAAGGCCTTAAATCGAGTATAAAAGGAGGTGTACAATGAATATCATATCCATGGATTTATGATAATTAATATGATATTATAATAGTTGTAATTTATTTCAGGAGGTGCCGAATCGTGAGCGAAAATGAAGACAAAGGAAAAAGAAGATTAACGACGGCGTTTGGAAATCCGGTTCCCGACAACCAGAATGTCATGACAGCAGGTCCGCGGGGTCCAATGCTCATGCAAGACTTCTGGTTTTTGGAAAAAATGGCCAACTTCGACCGGGAAGTCATTCCTGAGCGGCGGATGCACGCGAAAGGTTCCGGCGCGTACGGAACATTTACAGTCACCCATGACATTACAAAATACACAAAAGCGGATATTTTCTCCGAAGTTGGCAAACAAACCGAGATGTTCGCACGTTTTTCCACGGTTGCCGGTGAACGCGGTGCCGCAGATGATGAACGTGACATTCGCGGCTTTTCCTTGAAATTTTATACCGAAGAAGGGAACTGGGACCTCGTAGGAAACAACACCCCTGTTTTCTTCCACAGAGATCCGATGAAGTTTCCGGACTTAAACCATGCCGTAAAGCGTGATCCATATACGAATATGCGCAGCGCCCAGAATAAATGGGATTTCTGGAGCTCATTGCCGGAGGCGCTTCATCAGGTCACAGTTGTCATGAGTGATCGCGGCGTTCCTAAATCATTCCGTCACATGAATGGATTCGGAAGCCATACGTACAGCATGATTAACGCTGATAACGAAAGAGTATGGGTGAAGTTCCATTTCAAAACGCAACAAGGCATTGAGAATTTAACCGACCAAGCAGCGGAAGAAATGATCGGTAAAGATCGCGAAAGCAATCAAAAAGATCTATTGGAGAGCATCGAGAACGGTGATTATCCGAAATGGAAGCTCTATATTCAGGTCATGACGGAAGAAGAAGCAAAAAACATGCCTTACAATCCGTTTGATCTTACAAAAGTATGGTATAAAAAAGACTTCCCTCTCATTCCGGTTGGAGAATTTGTACTCAACCGCAATCCGGAGAACTACTTTGCGGAAGTAGAACAAGCGGCTTTCGCACCGACGAACATCGTTCCCGGTATTAGTTTCTCACCGGATAAAATGCTACAAGCAAGGTTATTTTCTTATGGTGATGCGCAACGGTATCGCCTGGGTGTAAACCATCATCAAATTCCGGTCAACGCTCCGAAATGCCCTGCCCATAGCTATCATCGCGATGGCGCTATGCGAGTCGACGGCAATCACGGCGCCACCATCGGCTATAATCCAAACAGTTACGGTGAGTGGGAAGAAACGCCGGAACGTAAAGAGCCGACGCTCGAGCTGGAAGGCGACGCGTACGCATATAACTTCAGAGAAGATGACGACAACTATTACGAGCAACCTGGTAAACTATTCAATCTCATGAGCGATGAACAGAAAGAAAGATTGTTTGCGAACACAGCCCGTGATATTGAAGACGCACCGGAATTCATTAAGCTCCGTCACATCGGCAACTGCTATAAAGCCGACCCTGCCTACGGCGAAGGGGTAGCCAAAGCTTGTGGCATTTCGATGAGCAAAGTGAATGCTTAAAAATTGACGGAAAGGGAGCCGCTGGCTCCCTTTTTTTGTTGCGCAGAACCACACTTTGATCTTTGCGGTTTGCATAGTATAATAGTAATAACTAAGGTCTTATAAAGGGGAGCTGATGGTCTTGCATTTACAAGAGGTATTGCCGAAGATGACGAAAATGTATTTAACGAGGACGGTGGATAGCTTCTTAAAAGATGTGAAATTAAGTGATGAGGATGATATGCGAGATATTATCATTAAAAACATCGATGAGTTTAAAAATCAGGAAAGAGTAAAAAGAAACTTAAACTTTAGAACAACTGACCGGGATACAACGTTGTTAAACAGGCTTATTCTTAAATGTCTACTGGGTAGCGAAAATTATATATTATCGGATAAAAAATTGCATGAAGATGTATTAGCGTTGCAGACGCAATTATTGGAAGACAGCCAAGACGAAAGTTACATAACAGCAAAAATAGATAAAACGGCAATGAAGGTGTATACGGCTGTCCTGGAAACGGCCTGGGCGAAAGACGAAGCCTTAAATGCCCATGAAATAAACATTCTATACACGCTTCGTGATGAGTTCGAACTAACCATTTGGGATCATTATCTGATGGAAAGTAGAATGGGGAGGTTTCCACAAAAGGGAAACAAGCTGCATTCGGCAAGGCATATTGATCATTCTTTAAAAGATTTACAACTGAGGGGCCTTTTACTTAGATTCAAGACAGATGCAACGACGTACTACATCATTCCCAGCGACATTGTAAGAGTCGTTAGATATGAGATGGGAGAAGAATTGAGAAATGAAACGTATAGACAACTGCTTGATCATTTGAATGTCGTGCAACTTAAATCTATACTCGCTTCCATGGAAATTAACTCTAGCGGGAAAAAGGATAACTTGATTGAAAGAATTTTAAAATATGATATTGTTCCTTCTCAAGCACTGGCTCATCTCAGTAATCCTGAACTAACACAATATCTCAGAACGTTGGAAGGCGTTAATGTTAGCGGACCTAAAGACGAAAAGATACAGAACATTATCGACTATTATGAAAACGTGACGGTAAGAGTAGACTCAGACCCGACTGATGAACGGTCCATCTATTATGATTTTTTCGAAGAACTGGCTTCCCGAAATTATAAGTCACTCAGAGCGAATAAAGTCATAGACAAAGACGTAAATGTCGAAAAATATTTTGAAGAAGCGACAAGGTACTTGTTTGAAAAAAAGCTGGGGCTGCAACTTGAAGAAATGCCGGGATCTAAACATGCGGATGGTAAAATCAAGCTTGATGCTAAAACCAGTCTCTTATGGGATAATAAAAGTACGGAAAAACCGTATGCTTTTCCCGAAGATCATGTCGAGCAGTTTCTTGGATACATTAGATCGGAAAAAACGAAAGCATCCATTTTTTTAATTATCGCATCGGATTTTACACCAGAAGCGGTTAATCAAGCTCAAAAATTAAAGGTTTTTTCCGAAGATGATACGGGAGTAGCGTTAATTAAAGCAGAAGATCTAAAGTTTGTAGCGGAAAATTGGCAGGATTATTCCGGTCAGAAAAAACCATCGTTTGATCTCCAAGTCTTTAATTTAACACAAGTGCTGGATAGAAAACTTCTTGCAAACAGGATGGAATGGGTTATTAAATAGGTCGTTAGATTATAATTGCAGAAGAGGGGGGGCAGTGATGAGTGAACAAAAGTTGGAACAAATTTTGTCGAAATTGGATGATATGGGTCAAGATATTAACGAGTTAAAATCAGGTCAAGTGCGTGTGGAAGAAAGAATGACCTCGATGGATACAAGGATCACCTCTATGGATGATAGATTGAATAGAATGGATGAAAACATTGAAGAATTGAAAACCGGGCAGAAGGTATTGACGGATGGACAGAGAGGCCTGCGGAAAGAAATCGACACCCGTTTTAACGAAGCAAAGGGTCGGTTTGACTATGTTGACCGTCAACTTCGGTTGCTGGACGTTGATTTCACAAGAATTGAAGAAAACGTTTATGACCACAGTAGAGAGATCCACCGTTTGAAAAATCTATAGTTATACTCCTCCCCATTTAACAGATGATACTTTGCCTGTTCATCAGCAACCGGATAATGGCCAGATGAACACACCTCTCAATTTTAAAGGGAAATAGGTGATGAAAAAATGAAAGCCATTCAATTCTCGAATTATGGTGGTCCTGAAGTGTTGGAAACAGTGAATGTGGAACAACCGCAGCCGGAAAACAAGGAAGTATTGATAGAAGTTCACCGATCAATTATGCAGACACGATGAGACGCAAAGGTCAATACGTCGTTCATACGCCGGTTCCCTTTATTCCCGGCGCGGAGGTCGCGGGTGTCGTTAAAGAAACAGGAAGCGAAGTGACGAGTGTTGACCCGGGGCAACGTGTCGTCACAATGACAGGTTCTGGCGGCTACGCCGAGTATGTGAGCGTCGATGAACGCGCGGTGATTCCCATCGGTGACGAGCTGGATTTTTCCACCGCCGCTGCCTTACCCCTGCAAGGGCTAAGTGCTTATCACGTCCTGAAAACGATGGGTCAATTAGAAGGAGGAGAGACGGTACTCGTCCACGCCGCTGCCGGTGGCGTTGGCAGTATTTCCGTTCAGCTGGCGAAATTGCTTGGTGCCGGCAAAGTGATCGCGACAGCGAGTACCGAGGAAAAATTGGCAGATGCAAAGCGCTTGGGCGCAGACGTATGCATCAATTACACGCAAGAAGGATGGGAAAAAGAAGTCCTTCAAGCGACTGATGGCGAGGGCGTGGATATAGCGATGGAGATGGCCGGCGGTGATATTTTCGAGAAAACGCTGCGAATTCTCGGGCGCTTCGGGCGTCTGATTGTCTTCGGTTCCGCGAGCGGCGAGCCAAGCAAACTCGACGCACGCCGCCTTATGGAAAAAAATCAATCTGTCATCGGCTTCTTTTTACCGCAGGTCATGAGGAAGCCCCAGTTGATACAATCGAGTTTAGAAGAATTGTTTTCTCATTTGCGAAGCGGAGATCTGCAGTTGCAAATTGGCCATACTTTTACCCTTGAAGAGGCGGCACGCGTGCATGAATTAATGGAAGACAGAAAAACGAAAGGTAAAATTATTCTGGAGGTCAAATCTTAAAAAGAAACGCAGGTTCGTTTTTAAAGCCCCTCATTTTCTAATGGAAAATGAGGGGCTTTAAGTGGTTGGAGTACTTTTTCAGCCATACTATCTTCGATTCGCGTTCCAACGGATACGGTTGGCACACTTTTTCAATCATCCCACCCGTATTCATGTTCCAACGAACTTGGTTGGAGCACACTTAGCCCTTCTTGTACCTCACGGAGAGTGCCAAGCTGTTTTTGGGGTATAACTTGGCTCATCTTGTACCTCACGGAGAGTGCCAAGCTGCTTTAGGGGTATAACTTGGCTCATCTTGTACCTATCGCAGCAGATCGCCCCCGTTTGAGGGATTATTTTTCAATCATCCCACTTCGATTCACATTCCAATGCCCGCGCCTGGACTTCAACACGAGGTGGTCATTTGCATTTGACGATCCTTGTCAAAAAATGTAGGTTTGTGAGAAAGGGGGCTAATATGAATGAGTAAGCAAAATGAATCCAGGTCTATGTCCCGTTCCCATACCCTGCAATCCCACCTCGTAAGTCCTTCGGATACGAACCATCTGCAGACGATTTTCGGCGGCAATGTCCTCGCCTATATTGATGAAGCGGCGGCGATCACGGCCATGCGTCATTCCGGTGAAATTGCTGTGACGGCATCAGTTGACAGCGTTGATTTCCATTCAACTGTAAAATCGGGAGACCTTGTCAATGTGGAAGCGTGGATAGCGAAAACGGGTCGAACATCAATGGTCGTCTATGTTCATGTGAGCGTGGAGAACCCAGCGACCGGAGACACGAAAACAACAACCACTTCTTTTGTGACCATGGTCGCTATTAATCAGGACAGAACACCGGTAGAAGTACCCGCGGTATATGCGGAGACGGAAGAGGAAGAGGCAATCCTCGAACTGGGGCGTGGCCGTAAGCGTAATGAATGAGGGTAAAATGATGACAGAAGGTCATGATAATGGTAGTATATTCTTGGACTGTTGCCAGACAAGTCTTATGAACTAATTATGTATTGGAAGGTGGGCGGTCATGGAGTTATTGGGAAATATCGCCTGGGGAATCGTTGCCATTGTTGTTTTGCTGGGTTTGGCGCTTTTGCTTTCGGTGGACAGGAAAAATATTAATGTGCGAACCGTTTTAGGGGCGCTGGCACTTCAGCTGGTGATCGGGATGCTTTTCCTGGGCTGGGGAGTAGGAGAAGAAATCCTTGCGGTTCTCAGTCAATTTGTAACCGGAATATTAGGCGCTGCAGATGCAGGGATTGACTTTTTGTTCGGTGAAGACTTGATGGCGCTTAACGATGGTAACACATTTTTCATTCACGTTTTGTCTGTCATTATTTTCTTCGCTGCCTTAATGGGTGTACTCTTTTACATAGGGTTTATGCCCTGGTTGATTAAAATTCTGGGCGGCCTTATTTCAAGAGTCTTAGGGACGAGTAAAGTGGAATCCATTGCGGCAACAGCGAATATTTTCGTCGGGATTACGGAGTCTCCGCTTACGATTAAACCTTATTTGAATCAAATGACACGTTCGGAATTTTTTACGGTTATGACCGTTGGATTGGGAACCGTTGCCGGATCTGTCCTAGGCGGTCTCGTCGCGATGGGGGCACCGGTGGATTATTTGATTGTCGCGAGCTTCATGGCTGCGCCGGCAGGGTTGGTCATGGCTAAAATGGTCATCCCCGAATCGGATCGCAGTAAGACAACGGACGACGTTAAAATCGAAAGGGATAAGGACACAAGAAATGTGATTGATGCGGCGGCAAGAGGGACAACCGACGGGTTGCGGTTGGCCTTGAACGTTGGTGCCATGGTACTTGCCTTCGTATCGCTTGTGGAATTGTTTGATATAGGGTTGGGACTCATCAGTCAGGATTTGACCGTTGCGACCATATTTGGCTTTGTCTTTTCTCCTTTGGCATTTTTAATCGGGGTGCCTTGGGAGCAGGCAATGTTGGTCGGACAAATGATCGCGGAAAAAACGATTATCAACGAGTTCGTCGGTTTCGGCACGCTTATTGAAGCGATGGAAGCCGGTGCGATTACGGATCCGAGAACGATTGGGATTGCAACCTTTGCCTTAAGCGGATTTGCCAATATCGGAACGATCGCGATTATGATCGGCGGTCTGGGCGCGCTTGTGCCGGAACGTCGCCAGGAAATTGCCCAGTACGGACCGCGCGCCTTGATTGCGGCTATTCTCGGCAATTTGATGAACGGCGCGATCGCAGGTATGCTTATACTTTAAAAAATAAATCTGTAAACGATTCACACGTCCAAATGCGGGCGTGTGTTTTTTTTATGAAAAAAACAGTTGCAAAATGCACATAAAGTGTTATACTGTGTATATTGATATGAACAGATGAACAGTTAGGGAGTTGTTCATGATGATAAGGGATGTACTTCGTCTGGCGTGGTTTGAATGGAAGAATATGAGTGTTAAAGGAATCGGATCCGTGATCTTCATATTGGTTTGTTATTCTATTCTTTTTGCTTATGCTGCGCAGGAAGGAAATGACGTAGCTTTTTTCGGAATGGACATCGTATTTATCATAGGAGTTCTACTTTGGTTCGGGGGGTCGCAGTTCAACGGTGAGCCGTTTAATTTGAAGAAAATGAACGACGGTGTATTATCTTCACCTTTTTATCGTTACATGAAAAGAATGCCTGTTTCTGAAGTCGTATTGTTTCGCAGTCGATTGCTCGTGAAATCCATATATTTGGCAGTAGTCATGTTTGTCCTAGTCTCTCTAGTAGTCATTGTAGAGCTCTCACCATTTCCTTTTCTATTTGGGAATGATGCTTTCGTTAGCTTTGCGGCCTTTTGGATAGCCGTTGCGATGATTTCCGCGATGAACGCGATTAATGAAATAGGTTACAACAAGAAAGAGGATACGAGGATGGATCTGAAAGCAATCGCGTGGATCAGTGGATTTCTAATTTTTTACCTGGTGTTTTGGGTTTGGCTCGTTCCTTATAATGGTACATTTATACGTTTTACGATTGAATATGCTGCAGCCCAGCCAACAGCGATGTTGGCCATAGCCGGGGCTATTGTATTCGTAACGTTATGGACGGTTGATGTCGCAGGAAGACACAAGATAAAAAGGCAAGGAGTTTAAAAACATGAGGGAAATATTTCAGTTAGCGCTGTTTGAATGGAAAGAAATGGGCTTACGCGGTTTTTTAACTGGACTCCTCGCTTGCGTATTAATAGTCTTATTAATTAATGCCGTTGCAAATTTGGATCCTGAAATGAATTTAGGGAATGCCATTCCGGAATCTGTCTTTTTAATCATGGGGGTTCTGGTATTATTGGGCAATGTACATGTCAAGGAATTTAGGTTGTCAGAGTTATCGCCGTCAGTGTGGTCGAGTGCCTTTTACACATATGCAAGACGCCTCCCCGTTCCGGAGAAGCAATTATTATATAGCAGAATACTGGTGAAGGGTGTGCAAGCGCCTGTCATCATGATAGTCAGCATTTGTATTGTAACTGTCTTTGCAGACGTGTTTCCTTTTACATTTACAGATTCCGCCTTCTACAGCTTTCTCGTTTTCTGGGGTGCTATTGCTTTTTTCTCAATATACGTTGCACTTGAAGAGGTTGGCATTCGTTTTCAAAGAAGGTTTCATCTTTATGGCGTAGTGTATATTGTCGTTTTTATTTATTTTTTGCTCTATTTCATTGTTTGGGTTTGGCTCGTTCCAATTGATCTCACGTTCATGGCATTTTCGATTTTTTTAGCGGAGAAATATCCGGCATTGGCCGTGTTGACTGCCTACCTTATTGTTATGATTTCGCTCTTGACAATTGTGTCCTTGGGCAACAAACGCATCAATCGGAAGGGGGATATTAATGCCACTCCCGATTGAAGTTAATGAAGACCGGCAAGAGCCGATTTATTATCAAATCGAAGAGCAAGTGAAAGCGCTCATCGTGTCCGGTTATTTGCCGGCGGACACAGCCCTCCCGTCCATTCGCGCGCTTGCCTCTGAATTGGGTTGCAGCGTGATTACAACCCGGCGCGCGTATCAGAACCTGGAGCAGCAAGCCTATATCAAAACGTACCGCGGCAAGGGGACATTCGTCCAGGAAGTGGGGAAAAAGAAACGATCGATGTTAAAAGAGCAAGCGGTGCAAGACGTTCTCAGGCAAGCCGTGAAAACAGCGCGCCAACATGAGTATACGGATACAGAGATTCAGCGATTATTGACGATCGTTTTGAAAGAGGAGAGATAAATGATGCATACACTTACGTGTAAAAACATTGTCAGGAAAATGGGGGATGATTTCTCACTCGGCCCCATCAATCTGGAGATCCACGCCGGCACGATTACGGCAGTGATCGGAAATAACGGTGCCGGCAAAACGACTTTTTTCCAAGCGATGAGCGGGGATTATCCCGGCGAAGGAGAGACGAAAGTCCATGGGCACAATGTTCATAGCATTGCAGGAAAAGCTGCTCTCAGCTATGTTCCGCAAACGTTCCCGGAAGTGTTGCCGTTTCGTTTGCAAAAATTGCGTGATTTACACGCCAATCACGATGACACGTGGAGAGATGATCGTTTTCAAGCTTACGCGCGACAGTTTGATCTACCCCTCCGAAAAAGAATCAGCAAACTATCCGTCGGTATGCAACGCAAGGCGGTTCTTGCCCTGCAGCTCAGTCGCGATACATCGCTTCTGCTCCTCGACGAGCCGTTTGCGGGTCTTGATATGGAAGGGCAGACACAATTGGAAAAAATACTCATCAGCAAAATGGAAGATGATCCGGACGGCAGCATCGTGTTTGCGACGCATATTGCGGATGAAGTGCAACGCCTCGCCGACTATATTGTGATTATGAAAAATGGAAAAACACAAGAACCGATGGAAAAAGATATACTCGCACAACAATTTAAACGGATCTGGCTTGCAAAATCCGTCACCGGGGTTGAGGAGGCCCCCGGCATCCGAGAAGTAGAGGGAGTTCCGCCGCAGATTTTAACGAGTGATGCCGAAGCAACGGAAAAATGGCTGGCGGAACGAGACGTTCAAATTATGAAACGCGAACGGTTAAGTTTGCATGAAAGCCTGCCGTTGCTGCTTCGCGACGAGGAAACGAATGAGGTGTAAGTATGCTGGCGTTTATCGTAGAAGACGAGACTTTAGCTGATTGATTAAGATTATTATTAATGCAAAGGAGAATTCTATGACACTCATGATTAACGATGTACAAAAACAATTCGGCAAACACCATGCCGTGGACGGGGTATCACTCGAAGTCGAAAAAGGGCGTATGCTCGGCATGCTCGGCGCTAACGGCGCGGGAAAAACGACGACGTTTCGGATGATCCTGGGTCTTTTAGACCCCACACAAGGTTCTGTCCTTTGGGAAGGGCGGCCGCTTTCCTATAAACGCACACATTTGGTAGGCTACCTCCCTGAAGAAAGAGGCTTATATCCGAAACTGACGGTGAAAGAACAGCTGATTTATTTGATGAGGCTCAAAGGGATGAAAAAGCCTGATATCGTAGAAGTCATGCGCCAGTGGCTGGAAAAATTCCAAGTCCCGGAATATGAAAATCAGAAAATCGAAGAACTATCGAAAGGGAACCAGCAAAAAATTCAATTTATCGCGGCCGTGCTGCACGACCCCGAGCTCTTAATTCTGGATGAACCGTTTAGTGGTCTTGATCCGGTGAACACGGATATGTTGCGTGAAGCGGTGCTGGAATTGCAGGAAAAAGGAACGACGATAGTCTTTTCCAGCCACCAGATGCGCAATGTGGAAGAACTCTGTGAAGACCTGATCATGTTAAAACGCGGCAAAGCAGTATTACAAGGGAACCTAAAAGAGATTAAACGCTCCTACGACATGAAAAATGTCAGCCTGCGCGCGGATTATAACCTGGATTTTTTGCATTCCGTTCAGGGGGTTCTGAACCTGGAAAAAACCAAGGATGGGGCGACGGTAAAAGTGGAAAACGAGCATGTGGCTGAAAATCTATTTTACACAATTGCCCAGGAAGGGTTTGTCCGCAAATTTGAGATAGAGGAGCCTTCATTGCACGATATATTTATAGATAAGGCAGGGGGAGATGAGGATGAATAACTTTTGGATTACCGTCGGGCATACGGTGAGCAGACGTTTAAAATCGAAAGCCTTTATGTGGTCAACGTTAGCGATGGTCCTTCTCATCATCGGGTTGATGAATGCAGGGCAATTTATATCGGTGTTTGCAGATGATGAAGAAGAGGACGCTGCGCAGCGTATCGCGGTCGTCGATGAGACGGCGGATGATGCCATCGGTGAAAGCCTTGTAGACTACGAAGAAGGGTCCTTTGAGTATGTAAACTATACCGAGGGCGATGAAGAAGACGCGATTGCAGCAGCTGAAAACGGGGAATACGAATACGTCCTCGCGTTGAGTGGTGACGCGGTGGATCTCAACGTTGATTTTTATGGCGACGACAATGATTTTATGGTCGGTCAGGAAGTCAATCAGGATGTGCAAAATGTAAAAGAAGCCGTCGTCACGAGTGAACTCGATTTGGATGAAGACGAACTCGAAATGATTCATGCGCCGATTTCTTTTAATGAAGAGCCTCTTTCCCCGGGAGGAGAAGTGCAGACCGAGGAATCACAGATGCAAGCCTATTGGATGGTTTATGTACTGGTCATTGCCATTTATATGATCGTTATCACCTTTGGGACGATGATCGCCACTGAGGTAGCCACCGAGAAATCCTCACGTGTCATGGAATTGATCGTTTCCAGTGTGAATCCCATTACGCAAATGTTAGGGAAGCTCGTGGGGATCGGCGTCGTCGGTCTCGTTAGTTTAGCTGCTCTTGCGGCTGCAGCTGGCATCGGGCTTACGATGACCGATGATGAGCTGTTGCAAATGATCGTAGGGGAAGTCCCTGACGTGTCTCTTTTGTTATACGCCTTGTTGTTTGTCGTTCTCGGGTATTTTTTATACGGAGGTTTGGCCGCGATGCTGGGGGCACTCGTCAGCCGCGCGGAGGAAGTCAATCAAGCGCTGCAACCATTGATTATCGTAGCCATGATCGCGTTTTTCATCGCTATTTTTGGGCTGAATCAACCAGATACGACGTTCATTCAAGTGATGTCCTATATTCCGTTTTTCGCGCCGCAGCTTCTGTTCCTGCGCATCGGCATGGGAACGGTACCGATGTGGGAAGTGGCAGTGATTATCGGTATTCTGTCACTCAGTGCCATTCTGTTTAATATTCTCGCTGCCCGTATCTATAAGGGCGGGGTGCTCATGTATGGCAAATTCTCATTTAAAAACGGCATCAAGCAAGCCGTGACGATGTCGAAAAAAGAAAAGAATCAGCAGGGCTGACAAAGGAAGCCGTCTGATGAGATGATGGGAACGAGGACATCGGATAAAAAGCAGGTAAAGATTAGTGATATGGTCGATAGGATAAATCCTCGACTACAAGACGGGAAGTAATCCCTCAAAGGGAGGTCGAGCATCTCCGAGAGGAACAAACAACATTATGCGATCCCTCAAAAAGGGCGAATGCCGCTTCAAAGGGACTACAAGACGTTAGAGTTTAATAGAAATCTCGAAAAGAGCTCTCTGCGGAGCTCTTTTTTATGATATACTTTTAAAAAATGAAAGGAAGTGGGGCAATGAAAACAGTTAAAGAACGTGAGCCGTCGCTTGAATTAAAAGTTTTGCGATTATTGAATCCGCGAATGAATCTTCCGGACGACCAGTATTATATGAATCTTGAAAAAGGTTATGCCGGTGAGTTGAAACTGGATGTTTGGCTGGAAGGTCTTAGGAATGATTGCCTAGTCGTTAATGACTTGTTGCTTAAGCATAAGGGAAAGATTTTTCAAATTGATTCGTTGGTTATTTTTCAGAGAATGATCCATCTCTTTGACTCCAAATATCATAAAGGCGACTTTTACCTTGATGATAATAAATGGAAAACGATAGTCGCTGATGAAATTACCAGCCCTTTGCCCCAGCTGGAACGTTGCGAATCCCTCTTGAGCCAATTGCTTCGCCAACGTCTAAACATGAACCTTCCGATTGAAGCCTACCTTGTTTTCACCCACCCTGAATTTACGCTGTATCACGCCTCCCCGGAATTACCGGCGATTTTCCCCACCCAATTTAATTCATTTATGAAAAAAATGAACAACTTAGGTTCAAAGCTTGATAGAAGTCATGAAAAGCTTGCGGAGCAGTTAGTTGCATTGCATTTACACGAATCACCAAATACCCAGTGGCCGGAGTATGATTTTGGGCAATTGAAAAAGGGAGTGGTTTGCAGCGAATGTTCATCCTTTATGATAGAAAAGGGACGAATTTGGATATGTGCTGCGTGTGGCCAAAAAGAAAATTCCCAATCAGCAATCCTCCGAAGTATAAGGGAATTCAAGATTCTTTTTCCAAGGGAAAGAATTACCACACCTACAATCATTGAATGGTGTAAGGTGGAGGGTGATCGGAAAAAAGTTTATAGAACGCTTACTAAACACTTTAAAAAAGTTGGAAGTAAATCAGCGTCCTATTATATTGATTAACTGCCCGACCTCCGAAATCCCCTGTGAGGGAAAGCGGGAACAAGCTCAGCGAAGTAATCCCTCGACCGGAGGTCGAGCTGCTTCGAGAGGAACAAGAAGCAAGAAGTAATCCCTCAGAGTGATGTTTAGCTGCTCCTAGAGGAACAAAGCCCCGCGCAGTAGTTCCTCGGCCGGAGGTTAAGCTGCTTCGAGAGGAACAAGACGCAAGACGTAATCCCTCAGAGGGAAGTCAAGCTGCTCCTAGAGGAACAAGACCCGCGAAGTAGTTCCTCAGACAGAGGTTGAGCTGATCTGAGAGGAACAAGACCCACGCAGTAATCCCTCGACCGGAGGTCGGGCTGCTTCGAGAGGAACAAGACCCGCGCAGTAATCCCTCAGCCAGAGGTCAAGCTGCTCCGAGAGGAACAAGACCCGCGAAGTAATCCCTCAAACGGAGATCGCCCGCCCCCTTCCCCTGAAGATACCTCCAACGAGTTTCGGTGCGCAACAGCGTAACTTATGCTTACTACTTTCAACGTACCCACTCGTGCAGTACAATAATAGGAGACACATCATAAGCAGCACTACAAGGAGGCACTTCCATGAACTTCGACGAGATTATAGATCGCAGAAATACCAACTCCATGAAATGGGATAAGTTGGAGGCTCTTTACAAGGACGCCGATCTTTGGCCGATGTGGGTGGCGGATATGGACTTTAAGGCCCCGGAGCCCGTTCTTAAGGCGCTGGATGAAGTGACCCAACATGGCGTGTTCGGCTATCACCATCCCCCTGATTCCTTGCGCACTGCCATACAAGAGTGGACACATCGGCGTTTTCAATGGGACATACAACCGGAAGACATGACCTTCACGCCCGGTGTCGTACCGGCTATTCATCATTTAATCAATGCTTTTACCGATGAAGACGACGGCATTATTATTCAGACGCCGGTGTATCATCCTTTTTTTGCATTGCTGCGAAGCAATCGCCGTACCCTTCTTGAGAACCGGCTGCTTGAAGGAGAAAATGGCAAATACGAAATCGACTTTGAAGACCTGGAAGCCCAGATGAAAAAAGGGGCAAAAATGATCATCCTCTGCAATCCGCATAATCCCGTCGGGCGCGTTTGGTCAGAAACGGAACTGACAAAAATCGCGGAGCTTTGCGAGCGCTATGAAGTCATCGTCGTTTCCGATGAAATTCACGCCGATGTCGTTTTGGAAGGTAAACATACTCCTTTTGCATCGCTTGAGGCTGCACGTGATGTGCAAGTTGTCACGGGCATGGCTCCGAGCAAGACGTTCAACCTTGCAGCTTTGCAACTGTCGTATGTCATTTTTAACGACAAGGAAATGCAGAAATCCTTCGAGCGACAATTGCAGCAAAATTTCACCGGCATCGGCAATCCATATTCCTCAGCTGCCGCGGAAGCGGCATACCGCCACGGCGAACCATGGCTTGAAGCCCTTATCTCGTATGTTCAGGGAAACGTTGATTATGTCAAAGAGCGTTTAGAAAGGGAAATGCCGAAGATTCATTTTACCGAGCCGGAAGCGACGTATTTACTCTGGCTGGATTTCCGGGAGCTTGAAATGTCCCAGGAAGCATTGCAGCAATGGCTGAGACAAGAGGGAAGAATCGCGTTAAATGACGGTCACACCTTCGGAAAAGCCGGCAGCGGTTTCGCGCGTATGAACGTTGCGTGTCCCCGTGAGCATGTTATTGAGGGCATGAATCGATTGAAAACCGCATATGATAAACTCTAGCTCCAAGTCTGCCATTTTTAACTTTTCCCACTAAAATTCCATATTTTTTTATAAAAAAAAGAGGAATTCAAGCATTTGTATAGAAGTGTGTTCATAGCATAATAAGAGATAGACAAACACGCATCCGACGAGGGAAATCTCCACAGTGTAAAGGAGAATCGTCTAATGATGGCAGAAGAGTGTAGCCAAACATTGGTTAAAGAGTTTGAAGAGGCTTTACATCGTCCGCTTACTGAAGAGGAGACCGATTTTCTCGCCTGGGTAGGAGGGGAACACGAGCGTTCCGCAGTAAGATATGACGCGTGCTCGGAGACCATGACATCTTGATATCAGGAAAATTAATGGAGGCGCGCTATGAAAACTTTTCGCCTACAGGGGTTACACTTGCTGTTAAAAGAAGAGGAAGAACTGCAACAGGAACAGGTTAAACTGCAGGAAGGACTCGTCATCAATCGCGAGGAAGGCGGATGGTGGTTGCTTGAAGCTGTCATAGACGAGCCTTCGATCCCAACGTTTCAACGCTTATCAGAAAAGAAGAGCGAGGTCGTGATGGATGTTCTGATTTCTCACAAGCAGAATGATCCGGCCACGATGGTTGGACGCGTGCGTTCGATTCGTGAACTGAATGAACGTTATGCGATATTGATTGACAGTAAAATGGCACTTAAAAAGGAAGATATCTTCAATTATATTATGGAGTCCTTGATTCAGGACGGCTATACAGGTGACGAATTACTCACAGAGTTTAAAAACCGTAAACAGGATCGGGCAAGCTGGTCTGCCCAGTTGGCCCGATCATTATATAAGCAGTATGAAGAGCAAGGTCAATCGCCGCTTGATGATGCAAAATGATTGCCTGGCGTTGTGAAAGCAGAGGCTAAAAAAATGACACACACATTCGTCGATTATTATGGAAATGAGGTAGGCCTCTCTTTTTGTCGTGAGCCTTACTCGAACCATCCGTGGCACGTCCTGGTGATTTGCAGATATGATCAGCGCTGGTTACTGACGAAACACCCCCGGCGTGGCCTGGAATGCCCCGGAGGGAAAGTTGAGAAAGGTGAATTGCCGGAAGCGGCCGCGATTCGGGAAGTGTGGGAAGAAACGGGCGCTCGGATAAATGCGCTTCATTACCTGGGGCAATATGAAGTGCGCGGGAGACACGACACCGTGGTCAAAAATGTATATTTTGCCGAAGTGGCTTACTTACAATCCAAAAAAGGGTACATGGAAACAAAAGGCCCCTACCTTCTGAAAGACATACCGGGAAGATTAGATAAGAATGAGAAATATAGCTTTATTATGAAGGATAAAGTCTGGTTGTTAGCAAAAGAATACGTAGAAAACCACTACCTATAAAGAAAACTTGGCTTATCGCCAAGCATGGCGAAAGCCTTAGTTACACTTATGCAAGATAAGAAAGTTTTATACTTTCTTATCTGCTAACAAAAAAATCATCCATAACGGATGATTTTAATGACGGTTTCTCATGAGAAATTTTTCCAGAATCGCCACCGCCTGATACATGATAGTTGCAAGTATGGCAACGAGTACGAGGCTGAGCATTACCATGTCAAAATTGAAGACCTGGAAACCGTAGATGATCAAATAACCGAGTCCTTCATTGGAGACGAGGTACTCACCGACGATGACCCCGACCCATGCGAGTCCGACGTTAACTTTCAGGGCAGATACCATCGCTGGGTACGACGCGGGTATAATGACATGGCGGAATCGTTGCCATTTGGAAGCGCCAAACGTATCGACGACTTTAATGAGGTTCTCATCTGTTTCCCTAAAGGCACCGTAAATGACAAGCGTGGTCACGATAATGGAAATCAGAACGGCCATCGCAACGACAGATGTCATATTCGCCCCGAAGATAACGATAAGCATCGGCCCGAGGGCCACTTTTGGGGTCGCGTTTAAAACAACGATGTAAGGATCAAGGACACGAGACAGGAATGGAGACCACCAAAGAAACGCCGCGATCGCTATACCGCCCAGAGTTCCAATCAAAAAGCCGAATATCGTTTCCACCAGGGTCACCCCGATGTGTACATATAGACTGCTATCGGCGATCATGGATACAAGCAGGTTCCACACACTGGACGGAGAACTGAAGATCAAAGGGTCAATCCAGTTTAAACGGCTGGCGATTTCCCATAGAGAAATAAACGCGGCCAATATCGCCACTTGTGTCATGAAAACGTATATTTTTTCATGTTTTTTCCGTACGCGGAATTGTTCGTGTTGTTCATGCAATTTCGGATTCAAGATTTTCCAACTCCTTCCAGATCAACTGGAACCAATCCTGGAACGTTGGCTGTTGACGAGCGGCAAGCGGCGATTTTGCCTTTAGCTCTTCCGGCATGATAAAGGTCCTCTTAATTTCTGCCGGGCGATTCGAAAGGAGTACAATACGATCGGACATGGCGATAGCCTCGCTAATGTCATGGGTGACGAGCAAAGCGGTTTTTCGTTTTTCTTTCAACGTTTCATGAATCAAGTCTTCCAGCCTTAGCTTCGTTTGAAAATCCAGAGCCGAGAACGGTTCATCCAGCAATAGCAACGAAGGCTTGGCTGCGAGTGTACGCACGAGAGCAACGCGTTGTTTCATCCCTCCGGAAAGTTCGGAGGGCATATCTTTTTCCCGGTCGGCGAGGCCCATCTGATCGAGTAATTCCCGCGTATAGGCCTGGTTTTGCCTGGTTTTCGTTTTCGTAATCTCCAGGGCGATATCGATATTTTCGCCAATGGTTAACCACGGGAAAAGATAATCCTGCTGCAGCATATAGCCGATATCGGTACTCGTCGTTGTGATCGGGGCATCCTGGAGCAGAATCTCACCTGCCGAATGTTTGATAAGGCCGGCGATCATCGACAGAATGGTCGTTTTTCCGCATCCGCTCGGGCCGATAATGGAGACGAACTCGCCGCTGTCGATATCGAGGCTGATATTTCGGATCGCTTCAATGACATTTTCCTGTGAAAAAAAATGTTTTTCTACTTCTCTTAATGTCAAAAGCGCCATGATGCATTTCTCCCCCTCCTTATACAAAAGTGGGGGTAGAGTGACCCCCACCTCTCACTTTTATTCCTCCAGAGCCTGATCTGTGATTTCTGTATCAACGAGCTCTTCATAATCAATGCGCTCCGGCAATTCCCCGGATTCTTCCATGACATCCTGAAGATGATACCAGCCGTCTTCGTTGATATAAGGGTCTTCGGCAAAGGAGCCTTGCGAATGGTAGCGGTCGACAACCGTAGCGATTAATTCTTCGGATGTTTCATCAAAATAAGGGGCAATGGACTCAGCAACGGCTTCGGCTGATTCATTTTCAACGAACTGTTGAGCCTGATAAATGGCACGGTTAAAACGAACGAGAGCTTCTTCATCCTCTTCGATCATACTTTCCTTTGTAATAAAAGTGGTGTATGGAAGCGTTCCGGATTCTTCCCCGAACGAGGCAACAATGTGACCAATGCCTTCTTCTTCAAATTCGGTGGCATTTGGTTCGAATAATTGCACGAAGTCCCCGCTTCCGGACGCAAATGCACTCGCGATATTTTCAAAATCGACACTTTGGTCCAGTTCTACGTCTTCATGCGGGTCAATCCCGTTTTGGCGAAGGGCATATTCGCCGGCCATTTGCGGCATGCCGCCGGCACGTTGCCCAAGGTAAGATTCACCCTCCAGATCTTCCCATGAGAAATCAGGCATCGGTTCACGGGAAACGAGGAAGGTGCCATCCGTTTCTGTTAATGCGCCAAAATTGACGACCGAGTCACTCGGGTTTTGTGCGTGTACGTATATGGATGTTTCCGAACCTACGAGCGCAACGTCAGCACTGTCGGAAAGGAGTGCCGTCATTGTCGTATCGCCACCCCAGGTCGTCGTCAGATCAATATCCAGATTTTCATCAGCGAAGAAACCTTCCTCTATGGCGACATATAATGGCGCATAGAAAATGGAGCGCGTCACTTCCGCAACTTCAATGGTCGCTTCTTCGCCACCATCCCCGTTGGCACAGGCACTTAAAATTAAAGGAATAGCAAGAACCGGGGCTAAGCCTCGGCGAATCCACTTATTCATGATTATCGTCTCCTCCTTGCATCGATACCGCATTATATGTGTAGTGTGGGCGTTCGGTGATGCCCAGAGAGGAGTTTTGAGTTTTAAAAAAATAGAACCTAAAGAAAACTTGGCTTATCGCCAAGCCTTTAAGGCGATAAGCCTTAGTTGCACTTATGCAGGATAAGAAAGTGGTTTATACTTTCTTACCTGCTAAAAAAAACCGAGAAAGGAATGGCCTTTCTCGGCAATGATCGTTATATGGGTTCGGAGAGCCTTAGTTCGGCCCGGCATGACGAATATGAGCGGGGACGTTCGTAAAGCGTTCGAAATTGCTGTGGAACTTATTAGCAAGTTCCTTTGCTTTCTGTTCGTATTCTTCCAGGTCATTCCACGTTTCACGCTGCTGCAGGACATGGTCAGGCACACCCGGGCAGCGGGTGGGCACATGTAAGCCAAAGACAGGGTCGACGACGGTTTCGACCCGGTTCAGTTCCCCTTCGAGCGCTGCTTGCACCATTGCCCTCGTGTGAGCCAGGTCAATACGGTCGCTTACATTGTAATCGCCCCCGGCCCAACCGGTGTTGACGAGAAAAACACTCGAGTTGTGCGCGTCGATCTTTTCCCCGAGCATTTCCGCATACACGGATGCATGGCGGGGTAAGAATGGTGCGCCAAAGCAACTGGAGAACGTGGCTTCCGGTTCGGTGATGCCCCGTTCCGTACCGGCAAGTTTGCTCGTGTAGCCACTTAGAAAATGATACATTGCCTGTTCTTTCGTTAATTTGCTAATCGGTGGCAATACCCCGAAGGCATCTGCGGTAAGAAAAATAATCGTGTCCGGATGTCCTGCTTTTCCTTGCGGCAGTGTATTGTCAATGTGCTCAAGAGGGTAAGCGGCCCGCGTATTTTCCGTGTAATACGTATCGTCATAGTCCGGAAGGCGCGTCTTGTCATCTATCACAACATTTTCCAACACGGCGCCGAAGCGGATGGCATTATAAATGTCCGGTTCTTTTTCCTCTGATAGTTGAATGCATTTGGCATAGCAACCCCCTTCGATGTTGAAAATACCGTTTTCTGACCAACCATGTTCATCGTCGCCGATAAGAAAGCGATTGGGATCGGCCGACAGCGTTGTTTTGCCGGTGCCCGACAATCCGAAAAATAAAGCGACGTCGCCTTCTTTACCGGTATTGGCGGAACAATGCATCGGCAAAACTTCCCGAGCAGGCAAAAGATAGTTCATGACGGAAAAAATGGATTTTTTCATCTCTCCTGCATATTCGGTACCGCCGATAAGAATGATTTTTTCTTCAAAAGATATATGAACGAATGTTTCCGAACGTGTCCCATCCACTTGCGGATCCGCCTTGAAACCGGGAGCAGACACGATGGTGAAGCCATCTTCTTCGGCCGGGTGTTCATCGGCTTCCGGCCGCACAAACAGCTGACGCGCAAAGAAGTTATGCCATGCGTATTCGTTCACCACTTTAAGCGGGAGGCGATAATCCTTATCTTTCCCGGCATAGCCATGGAAAACAAAAAGACTGTCCTGTTGACCCAGGTAATGAAGAACCTTGCGATATAGAGCGGAAAAAACGTCGCGATCAACCGATTGGTTGACCGTTCCCCAGTCAATCGTTTCTCTTGTCGACGGTTCAGCGACGATAAATTTATCTTTGGGAGAGCGCCCGGTGTATGCGCCTGTAGTGGCCGCAAAAGCGCCTGCTTTCGTAAGAACGCCCTCATCGCGCGCGAGTGCCCTCTCCACTAACCTGGGCACAGGAAGATCAAATTCGGCCTGTCTTTGCTCTAGAAGATGATTTAAGGCTGAATCAAATGAAACGGTACTCATAATCGGCAAAATCCTTTCTGTGCTAACCCGAGGGCACGATAATGGGATGCAATTAGTATAACACATTTTTATATATAGTCTATACTATTTTAATGAAAAAAATTTGTGTCTACTTTAGTTTGCCGTGTCGATTTCTCAAGAATGCGCTTTTGCTTGTCTTTTTTTCTTAACGTAATTGTGTTAAAATCATGAGGAAATAAAAACTGCGACTTGATGCGGATTGGTATTAAGGTACGCTCTTATCGAGAGAAGGTGGAGGGACAGGCCCTGTGAAGCCCAGCAACCATCCCCGGCGGGAAAGGTGCCAACCTGGCAAAGTCCACAAGCGCTTTGCAGGATAAGAGGCGAAAAAGGTGAGAAACGAAAACCCCTTTTCCCTCGGGAAGCAAGGGGTTTTTTTAGCATAAGTGCAACTAAGGCTTTCGCCAGGCTTGGCGATAAGCCAAGTTTTCTTTAAAACATATCGAACAGACCGGTGAAGGAGGAGCATGATGGAAGCGAATGGACGCAGACTGTTCACATCTGAATCAGTCACCGAAGGCCACCCGGATAAGATTTGTGACCAGATTTCTGACGCGATCCTCGATGACATATTAACAAAAGATCCCAACGCCCGTGTCGCTTGTGAAACAGTCGTGAATACAGGCATGATTCTGGTCACGGGTGAAATTACGACGACAACTTATGTAGATATTTCCAAAGTGGCTCGGGATACATTGAAAAAGATCGGCTATACGCGCGCGAAGTTTGGCCTTGATGCGGATACATGCGCCGTTATGACAGCGATCGATGAACAATCCCCCGATATAGCCCAGGGCGTTGATACAGCTTTAGAGTCGAGAGAAGGGAGAATGTCAGAGGCGGAAATGGAGGCGATCGGCGCCGGGGATCAAGGATTAATGTTCGGGTACGCGGACAATGAGACAGAAGAGTATATGCCGTTGCCGATTTATTTGGCCCACCAATTGGCGCGTCGCCTGTCAACGGTTCGCAAAGAAGGCATCGTTCCCTTTTTGCGTCCAGATGGGAAGACGCAAGTGACGATTGAATACGATAAACATGACCGTCCGCTGCGCGTGGATACGATCGTTATTTCTACACAGCATCAACCGGATGTGACCATTGTCGAGATTGAAAAAGAAATTCAGGCTCACGTGATATCGGCAGTCGTTCCAGAGCATTTGATCGATAAGGAAACGAAAGTCTTGATTAACCCTACCGGGCGGTTTGTGATCGGTGGCCCGCAGGGTGACGCCGGTCTTACAGGGCGCAAGATAATCGTTGATACGTACGGCGGAATTGCGCGCCACGGGGGAGGCGCTTTTTCCGGCAAGGATGCCACAAAAGTCGATCGTTCAGCCTCCTATGCCGCTCGCTATGTAGCGAAAAACATCGTCGCCGCGGGGCTCGCGAAAAAATGCGAAGTGCAGCTCGCGTACGCGATTGGCGTTGCACGCCCGGTGTCCATTTCCGTTGATACATTTGGAACCGCGAAAGTGAAGGAGAGCTTGCTCTTACAACTTGTGGAAAAGCATTTTGATCTTCGGCCCGCCGGCATTATTCGCATGCTTGACTTGCGCAGGCCTATTTTTGAACAAACCGCTGTTTATGGCCATTTCGGACGGCCAGATATTGATCTGCCATGGGAGCGGACGGATAAAGCGGCTTTACTTAATGAGGACGCTTTTGCGGCGGAAACGAAATGACATGAAAAAATAACCGCTGGGTGGGTGCCCGGCGGTTATTTTTTAGCGTAATGGCCCCCTAACGTGTTTTTGCGGAAGCCGTTAGGTCGTCAACATGGTGTATGACCCTTTCATTCAATGCAAAAAAGCCGGAACCACGGCTCTTAAGCGCTGCATTAAAACGCCCAATCCCCGTTTCTAAAGACGGGTTCGCGCGTGCCGTCTTCATGAATGCCGTCGATATCCATATCGGCGTCGCCTACCATGAAGTCGACATGGGTAATGCTTGTATTGAGGCCTTTTTCCTCGAGTTCGGCTTTATCCATGTCTTTTCCGCCTTCAATATTGAAGGCATAAGCACTTCCCAGGGCCAGGTGATTGGAAGCATTCTCGTCAAAAAGGGTGTTGAAGAAAATGATATTCGTGTCAGAGATCGGGGAGCGATGCGGCACAAGAGCGACCTCACCGATATAAGACGCGCCGTCATCACCTTCAAGCAGATTCTTTAGCGTTTCTTCGCCTTCTTTTGCTTCAAAATCAACGACCAAGCCATTTTCGAACGTTAACGTGAAGTCAGTGATCAACGTGCCCCCGTAGTTGAGGGGTTTTTTGCTGGAAACTTTCCCGTTGACGCCTTTTTTCCTGGCCGCGGTGAAGACTTCTTCCGTAGGGATATTGGCAACAAAGTTCACGCCTGCTTTGCTGACGCTTCCACCGGAAGCCCAGAGATGCGTTTCCGGGAGTTCAATCGTCAAGTCGGTTCCTTCTGCTGTATAGTGAAGGGCATGAAAATGTTTGTCGTTGAGTGTCTCCATTTTCTCATCAAGCGTTTGTAGATGCTCTTGCCAGGCGGTGACAGGGTCGGATTCGTTCACGCGGGTCGCGGCAAAAATAGCTTCCCATAGCTTTTCGACCGCTTCATCTCCTTTTGCTTCGGGAAAAACTCTCTCGGCCCATTTGACCGACGGTACAGCCACGATGGACCAACTGACTTTGTCAGACTGGATGTAGCTGCGAAAGCCGTCCATCGCTCTGCCGCTCGTTTTGTTTGCCGTCGCGATCCGCTCGGCATCTATGCCTTTCAACAAGTCAGGATCACCGCCGGTAATCGACAAGAATGCCGCGTCATCTTCCGCCTCTTCTTCCAGCGCCCGTGCGTACCATTCCGGGAATTCTGAAAATGCTTCTTCAGGGGCGAGTTCGAATTTCGTGCGCGTGAGCTCTTCGTCACTCCAATCGACACGGACATGTTTTGCACCCGCTTGATAGGCTTTCCTGGCAACGATGCGTACAAAATCAGCTGCAAAAAGAGGTGAACGGATGAAGAGTGTTTGCCCTTTTTGGATATTGACGCCGACGTTTAAGGCGATATCTGCATAGCTTTCCTTTTTTTCCTGCAATGTGCTCATTCTTTTCCCTCTTTCTTATGTATTTTGTCTGCCTTGGCATAGGTTTTTCCGCGTTCGACGTAAGCTTCGCGGACGCGTTTCATTTCCTCGAGGTCTTCATCATTAAGGTCACGAACGACGCGGGCAGGGCTCCCCATGGCTAGCGTTCGCGGTGGGACCTCCGTGTCGGGTGTCACGAGTGAACCGGCAGCGACGAAAGCCTCTTCACCGATGTCGGCTCCATCGAGGACCGTTGCCTTCATGCCGATCAATGCTTTTTTTCGGATTTTACATCCGTGAAGCATAACCTGGTGCCCGACTGAAACATCATCTTCAATAATGAGAGGTTGATCAGGACTTTGATGAAGCATACTCTGATCCTGGATATTGACGCGCTCACCTATTTCTGTCGGTGCCACATCGCCGCGAATGACAGTATGAAACCAGATACTGCTGTCAGCACCGATCGACACATCACCGGTAATGACGACCCCGTCAGCAACGTAGCAACTTTTGTCAATATCGGGACGTTTATCGCCGTATGGATAGATGATCATGCGCCTCTGCCTCCTTTGCGATATTGATAGGGACAAGCGCCGTCCTTTATTATACTATACGAGAAGTGAATTCACATACTTTTTTGGATGAAAAAAAGGTCAACATATGGTGTAATAATGGGAAAGGGATGTTTCGAGCGACGGGGAGGAGACGATCATGCGAATTTGGAAGTGCGAGAACCCAATCGGTGTCATTGTCATCGTACATGGGGCAGGCGAGCATTATGGACGTTATCAGTGGTTAGTCGAGCGTCTGAACCGGGAACATTTTCACGTCATCGCGGGGGATCTTCCCGGATACGGGAGGACACGGGGGAAGCGTGGACATATTGATCATTTTAACCAGTATATTGATACGGTTCACCAGTGGTATAAGGAAGCGACTTCTTTTGAGTTGCCCGTTTTTCTTTTTGGACACAGCCTCGGGGGACTCGCAGTGATCCGCACGATGATGGAAAAACAACTGCCGGTTCGCGGAGTGATATTGTCATCACCGTGTTTACATTTATACGATCCGCCGAAGAAACCCCTCACACTGCTCGGTCGCGGCTTGCATCGGCTTATACCGACATTTAGCATGAAAAGCGGCATCCGTGCGGAAAGATTGACGCGAAATGAAGACGTGCGCAGGGAACTTCTCACAGATGAATTGTATGTTCATAACGTGACCGTCCGCTGGTATCAGGAACTAACAAAAGCGATGAGAACGAGCCTCGACCATGCCTATCAGTTTCCGAATGTGCCATTGCTTATTCTGCAAGCGGGCGAAGATTATCTCGTCGATAAAAGAGTGACGCACGAATGGTTCAATCGTCTACGCATCGAAGACCGGGCGATGCGGGAGTGGCGCGGCCTTTACCACGAGATTTTCAATGAACCGGAACGGGACGAAGTTTTCCGCTTTATGCTCTATTTCTCCTGGCAGCGCCTGGGGCGGTTGTGAGGATATGATTTTACATAGGTCAGAGTAGCTTGTTTAAATGGACGGACTTAGTGTACCTCATGAGCACTATAGGTGGTTCAACTATAAGATATAATAAGAGTACAGCTTAATGGAGGCGTATCATATGTCTTTTCCAATAAAATTATTAAGGACATTGACATTGAATGTAGATGACATCATTGCGCCTCATTAAGCAAAGTCTGTTATGATAACACATTGGATGATTCCTTTTATGAAGTGATTGGTTATAAGTGTGTAAAGGAGTGGAATCGATGCCGTCCCATCCATCAAAGTATCAAAAGGCATTACACATCCAACGAGAAATTTCTGAAACTTTGAACAAAAATACTGATCTACAAAAAATGTTGCAATTATCATTGGAACGCTTGCTCGATTTAATGGAATTGGAAACAGGGTGGATTTTTTTAACGGAAGATGAAACATCTTATGAACTGGTTTCCTCCCACCAACTTCCCCCTGCTTTGGAAAACAACCGGGAACAACTAATGCATTGTTATGAGGGCTACACAGATTGTGCCTGCTTGCAGCTTTATTGGGAAGGGTATATGAACCAGGCCGTCAACCATGTGAAATGTGCCCGTCTCGAGGAAGCCATCGACAACGATATGGGCGAAACACGGGGACTTACCCATCATGCCAGCATTCCGCTAACGATTCGCGGGAAGAAAATCGGCTTACTTAACTTAGCTTCACCTGGACGCCGTCGTTTTCATGAGGATGAGCTCGTTCTCTTGGAAACACTCGCTTATCAAATAGGGGCAGCAGTGGAACGAACGCGTTTGCATTTGCAACAGACAGAAGAAGAAGTCCATGCCATTGCGCGTTATCTTGTCGATGCTTATGCCAATGCTGAAAAAATCAATCGCCAAATTGGCAACATTCTTAACCGCTCTGAATTGTTTCACAGGTTCATGCAAGAGCTGCACGATCATTTGCCTTCTTGGACAAACGCCGCGATCATTATGATGGAACGAGGGAGATTAACTGTCCAATCCTGTTCAGATCATCACGGTCCAAGAGAAGTATTTGATGCTGAACAAGAGATCAACCTTGACCAACCGGACATCGTTCGGCAAGCTTATGTTCATCAGCACATGATTCAAGGCAATGAACAACCATTGCATTTTTCCTCTTTAAAAGACCATGAACCCCTTTATTCCATTGCTTTTCCTCTGTTCATGCCCGAAAGATCCGAGGAAACGTTCGGTGTGCTATTGCTCAGTCGAAGCACTTCATTATGTGATCATTTGGAAATGGGGATGCTGGAAGTGCTCGCCAACCACCTTTCAATGGGTATCGAACGCCTTCGCCTGCATGAAGAATGGGAAGCGTTGCTCGTTTACAAGGAAAGGAACCGTCTCGCCCGGGATTTACATGACTCAGTTAATCAAAAATTGTTTGCCCTTTCATTAACATCACGAGGACTTCAAGAGCTCATTGATGAGAAAGAGAATACGACCATGGAAGTTGTCCTGGAACTTCAACAGCTTTCGAGAGAAGCGCTGACGGACTTGCGTAGCTTGATCTGGCAACTACGTCCTGATCATCTCGAGCAAGGGCTTATGACTTCACTTGCCGAATATGCGCAAAAAATTGGGGTAGAGCTATCCATCGAAGCTCCGGATGATTTAGGCGTGAACCAATCATGCCAAGAAACATTATGGAGGATCGGGCAAGAAGCATTGAATAATATTCAAAAACATGCCGGAACATCAAAAGCCGCCATCATCATGCAATCGGAACCTCATGATTTTACGATGCGCGTTATGGATCAAGGCAATGGAGGTGCTGTTGAGACGCGGCAATCCCTTGGGATTAGGAGCATGAAAGAACGAACCGAAGAGCTTCAAGGTTCCTTTCAAATGACTAGCGAAAACGGAAAGGGCACGACGATTACGGTCCGTGTACCTGTCCACAAAAAAGGTAGGTAATATCCTTTGAAAGTACTGCTCGTTGATGATCATCTCGTCGTATTAAAAGGTCTACGCTTTTTTCTGCAAACGCGTCCAGATATCGAGATTGTAGGTGAAGCTCAGGATGGAAAAGAAGCGTTGCAGCAGGTGGAACAACTGCAGCCGGATATCGTGTTAATGGATGTAATCATGCCGAATATGGATGGCATCGAAGCAACGCAATGCATCAAAGCGAAACACCCGGGCATCCACGTTATTATACTAACCAGTTCTTCAGACAGGGATCATGTATTACCCGCGATTCGAGCAGGTGCCAGTGGCTATCAACTGAAGGATGTGGATCCAAGCTTTTTGGAAGAAGCAATGATTGCTGTCATGGGCGGAGAAACAACTCTTCACCCACAAGTGTCGAACCAGTTAATGACCCATGTTGCCAAAGCAGATGAACATGATGCCAGTTTTCATGCTTTAACTCCAAGGGAGCGCGATATCCTAAAACATATCACTTACGGACAAAGTAATAAGGAAATGGCCGCTGACCTGCATATCACCGAAAAAACCGTGAAAACACATATCACGAGTATCCTCGGAAAAATGGAGGTGCAGGATCGCACGCAAGCAGCGATCCATGCGTTGAAGCATAGATGGTTCGAAAAATAATGTACGACGATTGTCGTAGGAAAGGTCTTATCGATGATAAGGCCTTTTTTGTATGGGATTTTTAGACAATTGATTGATTTTTCCGGAAAAAATACATGGCATGATATACATAGAAGCAATTGAAGGAGGACATTACGATGCAAACTTTAAACATCGGCATTATTTTGGGAAGCACACGTCCAGGACGAGTAAGTCCACAAGTAGGACATTGGGTCAAAGAATTAGCTGACCAACGAAGAGATGCAAACTATGAAATCGTAGATATTGCTGACTATAAACTTCCCTTGGAAGGCACCGGTCAAGAACCGGTATTCATTGCCTGGTCAGAGACACTATACAGTCTGGATGGATTTGTATTTATTGTCCCGGAGTACAATCACAGCATCCCAGCTGTATTAAAATATGCCCTTGATTCCGCGCATGGCGAATGGAGCAATAAAGCAGCCGGGATCGTCAGCTATGGATCAACAGGTGGCGCTCGTGCAGCTGAACATTTACGCGGTATCTTAGGAGAGTTGAAAGTTGCCGACGTCCGCAAACATCCAACATTATCTATATTTACAGATTTCGAGGATTTTACAGTATTTAAGCCAGCTGAATTACACATTAACAATGTCAATGTCATGTTGGATGAGATGGTCGCGTGGAGCGGGGCATTAAAAACTTTACGATAAGATTTACAGCCTATTTCAGCAATGGATGGATAGGAATATGGATGAAAGGATGATAAAAAATGACGATTTTAGTAACAGGGGCGACTGGTAACGTTGGTCGCCATGTGGTCGATCGACTTCACAAGGCAGGTAAGCAGGTATTGGCCTTAACCCGTAACCCTGAAAAAGCACGTATGCCCGACGGGGTAGAGGTTGTTCAAGGAGATCTCTTTACTCCCGAGACGCTTTCGCCAGTATTCGCTAGAGCCGATCGTATATTTTTGGTCACTGTAGGTGGGGAGGAGTACAGCCCACTCCCGGGTCATGCAATCATTCAACTCGCTGAGGAATATAACGTACAGCATATTACCGTTGTATGGAGTGGTGAGAAAGGATCAGTGGAGCAAGCTGTGGAAGCCAGTGGTATTGCTTGGACCCAACTTCATCCGGTTGAGTTCATGGCCAACGCAATCGATTGGAGCGACTCCATCCGAGCAGAGGGTGTGGTTCGAGAGGCATTCGGAAACTCGTTGAGTGCCTTGATTCATGAAGCTGATATCGCAAACGTGGCTGTCAGAACGTTACTTGAAAATGGACATACAGGTAAGACATACACGTTGTCGGGTCCGGAGGTGTTGACTGTTCGCGAGAAAGTTCAGATCATCAGTGCAGTCATGGAGCGTGATATTCAATTCATTGAGCTTACGGAAAAGCAGGCTCGCGCAAGAATGCAGAAAGAGAACATTCCGGAAGAGCATATCGAAATGGTGATCAACTGGTTCACTGATCCGCCAAAGATGGCCTACACGGTGGTCCCAACTGTTGAGAAGATTACGGGGCAACCTGCGCGTACCTTTAAGCAGTGGGTCAGAGATCACTTGCATGTATGGAAGGTGATAGATAATGACAATGGAGAATCAGACAACGACAACAGAGGATCGTAACCAATCAGTAGAAGACCATCCTCCCCGGGCAACATGGCGCGAGTGGTTGGGGTTAGGAGCGTTGACATTGGCGGTTTTCATGCTCGCTACAGATATGACCGTTCTGTTCCTCGCTACGCCTTCGATTGCTGCTGACCTGGCACCGAGCAGTACACAAATGCTATGGATTATTCACATTGGTGAATTGCTGGCTGTAGGGTTTGCGCTAACGATGGGCCGTCTAGGCGATAGCATCGGTAGGAGGCGTCTGCTAATGATCGGTGTAACGGTATATGGAGTAGCTTCCCTTATCGCGGCATTTTCGACAGAAGCCTGGATGTTGATTGCTACACGAGCACTTCTTGGTGTAGCGACTGCAACAGTGATGCCGTCCACGATGTCATTATTGCGGAATATGTTTTTCGATCGGAAGCAATTTTCAGTAGCAATCGCTATTAATCTCAGCGCATTTTCTGCAGGTATGGCCTTAGGACCTCCAATGGGCGGCCTACTTTTGGATTATTTGTGGTGGGGGGCAGTATTTCTTGTCAATGTTCCGGTTGCCATTGGATTGTTAGCAGCATCACCCCTTCTTCCTGAGTATCGCAACAAGGATTCGAAGCCTATGGATTTTGTTAGTGTTCTGTTGTCTTCATTGGCATTGGTAACATTGATTTTCGGATTACAGGAAATGGCTAACGATGGATTCAACATGCTTTACGGTGGGTCGGTAGTGATTGGAATAGCGGTCGGAGTTCTGTTTATTAAGCGACAGATGAACACGGAAGACCCATTGTTGGATTTGCACATGTTTCGGATCCCCGACTTTAGTTTTTCATTGATCGCTGTGACGGTCGTATTACTTGTAACGACTGGGGCAGATATGCTTTTTGCACAACATTTGCAAGCCGTTGTTGGACTCACTCCAACAGAGGCAGGACTTCTGCTGATCATCCCTGCACTCCTGTCTATGGCCGGTACTTTAATATCCCCGATACTTACACGGTGGATGCGCCCGGCATACGCCATGGTGTCCGGCCTTCTTACTGCGGCAGGCGGCGTGTTACTTATCATGTTAACTGTACATGATGCTGGAGCAATTATCCTTATTATTGGTGTATCACTTCTTGGATTTGGCGGAGGACCTACAATGACGATTGCAAGTGAGCAAATTATCTCTAGTGTTCCGCAAGAACGTGCCGGTACTGCTTCAGCGATGAGCGATGTCAGCACTGGACTTGGTTCTGTATTGAGTATTGCATTCATTGGAAGTTTGGGGATGCTCGTTTACCGTGGGGTTTTAGCGAGTTCCCTTCCCTCCGAGGTACCTTCGGAAATCGCAAACGCGTCCATGGAAAGCGTTGGTGCGGCAGTTGCAGCAGCAGAAGGGTACCCGGAAATGCTTCAAGCTGTACAATCGTCTTTTACAGTTGCGCTTCAAGCTGTATTTGGAATAGCCGGAATCGGTTTGTTTGTCTTAATGATATTCATTGTATGGAAGCTCAGACATGTAAGACAAGAAGATAAAGCATCTAATGAACAGGAAACATCATTTTGAAATGAAAGCTACCCATCTTAAGTGAATTAACGCTGGTGTGGCTGGATAATACCGAAAGGAAGGGGATTTTATGAAACATGCCATTGTATTTGGCGGAACAGGGATGCTTGCAGGGGCAACAAAATGGCTTATTAATAATGCAGATCATATATCAGTGATCGGGAGAAACAAACACAGGTTAGAACAATTATATCCGGGTCATGACAACAGTGATTTAAGGCTCGTCGCATTAGATTATAAGGATAATGAGGCTTTAAGCCATTTTTTACGAAAAACCATTCAAACTTATGGTCCTATTGATCTTATTGTATCTTGGATTCATAGCATCGCATCCGATGCCATACCTATCATCCTTGATGAGCTTACCCATCAAAAACGCCCATGGCGATTTTTTCACATTAAAGGCAGTAGTGATGATCTTCCATCGATTCTAGGCGAATACACTGTCCCATGGAACTGCCTGTATCGCGATGTACAGCTTGGATTTAAAATTGAAGAGGATGTTTCACGGTGGTTAACGCATGAAGAGATTTCCAATGGTGTTATTTCAGCCATCCATTATGATAAGAAGCAAACCATTGTTGGAACATTATACCCCTGGAGCACAAGACCGTAGTAAATTCATAATTGAGGTAGAGATGAATGATGACTCAACGAGCGCATTGCGCCACTTTGGTCATTTGGAATACAACGTAAATAAATTTCTAAACAATATGAATGATAAGAAATTTGTGATCAGAGAATGAGCCTTTAAGTATTTTTAAAGGAGTGTTTTGGAAGTTATGAGACGTTTTTTGAAGGTTGGTATTGGTGCATAATCCTAAGGGCTTATTTTCAGCATTTCGGCACCTTCTGAATCTATAGCTAACACATATTACGACCCACAAAGTGATCCGCAAGGGTTCGAGTATGCACCTGAAACACAACTTATGGCGGAATCATTAGCACCAGGATCAGGCCCATTAGGTAATCTGCATGAATACCGGTAATGAATGGAATCATGATGTGGCTGCATGTAGACTTAAAATAAAGCTTAACTATTTGTGAAAAAATCTGACGATTTATAAAAAAGTTATACTGTTTTATCCCTTTGGATATGGTGACTCCAAAGGGTATTTTTCTGGATAACACTATTCCGATCGGGGCGCTTATGGAATGATCTTTTTGGACAAAAGAAGGGGCTGAAAAGGCAAAATTGTCCGAATGGGAGGCCCATAAGGACACAAACGGGATCGATCGGTAAAAAAATGTCCGAAATAGGGGTTTATTCGGACAAAGCGAGTAGGCAAGCAGTAAAAATTGTCCGAAAAATATCCATACAATGTTTCCCCCAGCCCATGTATATCTAAGCTATTGATCATAGAAATAAAAAGTGTTATCTTAGGTTCTGGAAAGGTCGTTCTATATAAAAGGGGATGGGTATGAATACACCGGTAAAAAAAGCGGATCTTTTGAATGCAGCAGAAAGACTTTTTTATGAACATGGATTTCGAGGAGTCGGGCTTAAGCAAATTATTAGTGAAGCCAATGTAGCGACCATGACGCTTTATAACCACTTTTCCTCTAAAGAACATCTCGTGGAGGAGGTTTTAAAGCAAAGAGAAGAACGATATTGGTCGTATTTGGATGCTCTGGTGCAGGACGAAATCGAAACGCCTTTTCTTTCTGCTGTTGAAGCCCATGGAAAATGGCTGGCAGAAGAGTCCTATCAAGGGGATATGTTTTTACGGGCGATTGAAGATTATTCGGGGGCCAATAATGATATTGAAAATATTGCCCGGTCGCACAAGTCAAGACTGTTACGGTATTTTCAAATGTTGGCCAAACGGATCGGCGAAGACGATCATAGTGATTTAGCCCATTATTTTACACTACTGCTTGAAGGAACGACATCGATGACAACGTTGATCGGGGTAGAAAAAGCGACGGAATATGCGATGGCGATGGCAAAAAGAATCGTTTATTAGCCATCGTGATTTTTCGCCCTGAAAATAGAAAGGTCGTTTTATATAGTTCGCGCATCGTATTTTTTGCGCAATAAATATAAAGGTCGTTATATATATTCATGAATGGTGGAGAGGATATCATGAAGTTTTCAAGATTGGTTCTTCCAGGAATTACAATGATCGCCGTTGCCTATGGGTTTGCACGATTCAGCTACGGATTGTTGCTTCCAAATATCAGTCAGGACCTGGAAATGTCCTCATCTATGTCTGGTATCATCTCTTCGCTATTCTATATCGCTTATTGCTTTGCGATTGTTTACTCTACGGTTGTCTTAACGACCAACAAGGGCCCCCGTTTCATGATCCTTACTGCGGGAACTTCCGCGTTCATCGGTTTATTAATCATGGGGGCGTCGCCCAATGTGTGGATTTTAGCTTTAGGTGTTCTGTTTGCCGGCGGAAGCACAGGTCTTGTGTCGCCGCCCTACGGGGCCGCGATCTCGCTTTGGATCAAAGAGAAAATGCAAGGGCGGGCCAATACGTGGATTAATGCCGGTACCAGCATCGGCCTTGCCCTTTCGGGTGCAGGGGCGCTTGTGCTGGCATCAGAGTGGCGATTAACTTATTTTATCTATGCGCTGATTGCGCTTATTGCCCTCATATGGAATGCAAAGGTGATCCCTCGGCTCGGAGATAGACCGCGCGTATCGTTTGAAATCGGGCAGTTCTCTATAAGAGGCGTGGAAGGCGCCATCCCTTTGATCATTTGCGCGACGACGCTTGGCATATCCACGGCAACGTTTTGGACGTTTGCCATCGATTTTCTTGAAACGACCGGTGCTTATAGCAGCTGGCAGCTCTCGCTGTTTTGGATCATCATCGGGCTCTTTGGGATATTGGGCGGCTTCTCCGGTTCGCTCATTCAACACTTCGGACTTCCGTGGGCGTATAAGTGGGGGAGTCTCATTATCGGAACGGCTTCTTTATTGCTTGCTTGGCTTCCGGAACAATGGGTGGCGTCCTACCTTTCGGCTGCGTTGTTTGGGGTGTCGTATATTTTTATTACCGGTGTGTTGATGGTTTGGGGCATACGGGTGTTTATTACCAATGCTTCTTTAGGGATCGGTACGCCTTTTTTACTCCTGGCTGTCGGGCAAGTCATAGGGTCCGTATTCGCGGGTATGCTGATTGATTTTGGTGGATTTACGTTCACCTTCGTTATCTATGGTTTCGTAGGTATTGTCGCAATGATTCTCGGACCGAAAAAGATTAAAAAATAGAGATAATCACTTAAAGGGGGATTGTTTATCGTAGGAACTGGGGATGCTGAGGCCATGACAGGGGCATGCTTACCGAGAATGCACGGGACATATTATGAACAAGTAAAAGGCGAGATTTAGGTCCGCATGTGGAAGGCGGAGCTGGTATCGGTTTAGTTGTACCGGAATATATGGATATTGATTCTATTGAGGATCTGGAAGAGTAGTAGAAACCCGGGGAAAGACATTTTCTCCGGGTTTTTTCCGTGAAGGGTGTGATAAAATGGGCGTGAACAATGAAAAAGAGACGGTAACGGCCTAGATGAGCACGGTTTCGTCAAAGTCGGGCACATGGTACCTCTGATCCCTCTCGGGTCGGTTCCCCCGGCTACAGAGGG
>NZ_FNEN01000006.1:80749-103756 GCF_900100185.1 Natribacillus halophilus | reverse complement strand
CCCGGCTACAGAGGGATCACACGTTGCCTCTAATCCCTCTCGGGTCGGTTCCCCCGGCTTCAGAGGGATCACAACGCACCTCTGATCCCGAAGATGAACGGAGTATTCATTCATGATTGCCAATATAAACATTAAAAAAGCGGGCTATGACAATAAAAAGGCAGTAATAAATGACATCCGCTTTTCCGTTTCTGCCGGGGAACTAGTCGGGTTAATCGGTCCGAACGGAGCGGGCAAGAGTACAACGATTCAAGCCATGTTTGGGCTTTTGAAAGATTCAGATGACTTCATAGATTGGAACGATGAAGATGCACGATATGCATATGTCCCTGAGCAGCCAGTATTTTACAAAGAGTTGACCCTGTTGGAGGATCTTTCACTGGCTGCATCTTCATTGTCCATTGACGAATCCGAGACTTGGCAAAGAACGGAATATTTGCTTGACATATTTTCAATGCGTGATGTGAAACACCATCTAACGTGATGTTTGTCAAACGCTATTTATTCTATTATTGGAACGGCATCCTTTTAACAGGATTGAATGTGTTGCTGTTTTTAGGTTGCGGCGTGTTGTATGTGGCATTTGTTGGTGTAGAATTACTCATGTGGGTAGTGATCGGATTATGTACGGTCAGTTTGTACTTATTCATGCAAAAGAACATTCATTCAACGATTCATTTTCTGAAAGATGTTGAAAAAGAACAGGAGCTAAACATGAGATGGGTCGGTATGCTTTTGGACACGGGAGGCCATGTGGAAAAGCAACCCTTATTCACAAGAAGCAAGCCGTATCTTTTTTCAAAATCGCAACGGATATTCAAACGCTCGGGAGGAGCTTACCGTTTAGCGGAAATTTATATCAAACTATTCCTGCGTGACAAATCATCCATCAAGCTTTATCTACAATTAACGGGAATTACGATGGTAGGAATGTTTCTTTTGCCGGTCTGGGCCAAAGGTGTGCTTTGGTTAGCTACAATGACAATGCTGCTTGCTTTATTGATGATTAAGGAAAAAATCAGACAAAGCGGAGAACACTCTTATTTAAACATGTTTCGGTGGCATGAAGCGACTCGGCAAAATGGAATAGAGATCGCCCACTTTTATCTGCTCTTGCCTATTAGTCTCGTGACAGGTGCAGTCGTTGGCTGGTTTGTATTGTCCTGGATCGGAATGCTCCTTTTTCTTTGTGCCAGCCTTATTTTAGCGAGAATGTGTAAAAGGATTGTACGTTGACCATTGTAACTAAATAACAGCTAACAAGAGGTGAATGAATTGTCATCGAGACAGAATAGGTCAAATTCAACATCTAAATCGGATGAAGACCTTCAGCGGATCACGGTTGGAGAGCGTGCGTCCCACAATGCGACCATCACCCTCTTGGAGTATGATTCGAGTTGGCCTAAGCTATTCGAACGAGAGGCAGATAGGATACGTTCCGTACTCGGCACCGAGGTATTGCAATTGGAGCACGTTGGATCAACCTCAGTGCCGGGGCTATGCGCCAAGCCAATCATTGATATTGTACTGGTTGTAACGGACGCTGCCGACGAAACGACATATGTCTCGGTCTTAGAGAAAGCCGGGTACAAGCTGCGTATTCGGGAGCCGGAATGGTTTGAACACCGGTTGCTCAAAGGTCCCGATACGGATATAAATTTACATGTCTTCAGCAAAGGTACCTCTGAAATTAAAAAAATGGTGAGGTTTCGGGATTGGCTCCGGGCTAATGAGGCTGATCGAGATAAATATGCAGCTGTTAAACGTCGTCTGGCACAGCGTGAATGGCGGCATGTGCAGGACTATGCGGATGCCAAAGATACGGTTGTGCAGGAAATTATGGAGCGAGCAGAGGAGTTTGTCGTTGATGAGTGATTCAAATAACGTAGAAATACCAAAGGAAGCGGAACAAGCATTAAAAATTGTAGAGGAGTTACTTGGAAAAACGGTCGTCGGGGTCTATCTATTTGGTTCTGCAGTCATCGGTGGCTTGCGCATTAACAGTGATGTAGATGTCCTTGTGCTCGTCAATCGTCCATTATCTGAAGCGACACGAAAGAAACTAATAGATCGACTTATGCTTATATCAGGAAAGATAGGAAATACAGAGTCTATGCGACCACTTGAGGTCACGGTTGTAAACCATGAAGATGTTGTACCGTGGCAATATCCGCCAAAAAATGAATTTATTTATGGTGAGTGGCTCAGGGAAGAATTTGAGAAAGGGCAGGTTCAGGAACCCACTTATGACCCTGATTTGGCTATTGTTTTGGCGCAAGTAAGAGTGAATAGCGTTTTTCTTACGGGCCCCCATGCTTCGGATATCCTTGATCCTGTGCCGATGACAGATATTCGAAGAGCGATCAAGGAGTCTTTGCCAGAATTAATGGAAGAGATGAAAGGTGACGAACGTAACGTCATTTTAACGCTCGCCCGAATGTGGCAGACAGTGGCTGTTGGTGAAATTTCGCCAAAAGATGTAGCTGCAGAATGGGCGATCCCTCGGTTGCCGAAAGATCATGCAACTTTACTCGAGTTGGCCAGAAAAGCTTATCGAGGAGAATTTGTTGATAAGTGGGAAGGACTGGAAGCCGAGGTGACAGCACTTGTTTTTTATATGAAAAACGCTATCGAGTCTTATCTTAGTACCTGAGAACGGCGAAGGGGGGCAGAGAATTATTACACAACCACAATTTCATGACATAGCAGCTTTTATTGAAAAGATGAACTCACAAACCGAACACCATATAGGTTACTGTGGGAAGAAATCAGAAGAGATTCTTCATACATTAAAAGAAGAATTTACGTTGTTGGAAAAGTATCATTAAGCCAAGAAGATGTTTTAATAATAAATCCAAAGTAGTAAAATATATATAAAATTAACATTTTTATTGTAAGAGGGGGATGTATGCGACTACTCCCGAGTATTGTCTTACTGGTTGTCATTTTTCTTTTTGCGATTTTTTATACTGATTTGTTAAATTTCACGGGAATTGACCCAGAAATTGATTTTCGTATGTTAGAATATTTTGCTTTGCAATCAATCTTGTTCACTTTAGCTGGAGCATTGTTGTCCTTACTGTTTGTAGATTTGAGAAGGTTTCGATTCCGAGCGTTTTCAATTGTGGCTTGGGTTGGTGCAGGAATTATATTGGTATGTTTTTGGATGCCCTATTTTAACTTTCTTCCAAACGTCATCATTTTCCATCCAGAAGCACACACTTTTTTGATGATCACTGTGGGAATATTGATTATGGCAGGATTTTTCAAAAATCGATCGGAATAAATAGCCTTGCGGAGGATTTATCAACGGTCGAAGTTTATACAAGTTGTAGTCGTTGATTAACTGAATGAGAGAGGTAGATGTAAATGTTGATAAAACCAAGTAAATTACAGCGGGGAGATAAAGTTGCCACCGTAAGTCCGTCTTCGGGAGCGGCCGGTGATCCAAGCCTTAGATGGCGTTACGAGCAAGGTGTAAAGAGACTGGAAAATGTTTTTGGTCTAGAGGTTGTTCCGATGCCGAACAGTTTACAAGGATCAGAGTATCTTTATGATAACCCACAGGCTCGAGCGGATGATTTGATGACGGCGTTCACAGATCAGATTATTAAGGGAATCTTTGCAAATATTGGTGGCGATGATAGCATCCGCTTACTTCCGTACATTGATTTTGATGTCATAAGGAAAAACCCTAAAATATTTATGGGGTACTCGGATATAACGATCTCACACTTGTTCTGTCTCAAGGCAGGGATTTCTTCTTTTTATGGACCGGCGATTTTAAGCGATTTTGCTGAAAACGTTGAGATGGATCAGTATACCGTTGATGCGGTACAACGCACTCTCTTTTCGAATGAAACGATTGGTGAGATTAAGCCGGTTAAAGCATGGACGAGTGAGTACCTGGAATGGGATGAGGTTAATAAGAACCAACGACGGACCATGCAACCAAATTCAGGATATGAGCTGCTTCAAGGTTCGGAAGTCGTGCAAGGAAGGCTGCTGGGCGGTTGTATTGATGTGCTGGAGTTTGCGAAAGGCACGCACATTTGGCCTGAGCAGAAATATTGGGAGGACAGCATTCTTTTCTTTGAAACCTCGGAGGAAAAAGCGGGACCTGATCTTATAAAATTCTGGTTGCGTAACTATGCTGCCCAGGGCATTTTGCAAACGGCAAAAGGCATTGTCTTTGGTAAGCCACAGGACGAAAAGTATTATGAGGAATATAAAGAGGTCATTTTGCAGGTTATGAAGGAAAATGATTTGGAAAACTTACCGATTCTTTATAACATGAATTTTGGCCACACCGAGCCGAAATTCATACTGCCATACGGTGTCATGGCAGAGATTAATTGTAATGATAAAACCTTCTCAATTGTGGAAAGTGGGGTTGAATAATTACATCTAAAGGGGAGATTTATTTGAATGTAAATATTGTGAAGCCTCGTCCGGAACATGTTTCCGGAATTGCCCGCGTTTGTGATGTGGGTTGGCGGCAAACGGTCGAAAGTATTTTGAGTGACAAGTACCAGAACCAGAATGCGGCGTTTTGGTACAACCATGACAAGGTGCTCTCGGATATCGATAATGGAATTTACCCCCATGTGGCACTTATTGATGGAGAGGTTGTCGGAGCGATTGGTGGCGCAAAAACCGGACCAGAACGTGGCGATGTGTTTGTATTGTATGTCGATGAAACGTACCGCTACCAAGGAGTTGGACGCCGGCTGCTCGCAGCCCTTACTGAGGAACAGATAGCAGACGGTGCATTTGAGCAGTGGGTATCCGTTGAGAAAGGCAACTGGCGGGGAATTCCGTTTTATGAGGCAAGGGGCTTTGAGCTGCAAAGAGAACAAAAGAAGGAAACTGACACCGGTGAAAAGCATGTGACACTGGCATTTAGGCGGGTTGTTAAGGACATGATTTAATGAGGCGATGACAGATTTGAGGGATCACATCCCGTTTCTGATTCCTCTCGGGACGACTTCAATGGCTTTTGAGGGATCACATCCCGTTTCTGATCCCTCTCAGGACGACTTCACTGGCTTTTGAGGGATCGCATCCTGTTTCTGATCCCTCTCGGGACAGCTACACTGGCTTTTGAGGGATCACATCCCGTTTCTGATCCCTCTCAGGACGACTTCACTGGCTTTTGAGGGATCGCATCCTGTTTCTGATCCCTCTCGGAACAGCTACACTGCCTTTTGAGAGATCACAATCTCTCCCCCTCGGGCCTGTGTCTCAAAAAGGCTAATTATATTTCCCTTTAAAAATAGATATTCTTTGACTATACCTTGAGGGTGAGTTAATCGGGAATATTTATCAAGTGAATGCTAATGAATTATATTTACAAGGCTTGGAGAGGGCAAACCTTTAGAAAAGTTGAACGGTTTCTATACTGCACGTTTCGAAAGCGTGTTGGCGATTTCCGAATTATTTTCGAGGTCGATCAAGGTGAGCTCATTGTGCAAGGTTGGCAGCCGTGAGGATATTTATTAGAAATAAGTAAACGCCTCTTTGTTTTTGGAAAAGAGCGTTTATTTTGTATAGATGTATTTTTTGGAACACGATGACTATTGTTCTGTCTTTCTCAATACGATAAGGCGCGAGAACGGAATAAGAGTTGCTCCTTTCATAATATGGAACGGTTTAAAGTTCCGCTTTAAAGGTTAGAGTCTTATATACAGAAATGGAGGTGTAATAATGGATTGGTTTATGACGTGGATTTTTCCTCCAATTGTATTGGCGATTATTGTATTTTACTTCGTTGCTTTAGGTAAAAATGTGCGAAGAACGGAAGATAAACATGGAAGAGATATGACACATGAATTAAATCCTTTTACTGGTACGAAAATGCCTTCAGCAGATGATGATGACAAAGATAGAAAGAAGAACAAGGACAAAAAAACAACTAATATCTCGCCACGTTCCCGGTTTTAGAAATGGGGTAATCGGACGTATTAAGGATTTCACCTATAATCAAAACAAAATGTGGTCTGACATTCGAATGAGATTAGCGGAAAAAGTGTTTGCGCACATTTTGCGGAAGGCATTATGTAGAAAGTGACTCGGAGATTAATAAATTAAAACAGGACACGAGTTTTACGATGCGCTTACCGAAATCATAATTTGTGAGTCGGATAGAGGGGGAGAAGTAATGAAAGAGCCTAACGATAAAGAAATCAAAGAAGCGCAGGGTGAATATAAAAAAGTAGGCAAGGTTCGGCCAAAGCTTAAGGACTTGAGTACGAGAACCTTGCTAATCGTTCTCTTAATACTTCTGCTTGTTTTTCTAGTAGAACTTTTACCATTTGAATAGGTTTAGACCAAAGGGCGGAATCACAACGGAAGATTGAGAAGGGAGATTCGCCCTCTCGCCAGGTCATCAACACTTATGGCGCCCTAACGTGTTATGTTGACAGTCGTTAGGTCGTCAACCATGGTTTATGAAGCCCTAACGCAGTATGCCGAAAGTCGTTAGGTCGTCAACGTTGGTGTGTAACCCCTAACTCGTACAACGTTCCCCGGATCATTCCCTTGTTTTTCCTAGTAAAAGTGTTCGAACTGTGGCTTACAGTAGATATTTTCCGTCGCTTCGAGAAACGATACCGAAAACCTGTACGCATGAAAAACAAAGTATGATATACTAGCTGGACAATAGAATGAGATTCTCAGGGGTAGCGTTCACCATGTCAACCTTCGTGTCTGTGGTCGTCCGTGACTTACGGACAGAAGGGGGGTGATCTTCCATTTCAGTTTATGAAGCCTTAATGCTTTGTGTGGCCACGGCTACACTTGTGTACTTTATAGCATCGAAAGAAGACGATAAACGAAAGAAGTAGCTACCCCCTGAGAGTCCCAACCTCGGGGTAACTACTTCGCCTAAGAGTGAACGATTATCCCTGAAGGATAGCGTTCTATTGGGAGACCGTTGGTGTACCCTCACCACGGTCTTTTTAAATGTACGCCTTTCTTAACTATAGTATACACTAAACCACTATCTGATGGCAAACTTATTCGGGTCGACTTAGGGCAGCCTCCCCGTCTGCACCGCGTAATCCGCTACATTCAATTCCAGTGGTTCGTCGACAGCCATGCGAGCGAGTATCGAGCCTAAATATGGAGCCATTGTTAAGCCGGTGGCGCCGAGCCCGTTTGCAAAGAGCAGGCCTTTTAATTCGGGAAGGTCCCCGAATACAGGCAGAAAATTCGGCGTGAAAGGGCGGAAGCCGACGCGTGTGTCGGTCCATTCTGCATCGGCTAGACCCGGTGCCACCTGCAAGGTTTTCGACAGAATCTCGTGAATCGGTCCGGCGGTTACGCGTTCATCAAATCCGGTATCGTCTTCCTGCGAGGAACCGGCGACTATGCGTCCCTGCTCAAATGGAGCAATGTATTGTTTCCCGGGCGGGATAACAATCGGCCATTCCCCCGTTTCCGTATTGGGGAGCTGAAGATGTAGAATTTGTGCTTTTTGTTCACTTACATGAACATCGATGCCGAATGGATCCAATAAAGACTGCGCCCAGGCGCCGGTGGTGAGAACCACCGTATCACCGTAAATCTCTTTTCCGTTGACTTTGATGCCGGCCACGTTTGTTCCATCCTTTAGGAGCGCAGCATCCCCTTTGATAAACTGTGCCCCGGCCTTCTCCGCAGCCCTCAAAAAAGCGTCCCGCAATAGACGCCCATCGACACGGGCGGCTCCTTCGGCATAAAGGCTGCTGTAAGTCCCATCGCCAAGGAGCGGGAAGCGTTCCTTCGTTTCCCGGGGTGACAAAAGAAGCAGTTCGCCGATCTCCGGAGCGTCTTGTCGTTTGATTTGCGCCCGTTCCATCGTTTCCCTTAATTTCTTTTCATCCGTATGCAGGCGCAGGGCGCCCACCTGCTTATACCCGGCGTTCGTTTCGCCGTCTTTTTCCAGTTCGGCGATGATCTTCGGGTAATAGGCAGCGCCGTTTCTTACGAGTGTATACCAGGCTTTGTTTCGCCGCTGTGACAACCACGGGCAAATCATGCCTGCAGCCGCGGAAGTTGCCTGGCCGCTGTCGCCGCTGTCGACGATGGTGACGTTATATCCTTTTTTCGCTAGATGATACGCCGTTGAAGCTCCGAGAATACCGGCGCCGACGATGATGATGTTCATGGGTGGACTCCAATCATTTACAATTTTTCCAATGCAAGCAAGAACGGCGGATGGTTTTTACGATTGCTGAATTCGTAGCGTGCAACCAGGAAAAATTCCTGGTCGAGGGATGATGTAAAAGAAAGCAAGGCATCGCGTTCTTTTTTGCCTTCTTCGTGTCCGTGATAGATGACGAGCGCGATCAAGCCTTTGCTCGGCATGAGATCAAGCAATTGGGTGATGGCGGCAATCGTGGATTCACTGCTCGTTGTTACGGTTTTGTTACTCCCGGGCAAGTAGCCAAGATTAAAAATGGCGGCTTTCGGCGGGGTGTAACGTTTGGCTCTGAAAATATCTCCAATATAAGCATGGCTATCTCCAATCAGTTCCACCCGCTCAGCAAGCTGTCCGCTTTTAAGTCGGTCCCGTGTGTTTTGGATCGCTTCAGGTTGAATGTCGAAGCTGACCACGCAGCCTGAAGCCCCCACCTGCTCTGCGAGGATGGCAGTATCATGCCCGTTTCCTGCCGTCGCGTCTACAACCGTATCGCCATGTGTGATCACTCTTTCCAGCAAATGATGGGCAAACGGAATGACTCCATATAAACTCATGGGCGGACACCTCTCAATTTGTTTATTGTAGCATTTGAACAAATCGTTGTATAATCGGACCTGACAGGAGGCGTTATCTCATGAGAATGGTAGATTTAATCGCAAAAAAAAGAGATGGACAGTTACTTGAAAATAGTGAAATCGAAGCGTTCGTCCGTAACTACACAGCGGAGCGAATCCCTGATTATCAGGCTTCAGCGTTCGCGATGGCGATTTATTTCCAGGGCATGAACGAGCAAGAGAGTGCCACGCTTACAAAAGCGATGGCCGCTTCCGGTGATCAACTCGATCTCTCCCGTATTGACGGCACGAAAGTCGATAAGCATTCCACCGGCGGTGTCGGGGATAAGACAACGTTCATTTTATCGCCGATCGTGGCCGCGGCCGGTGTGCCTGTCGCCAAGTTATCCGGACGCGGGTTAGGGCATACCGGCGGTACGATTGATAAACTGGAATCGTTCCCGAATTTTAGAACCGAACTGGATCAGGACGCGTTTATCGAGTTGGTCAACAAGCATAAAATGGCGATTGCCGGGCAATCCGGCAACCTCACACCAGCTGATAAGAAGCTGTACGCGCTCCGTGATGTGACCGCGACCGTGAATGCCATGCCGCTGATCGCCAGTTCAATTATGAGTAAAAAAATCGCCGCGGGCTCGGACGCGATCGTTCTTGATGTGAAAGTCGGCAGCGGTGCGTTCATGAATGATCTGCCGGCGGCAAAAGAGCTCGCGCAAACGATGGTCAATATCGGGAACGAACTTGACCGCAGAACGGTCGCAGTGATTTCCGATATGGACCAACCACTTGGAAGCATGGTCGGTAATGCTCTAGAGGTAAAAGAAGTCATTGATGTCTTACGGGGAGGCGGACCGGACGATATTCGCCGATTAAGCGTTCGTCTGGCCGCGCACATGCTCGTTCTCGGTGGCAAGGCTGAAAATGTGGAAGCAGGTGAAGCATTGGCGAACACGTTGATACAGGATGGGCGAGCCCTTAACGTGTTTCGTAAATTCATCGCAAACCAAGGCAGCGATCCGTCCCTCGTGGATCATCCTGAACGAATCGCACAAGCCGAGCACACCGTAATGGTTAACACTTCTGAACCAGGCTATGTGACGGGCATTGAGGCAACGAAAATCGGTCAGGCCGCCAGCATGTTGGGAGCCGGACGGATGACGAAAGAGGACACCATCGACCATGCTGTCGGTGTGGAATTAAAAGCGAAAGTCGGCGACCGAGTGGAAAAAGGCGATCCGCTTGTTGTTTTGCATGCAAATCAGGATGAGACAACAGAAGTGGAGGCGCTCATAAACGAAAGCTATAGCATCGGAGCTCAAAAGCCGGATGAACGACCGCTCATCTTTACTGAAATGGTGTGATCATAATGAATCAAGCCGCCCGGCTCTATTGGGACGAATACTGGCAAGAAAACGAACAACCATCGACCGTGAGCGCCTGGGCATTCGGCGCGCAAGCGGATGAATTGGCGCAACTCGTTATTGATGGTGTCAAAACCGCTACGTGCTCGGCCTACATTTTGTATGAAATTGAAAATGAACCTTTACCGACAACCGATGACTACAGCATTATTTTAAACAGCGCGGATGAGCCGGTAGCGATCATTAAAACAGAGGAGGTCACTCTTACACCGATGAATGAAGTGACCGCAGAATTCGCGCGAGCCGAGGGCGAAGGGGATCGCAGTTATCAATATTGGAAAGACGAACATGAAAAATTTTTCAAAACGGCTTTAAAGGAATTCGGCTACGAATTTTCGGAAGATCTGCTGCTCGTCTGCGAACGATTTTCGCTTGTGGATGTGAAGCGCCAGAATAAGCTGTAAAAGTGACAGATTCTGACCCGAAAGCGCCAGATTATCTTTGAAATGCGCCAGAATACCATTCAAAAGCGCCAGATTTCACTGCCCGCTCATCTTGACATTCCCTGTTTTCATCCCTACAATGACAGTATCAAGACGTACGGGAACATAGTGTCATAGGGCGTAGCCCTTTGCTTCGATACTTATCGTGCAGTGATCCCGTCCCGGGGGAGGGGCGGGTTTTATTTTTCCATACGAGGAGGCTATTTGTATGGCTTTTCCGCATAAAGAAATTGAGAAAAAATGGCAGAATTACTGGGAAACAGAAAAAACTTTCCGTACAGATAGAGAGGACACAGCAAAATCCAAATTTTACGTATTGGATATGTTCCCTTACCCGTCCGGTTCCGGCATTCACGTCGGCCATCCCCTTGGGTATACGGCGACCGATGTTATCGCGCGCATGAAGCGAATGCAGGGATATCATGTGCTCCATCCCATGGGTTGGGATGCCTTCGGCTTGCCTGCTGAACAATACGCGCTGGATACGAATGAACATCCCGGCACTTTTACCGAGGCCAATGTAAAGATCTTTCGTCGCCAGCTCAAGAGCCTGGGTTTTTCGTATGACTGGGACCGGGAAATCAATACGACCGATCCCAACTATTATAAATGGACGCAATGGATCTTTTTACAATTGTATAAGCACGGGTTGGCGTATGTAGATGAAGTTCCCGTGAACTGGTGCCCGGCGCTCGGGACCGTACTCGCCAATGAAGAAGTGATCGATGGCGTCAGCGAGCGGGGCGGACATCCGGTTGAACGCCGTCCGATGAAACAGTGGATACTGAAAATCACCGCTTACGCTGATCGTCTTTTGGAAGACCTCGAGGAGATTGACTGGCCGGAAAGCATCAAGGAGATGCAGCGCAACTGGATTGGCAGGTCGGAAGGGGCCGAAGCAACATTTACGGTTGCCGATCAAGCCGATGAGACCATCAAGGTCTTTACGACCCGGCCGGACACATTGTTCGGGGCCACGTATATGGTGCTTGCCCCGGAGCATGAGCTTGTGGAGAAAATAACGACCGCGGCAGAACGCGAGAAGGTAGACGAGTATAAGAAAGCCGTTTCCCTGAAGAGCGACCTGGAGCGTACAGAACTTACCAAAGAGAAAAGCGGCGTGTTTACAGGCGCGTACGCCATCAACCCCGTTAACGATGAAAAAATTCCCATCTGGATTGCCGATTATGTGTTGATCACGTATGGAACGGGCGCTGTAATGGCGGTACCCGCGCATGATGATCGAGATTACGAGTTCGCGAAAGCGTTTGATCTCCCTATTCGTGAAGTCGTTTCTGGCGGAAACATTGCAGAAGCAGCGTACATCGATGATGGCGTGCACGTAAACTCTGATTTTCTCAACGGGTTGCATAACGAAAAAGCGATAGAAAAAGTGATCGAGTGGCTAGAGGAAAATAACGTTGGCCGCAGGGAAACGAGCTATCGTCTTCGCGACTGGTTGTTCAGTCGTCAACGATATTGGGGAGAACCGATCCCGATTATCCACTGGGAAGACGGGTCCATGTCTGCCGTTGATGAAAGCGAACTTCCCTTGATGTTACCCGATGTAGGTGAATTTAAGCCGCCGGGAAATGGGGAATCTCCGCTCGCGAACGCGACGGACTGGCTGGAAGTGACCGATCCCGCGACGGGAATGAAAGGCCGTCGGGAAACGAATACGATGCCGCAATGGGCAGGCAGTTGCTGGTATTTCCTGCGCTTCATTGATCCGCACAACGATGAAGCTCTGGCTGATTGGGAAAAAATGAAATACTGGCTTCCGGTCGACTTGTATCTCGGCGGGGCCGAACACGCGGTGCTCCATCTGTTATACGCACGTTTCTGGCATAAATTTCTGTATGACATCGGGGTTGTTCCTACGAAAGAACCTTTTCAGAAACTGTATAACCAGGGAATGATACTTGGCGAAAACCATGAAAAAATGAGCAAATCAAAAGGAAATGTCATCAATCCGGATGATATTCTGGAAAGTCATGGTGCCGATACGTTACGGTTGTATGAAATGTTCATGGGACCGCTCGATGCGGCAGTCGCCTGGTCGGAAAACGGCCTGGATGGTGCACGTCGGTTTCTGGATCGCGTATGGCGTCTTCTCGTTACAGAAGACGGACAGTTAACATCTGCCATCTCTGACAGTGAAGGCGCTGATCATAAGCTCTGGTCCACGTACTATCAAACGGTTAAAAAAGTGGGCGATGATTTCGAACATCTGCGTTTCAATACCGGGATCAGTCAAATGATGGTCTTTATCAACGCCGCCAACAAGGAAGAAACCATTCCGCGCGGAGCGGCTGAAGGCTTCGTCAAGATGCTCTCACCGGTCGCGCCCCACGTGGCAGAAGAACTATGGACGATCCTCGGTCATACGTCGTCGATGACGTATGAACCGTGGCCAACGTATGATGAATCCTATCTCGTCGAAGATGAAGTGGAAGTTGTCCTGCAGGTGAACGGCAAGGTCCGTTCAAAGATGCAAATGTCAAAAGAAGCGACGAAAGAAAAAATGGAAGAAGTCGCGTTGGCCGACGAGAAAATCGCAGCCAATATTGAAGGAAAGACGATCCAAAAAGTCATCGCGGTACCGGGAAAACTCGTGAATATCGTGGCGAACTAAAAAAATGAGTGAGAGGTGGCGGATGCTCCTCTCACTCGTTTTGTTGTGCCGCGCTTTTTCCAGCCGCATAGCCTGTCGAGAAGGCGCAGGTAATGTTAAAACCACCGGTATAGCCGTGGATGTCGAGCACTTCTCCGCAAAAATAAAGCCCTTGCTTAATCTTTGAGCGCATCGTTTTCGGTTCGATTTCCTTGATGGAGACACCTCCGCCGGTGACGAAGGCCTTTTTCAGGGAAAGGGTCCCGTCCGAGGAGAAGACAAACTGCTTCATCTCTTTGGCCAACGTCTGAAGTTGTTCCGCCTGCGCTTCTTTTAAAGCCTGTGACGGGTCTATATTCACCCGTTCCAATAACAGAAGAAGATAGCGCTCCGGCGCCAGTGAGGCCAGGGCATTTTTGCAGGATTTTTCCCCGGCTGTTTTTTTCAGCTTGTGCAGTTGTTGTTCCATGTCACCGACGGATTCTCCGGGATGAAGATCAATGCTTAAGGTGACAGGTTGATCACCATTTTTCTTTTGTTCTTTTACGATGTACTGGCTGCAGCGAAGGGCGATCGGGCCGGAAATGCCAAAATGGGTGAAAAGCATATCGCCTTCGTGAGTCACGATCGCTTTCTTTTTTTGATTCCAGACCGTGAGTTCCACATCGCGAAGGGACAACCCCTGCAATGTTCGTTCCTGGATATAACGGTCGTTTGAAGTGATCGGTACTTCGGTCGGATAGAGTTCGGTGACGGTATGCCCGGCTTGCCTGGCCCACGGATAAGCATCCCCCGTAGATCCTGTGTGAGGGACCGAGGTGCCCCCGGTCGCTACGATGACGTGATTGGCTTTCAGCAGACGGTCATTTTCCAGTTTCACCCCGGTGATTTCATCCTCTTCGAAGGCGAGGCCGGTGACCCGTTGATCGGTGATCGTCTCAACCCCTTTGAGACGGAGTTGGTCAAGCAAGACCTGAACCACCGTGGCCGCTTTATCATTCACCGGAAACATCCGGCCCATATCTTCTTCTTTCAGTGCGATCCCCAGATCTTCAAAAAAAGCGATGATGTTTTCATTGTTAAAGACGGAGAACGGACTATACATAAACTTTCCGTTGCCCGGAATATAGCGAATCAGTTCACGCTCATCCATACGATTGGTCACGTTGCAACGCCCGCCGCCAGAGATGGCCAGCTTGCGGCCCAATTTATTTCCTTTATCGAGTAACGTAACGTCTGCTCCGTGGCTGGCGGCAGAAACGGCGGCCATCAAACCGGCCGGGCCTCCGCCAATGACGATAACTTTGTTCATGGTGCTGCTCCTTTAGAAAGTAATTACACGTTATCTTATCATGTTTTGATTAAGTTTGGCACGGGAAGCTTTTTGCCGATGAGATAGGTGCTCCATCTAAAGGATGACAGGATGTGGGAGACGAGAATCGACGTGCCCACAGCGTAAACGAGAGCCAGCACAAAGTATAACAAGGGTGGCATCCCCGGAATGGTCGGAAGATAATAAAGAAATATTTTATGAAGCAAATAAATGTGGAACGAATGCTTGCTGATAAATAAAACAGGCCGCGGGACCTTTTCGAAGCGATGAGTGGCGAGGGCAATCAAGGAAATGACCCCGATAGTATAAAAGATGTTATCCAACCGTTTGGATGATACGGTGGTGAGGAGGTCCGTGCGAACCAAAAAGACCATGATGATAAAGCTGACGAGCGGCAACAACACGATCGACCATTTGAAATGAGCAATTTTTTCTTTAATCAACGGATAATGCAGTCCGCAGTAATACCCGAGGGTAAAATAGAAGATCCACCCGACGAATAAAAGCCAATAGCCTCTTTCCCACATATACGCTCCAACTGTATTCTCGGGAAAGGCGATAAAATTAAAACAGGCAAGATAGCCCACGTTTATGAGTAAGGCCGCAGGCAGAATAATCTTCGGATCGCTCTTTCGTAAAAACCGATGAAACAAATAATGCAGAAGATAAAACTGGAAAATAACCAGGATAAAATAACCGGTATAATTGCCGGCAAAAACGTTTAAGAGAGCATCCATTCCGATATCGCTCCAGTTGTCATTGGTGACGAAGGCAAAGACGATGCCCATAAAGATAAACGGAAGGAGTAAATATTGCACTCGTTTCCAAAAAAAGTCCTCAGGCAAGGCATTAGGATATACACGAGCCAACAAAAGTTCGGAAATAAATACAAAAGCAGGCGTTCCAAAGAAAGCCGCGAACCTGATCGTGATTAAAATGTATTCGTCTAATTGTGAAATCACGCCTTCATAATTTTCGAGGGTTGTATAGACGGCATGAATGACAGCAACGGCTAGGCAGGCAAAAGAACGTATCCAGAATACTTCATTAACGATTCGCCCTTCTCTCAACGGTCACACCCCTTGAGTTAATCACATTAGTGGGATCATTTTAATATCAACCGAAGACGTGATTTTTATTCTTCACAATGAATCGAGCAAACCCCTTGAAAAAAGTGTGGATTTTCGTTAACATATGGAGCTGTACGAAGAATTTTGGAGGAGTACCCAAGTTCGGCTGAAGGGGGTAGACTCGAAATCTACTAGGGGCTTAACGGCCCGCGGGGGTTCGAATCCCTCCTCCTCCGCCATTACTGATACGATGGTATTTATAGTGATTTTCAGCACTCCTTTTAGCGCAATAAAGGGGTGTTTTTTATTGCCGATGGGCAGGATGAACAATATTGCCTCGTGGTTTGAGCCGATTGCTTTTTACACATAAAGATTAAAACAAGATTGATTTTATAGTATAATATCCAGTGGGAGTTAAATCCCCTTGTAGGTTCACGAATGCCACAACCGAATGAGGGAAGGAGAAATTTACATGTCCAAGCCAAAGATAGTTGTGCTCGGGGCGGGGTATGCCGGGCTTGCAACGACGAGGCGACTGACACAAAAATTAATGCCCGAAGAAGCTGACATTGTATTGGTCAATAAACATAATTACCATTATGAAAGCACTTGGCTGCATGAAGTAGCCGCAGGAACGATCAACCATAACCAGGCAAGGGTGATGCTCAGTGACGTAGTCAACCCACGGCGTGTGGATCTGATTTATGACATAGTCGTTGAAGTGAAAAAAGATGAAAATACTGTCGTCCTTGAAAACTCAGAGCTTACTTATGATTACCTTGTGTTTGCACTTGGATTTGAGTCGAACGATTTCGGGATCAAAGGAATGGGAGAGAACGCACTTGCCATTGAAGACATGGATTCCAGCAGGTTCATCAATGAGCATATGGAATATCAATTTGCCAAATACAAAAATGAAGAAAATCCGGAAGAACATAGCCTGAATATCCTTGTCGGCGGTGCAGGGTTTACCGGTGTGGAACTAGTCGGCGAGCTGGTTGAACGGGTGCCGCAGCTTTGCAACAAATACGATATCGATCCTGGGAAAGCACACATAATCAATGTAGAGGCGGCCCCTTCCATTTTGCCGATGTTCGATGAAGATCTCGTCGAATATGCCAAAAAGTCCCTGGAAGACCGCGGTGTGGAATTTAGAATCGGCGCTCCTATTTCAGAGTGTATACCGGAAGGGTTTGTTGTCGGGGAGGATGAAGAATTAATCAAAGCAGGGACTATCGTTTGGACAGGCGGTGTAAAAGGAAGCTCAGTACTTGAAAAATCCGGTTTCGAGCTGACGAAAGGAAAAGTAAATGTACAGCCCGACCTTCGTCTAGAAGCGGAAGAAAATATATTTGTGCTGGGAGACTGTTCCTGGGTATGGAATCATGAAGAAGATCAACCTTATCCGCCGACTGCACAACTTGCCGTTCAGGAAGGTGATGTGACGGCAAGGAATGTGAAGGCGTTGTTAAGAAATGACCCGACGGATGATTTTGTATTTAACGATAAAGGCACTGTAGCTTCTCTGGGGATGACAGATGGCATTGGAAGTGTTTTCAATAATTATAAACTACAGGGAAAATCGGCAGCAGCGATGAAAAAGGTCGTGGATAACCAATCTCTATTTATGCTTGGCGGTCCGAAACTCTTGCTGAAAAAAGGAAAAGTGCGTCCATTTTAAGGAGGGTTTTTAAATGAAAAAAACATTATACGGAATTTTAATTGTACTCATTACACTGGTGGGCCTCAGATGTGCAAGTGATTGCCTGGAGGAAACAAGAGATTTCCGTTGATGGTAAGAAAACAACAAAGGAATTTCCAACATTAATGGCATCCCCCTATACCGCTAAGGACTTCGTCACATAAGCTAATCAAAATGTAAAAATGAGCGTTGTTCTTCCAAAAAACCAGGACCGCCCGGTCTGTTTTGGGTTATATGAATCGCTCTTTAACGATTGTGCAATTAAGTCATTAAGTGTTAAATTATCTCATGAAGGCATCGCTCGGTGCCTTTATTTTTAAGTCATTGGGTAGGTGATCTAATGGAAAAGGAAGTATTTATTGATAACATGCGCCCGGAAGACTGGGAAAAAGTTAGAGCAGTTTATCGTGAAGGCATTGCTACCGGAAATGCAACTTTTCAAAAAGAAGCTCCTTCCTGGGAAGAATGGAATAATAATCATTTATCTAAATGTCGAATGGTTGCACGTTTTGAAGATAAAATTTTGGGTTGGGCTGCTTTAAGTCCTGTCTCAAGCCGAAGTGTCTACGCAGGCGTTGCGGAAGTAAGGGTTTATGTAAGTCAAATGAGCAAGGGAAAAGGAATTGGCGGCTTACTTTTAAAAGCTTTAATCGAACAAAGTGAACAGAATGGGTTCTGGACGTTACAATCCGGCATTTTCCCAGAAAATGTAGCAAGTATTACCTTACATAAAAAATATGGTTTTCGGGAAGTCGGACGACGAGAACGTATAGGTGAAATGGATGGTGTCTGGCGTGATACTATCCTGTTGGAAAGAAGAAGTGATAAAGCAGGAATAAGTTAAAAGTGTTCGAGAAAAAATCTGCTCCCGGGAGCAGATTTTTTTAGCAGAGAAGAAAGTATAACTTTTGTATCATGCATAAGTGCAACTAAGGCTTTCGCCAGGCTTGGCGATAAGCCAAGTTTTCTTTAAGTATTGTTCCGGTGCTCACTCTCATCCACGAGGCTCGTTAAATCTTCATTGAGTGCTTCGAGTTGCCGGAACTGTTCACTGATAGCGATCATGTAGTCGTTTTGTTCTTCGACGCTCGCGAACACTTCCTCGACCATGCCATGAGAATTCTCGGTGACGTCAGCGATAGCGGCGATTTCACCGGTGATGGTTTGCGAGGAGCTTTCCAGTCTTTTGACGAGTGATTCCAGCGTACTTGCCGTCTCTCTCATTTCTCCCGTATTTTTAACTAAAAATTCCAGGCTTCCTTCACTTTGTTGGGCCATGTCTAGGCTGTCATCGACTGCTTTCTTACTACGATTCACTTCTGTTGAGACTGTACCGGTTTGTTCCTGGATCGCATGAACAATGGCCGCTATTTCTTTCGTTGACTGTTGGGAATCGACCGCCAGTTTACGCACTTCATCAGCGACGACCGCGAATCCTTTTCCATGTTCTCCCGCCCGTGCCGCTTCTATCGCCGCGTTTAACGACAGAAGGTTCGTCTGTTCGGCAAGCCCGTCCACGGTGACAAGGATCGACCCGATATTTTTTGTTTTTTCCGTCAGGTCTCCCATCGTATCGGCGGTATTCTGGACCATTTGCTGGACTTTGCCGACTTCAATTTTCAGTTGCCGCAGCCGTTCATAGTCGGAAGTCGCTTCTTTTAAACTGTCATCGGTGGCTGTTGTCACACTTGTCGTGTGATTCGCCACCTCGCTTACCGTGTGGTCCTGGTTTTGCATGAGATCATTCATTTCTTTTACGCTGGCCGCCTGGTTTTCGGTTCCCGCGGAAACCTCGGTAAATGCCTCCCGCAATTGATTCGAAATGTCCTTCATCGAAGTGATATTTTCAGTGACTTTACGGCTGAATTGTTGTATGGAGGCTTGCGAATTGGCTATTTTGGCAAGTAGATTTTCCAGTCGTTCTTGCCTGTGTATGGCTTTTTCAGCTTGATTTCCCACATTTTGTTGCATCTTAGATCCAATCGTCGCTTGACCCATCAAAACCAATGCGACCAAAATGACATACAAGTTCAAGGAAATGAGCACATCGTTTCCCAGGCCCCCAAACATCGGTTCATTCAAAGCGATAAAGAAATAATTCGTTAAAATAAGATTGAGTACACCGGAGAGGGCGATTAATTTGTAATTGTGATAGAGAGATACGATCGCCATGGTGAGAAAGACCATGAGATAGTTGGAAATCTTCGGAGAGCTAAGACAAAGGATGACCGTAAAAATGGAAAAACTAATCGTTACCATATAGGGAATGACCGTCGTTAATTTTTGCGAGTAAGTGAAAAAGGTGAGCGTAGAAGCAATAATTAAACTTGTTATGAAAAAGATAACGATGGCCTGAGTCGGTACCTGACTGACAAAATTACTGATTAAACCGAGAACAAACAGTGCCCAGACGAGTTTCACCAACATTTTATTTCTTTTATGTAACGCATCTTTCTGCAAAAAAGACCACCCTTTTCATGGAATCAATAGGAAAATAAAACTAGAAAATAAAATCATATGAATATTATACCATGAAAAAATGACTAATCAATAAAAATTTGCCGGGATATCGACCATGCTCATAATGGTAATCTCTTCTCGATGACGCCCTAACGCGTTATAGGGGAGGCCGTTAGGTCGTCATCATGAACTGGCATGCTGGCTTATTCCTTTTGGCAGCCAATGGGATCCTAACAACTTTTTTGCCCTGTTCTTTTCAGATACAATGAAATCATGAAAAGCTATTGTGAGGGATGGCTGATGGATATTCAGGATCAATTGCAACAGGCGCTAGCAGAGTGTGAACGGTTAAAACAAGAGAATGAAGAACTGAAGCATTTATTGGCTGAATGTGAAAAAGAAAACAAAAAGGACCAATCGAAAAAGAAAATAGAGATATTTAAACATTTGTTCAAAGGGCGTTCCGATGTCTTTCCTGTAAGATGGGTGACAAAAGAAGGGCGGGCCGGATATTCGCCGTCGAAGAATTCGCAACAACAGTTCCACCCACTAACGGACCAAACTATTTATGACCATTTAACCGGGAAACACACGATTGGCATTTATCCAATGTTGAAGGATAATACCTGTTTTTTCCTGGCAATTGATTTTGATAAGGACCATTGGCAACAAGATGCTCAGGCTTTTGTGACGGTTTGTGAAAAACACGAGATTCCTGTATCTATAGAAAGATCTCGTTCGGGTAATGGCTGCCATGTATGGGTTTTTTTCTCAGAACCCGTCCCGGCTGCGACAGCACGGGAATTGGGAAATTGTCTGTTGGAACAGACGGTGGACACTCATGGCCGACTGGATTCTTATGACCGAAAGTTTCCGTCTCAAGATACGTTATCCGAAGGTGGGTTTGGAAATCTTATTGCGCTTCCCCTACAGCGGGAACCTCGGAACAGCGGGAATAGTGTTTTTACAGATAAAAACTTTAGCCCATACGATGATCAGTGGGCATATTTATCTACTATTCAGAAACTATCTTTGGATGATATATTGAAAATAATAAGAGGATCGACAAATAACAACGGAAATGAAGTGGCCATAGAACGGAAAAATGGGGTTATCATTCAAAAAGCGAATATACCTTCTGATGTCATAAATGAATGTAAAGAAGTTGCTTCTTTTAGCAACCCAAAATATCACATCGCGAGATCGACCCGTATGTCTACAAAAAATATCCCGCGAAAGATCCGTGCTTACGATGAGGAATCTAATCATGTGATTTTGCCTAGAGGTTGTTATGAAAAAATCATTGATATTTTGAATAAAAACGAGATACATCCGCAAATTTATGATAACAGGAATGAAGGGAATCCGATTAAAACGAATTTCTCCGGTCAATTGTTAGATGAGCAACAGGCAGCATTGGACGAGCTCACAAGTCACTCGGACGGCATATTAGTCGCTCCAACAGGTTTTGGAAAAACTGTCATTGCCGCGGCACTGATTGCCAAAAGAAAAGTGAATACATTAGTGATCGTCGATCGCACACAGTTAATCCAGCAATGGAAGGAGCGGCTTCAGTCTTTTTTGGAGATCAGCCCCAAAACGATCGGTCAAATCGGCGGCGGGAAAAAGAAAGCGACCGGAATTGTCGATATTGCCACTTACCAAAGTTTACATCGAAAAGAGGCAATCAATGAATATGGTCAAATTATTGTCGATGAATGCCACCATGCCGGCGCTGTATCATTTGAAGATATACTCAAGGCAACCGATGCAAAATTTGTCCATGGCCTGACGGCCACACCTAAACGAAAAGACGGTCTCGAGCCAATTATGAGAATGCAATGCGGCCCCCTTCGTTATAAGGTGAAAACAAATGTACACCATTTCGAACACCTGTTAATTCCGAGATATACATCTTTTCAATCTGAAAATGAGAAACTTCAAGATTTATATGAGGAGATTTCAAACCATGAAGGAAGAAATGAGACGATTTTCAATGATGTGTTAACAGCACTTGATCGAGGTCGTTCACCTTTGGTATTAACGGAAAGACTAGACCATGTTGCTCATTTAGAGGGTAAATTCAGTGGTCTTGCAAAAAATCTGATCGTATTAACAGGGAAGTTAACGAAAAGTGAAAAAGAGAAGCGACTGGAAAAGCTCCGACAAGTACCGACGGATGAAGAGTGCTTGATTATTGCTACAGGCAAGTATATTGGCGAAGGGTTTGACGATGAACGCTTGGATACACTGTTTTTAACGATGCCGATTTCCTGGAAGGGTATACTGCAGCAATATGTCGGGCGATTGCAACGAGCACATGCTGAGAAAACATCCATTGAAGTTTATGATTATGTCGACGATAAGGTTCCACAGCTGAAAAAGATGTATGACGAAAAACGCAGGAAAGGTTATAAAGCGTTAGGGTTTAAAACCGAGGAAGAAAGGAAAGACGGACAGCAAATGACATTATTTTAAGAGGTGGAATCTTTGATGGAAACGTTTCAATTCAAAACATCCAGTCGGGATGAAATGATCGATATAACCCAGGACATACAGGATTGGGCCAAGAAAGAAGGCTATCGTGACGGGGTCATTACACTTTTTAACATGCATACAACCGCGGGATTAACGGTGAATGAAAATGCCGATCCGGACGTGAAAAAGGATTTTATTCGTCGCCTGGATGAAGTGTATCCGTGGCATCATCCCGAGGACCGGCACAGAGAAGGAAATACGGCCGCCCACTTGAAAGCAAGTACGGTCGGGACGAGTGAAACGGTGCTTGTCAAAGATGGAAGACTCGTGCTCGGAACCTGGCAAGGCATTTATTATTGCGAGTTTGACGGGCCACGACCGAATAGAAAAGTGCATGCAGTGTTTAACGGAGAATGAATATGACTATAGATTTACGCGATGAAGCGTGAATTTTGATAAACTGAATATAAGCAAAAAAGGGGTGCAGTAATGAGCAGAAGGGAAAGAGGAGGTAGCCGGGGCGGGATAGCTATTGGATGTGGTATGAGCGTTGGATTGATTTTGCTTGTGAAAATAAAATTAGCCTTCTGAGACGCAGCCCCGAGATGGATCAGGGGAGCGATGTTATCCATCAAACGCCAGTGTAACTGCCGCGAGAGGGATCAGAAGAGCGAAGCGATCCCTCAAACGCTAGTGAATCCGGTCCGAGAGGGATCAGAAGAGCGA
>NZ_FNEN01000006.1:27423-80624 GCF_900100185.1 Natribacillus halophilus | reverse complement strand
AGTGAATCCGGTCCGAGAGGGATCAGAAGAGCGATGCGATCCCTCAAACGCCAGTGAATCCGCCCAGAGAGGGATCAGAAGAACGAATTAATCTGGAGAAATCTCAATACCCAGACACATCTGTAACTATTATTTGGAATTTGACGAAACCGTGGTGGTTATTTGACGACACTTGCCATTATCCCATGTGGAAATAAAAAAATATGGGACCGGGAAGGAGAGATTGGCCCCGTCTTTGCCCGTGATGCTTACATTGGCACATTTCACCGTTTGTGTCGTGCGTATGCAGAGACGTTTTATCCCCAGTGGGTGATTCTGTCAGCGAAACATGGGTTTTTACAGCCGGAGGATACTGTTCCCGGCCCCTACAACTTATCGTTTAGTCATAAAAGTGATGACATTATTCCAATGCAAAGTTTAGCTGAACAAGTACAAAGAAAACGGCTGAACGACTTTCAACATCTTGTCGTCCTTACGGGGAAAAAATACAAGCCCATCGTTGAAAAAAGTTTCGGGCCCGGCCATGACATTGAGATGCCGCTACTTGGGAGTCGCGGCATCGGCGAAATGCAGCAAAAGTTAAAACAAGCGGTAAGCGAAGGGCGACCGTTGTAATTATTGCGTCGTATGTGTTTTCAAAAATGCAAGGATTTCAAGCCAAGACTCTGATGTGGCTTGCGCATTTGCCCATTTGGTACCGCCGAAGGTCATCGTCATACCTCCACCGACGTGCATGTTAGTGTTTGTGGGGAGGCTTGGCAGGGCGTACGGAAAGGATAAAAAATGACCGGCTTTGTCATAAGTTAAGTAGACATTTTGATTCCCTGAATTTTCAACCGCAAGTGTTGTTTTTATTTCCTCAGTGTAATAAGCGGAAGGCCAGAGTTGATCATCTCCGCCGGCTATCGTCATAACCGGTGCATTTATGTTTTCGACCGGGATACGTGAATCTTTTATTTTATCTGTATCACGTAAAGTATGATTCCAGATGGCCTGAAATGACACAGGGCTTTTTAAGAGCCAACGCTTCAACATGGAGATAATAATCGAAGGACGATATGAAAACTTCATGTAAGGCAGAGTTTCTTGCCTATAAGTCCATGAAGGAATCGGCGCGAACGTATTATTTCTCAAACCGGCGGTGACATACATGCTCGGAGCGCCGGCGATGATCGCCTGATAATCATCAAATGTCGCTCCCAATAAAAGTGCCAACTCACCTCCCCTCGAAAAGCCAATCACTGATACTCGGCCATTGACTGAGGTATGTTTTTTTAGCCAAGCAGTAGCGCTTTCAAAGTATTCCAAAGGAATGTTTTCCAGATTTTTCGGAACACCTTCAGTACCAAAATAAGCAAGAGACAATACGGAATATCCATGAGACGCCAGCAGTGCCGCTCCCTGTTCTAACACGCCTCCATCCGAACCCCCTAAAAGGAGTATGCCCGGGCATGGACCTTGATCAATCGGATGGAACAGCACGCCCATACATTCGTGCTCCTTTACGACAACCCTTTTGATGTCATTTTTATAGAAATGGCGAAGAACGGTGACTGTATCGATTGTATGTCCATTCATTTCGAGATTTATTTCCACAGACAGAGGTGTCGCTTCATTTTTCAGAAAATAATCGCCGAGTTTGGACCCTGCCCGCTGCATCGACCAAAATAAGCCGTGGGGGTCAGCTTTTTCGTAACATCCTTCCACAGGTTGTGCCTGAGATACGTTTACTCTTCCTGAACTGTCTGTCCGAAACTTTGCATACGATTCAAACAATTTCCCTTCGTCATCGTTTGCCGTTGCCCGAAGGGTGATGATGTCATTAGCTGGACAATCAGAGATGAAGATATTCAAGTCTTCGTCCACATAGGTATCGATGGGCTGAGCAGACAGTGATGGTTTTGTGGTCACCATGGGTTGTGCTCCTTATATTTTGGTGTATGTCAGAAACGGATGATGGCCACAAAAAAGATCTCCCGAGAGAGACCGTCCACTCACGGGAGATAAAGGCTAACTGATACTCAACCTAACCTTCCAAAATCGTCTCGATCCGTTCCAGCGAATCGGCTGAAAGTTTTACGCCGCTCGCTTTGACATTCTCTTCCACTTGTTCGGGGCGGCTTGCTCCGATTAAAGCGCTGGAGACGTTATTCTGACGCAAGATCCAGGCAATGGCCAACTGTGATAACGATAGATCTTCCTTCGCTGCCACATCCTGCAGTTCCGCGACCCTATCGAGGGATTCATCGTTCAGGAAGCGGGAAATGATCTTGTAATTTTCAGCCGCACGGCTATTCTCAGGGATTTCTGCACCTTTTTTATACTTTCCGCTTAATACGCCTTGGGCTAACGGTGAAAAGACGACTTGGCCAACACCGTGTTGTTCCCCTTGAGGAATGATTTCTTTTTCAATGTAGCGGTTGAGCATATTATAAATGGGCTGATTGACGACGAGGCGGTCCAGTAACCGTTTATCGGCAATGTGCAAGGCTTCCGCGATCTGCGCCGGAGACCATTCGCTTACGCCGATATAGAGCACTTTCCCTTGCCGCACTAAATCATCCAGGGCTCGCAACGTCTCATACAACGGGGTTTCCGAGTCGAAACGATGGCAATAATAGAGGTCAACATAATCGAGTCCCAGGCGTTGTAAACTTGCGTTGGCCTGTTCCATAATGTGCTTGCGCGAGAGGCCGCTGTCGTTGGGCCCTTCACCCATAGGGTTAAACACTTTTGTTGCCAGGACGTAAGATTCGCGTGGATATTCCCGCAATGCCTCGCCGACGACTTTCTCCGCTTCCCCGCGGCGGTAGACATTGGCGGTATCGAAAAAATTGATGCCGAGGTCATAAGCTTTGTGTATGGAATTGACGGCCGCGTCCTTTGCGACATAGCCGCCATAAGTAAGCCAACTACCCAGGCTGATTTCACTGACTTTTACTCCAGTGTTTCCTAAAAAACGATATTCCAATTTTTTCAACCTCCCTTAGTTGGATGTCTTTCATTCTAACATATCTCCCCGACGTTTGACTTTTTGGCCATACGGACACGATTTTGCCATTCGTTTTCATCCTTTCCCTATGATAAAATCAAGAGACGACTGTTGTACGGTTGCAAGAAGGGTGCGTTGATTTTGATGGCAGATACCAAACTTGTCCGTGGCACGATGCTGCTGACGAGCGCGACGATGATCTCGAGATTTCTCGGGCTGATTTACATATTTCCTTTTACGATTTTGGTCGGACAACAGGGGAACGCGCTCTATCAATACGGCTATCTTCCCTATCAGTTATTGCTAAGCCTGGCCACCATGGGTGTGCCGATGGCGATTTCAAAATTTGTCTCGAAATACAACGCCCTCGATGATTACCACACGGGACAGCGTTTGTTTCGATCCGGTCTCGTATTTATGACGGCGACAGGTTTTATCGCGTTTCTGGTCCTTTTTCTCATGGCTCCCGTGATCGCGGGCTGGGTATTGCCGAGCAATGGGGATCCCTCAGGCAATAGCCATAGCGATGTCGTCTTTACGATTCGCATGGTGAGCATTGCCCTTTTGATCATTCCGGGGATGGCGGTTCTCAGGGGTTATTTTCAAGGGTTTCAATCCATGGGCCCCACCGCTGTTTCCCAAGTGATTGAGCAGGTTGCTCGCATCCTGTTTATTCTCGCGACCGCTTTTATCGTCCTGGAAGTTTTTGGCGGGTCTTTAGGATTGGCGGTCGGCTTGGCAACGTTCGGGGCTTTTATCGGTGGTTTGAGCTCCCTTTTCGTGCTTCTTTATTTTTGGAGGCAACGAAAGGCAGGAATTCAGCAGCAGATTAGCGAAAGTAAAACAGACCATCAGTTGTCGCTCACTTCCATGTACAAGGAATTGATTGTATATGCGTTGCCGTTATCTTTCGTAGGTTTGGCAATTCCGCTTTTTCAAGTGATTGATATGTTTACATTTAACGATGCCATGGCGGCATATGGCGCGAATGCCGGGGAAGCAGAAACGGCGTTCGGTGTATTTTCCCGGACAACCCATGCCTTGATTATGATTCCGGTGGCGATCGCCACAGCGATGGCAGTAAACCTGATTCCGGCGATTACGGAAGCCAATACGAATCGTGATGTGGAAAAGATGCATGGGCTGATTACGAAGACGTTCCAGATCATTCTTTTTTTCACGATCCCGGCCGCCTTTGGGTTGGCGATTTTGGCAACACCGGCTTTTGCTTCCTTATACGGACTTCAGGATATCGGGATTGGCAGCATGGTTTTGAGTTACTATGCGCCCGCGGCGATCCTGTTTTCAATATTCGCTGTCACAGCGGCGATGTTGCAGGGGATGAATCGGCAAAAATATGCCGTGGCCGGCCTTTGTATTGGCCTTTTCATTAAGCTCGGGCTTAATTATGGGTTGATTGCCAGTTTTGGTGCCCTCGGTGGGGTGAGTGCGACGATTATCGGTTATACCGCGGCGATTGGCTTTAACGTCTGGGCCGTAGGAAAGTTTGCAGATTATCGCTTTACGCAAATCGGTCGACAGGCGGCGATGATTATGGGCTTTACGGCGGTGATGGCTATCGCGGTATACATTGTTAGAGAAGGCGGCGCGGTCATCTTTGACACTTCCGGACAGGCTGGATTTGTGACGATTTTAATATTCGGTGTGTTGATTGGAATGTTTGTTTATCTGATTTTGGCTATTCGAACCGGATTGGCAGAAAAAGTAATCGGAAATCGTTTTGCCTTTATGAGAAAAAGATAGAAAGTGGGTGTTTAAGGTGCGCGAACGGATTAAGGCTTTTGATTGGATATTGATTTCCGCTGTATTTGCATTGACATTGTTTGGCTTAATCATGGTCTATAGCGCGAGCTACCCACTTTCTATTGACCAGTTTAATTCATCCACATATTTTATCTTTAGACAACTGATCTATTTTGGCTTAGGGGTTCTCGTTTTCGCTGTTCTCATGAACTTTCGCTACCATTATTATAAAAAATTAAGCCCATATATCATCGGCCTGTCTATCGTTTTGCTCGTTCTCGTTTTGGCCCTTGGCATCGCGGCCAATGAAGCAACCCGCTGGGTCAATATCGCCGGGATCAGCATGCAACCTTCGGAATTGGTCAAACTCGGGGTGATCATTTACCTCGCGCAAGTGTATTCCCAAAAGCAAAAATATATCGATCAGTTCGCCACGGGGGTGGCTCCGCCCCTCATTATCGTCGTCGGTTTATTTACGCTCATATTGTTGCAGCCGGATTTAGGGACTGCCGTATTGATCTTGCTCGTCACCGGGGTGATTGTGTTTTTGTCGGGGGCGCGTTTTCGGCACCTTGCCTTTCTCGGTACACTCTCGGCGGCTGTCGTGTTATTCCTCGTGTTTCAGGCCGATTATCGTGTGAACCGAATCCTTGCTTTTCGTGATCCCTTTGCTTACGATGATAGCTTTGGCTTACAGCTGATCCAGTCTTACATATCGATCGCACACGGTGGCTTGACCGGAGCAGGCTTTGGGCAAAGCGTGCAAAAGCTGGGTTATTTGCCGGAAGCCCATACGGATTTTATTCTGGCGATTATTGCCGAGGAGACGGGCTGGCTGGGGATTGGTTTTGTCATTCTCTGTTTCTTCATCATCGGATTTAGAGGCCTTCTCATTGGTGCGCGTTGTAAAAATTTATTTGGTTCTTTACTTGCCTACGGCATTGTATTTCAACTGTTGTTTCAATTTATCCTTAACGCCGGTGCCGTGAGCGGTATGCTGCCGATTACCGGGATTCCGCTTCCTTTTATTAGCTATGGAGGAACGTCTTTAATCATATCGCTTGCCGGCGCGGCGATCCTTGTCAACATCTCCTTGCAAAATCATAAGGATCGTCATCATCCGCAATCGAAAGACATACAGGAACAGGAAGAAGAAAATGTTGCATTTCACGCGTAAGTGATTAGGGAGTGAACCTCATGCTTGTTATCGGATATGGAAAACTGGCCCATGCGATCATTCAGCGGGTAGTCGCGAGGAAAAATACAACCGTAGCTGTTTACAACCGCACCCGGGCCGTCGTTGATGCAGATCCCGATTGTACCTATGTATCACCCGAGCATTTTCACCGTTATTCGCAAGTGTTGATCGCTTTGCCGGCGCAAGCTTACGCAGACTTTTTTCGGCGCTGGGGCGGGCGTTTCACGGAGGGCACTTCCTTCTTTTATAGCGCGACGAAAGTGATGAAGGCAGACATGAACGACTATCTGCAAAACAATCAAATCGCTGTCCCCTGTAAACTCGCGGGACACGCAGACATCTTGCGAACGATGGGCGAGGGAGCGTTTGCGTTTGAAAAAGAAGAAAGTCGGGAACCATTTATTCGTTGGTGTGACGGCGCTTTTGACACGATGATCGCCGATGAGGAGAGCATTTTAAAAGGGAATGCCATCGCTACTGAAGAAAGTTTGCGGGCATTGCTTAAGTTGGAACAGCGCTTGCAGCAAGAGCATGTGGCCGATCAGGTCATTGAAGCTGTGAGCGCGAGCATTCCAGGCGGCATCGCGAAAGCCCATAAATATGGCACCCATGGCCATTTTGCGACAGAGGTATTGAATGAATGGCGGGGAGGCAAAAACGATGACTGAACGATGGCGGATTGATAAATGGCTCGCGGCCGCGGGCGTCGGCTCCCGCAAAGATGTGAAAAAACTGCTACGCAAAAAAGAGATACAGGTGAATGGCAGCCTGATTGCAGATGCAGCGGCGAAAATCAATATCCATGAAGATACCGTTACGGTAGGAGGCGAGACCGTTCATTATCATCCCGGACCGGTCTATTTTATGATGAATAAACGAGAGGGGCGCGTGAGCGCCACAACGGATGATCGGGATGCGACCGTGCTCGATGATATTGATGCTGCTGATAAAAAAAATGAACTGTTTCCTGTTGGACGACTCGATAAAGATACAACCGGACTACTTTTTTTGACGACCGATGGCACATGGGCGCACAGGTTGACAAGCCCGCGCCTGGGGGTCGAGAAAGAATATGAAGTCTGGTTGGATGCCGAGCCGTATCACGAAGATTTGCAAAAGGTACGGGAAGGATTGCAACTGAAAGATGGCACGGAAACAAAGCCGACGAAAATGTCCGGGATTGAGCAGGCAGAGGACGGATACCGCTTGAATGTGACGATAACCGAAGGGAAGTATCACCACGTAAAACGGCTGTTTGGAGCAATCGGCCGTCGGGTGACAGCGCTTAAACGGGTGCGCATGAGTGATGTCCGGTTGGATAATGATTTGGAAGCCGGGGAGTACCGCCCGCTCACGGCGGAGGAACTGGAAGCGATTTCCCGGGATGTGGAGCAGAAAAGCGGAGGCTCATAGCGTAGAACGGCTAAAATGCGTGATGACTTAAGGTGGATCTAACTGATGTTTTTCGATTTACAAGGTGATGGAGACATGTCACCGATAGTGGGATTATTATATTCGGCTGTGAAAGAAAATAGCCAACGACTACAATTAATTACTAATGGCATGTCACAAGAAGAAGTGGATTACAAGGGTCCAAATAACACCCTTAATAGTGCTGCTCAGCTAATAAACCACCTCACGTATGTTGATGTTAATTGGGTGTATAGAATCAAAGGACAATCACTTCCCTCTTCTATAGAGGAAAAATACGGACCTGCATTAGACAAAAATGGTGAGCTTCCCATGGTTAAGGCAAGTCTTTGAATACTTTGCTGTCGAACCATGAAGGCGTTATAAAAATGTTGCAAGAAACTTGCACACAACTTAGAGACGCTGATTTAGAAAAAGTGGTCGCTTTCGGACATGAGAACGAGAAACAAGCAACCATTCGCTGGGGCCTATGGCATATTGCAGACCACAATAGGTATCATCAGGCTCATATTAATCGGCTAAAAAGTGGTTTAAGGATGATGATGAGCGAACAACAAAATGAACAAAAGGAGATGGCTATGGATACTTTAACGATTGCAGAACTTGGTACAGAAGATGCAATTATCAGCGCATTCCCGATTATGAAGCAATTGCGCTCGCATCTTAACGAAAAAGAATACATGGAATTGGTGGTTGAGGCAAAGGAAAAAGATATGTACAGATTGTTTGCTTTATACGATCAGGGAGATATTGTTGCTGTTACTGGATTTAAACCTATGATCACTCTATATTATGGACGGTTTGTTTGGGTGTGTGATTTAGTTACAGATAATCATAGACGTTCAAAAGGTTATGGGGAAAAGCTTCTCTCGTTCGTTCATGAATGGGCCTTAGAGAATAATTATGACAGTGTTGCTCTTTCATCAGGTTTACAACGTTATGATGCGCATCGCTTTTATGAAGAGAAAATGACATATGAAAAAGCAAGTTATGTATTTAAAAAAACATTGGAATAAATGGTTCTGGAATGTGACGGTTGATGAAAGCAAGTCGTTTGAAAAGAGGAGATAAAGTTGGCATCATATCTCCTTCGACACAGCACCTGTTAATTTTCCCGGGGGCTATAAAAGAGGCACAGCTTACCTGGAGAGAATAGGGCTAGAAGTAATTTTCGCGATCCATTTGTCATGACTCGGGCTACGGACTGGATGGTGCGCTGAGTAGTGCCAAATTCATCAACCAATTCTTGCGTAGTCATCTCTCGAACTTCCTTACTGATTCGGAGAGCCCCGCCCGGCTTTTGGGGTATGAAAACGCAGAATATCATCCCTCACGGAGGGCTCCGCTCGGCCTTTGGGGTATGAAAACGCAGATATCATCCCTCACGGAGAGCCCCGCTCGGCTTTTGGGGTATGAAAACGCAGATATCATCCCTCACGGAGAGCCCCGCTCGGCCTTTGGGGTATGAAAACGTTGAAATCATACCCTTGGGGCTGCTCACCTTCATTTAAAGGTACAAAATTCCTGTCACCGTCCCTTTCACGCGAGTTCTATTCTTTTAGAGAGATGACATTACGATTAAATCAACGATTTTACGGGTTTATCAGCGAGCTCATGAATATATCAGCGACCTCGCACATATATCAGCGCCCTCACGCTTTTTCACACCTCCCACCTCTAGCCAAATAAGTCCGTCGATAAATAGCGTTCACCCGAGTCGCACGTAATGGCGACCACAACGTCGTTGGGCTCAAACTGTTTGGCCAATTCCAGCGCGGAATAGCAAGCAGCGCCTGAGGAGGGTCCGACGAGTATGCCTTCTTCACGGGCGAGGGCGTGAACGGTGTCATACGCATTCTCATCGTTAATCGCGTCAATGTGGTCATAAATGTTTTCGTTTAAAATCGGAGGAACGAAGCCCGGGGACGTGCCGACGAGTTTATGCGGACCCGGTTTGCCGCCGGAGAGAACCGGAGAGCCTTTAGGTTCGACGACACGAATCGCGAGCTCCGGATAATAAGATCGCAACGTTTCGCCGGTTCCGGTGATGGTGCCTCCGGTTCCGGATGCAGCGACAAAAGCTTTTAAAGGTCGGTCCAATGTGTCCATGGCTGTTTTGATTTCCTGTGCCGTAGATGTTCGGTGCGCATCAGGATTGGCTTCATTTTCGAATTGCATCGGAATAAAACTGTTCGGGATTTCTTCGGCCAATTCATGAGCCTTTTCTATCGCTCCCGGCATTTTTTTATCGCCCGGGGTTAAGACGACTCGCGCGCCGTAGGCTTTCAGAATGTTGATCCGCTCGAGGGACATCGTGTCCGGCATCGTTAAAATGCAGGCATAGCCCCTGGCCGCGGCATTCATCGCCAGGCCGATACCTGTATTTCCGGATGTTGGTTCAATAATCGTCGTTGTATCGTTGATGGCACCGCTCTCTTCCGCCTGGACGATCATTTCCCGCGCAGCTCTGTCTTTTACGCTTCCGCTTGGATTTTGATATTCGAGTTTTAAATAGACGTCGGCTCCCTTTTGATCGGTGAGTTTGTTCAACCGCACCAACGGGGTTTCGCCGACGAGCTCTGAGATATTCGTATAAACGGACAACGGCTTCATCTCCTATTTTTTATGTCTAATGGGATTATATCACGAAGGAAAGACTATTCCATATGGCGAGGAATTGAGATATCATATAGTTAATAATCACCGGAGGGATCTACATGGTCGATGAGCAAACGCATTATTTTTTGGCGCTTCCTGTGCCAGAATCTGTGCGAAAACAGCTTCATGAACTCACGGCATTTCCCGAATTGCAAAACTTCAAATCCATGACACACGTTGACGATTATCATATCACACTCTTTTTTCTCGGTGGTGTCGACGAGGGTCAGTTAACCCAGTTGCAGAAGAATCTTCCCTCCATGCTTAGGCATTTTTCTGCTTTTGACGTACAGTTGAACGGGGTGGCCGTGTTTGGAAATGAAAATTGGCCACGTGTGTTATTTGCGGATGTCAAAAAAATCCAATCGCTGATGGACCTGCAGGCCGCGGTGATGGAAAAGTGCGTTGACGCTGGTTTAAAAAAAGAGAAACGGCCGTTTAGGCCACATATTACGATCGCAAAACGTTGGAAACATAAAGAAATATGTCCAATAGAAACACTGCAAAGCGAAACCAGGCACTGGAAAGACATTCATTGGCAAGTGCAAGAAGTCGGGCTGTACGCGGTTCGTTTAGGGCAGTTGCCGCGGTATCAGTTCGTCACGCGTTTTCCGCTGCAAAGTGTCTAAAAAGCATTTAGAGAGGAAGAGATGTATGGCCCATCTTGTGAAACTCGAAGATTATGTCTCTCGATACGAGGTTGATATTCAGCAGTACCCGTCACAGTATACACGTTTGAAGCGGGAGCGGTGGCAGCAGTTGCAAAGAGCGTGGGCGGAAGCCAATCAAGGCGTTGGCGCTGAATATCCCGATGACGAAGATTGGTTTGCTGACGTCCAGCAATCCTTTTGGCAATATGCCTTACAGAAAGTAAGCGGGATCTATAAAAGGCAACCGAATGATGAAAAAAGTGATCATGATGACAAAAACCATCATCTCGTCGGAAAAAGTCGCGAGTCATTACTTGCTTTCTTTTACTATGAATGGATGCAATCGCAACTGAAATGGGCATCATCTTCCTCGTCAGAAGAATCTGTACTCGACAGTAAATATCGGTATGACAGCCGCTTGCGTGAGTTTTTGCGTTTGTTGCCGGACAATTATATGGTCTTTTACTATCCTGTTTTCAGGATCCAGCAAGCAGATGTGCAATTGGATGTTCTTTTGCTTTCTCCTTCAGAAATCTATTGTGTCACGTATGTTGAAACCCCGCCGCATACGTTGTTTGAAGGGGGTTCTAATCGCTTTTGGCGTGAATTCAGGTCGAAGAAAGAATATAAGCGCTTGAACCCATTACTCGCTGTGAAAAGAATGGAAGATGTGGTTCAATCTATTTTCCAGGCCAATGGAATATATTTTCCTGTTCAGAAAGTGGTCCTTTTGCCTGCTGCGATTGTAGACGATACCGAACTTGCCCATAATGTGACGATCGTGGATCATCGCGGCTATGATCAATGGATGAATAATATCGGCAGGCATGCTTCTCCCATGAAAAAAATTCAGTTTCAGGCTGCTGAATGTTTGCTGGGACAAGGGAAAACGAGGGCTTATAGCAAAGGGCATATGGTAGAAACGTCTGAAGAACAGAGCCGATAAGCGTACATATGTATCGCGTTGACTGCTCTTTCATCCATTTGCTATGATGTATTTTCGATGGCAGAGCCAGGCTTGGCGATAAGCCAAGTTTTCTTTAGACCGAATCTATACAAATATTAAAAAGGAACCTCCGCCCATGGAATATTTGGATATTCACAAAAAGGCAAAACGAAAAAAGGGCTTAGAGATGCTTTTGGGAAGCGATTGGGAATTGGAGACAGCAGGGGGCTCAACGGGTGAGGCTTTTTCAGCCCGCGACGGCGAGCGAAAATTGTTTCTAAAATGCAATTCTTCCCCTTTTTTAGCTGTGCTCTCAGCTGAAGGGATCGTTCCAAAACTCCTTTGGACAAAACGACTGACCAATGGAGATGTCATTACGGCCCAACAGTGGATTAGCGGGCGCAAGCTGAAACATTCGGAGATGAAGCAGCCCGAGGTCGCGTCACTTCTGGGGCGTATTCATCGATCTCCTGAACTGTTGGATATGTTGAAACGCATCGAAACGGAAGTGAAAACACCTGAGGTGTTGCTAAGGCGCCTGTATACATATTCGTTGCCTATGGAACGAGAAGCCCCGATATTATTCAAAGCCCTCGCCTTCCTGGAGTCGTGGAAATCGACTGTTTATCCCGAGCAATTTGTCGTTTGTCATTGTGATGTCAACCATAACAATTGGATTATGGACGAGAAAGAGGGACTGTTTCTTGTCGATTGGGACGGAGCTTCCGTGGCGGATCCGGCCTTGGATTTAAGCATTCTTCTCTATTGGTATGTCCCGCAGACAGAGTGGGGGGAATGGCTGGAGGCGTATACGTTTGAATTGAGCAATGATCTGCTCAGAAGGATGCATTGGTATGCTGTGTTACACACTGTTGAGTGGCTATTAAGTGAAGGCGATCATGAAGACGACGAGCATCTTAACGGATGGCTCAGCTATCTGGATGCCTTAGTTGGGAAGAACCTGGCCTAAGTTTTCGACCCGCGACCCCCAAATTTGCTGAATGGTAAAAATGGGGTGCGCTGGCGACTCCCGCGCCCCCTAAAATGGAAAAATGACAAAAATGGGGTGCGCTGGCCGTTCCCGCGACCCCCAAAATGAAAGAATGATCAAAATGGGGTGTGCGGCGCCAAAAAAGATATGCCCCATTACGGAGGAAAAAATGAGATTAAGAAAGCGACCCGGAGCTATAGAAATCCTGCGTGAGCGGCCGGAGATAGTACCCCCGCGACCGAAAGAACTGCGCGGCCGCTGGGCCGGGAAACAATCGCTGCATGTAGAACTGGGCACCGGGAAGGGTCAGTTTTTAACGGAGATGGCCGAAAAACACCCTGCTGTTTCTTTTATTGGTGTGGAAAAGATCGAAAGTGTCCTGTCTTACGCGGTTGAACGGAATGATCAGCAGGATAATCTACGGTTTATTCATGGCGATGTTGCTGAACTTGGCGATTATTTTGCTGACGGGGAAGTCGATCGCATTTATTTGAACTTTACGGATCCCTGGCCAAAAACGCGCCATGAAAAACGTCGGCTTACTTACCCGACGTTTTTACGATTGTACGAGAGACTTTTGTCGCCGACCGGTGACATTCATTTCAAAACGGATAATGAAGATTTTTTTACCTATTCCGTGATGTACTTTTCGCAGAACGGGTATCACCTGAGAAATTTAACGCTCGATCTCCACGAGAATGAACCTGAGGATAATGTGCGGACCGAATACGAGCAAAAATTTGCCGAACGCGGGCAGCGGATTTTTCGAGTGGAGGCATATTTACCAATCAGCTGAACATATATCAGCGAACCCCAAATTATCCGGCAAAATTAAGACGGATCCCCTGAAGGATCCGTCTAATTCATTCTAGCGTTGCTTGTCCAATTCAAGTATCGTCCCGGTTTTCGCGTCTACTACGAAGTCATGCTGCTTCGTCTGGCCGTCTTCATGACTGGAGAGGCCGCCGCGATAAACGTCATAGTCGAGATCATTTTTCTCATAGTGTTCCGGGTTCATATGGATCCAGGAGCCGTTCACCGGGATTTTGTTCTGGACGTTTGATTTGACTTCTTTTAACGCCTTTTCAGGTGAGACGGATTTGCTTGTGCATGCTTCCTTGACCGCATATCCCGCAGCAAAGCCGACAGTCACGCCGATCACTAAATCTCTGATTTTCATTATGATCACTCCGTTTTTTTCTTTTCACGCATTCTCTCCCCAGTATAGCGGATATGAATCAATTGTCCAATCGTTCAGGCAATGATAATGTAGAAATGTCCGACAATATTCGCTACAATAAAAATGGTGGAGGGGAAACGATGGATGAGCAAACGAAAGATATGTTTCGCACGTTGACGGAGATGCCTGGGCCACCGGGTCATGAACATCAAGTGCGTGCGTATGTGAAACAGGAACTCAACAAGCATGCCGATGAAGTGATCCAGGATAAGCTGGGAAGTGTTTTCGGCGTAAAAAAAGGCCACCCACAGGATCCGAAAGTTATGGTGGCCGGCCATATGGATGAGGTCGGTTTTATGGTGACGTCGGTGAATAAAAAAGGCCTCGTTAAATTTCAAACGCTGGGTGGTTGGTGGAGCCAGGTGTTGCTCGCGCAGCAAGTTACGATCATTACCGATAACGGGCCAGTTCCCGGGGTCATCGGTTCTACACCTCCGCACCTCCTTAAAGAAGCGGACCGCAAGAAACCGGTGTCTATTGATAAAATGTACATTGATATTGGCGCTGATGACGCCGAAGACGCCGAGCGGTTGGGTATTTATCCCGGGTTACCGATCGTACCGGTGTGTGATTTCACACCGCTGGCGAATGAGAAAAAAATAATGGCCAAAGCCTGGGACAACCGTTATGGGGTCGGGTTATCGATAGAACTGCTCGAAGAAGTGAAAAATGAAACGTTGCCAAATACCCTGTATTCTGGCGCCACCGTTCAGGAAGAAGTAGGACTGCGTGGGGCACAAACATCCGCGCAAATGATAAAACCGGATATTTTCTTTGCCATGGACGCGAGTCCGGCAAATGACACAACCACTCGCAAAGATGAGTTTGGGGAGCTTGGAAAAGGAGCGTTACTACGTATTTATGACGGGACGATGATCACCCATCGCGGGATGCGCGATTTTGTGCTTGATACCGCGGAGAGCGGAGATATTCCATATCAATATTTTATCTCTCCGGGAGGCACGGACGCCGGCAGGGTTCATACCTCGGGAGATGGCGTGCCGTCGGCGGTTGTCGGCGTTTGTGCCCGCTATATTCATACGAGCGCTTCCATCCTTCACGTGGATGATTATGCGGCCGCCAAGGAACTGATCACGACCCTCGTTCGAAATGCCGACCGCTCAACTGTGGACGCTATCCATGGACAAGCTTAAACAGAACTCAGCGGAGGGAAAAAGAACCCCTCCGCTGACCGTATAAGTTGTCTTAATTTTTCTGAAAGATGTAAGCGAGGGCTTCGATCGCCTGATCGAGATCTTCAACGACGACTTGCGCTTGCTTGGCCATTTCCTTGGCCGGGTGATGTAACGATTCCGGGCGGACTAAAATGAGTGGTTTGTTTAAAGCCGTTGCCGCGCCTACGTCCATGGCCGCGTTCCATTGTTTGTACTGGTCGCCAAATAAAGCGAGAACGATGTCGGCTTTTTGCATAAGCACATTTGTCCGGAGATTATTGAACGCGGAGGCAGCCTCGTCTTTAAAGACAGCATTCGGTTGTTCGCCGAGAATTTCCTCGCCGATGTTATCGGAACGATCATGATTGGTCATCGGTTCGAAAAAGCGGACCGGGAGTTCTTTTGCCATCGCTTTATTCTTGACATTTTCTCTCCAGTCGTCATGAATTTGTCCGGCTAGGTAAACATTAAGTTCCATTTTGTATTCACCCCATCATAGTAAAAGTGTGCTTTCATCCAGTGTATATTTTTGCCTGACACAAAGCAAACGAAGAGTTTCAAAGGAGCCTGGTTACCATATGCGCGCGTATCAGGAAAAGAAGGGCATCGAATTATCGTGGCATACATATATCATCACGGCTTTAAGTTATATGGCGTTAGGATTATTCTCCTCACTGATTGTGGGGCTGATTATTCAAACGGCTGGCGAGCAAATTCCGGAACATGTTTTTATCGGTGGCTTCCTCGAAGACATGGGCGCCCTTGCGATGAGTCTCCTGGGTCCCGCGATTGGGGTGGCGGTCGCTTATGCGCTTAAAGCACCGCCGCTTGTTATGTTTTCTGCCGTTGTCAGCGGGGCTGCCGGCGAAGAGTTGGGCGGCCCGGCGGGTGCATTTATCGCGGTTTTAATTTCCGTGGAATGTGGAAAATTAGTCTCCAAGGAAACGCGATTTGACATTCTTTTAACACCTTTTGTTACGATAGCTACAGGTTTTGTGCTCGCCTCGACGATCGGACCGGCGATTGGAAGCGGGTTGGAGGCTTTTGGAGGCGTCATCAACTGGGCGACGGAGCAAGAGCCATTCACGATGAGCATTCTCGTTTCGGCTTTGATGGGACTGGCCCTCACGTTTCCGATTTCAAGCGCGGCGATCGCGATCATGTTAGGACTGGACGGCTTGGCGGCCGGCGCCGCTACAGTCGGTTGCAGTGCGCAAATGGTCGGTTTTGCCATCAGCAGTTTCCGTGAGAATCGCTGGGGCGGCCTCGTGTCGCTCGGGGTCGGGACATCGATGCTGCAAGTGCCCAACATGGTACGCAACCCGTGGATCGTCGTGCCGCCGACGATTGCCGGCATGATTCTAGCGCCGATCGCGGTGATCGGTTTCCAAATGGCGAGTAACGCGGAAGGCGCCGGTATGGGGACGAGCGGTTTCGTCGGGCAGATCATGACGTTTACGACGATGGGCTTTACGATGCACGTTTTTATCCTCATTCTCGTTTTTCATATCGTGCTCCCGGGTATACTGACCTATGTTATCGATCGCGGACTGCGAAAAAGCGGACGCATTAAAGACGGAGATATGAGCATAAAGCAGGGATAGGAGTAGTGAGTGATGGCGAAAAAATCAAAAGTATTGGAACGGGTGAGGCAAGCGTTCTCGGACCATAAGGTTGATTATGATGAGGAACAGGAACAAATCCGAATTGAGCATGGGGAGATCGGCAAAGGACTGACCCTTGATCTCCCGCGCCTGGAATCGAAATATGAGAATAAAGGGGAGGACGGATTTACGGAAACGCTCGCCTATATTCAGGAAACGTTCGACGCCATGAAAAAGCAAAAATCCCTCTCCGGTCGCGAACAGATGATTTATCCGGTCGTCCGTTCCACCTCTTTTCCAACCGAGACGGAGGATGGCCGGACATTAATATATGACGAGCATACGGCCGAAACACGGATTTATTATGCGCTTGACCAAGGGAAGACATATGCGCTCATCGATCAGCAGATGCTTGAGGATGAAGGCATAAGTGAGCAAAAAATGAAGGAAGCGGCCCGCTTTAATGTTCGTTCCTTGGCAACGCCACTTAAAGCAGACGACGTCGCGGGGAACCGATTTTACTTCGTTAATACGAATGATGGCTATGACGCGAGCCGAATTTTACATGAAGCCTGGGTAAAAGAAATGGCCGCCAGTGTAGAAGGCGAACTTGCCCTTGCTGTCCCCCACCAGGACGTTCTGATTCTCGCCGACATTCAAAATGATGAAGGATATGATGTTCTGGCGCAGATGACGTTCAAGTTTTTCGGAGATGGTCGGATGCCGATCACGGCCCTTCCGTTTATCTATGATGACGGAAAACTTGATCCGATTTTTATCCTCGCTCGTAAAAAACCGAAAAAAGATCAGTGAACCAAACCATAGGGAAAAAGATCCCTATGGTTTTCTGTGTCTCATACTGTACAATGTAAGAGACGCGGTTCAAAATGTTGGAATAGGTGATCGCTGATGTCCAGAAAATGGAAGAACATGTACAAAAAGCTCACCCGCTACTTTTTCGGCGAGCAAATAGATGAAAATAAGAACGCAGATTCATATATAAGGCGCCCGCGCACGCCTGCGAGAACGGCTTCAGGGGCCAAGGTAATACATCGTTATCCTAAGGAGGGGAATTTTCGCTTCCCGGTGGATGTAGAAGAAGATCGGCCACGCTCTTCGGAAGTGGATGCAGGAAAGAATAAGGCCGAAACCGAAACCCCTCGGAAAGAAAATCAGAAAGAAAAAAAGAAAGAATACTTCACTAACCGAAATTTTGCGGCCAGTCATATCCCTTCTCCAGTCTTTGGCTACCAACAGCCTTCGGTGAAACGGAAACGACCAGAGCGGCAAAGTTCTAAACAGGAGACAACGGTGGAAGAACCCCCAAAACCCACGGTGACAGACCAAGTCATACCATTTCCACTGACAAATAATGAGGAGCGGCATCGGCAGGTGAAAACCGACCATGAAGCTAAGCCGAAAACTCAACCCAAGGTACCGGAAAAGCCGGCCAGTGATGTCCGCGATGTAAAGACGGCCCCGAGAACAAAGGAACCGCAGCCACAATCACAGGGCAGCAGTTATGGCTCACCGCCGCTTACGTTATTAACCGCACCGGTTCAATCAACCAATGTTGATGAAAACGTTTTACAAGCGCAACGTGATCAACTGGAAGCAACTTTGCAGCAATTTCAGGTGAACGCGACGGTGACCAAAGTGACGGAAGGCCCTTCGATTATTCGTTTTGAAGTGCAACCTGCTCCCGGGGTTAAGGTAAATAAAGTGACGAATCTGAGTGACGATTTGAAATTGGCGATGGCCGCCACCGATTTACGGATGGAAGCCCCGATTCCCGGCAAGAATGCCATCGGCATTGAAGTCCCCAAAGACAATCGCGAGCCTGTCGTTTTACGCGAGTTGTTCGAAAACGAGGCTTTTCAAAATCATAAAAGCCCCCTGGCTGTTGCCTTAGGTCTTGATATTACCGGAAGCCCCATCATAATGGATCTCAGCAGCATGCCGCACGGGCTGATTGCCGGGGCTACCGGTTCCGGGAAAAGTGTATGCATTAACTCGATTCTCGTCAGCCTGTTGTATAAGGCCGACCCCGAGGATGTAAAGCTTTTGCTTATCGATCCTAAAGTCGTAGAACTGGCTTTTTATCAAGATATCCCCCACCTCGCCGCGCCTGTGGTTACCGATCCGAAAGAAGCGACCATGACGTTGAAATGGGCTGTCTCGGAAATGGAAAGGCGCTATCAACTTTTCGCTGAAGCAGGTGTGCGGGATATAAGCGGATATAATAAAAAAGCAGAGGAAAAACTGTCCTATCTCGTCATCGTCATTGACGAGTTGGCCGATCTGATGATGGTTGCCCCCCAGGATGTGGAAGCCGCTATTAGCCGGATTGCACAAAAGGCAAGAGCGTGCGGCATCCATCTGCTCGTGGCCACGCAGCGGCCGTCTGTCGACGTCATCACGGGTTTGATCAAGGCCAACATCCCGACGCGCATCGCCTTTGCCGTGTCTTCCATGGTGGATTCCCGAACGATTTTGGACACTGGAGGAGCGGAGCGATTGATCGGGAAAGGAGATATGTTATTAAGCGAAAACGGCGCAGCGAAAGTCGTCCGTTTACAGGGGACATTTGTTTCCGATCAGGAAATCGATGAGGTATCGACCTTCTTGCGCCAGCAAAGGGAACCAAACTACTTGTTCACAAAAAATGAAATCGTGAAGGATGCTTATCGTTCGGAGGAAGATGAGTTATTGGAAGAGGTTGCTTATTTTGTCGTGGAACAGGGAAATGCTTCAACGTCACTCATTCAACGGCACTTTCACATCGGCTATAATCGTGCTGCGAGATTGATGGATATGTTGGAAGCCAAAGGGATTGTGTCCGGGGCGGCCGGAACAAAACCACGTGACGTGCTCGTTAATGACGAGCAACTTTCCGAACAATTTGATGGTTAAGCTGCCTCTTGCTTGTGAAAATGCACACGATCTAATATGATAACGATAACAACATCATGTTGGCGATAAGCCAAGTTTACTTTAGACGAGGAGCCTGGACATGAAAGAGATCGATTTAAAATTACAGGGGAAGATCAAACGGCTGACAAACAAAACGTTTAAGTTTGATAAACGTGTGGGTGAAGGTTGGTTTTCCTCCGTTTATTTTTTAAAAACGAAAGAAATTATCAAGAAGCATAAGCCCAATGACATCGTAACGATGCAATTTTTTCAAAAAAAGCACGGGGTTTTGTGCGGCACGGACGAGGTCATCTCCCTCGTGCAGACGTTTGCCGATCATCCCGAAGAGCTGGAGATTCATTCCCTGGAGGACGGGGATAAAATTGAACCCTATGAAACGGTATTGACTATTACCGGTCCCTATCAACACTTCGGGTATTTGGAAGGTGTGATCGATGGCATCTTTGCCCGTCGAACGTCTGTTGCCACGAATGTATACGGAGTGGTTAAGGCAGCCCGAAGCTCAGGGAAACAAAAACCGGTTATTTTCATGGGGGATCGCGATGACCACTTTACCCAGCAGGCCGGAGACGGATATGCGGCCTACATAGGGGGTTCGCAGGCGCAAACGACCCATGCGATGAATGAATGGTGGGGAAAAGAAGGCGTAGGCACGATGCCGCACGCTCTTATCCAAATGTTTCACGGGGATCTCGTGGCCGCGAGCCACGCTTATAGGGACATGTATCCCAATGATCGTTTAATGGCACTAGTGGATTATAACAACGATGTGATTACCGATTCATTGCGCGTTGCCCGTGAATTCAGAGGCACGCTTGATTCTGTGCGGGTGGATACCTCCGGAAGCATGGTGGATCAGTATTTTTTTAGAAATCCGGATAAAATGGGAGATTTTGATCCCACCGGTGTAAATGCCCCTTTAATTATCGCTTTACGGGACGCATTGGACGCGGAAAATTTTCATGACGTCAAAATTACCGTAAGCGGAGGCTTTACAGCTGAAAGAATCCAGGCTTATGAAGAAGCCAATGTGCCGGTCGACTCGTATGGGGTCGGAAGTAGCCTGTTGGCAAAAACGATGAGTTTTACCGGGGATAATGTATTGCTGAATGGCTACCATGAAGCGAAGCAGGGACGGGAACTCCGCGTAAATCCGAAACTCGAGCGTATCTATTACTCTTGATGCCTGCCAGACGCTCGTTTGTTGATAAAAAATGACAATGTTAATCAATCATTGCAAGACAATCTCTTTTTGGGCTATCAGGGCATAGCATGGTGTAAGCGTTATGGTCGGGTGCATGTATTTTGTTCTTGTAGACGTTTTTGGTATAATAAACGAACGTTTAGATGATTGATTGTAAAGGGCAATTTAGATTTGGAGGTCCCCTGTAATGACTAGTTACCACTTTATCGGCATAAAAGGGTCCGGCATGAGTGCATTGGCACAAATTCTTCATGATATGGATGAAACCGTACAAGGTTCTGATGTAGATAAATATTTTTTCACACAAAATCCTTTGGAAGAACGAGGCATCCCCGTTTATTCGTTTCATAAACAAAATGTAAGCCCCGAGCATACCATTGTCGCTTCGGCGGCTTATAATGATGACAATGAAGAAATTGAAGAAGCAAAAACGCATGGCCTTGCCGTCAAAGGCTATCCGACTTTTTTGGGAGAGTTAGCCTCACGATTTACCTCAATCGCCGTTACCGGAACACATGGAAAGACCTCGACGACAGGGTTGCTTTCCCATGTACTTGGTTCCTACCGGCCGACTTCTTACCTGATTGGTGATGGCACGGGAAAAGGTGAAAAAGACAGTTCCTTTTTCGTATTTGAAGCCTGTGAATACCGGCGGCACTTCCTCAACTATCACCCGGATTACGCGATTATAACGAATATTGAATATGATCATCCGGATTACTTTAAGGATATCGGTGATGTCGTTGACGCTTTCGACGAAATGGCTGCCCAGGTGAATAAAGCCATTATCGCCTGTGGCGACGATGAATACTTGCAGACGTTGAATGCGCCCGTTCCCATTGTTTATTACGGCATTGAAGGCAATCATGACTTTACCGCAGAAAATATTACAAGTGATGAAAACGGCACAACGTTTGAAGTGACCATTCGGGGGGATTATTATGGGACGTTCACTATACCCGGCTTTGGTGACCATAGCGTACTGAACGCGCTCGCAGTGATCGCCCTTTGTCATTATGAAGAGATGCCCCAGGCCACCATTAAAGAACAATTGGCGAATTTTCCCGGCGTAAAAAGGCGATTTACCGAGAAAGAATGGGGATCACAGCGGCTGGTCGATGATTACGCCCATCATCCCACGGAGATTAAAGCAACGATCGAAGCGGCAAGAGCGAAATTTCCCGACCGTGACCTCGTCACAGTCTTTCAACCGCACACGTTCACGAGAACGGTGACGTTTCTTGAGGAATTCGCGGATGTTTTAAAATGTGCGGATCACGTGTATTTGTGTGAGATTTTCGGATCGACGAGAGAACACCAGGGACAAACGACAAGCGAGGACTTAAGGGATTTAATCCCCGGGGCTCGTTTACTGCGGGAACCTGATGTTGAAACGCTCGCCGGCCATAAAGAGAGTGTCTTGCTGTTTATGGGAGCCGGAGACATTCAAAAGTACCAGAAAGCCTATGAAGAGTGTTGCCCGCCAACGACGTGAAATGAAGGCAAAAAAGAAGTGATAGTTGACTTCGGCCGCTCGTCACTTCTTTTATATGAAATTCGGACAAGGTGTTTGAAAAAATATCGTCCGGGGAAAGGTAGAAACAACACGAAGGAGGTGCACGCCAAATATGACAATTGTATACATAAGCATTGCGATCGTTGCGATTGCGCTCGTAGTCCTTATTTTTTATATCATACAAACGCTTAAGTCTGCCCAGGGGGTGGTTAAACAGCTGGGAAATACGGCAGATGCTGTAGAGAAACAACTGCAAGGCATTACGACCGAGACTGAGAATCTCGTGAAAACGACGAATCGTCTTGCCGAAGACTTTGAATCCAAGTCAGAATCACTGGAAGGATTGTTTTCAACCGCTGAAGATCTCGGCAAATCAACGGAACAGGTATCCGATTCCATTCAAAATATCACCCATACGGTTTCACAGGAAGCAGAGCGGAATGCAGAACAGGTCGCACGCGTCGTCCAGTGGGGGAACGCTTGCATCGATCTCTATGACAAGTGGAAACAGCGCAGGAATAAAGAAGAAAATATTGATTAATGAAATTACATTTAGGAGGGTTTAATGATGGGAGATATGAATACGAAAGATTTACTCATCGGCACGTTTATCGGAGGAATTGTAGGTGCTTCAGCAGCCCTGTTGTTGGCACCGAAGTCCGGCAGGGAACTACGGAGCGATATCAGTGAAGGAGCGGCAACCGCGAAAGACAAAACGTATGAAGTGACGAACACGGCATATGAGAAGGGAAGTGAATTTGCCAATACCGCTTTTGATAAAACGCAAAATATGGCAAGGTCCGTTTCCGAGCAATCCAATCAAATGGTCGATCGCATTAAGGATGCCGCCGGTCAAATCAGGGAGGATGTCAGTGATGCCCAAAAATCAGCCGAAGAACTCGCAAACGACTTATCGGATGAAGTGGAATCATCCAAGGAGAATATTAAGGACTCGGTGAAACAAGAGGCAGCCAACTTAAAAGAAGAAACCGGAAATCGTTAAGGGAAACGGAGGGAAATGTTTGAAACATGTAAATGAAAAACAACAATTGCTGGATGCGATTGAAGAACACGGGGAAGTGCTGTTGTTTAAAAACAGTACAACTTGCCCGATCAGCGCCAACGCTTTTGACGAATTCAAGGCATTTGCCACCGAGCATCCGGAAGTACCGGTCTACTATTTAAACGTCCAGGATGCTCGCCCGTTATCGGAGTATGTGGCCACGTACTGGAACGTTAAGCATGAGTCGCCACAGGCGCTGCTATTAACCTCCAATGAAGCGAAGTGGCACACGTCGCACGGCGATATCACGGAACAAACCCTTGAAAAAGCTGTTCTATAATATGGTAACTATTGCCCTCGCGATCTGCGGGGGCTATTTTAAATGTAAAAAAAGAGGGGGAGGTGACAGAGATGAAAGCCTTTGTGGGCTGGATGTAGGAAGTGAGAGGTGGGATGTGGGAAAAAACAGTCAGTTGGGGCACTTTTTAAGTTATTCAATGGCGGTTGACGTTCCAACGACTACGGTTGGAGCAATTTTTCCGCCATCCCGTCGTGACTTACGTTCCAACGGCCGCGGCAGGAATGATTTTACCTTTCCAATCGCGATGAATTGCTGCGGAGTGTGGGGCCAAATAACAGGAAAAATAACTTTAACACATAAAAGCGTTTAAGACATAAAGAAAAACATCGTGACATTATGCATATAATCAGTTATAATGATTCTTAAAATCATCAAGAGAATAAATAGTTAGAGGAGTGGATGTCAGTGAGTAACGAAGAGTTAGAACAGCTTAGGGCTTCCCTGGATGAAAAAAATATGGAAATCCTAAAGCTGATCAACGAACGCGCGGAAATCGTGCAACAAATAGGCGGCGTCAAAAGTAAATCAGGAACGAAGCGCTTCGATCCTGTCCGCGAGCGCAAGATGCTCGATCTGATCGCGGATGAGAATGAAGGCCCGTTTAAAACGAGTACCCTGCAGCACTTATTCAAACAAATTTTTAAAGCGAGCCTTGAGCTCATGGGAGAAGACGAGCAAAAGGCGTTACTCGTTTCACGCAAGAAGCATCCGGATAACACCGTTGTGGATGTCAAAGGGGAACACATCGGTGACGGACAACAGCGTCTTATCGCGGGGCCTTGTTCCGTGGAAAGTGAAGAACAGGTTTTCACAGTAGCGGAAGCGCTGAAAAACCGTGGCGTGAACCTGCTTCGTGGCGGTGCCTATAAACCGAGATCGTCTCCATATGATTTCCAGGGGCTGGGTGTTGAAGGCTTGAAAATCCTGAAAAAAGCGGGAGAACGCTTCGATATGGCGGTCATCAGCGAAATTGTAACACCCGGGGATGTAGAAGCCGCCGATGAGTACCTCGATGTCATCCAAATCGGCGCCCGTAACATGCAAAACTTTGAGCTATTGAAAGAAGTTGGCGCAACGGATAAGCCCGTCCTTCTCAAGCGCGGACTATCGGCCACTCTCTCTGAATTCATGAATGCGGCAGAATATGTCATGTCCAGAGGAAATACGAATCTCATGCTTTGCGAGCGGGGCATACGCACGTACGAAACTGCCACACGCAACACGCTCGACATTTCAGCCGTTCCTATTTTGAAACAGGAGACGCATTTGCCGGTGCTTGCGGATGTTACCCATTCAACGGGAAGAAGAGACTTGTTATTGCCGGCAGCAAAAGCGGCGCTCGCTATTGGCGCAGACGCTGTTATGTCAGAAGTTCATCCCGATCCGGCCGTGGCCCTTTCAGATTCCGCCCAACAAATGGATATCGAGCAATTCGATAACTTCATCAACACTTTGCGTGCTGAGAATTTGCTCAAAGATGGTGTGGAAGAAACAGCGAGAATATAACGAGTGTATAAACTGGCACCTTCACGATGACGTGAAGGTGCCAGTTTTTTATTCGTCCTCGTCCTGATAACGATATTTTCGTGTAACGATGGACACGATCATCCCGATCAACAACGTTATGAAATAGAGGAGTAAGTAAAGCCATGTTGACCAGCTGTACACATCCAGATCGTTGATGAAGACGATGAACAAGAAAAACAAAACAGTCGCAGCCGCCCCGACGATCCATTTATATGGTTTTCGGTCAAAAACGTTGTTAATGATAAAACCTAAAATGAGTGTAATAATGGAATTAAAATAAGTAATTAACACGGATATATCGATCATGATCACCTCACAATTCCCTGTTTTTTTTATATCTGGAAACGGAGAAAATGTCAAATCGAGTTGTTTTCACTGGTATGTTTGTGATGGATGTTGAACGGAAATAATAAAAAGGGGGTTCGCGTGCTTTGTTGGAAAAAAGATTAAACAATAAAGTGCAACTGTCGATATGAAAGACAGGGAAGAATTGCGGACCTCCTTCAATTATCGTATGATGATGGTATCCGATTGCAAAGAAATGAAAGGGTATATAAGGAGGATTTTTCCTATGAGTGCCACGATTTACGATGTCGCCGACGAAGCAAAAGTTTCAATGGCAACTGTTTCCAGGGTTGTCAACGGCAATCCCAATGTGAAACCGACGACAAGAAAAAAGGTGTTAAATGCGATTGAAAAATTGGATTATCGCCCGAATGCGGTCGCCCGGGGACTGGCAAGCAAGAAAACGACAACCGTCGGGGTGATTATTCCCGATATTTCGAGCATTTTTTTCTCGGAACTCGCAAGAGGTATCGAAGATATCGCGACGATGTACAAGTATAATATTATTTTATGTAACTCCGATAACAACAAGGAGAAAGAATTACATTTGCTCAACACGTTATTGGAGAAGCAAGTTGACGGCATTTTGTTCATGGGAGGGGAAATTACCGATGAACACGCTGACCATTTAAGAAGCTCCCACGTCCCGATCGTGTTGGCGGCAACATACCATGAAGACACGGAATTTCCATCGGTGAATATTGACTATGCCCAAGCGGCCTTTGACGCGGTCGACTATTTGCTCAAAAAAGGTCATACTCATGTCGGAATGGTTTCGGGAACGCTGGAAGACCCGATAAACGGCTATCAAAAGTTCAAAGGGTACAAGCAAGCGTTGCAGACGAACAATATTCCATTTGATGAATCGTTGGTTTCGGTATGTGACTATTCCCATGATTCAGCGGTGGCATCCGTTCAGGACTTGCTAAACATTGAGAACAAGCCGACCGCTATCTTCGCGGCGACAGATGAAATGGCGCTCGGTGTGATTCATGGTTTGCAGGATCAAGGGCTACACATCCCGAACGATGTTGAGATCGTCGGTTTTGATAACACCCGGTTAGCAACGATGGTTCGTCCTACTCTTACGACCGTCGTACAACCGATGTACGATATTGGGGCTGTTTCCATGCGATTGTTAACCAAATACATGGACAGCGAGGAGATCGAGGAGCAGACGGTTGTGCTTCCTCACGGAATCGAATACCGAAACACAACGAGACATGAGGAGGTTATCAGGGACAGCTCATGATAGCCTCACGGGAAACATGACAGGTGGGGTGCTGCCGGTGAAAAAACTAGACATGTTAACGCCCGTAGGATTAATACTTGGGCTGGTGGTCGTCGGCTCGGCTATCTATCTTAACGCGGGCACGGATGCTGTTATATTATTTATGCAGCTCGCTTCCGTATTCATTGTTTTCGGTGGCGTGGCCGCTGCTTTACTCGTCAATTTTTCCGGCAAGGAATTGATGCGGCTGCCTACCATTGTAAAACAGGGGTTTCGGCGACATGAATATGATTTACAGGCGTTAAGTGAAACTTTTGTGATGCTGTCAAAAAAAGCGAGAAAAGAAGGGTTATTGGCACTGGAGCCTCAATTGGATGAGGACGTCGAGGATCCGTTTATACGAAAAGGCGTCCGTCTGGCGGTCGATGGTCTTGAACCGGAAATGATCAAGGACATCCTGATGGCAGAAGTCGTTTCCATGGAAGAACGTCATAGACGCGGCCGCCGGGTCATTGAACGGGCAGGGGATTATGCGCCTGCATGGGGAATGGTCGGTACACTCGTAGCTCTCGTCATTATGCTCAACGATCTCGATGATCCCGCCACGCTTGGACCGAGTATGGCATTGGCGATGCTGACGACGTTGTACGGAGTGATCTTGGCCAGCCTTTTTTGTAACCCCCTCGCCGGTAAACTGGAAAACAAGACGGAAACGGAAGCCTTCGTCAATCAAATTATGATCGAGGGCGTTATTGGCGTCCAATCGGGACAAAACCCACAGATATTGGAAGAGAAGCTCCGCGCATTCATACGTGAAAAAAGAAAGCCGGAATACGAGGTCGCTCAAGAAACGGCGGCATTTGTCAGTCAGGGACCATAGGCTTCAAGGCGTGCGTCGGGAGAGGAAATACGATGAAAATGAGGAGATTTTCCAAGCATAATTCGAACCAGAAACAGTGGCTGACGACCTTCTCGGATATGGTGCTCATTATGTTGGTATTCTTCATTATGCTGTTTTCCATTTCCGTCGTCGATGCCCAACGCTTTCAGGAACTCATCGATTCGTTTCAGGGGCAGGATATATTGGACCAGGCGCCATCCATTGTCGCTGAAGATATGGAGGAATCAACCGCGAATATTGATGATGGGCAGGGGCATGACACGGATGCTGAAGAAGATGAACTGGAAGCTCTTGTCGAAGAAGTGGAAGGATACATAGAGCGTAACGAGCTTGAAGATATGATTACGGCTACCCGCGAGGCACGTGGTGTTAAGCTTGTTTTGCAGGATCGGTTATTGTTTGATACGGGGGAAGCCTATATCCTCGATGAGGCTGAACCTTTTCTGGATGAAACGATTTCCATACTGGAAGAATTGCCCTATACAGTAGAAGTTGAGGGTCACACCGATGACCGTCCGATTAATACCTATAGGTATCCTTCCAACTGGGAGTTATCAACCGCCCGTGCGAGCAGTGTGATTCGGTACTTTGCCGAGGAGGGCGACCTTGAGCGCTCGCGTTTCGTGGCGACAGGGTATGGAGATACACAGCCGGTCGTATCCAATGACTCATCTGAAAATATGCAGGAAAACCGTCGTGTCGTTATCTTTATCACAGATCCTGATTTTGAAGACGAAAATGAGCAGGCAGCTCTTTTTGAGGAGCTGCCTATTTTTGCATTTCTTTCATTTCACGGCGGATGTAGTAGAGGGATTTATCCAGGGTTTCTGCATTTTTTTCATTAATTTCCGGACGGCGGGGGATGTCCGGAACCGTGTTTTCAACTTCTTCCCAGTATTTAGGGAGGGGATCGACGGCTTTGTCACTCCAGCGCTTTCGCCATTCATTGGGCAGCGCTCCTGTGGCTAGTGATGTTTGGTCACTCATTTCCAGCCAAACATAAGACCAGGCGCGCGGGATGACCCGCCAGATATCATAACCGCCTCCGCCCACGGCAATCCATTTGCCGTTACAATAGCGATGAGCCATATCGTGGGCGATTTTGGGAATCATTTTAAAGGTCTTAAGCGTTGTCGCCAAATGTGTAAGTGGATCGAGAAAATGAGCGTCGGCGCCGTTTTGCGAAACGATCACATCCGGCTGGAAAAACGCACATATTTCCTTGACAGCGATTTCATAGCAGGCGAGAAAAGATTCATCTTCAGTAAAAGCCTCGAGGGGAAGGTTAAACGTGAAGCCATATCCTTGCCCGGCTCCTTTTTCAGTGATGGCCCCTGTACCGGGAAACAAATATCGTCCGGTTTCGTGAATGGAAAGGGTCATCACGTTTGGATCATCGTAAAAGGCCCACTGGACGCCGTCTCCGTGATGGGCATCGGTGTCGATGTAAAGCACACGGGCATCATAATGTTCCCGCAGATGGCGAATGGCGATGGCACTATCGTTATAAATGCAAAAGCCGGACGCTTTCCCGCGGAAGCCGTGATGAAGCCCGCCACCCAGATTGGCTGCGTGCTCGAATCGTTCTTCCATGACTTCATTAACGGCTTGTATCGTGCCGCCAACGAGTAAAGCCGAAGCTTCGTGCATATCTGTAAAGACAGGGGTATCATCCGTACCAAGCCCATAGTTGGCGGCTGTTCCGGCCGGTAATTGCCCGACAGATCCTTTTTTTACCGCTTCCATATAATTTTTTTCATGGAATAAGCCAATCTCTTCGTCCGTCGCCTTGCGCGGTGAAATGATCTCTTCGGCTGATAATGCCCCTAGCGATTTTAAGAGATCAACCGTTAACCGCAATCGCGTCGGGCTGAAAGGATGGGTGTCACTGAACTTGTAGGCCAATTGCTTTTCGTTGAATATAAATGCCGCGTGTTGTCGTGTCATGAAGACGCAGGACCTCCCATATCCGGCATGGTCGGGCCGGCAATCTCGTAACCTTTGTCCTCGAGGGAAGCGATCGCCTTTCTTGCATCCATCGTCTGAATTCGAAAAGCGAGGATCTGGTACGCCATTTGTTTATCGGGGTAGATGAGCATGCTGGTGACATTGATGCCGTGGTCCTTGAATACCGCCGCGACATCCGCAAGCTGCCCGCTGACATTGGAGACTTTCACCTCGATTTGCGAACTGGGTTGGTCCGCCCCCATAAGTTGAACGAGCGTATCAAGCAAGTCCCGCCCGGTAATCATGCCAATCAGTTTATCGTCAACGGCTACCGGGGCAGCGTTGATGCGCTTTTCGCTCAGCATCGAGGCCACATCCGCGACAAAATCAAGGGGATGAACGGTGAAAACTTCCGTTTTCATAATGGTTGTCAGAGGTTTTTGTAATATGTCATCAAGGCGTTTGTCGCTAAAAATGGAATATCTCGCATCACGGACATCCCGGTCAGAGATAATGCCGATCAAGGTATCATCATTTTCGATGATCGGGATATGGCGGAGGCGCTCTTTTTCCATGAGGTCTACCGCACTTTCGATCGTATCATCACCCTTTAACGGATGAGCGTTTCTTCTCATGATATCTTCAGCATTCATTGTGAGGAAGCCCCCTCTCTTTTTCAAATCATGAAGCGGTCCATAAAGCGTACGTTGTCAAAGGTTTGCACGTCCTCCAGGGGCACGCGGCTTCCAATCCGTACCAATAAACAATTCGCCGGATGGGAGCTAATTTCCGGGTCATCCGTAGCCATCCATTCCAGGCCGCCTTTATTCATCATTTTCTCCATGATTTTACGATACTCCCACACGGATTTGCCACTATTCTTTAAATCCCAGTGCCAATAATATTCAGTGGTGATAATGATATAGTCTTCCATGGCATCGTCGTACATCGATAATTCCAGTAAGCGGCTACCCACGTTGAGCCCACGGTACTCGAACGCCACTTCGATGGCACCGAGTTCCAGTAAGTTGTCCAATGGACTTTCCGACCAGCGTTCCAGGGGGTCAGGATAAACAAACGTGACGTACCCAATAATCATACCGTCATCGACGGCGACGTTGATGCGGCCTTCGGGAAGATCAGCGATCTCCGCCAGTGCCTTTTTTTGTTCCCTGGGTTGGCGAAAAGCGACGAGTCCTTCATGGAAATCATAGCGATTGATTTGTTCACCGGAGATAGGACCTTCAAACAAGAGCTTTTTGCCATCGGACTCGATTTCTTCACTATAATACGTTTTAATGTGTTTCATCAAGTTATGAACCACCTTTATGGGGATACCTATCTTCATTATACATGATTGTGAGAAATGATGGGAAAAATGTTCTTTTTCAAGTGACGAATTCTTTACAGTTGTAAATTGATTCGCATTCCTTAAACTAGTATACTTAAAGTAGCTTTCATTTTTGCAGGAAAGGAAGATAGCCCATGGAATTGCAATCGCTTCCACCAAAAAGTGGAGACCACAACCTTAAAAATTATGAAGAAGCCGTAAAACATTTTGATTGGGCAGAGGTTGAAGAGGCCTTTACCTTTCACAAAACCGGGAAAGTGAATATGGCTCATGAAGCGATCGATCGCTTTGCGGAAAAAGACGGCAAAAAAGATCAAGTTGCCTTATATTATAGCGATGATCAGCGTGATGAAGCTTACACCTTTGCCGAGATGAAGAAAATGTCCGATAAAGCGGCCAATGTCTTCAAGGAAGCCGGCATTGAAAAAGGCGACCGTGTCTTTATTTTTATGTCGCGTTCACCGGAATTATATTTTGCTGCGCTCGGGGCCATAAAAATTGGTGCGATCATCGGACCTTTGTTTGAAGCCTTTATGGAAGGCGCCGTTAGGGATCGCCTGGAAAATAGTGAAGCGAAAGCGATTGTAACGACACCCGAACTTGTCGGTCGTGTCCCCGTTTCAGAGCTGCCGGCGTTGGAAAAAGTCTTTATCCAGGGCGACGATGTCAAGGAAGAAGGGAAAACGCTGGACTTTAAAGGCCGGATGGAACAGGCCTCCGAAAGTCATGATATCACCTGGGTGGACCGCGAGGATGGACTTATTTTGCACTATACATCCGGTTCAACGGGAACGCCAAAAGGGGTTCTTCATGTTCATGCGGCTATGATTCAGCATTATCAAACGGGCAAATGGGTGCTGGACTTAAAAGAAGATGATGTGTATTGGTGCACGGCGGATCCGGGCTGGGTCACCGGGACATCTTACGGTATCTTTGCTCCGTGGCTCAATGGTGTGACGAACGTCGTTCGCGGCGGGCGCTTTAGTCCCGAATCCTGGTACGGCACATTGGAAAAATACAATGTTACCGTGTGGTACAGTGCACCGACCGCGCTTCGCATGTTGGCGAGCGCCGGGGACGAAATCGTGAAGAATTATGATCTCTCAAGCCTGCGGCATATCCTCAGCGTCGGCGAGCCGTTAAACCCTGAAGTCGTCCGGTGGGGTCATGAAGTGTATGGTCTGCGTATTCATGATTCCTGGTGGATGACGGAAACGGGTGCGATCATGATCACGAACTTTCCGAGCTTGACGGTAAAACCTGGTTCGATGGGTAAGCCCATCCCGGGCGTGGAAGCAGGTATTCTGGATGACCAGGGCAACGAACTGCCGCCGAATCGCATGGGGAATCTTGCCTTGCGTACGAGCTGGCCAGCGATGATGCGGACCATCTGGAATAACGAAGAAAAGTACCAGGGTTATTTTGAATTTCCGGGCTGGTATGTCTCCGGGGATTCCGCCTATAAAGACGAAGATGGTTACTATTGGTTCCAGGGCCGGGTCGATGATGTCATCCTTACGGCCGGAGAGCGCGTAGGCCCATTTGAAGTGGAAAGCAAGCTTGTGGAACACCCGGCTGTCGGTGAAGCGGGTGTCATCGGCAAACCGGATCCCGTACGCGGTGAAATTATCAAGGCCTTTGTCGCGCTGCGTGAAGGATATGAAGAGACGGATGAATTAAAAGAGGATATCCGTAACTTCGTGAAAAACGGCTTAGCCGCCCACGCGGCCCCACGGGAAATGGATATTAGAGACAAACTGCCGAAGACCCGAAGCGGTAAAATCATGCGCCGTGTCCTGAAAGCGTGGGAACTTGATTTGCCAACCGGCGATTTGTCGACGATGGATGATGATTGATTAAGATATGATGTTTTGGACCGATAAGGACTATGCCTGCGGCATGATCTTTATCGGTTTTTCTTAGGGATCGATGCAACTCGGGGGTAATAGGTGATTCTTCGAATTGCAAGTGGAGCGATCACCAGACGGTGCTCATGGCAGCTTTGCATCTGACAACCTTTGAGCCTAAAAGTGTGGTATGATAGAGACAATAGAACAACCGACCAGGGGTGGATGTTCATCTCTCGTAAACCCTCGTGCCATCGGCACCCTGTTTGTTAAGGGTGAGCGGTCATGGTAGTCACTTTTGAAACAGCTATGCTTTGTGTGGCAGTGGCCACATTGGTGGTTTTGATGATGAAACATGACGATCAAAAAAAGAAGTAACCACCCCTGGGCCCTAATCCAAAAGGGTGGCTACTTCATCTCCTAAGATGAACAAAGCCCATGGTAGGACTTGTTCTATTGGAGACCGATGGCGTATCTACACCACGGTCTTTTTAAATGTACGCTTTTCTTATACATAGTATACACTATACCTTATCTGATGGCAAACGATCAATTGGACTCGTGCCGGCATGGTCCGGCGGTTCTGCGAGATCTTCTGAATGGCTGATAAATCCTTCTATCCGGCTGCTAAACTTACTGGGAAGCAAGGGGGGATTCCCGTCCGAGTGTATCCACGGCGGTCACATAATAATTTTCACCCTCACCAATGCCTTGGTAAGTGGTTGATTTATGACCGGTGACGCTTGCTACCTGCTTGCCGTCACTTTGATAAATGCGATATCCGATGATATTAGCGTCGGGGTGCTCTGCCCAGCTTAACGTGCTTTCACTAGCGGACACACCACTAACAGCTTCAGGAGGATCTGCGGTGACCGGTGGTTCCTGTTCAAGAATGATATCACCGAGCAGGCCATCAGATTCATTAAGGTCGATGTACTCAAGAAATGGCGTATCTACGGCGAGGCCGTCCTTTGTGAATTCCGTCGGCGTCTCTTCCGGGGCGCGATAATTGACCCCGCTAATCGTGACGTAACGTTCTTCACGGGAATCATCTTTTTCTGCAGGCAAGTGTTCTTCGTTAAAAAGATCAGAACTAACCAGCCCTGCATCGTGACATTTTATTGAGGGCAAAAGGCCATTAATGCCGCAAATTGTTTCCCGTTCTACGCCATCCGGTGCGCTAAAATCATCTTCGCTAAAGATGCGTCCACTATTTGCATCAGCAGCCGCGTTCATCATCGTCGCCCATAGGCCTTGTACGCGTTGACTATAAGTGTGGCCATTAAACTGTCTTTCGATCGGCTGGGGTTGGTCATATCCTATCCATACACCTAATGTCACACGCGGGTTGAGACCGATAAACCAGGCATCATGATAATCGTCGCTCGTCCCGGTTTTTCCCGCCCAATCGCCATTGTCATTCATCATCGCCGGCAAAAATTGAGCGGTTCCGCTCTTTAATACATCCCGTAACATATCAATGGCGAGATAAGATGTTTCCGGAGAAAAAACGTCTACCGCTTCCGGTTCGTGTTCATAGATAATCTCCCCATTTTGCGTTTCAATCCGCTCAATCATATAAGATTCTGCCCTCGTGCCCTCGTTCCCGAAAAGAGACATGGCACTCGTATTTTCTTCCACTGTCGCGTCTATGGCTCCGAGAGCCGTGGCTTCATAAAGATGTTCATCGGGAAGGGAGAAGCCCATGTCAAGCAAATCGGCGTGCGCATCTTCTTGATCGAGTTGCTGGAAGGTTTTCATCGCAGGTACATTTTGCGAATCCTTTATGGCATCCCGCACTGACATAAACCCGCGATAACTGTCTCTATAGTTCGTCAATTTGGTTCCATCACTGTATGTTGACGGCACATCCGGAAGGAGATAGGCCGGTTGGACAACCCCGCGCTCCAGCGCGGAACCGTAAGGCATTAACGGTTTTATCGTTGACCCGATCGAGCGATGCCCCTGAGTGGCGTGGTTTAAATTTTCGCGTTCGAAATCCCGTCCTCCTACAAATCCGAGTACAGCGCCTGTTTCGTTATCGATCAAGGACGCGCCGATTTCTTCCGGTTTATCTCCGCGATCCGGACCGAAAAGGTTATCGTTGTCGATCGCTTCATTCATGGCATCATAGATGTTTTGGTCGATGGTCGTATGAATACGGTACCCCCCGAGACGAAGCTGATTTTTTGCCTCTTCCAAATAACTCTCCAGCATATTTGCATGGGTTTCATCGTCCAGAGTTGATACATCTACGTTGTTTTCCTCCAATAATACATCACGGAGAATAAGGCTCGCTCTTCGTTCCGTTTCATCGGTGAGGTAAGGGTAATCATCCAGGCTTTTGCGCTTCCCGGTTGATTTATCCGTTAAATGTTGTTCAATATCGTAGGTAAGAGCTTCCTCGTAAGTCTCGTCGTCGATCATGTCATTTTCATGCATGCGGGAGAGGACGGTTTCCATCCGCTTGATGCCGGCGGCTGAGTTATCCCTGACGTTACCGTCGGGATTAAAAGGGCTATAACTGAAGGGATTTTGTGGCATTCCCGCGAGATAGGCCGCTTGCGGGAGGTTAAGGTCTGAGGCGTCAACACCGAAAACGCCCTGGGCGGCCGTTTGTATCCCGGCGATTTGTGTGCCGGAGGCATCTCTGCCAAAAGGAACGATATTTAAGTAAGCTTCCAGGATCTCTTCTTTTTCAATATAATTTTCCAAACGGAGCGCGACCATAATCTCCCGGGCTTTTCTGTCAAAGGAGACTTCATTGGAGAGCAGCTGGTTTTTGACGATCTGTTGCGTTAATGTGCTTCCCCCCGTTTGTCTCCCTGTCCCGGCGATTTCCTGAAAGCTGGCGCGCATGATCGCTTTCGGAACAATGCCGCTATGTTCATAAAAATATTCATCTTCGGTGGCGATCATCGCCTGAGTGACGTAATCGGAGACGTCATCAAGCGGAACTTCCCGCCGGTGTAAAATTGATGGCAATTCCCCTAAATAGGTATCATTGTCAAAATATATCTCGCTCGTTTCTTCATAGTCGTGAATCTCTGTTTTCATGTCTTCGGCTGAATAGGTCGGAGCATTTTCTGCAAGGGAGACAAAATAACCGATACCGGTGGCGCCGACGAAAGTTAGGCCGATAAGGATCGTCAGGGCTATAATCAAATATAAATTCCAAAGAACCTGCCCGGTCATATCCAGACGGCGGACGAGTCTAGTCTGCGCCCATCGTTCCATCCAGGCGTTTAATTGATGCAAACGACGCTTCATTGGCCTCCCTCCTCCTGTTATTTTGTCGCTTTTTGCAAAGGCTCATGCGGTTGACTTTTAATTTCTTTTTGTGGTATAAAAAAGTCATTCATAATGCCGATAAACAATGAAGGCAACGAAGTAGTCGTTTGTGATTGAGGCCCAGAGAATCGGCGGGTGCTGCGAGCCGATCCTGTCATTGGCGACGAATTACATTGCCGGAGTTTTCTCTTGAGAGGTGACGTATCTCTGCGTTAAAGAGCCGAGGTGGAAGACAATTGTCTTCAACAAGGGTGGTACCGCGACACGTTCGTCCCTTTTTATGGGGGCGGATTTTTTTATGCACAATTTTATGAGGAGGCGTTAGTATGTCAGAAGAAATAACAGCGACACCAGAGCAGGAAAAAGAAATTGATCGACAAGTTCAAGCTCTGCAAAGAGGGGTCGTGGAGATTGTGCCCGAGGACGCTTTTCGGGAAAAAATCAAAAAAGCCGTCGTCACAGGCCAGCCGTTGAAAATCAAGCTGGGCATGGACCCGTCAGCCCCTGATGTCCACGTTGGGCACACGGTCGTCCTGCATAAATTACGGCAATTCCAGGAGTTTGGGCATGAAATCCAAATGCTTATCGGCGACTTCACCGGCAAAATCGGGGACCCGAGCGGAAGAAGTGAGACGCGTAAAGTTTTAACCTCGGAGCAAGTGGCGGAGAACGCGCAAACGTATGTAGAACAGTACGGAAAAGTGTTGGATATGGACAAGGCCACGCTTTACTACAACTCGGAATGGTTAAGTCAATTAATGTTCGAAGATGTGCTCAAATTGGCCGGCAATCTGACGGTCGCGCGTATGCTCGAACGTGAAGATTTTCATAACCGCTACACCTCCAATCAGCCGATTTCGGTGCATGAATTTTTCTACCCCTTGATGCAAGGCTATGATTCCATAGCGATGGATACCGATATCGAGGTGGGGGGCACGGACCAAACGTTTAACTTACTCATGGGACGGCAACTTCAAGAGGCGTATGGACATGAAAAACAGGTTGCGCTCACCTTGCCGCTGATCGAAGGCCTGGATGGCGAGCGCAAGATGTCGAAGTCACTGGATAATTACATCGGTGTTGATGAAGAACCGAATGAAATCTTCGGTAAAGCGATGTCTATTCCGGATGACCTCATGATTAAATACTACAAGCTGGCCACCGATGTTCCCCTTGCGGATATTGATCAGCTGGAAAAAGACCTGGCAGATGGCACCGTACATCCGCGGAATACGAAGCAACGATTGGCTCACAAGTTCGTGGCGATGTATCACGGCGAAAAAGAAGCTGACGATGCGCAGCGATATTTCCAAACCGTCTTCCGGGAACGGGCGCTACCCAAGGATATTCCGGAGGTTGAGTGGAAAGGGCAAGCGACGGTTCCCGTGATCAACTTGCTCGTTGAACTGGACATGCAGCCATCAAAGGGTGAGGCTCGGAAAATGATCCAAAACGGCGGCGTAAAGATAAACGAAGAAAAGGTTAATGACATTAAAACAGAGGTCGACGTTGAAGACGGTATGATCGTGCAAGTCGGCAAACGGAAGTTTACGAAACTGACCGTGTCTGAGTAACAAGGGGTGGAGAGTTAGGTCGCTGTTGGCGACGTAATGACTTCGGTGGTGAAGAGTTAGGTCGTCAAAAGGGTAGGTTGTCGACGTAATGGCTTCGGTGGAGAAGAGTTAGGTCATCAAAAGGGTAGGTTGCCGACGTAATGACTTACGCGACGTTAAGTTAGGGCCTCATAATCCGGCGTTGGAGACTTAATGACGTTTGCGATGATGGCTGCTTGTGATTAATCGGCAACCATTAAAAAAACAACCTCCGGCTTCGGAGGTTGTTTGTCTCTTTTATTAACGCGAATACCACTCAACGATGAGGGCTTCGGTAATTTCAGACGGCAGTTCGGAGCGTTCCGGCAAACGTGTGAACGACCCTTCCAGTTTGTCGCCATCAAAATCGATATATTCCGGCGTAAATGCCAGGGCTTCACGTGCATCTGCAATCACGCTCATGTTTTTCGATTTTTCACGTACGCCTAAGACCTGTCCCGGTTTCATCGTATAAGACGGGATGTCTACACGGCCGCCATCCACAGTGATGTGGCCATGGTTCACGAGTTGGCGCGCACCTTTGCGTGTGCGTGCCAGGCCGGCACGATACACAAGGTTGTCCAGGCGGCTTTCCAGCAAAATCATGAAGTTCTCGCCGTGAACACCTTTCATTTTACCGGCTTTTTCAAACGTACGGACGAATTGACGCTCATTGAGCCCGTACATAAAACGAAGCTTCTGCTTTTCCCGAAGCTGCAGACCATATTCCGATAGTTTCTTTCGTTGGGTAGGGCCGTGCTCACCCGGCGGGTAAGGGCGTCTTTCCAGTTCTTTTCCCGTGCCGCTAAGCGAAACGCCGAGACGGCGGGATTTTTTCCAGGTTGGACCTGTATAGCGAGCCATGATAGCTCCTCCTTTATCACGTGTTAGGCGTGAAAAAGACCAACGGTAGGCAATCTCTTACAACGCTCATTTTGCTTTCACACATCTTCGCTCCGACAGCCGGGAGTTACGGGATGCACCTCGAATTTCAGCCGCAGTCGAGGAACAAAATGAAAGGGTGCACGCTGCAAGTTCACCTTTGCTGCCTTTTAACACAACATACATTGTATAGACAATGAGCAACAAAGTCAACTGTGGTAAAATACAAGCAAAAGAAAGAAGGGATGAAAAAATGAACGAACTATCGAAATACATCGATCATACATTGTTGAAACCGGAAGCCACAAAAGATGATATTCTAGCATTATGCGATGAGGCTAGGAAACATCAATTTGCGACGGTTTGTATCCCGCCATATTGGGTGACGACTGTTGTGCGAGCGTTAGAAGGAAGTGGCGTAGGTGTAACGACGGTCATCGGTTTTCCGAATGGTGTGAACACGACAGCTGTCAAAGTCTATGAAACCGAAAAAGCGCTCGAAGAAGGCGCAACGGAAGTGGACATGGTGATCAATGCCGGCGCGTTGAAGTCGGGTGATGGAGATGGCGTACGCGAAGACATTGCAGCCGTGGTGAAAGCGAGCGCAGGACGAGCACTCGTAAAAGTCATCATTGAGACGAGTCGATTGAACGACGATGAAAAGAAAACAGCCACCCGCCTCGCCGTGGAAGCAGGCGCGGATTATGTCAAAACCTCGACCGGCTTTCACACCGCGGGGGCTACCCTTGACGACATCAAGCTCATGAAAGAAATCGTTGGCGATCAAGCGAAATTAAAAGCCTCCGGCGGTGTCAAAAACGCGAACGATGCAAAAGCCTTTATTGAAGCCGGAAGCGATCGGATTGGAACGAGCTCGGGGATCGCGATTGTTACGGGAGACGATGGAAGCGGGGGGTATTAGTGGATGATTTCTTTGCGCGATGGGGGTCGCATATTGGTTAAAAGAGGTGTCATAGAGGAATCTACTGTGATTCCTCTATCTCTGCAGATCTGTCACTCTGCCCCACTGTTCGCTTTTTTGATCCCCTTAATCACGCCTACGTGCATGCCTTCATGATATAAGGTGAAATTCAAAATCTCCCCGACTGTTGACAGGGACATAAACGGTTCTGCAGCTTCATCATCCAGCTGACCGGACAATGATTCCTTCAGTTTGGCCGGCTGTTCCTCAAGATGTTGTTTTATTTCATCGAGTGTCGGGACTTCGCCTTCCCACTCAGCAGGACTTGTCCCCGGGGCAAACAGTTCAGGGTAGCGAGAAGGCGTTTCAATATTTTTCCCGCCATAATTTGAGAGTAGAGCATTTTGAACCGTATAGATGTGACCGAGGTTCCAGCGGATCGTATTGCGAAACCCTGCAGGCATTTGATCGGCCTGTTGCTCTGACAAGTCTTCGAGTTCTTTCAAGGTATTTTGTCTGATCATGTTGACTTGCTGGAAAATCTGTTTTTCGTTCATAGTGATCCTCCCTTCTTTTGCCTCAATAGATAAGTATCTTGTTACGTATACCCCGCTATGATTGGTCTTAAACGTCAACAAACAAAAATGGAGCCAAGCATTCGATCATGCTGCTCCATTTTAAACATCAGTCATTCGCTTCATCCTTCTCTTACCGCCCAGACAAAAGATACTACCCAACCAACAAACGTCGAGCGACGATAGAAACCTTTTTTCTAATCCTCTTGCAAAAGTGACAATCGTGGGAAGTATATACAAGACAAATAACAACAGAAGGAAAGCGCCCAAAAGAAACGGAGCCGTGAAATCCATCATTTCCACTGCCAAGGTTTCCAACACAAGGATCACACCCTTTTTTGGTATCTACCTTAAGTATAGTTCGAAAGTTCCTGGTTTTTAATGGATGTTCAGTGCCTTTATATGTATATTTTATGACAATTAACAATCCTTTTACTGATTTATAAGGGAGAACGGAAGATGAATATGGAAGAGGCATGACAAATGGATTAAATGCTTTCACTGGTACGAAAATGCCTTCAAATGATCATGACGATGACCGAAAAAATAAGAAGTTAAACTCCGCAATTTTTTGTGTACAAAACTCAAGGAGGTTACTTCTTTTTATAAAAGAAGATGAGCGACAGCACACCGACGATTAACGATCCGCAGGCACAAGCTGCCATGATCCATTGATATACCGTCATAGGATAACCCTTCCGATTTATGTTCAGATTTCGATATTTATGTGATACATCCTGTTTAAAAAACCCACCCGAGCGCCGGGTGGGTTTTCCGATCATAACATTGTGGAAGCGGGTTCTGTTTCGAGCATCTCCACAATGTTATTTTCTTCGTTCATTATAGCAACCTTCGGTTTGTGGTTTTTTGCAGCTTCGTCAGCCAAGAGGGCGTAGGTTAAAATAATAACAATATCCCTGGGCTGCACAAGCCTGGCAGCCGCGCCGTTCAGACAGATGCCGCGCTTGCCGCGCGCCCCTTTAATCACATACGTTTCAAAACGTTCGCCGTTATTATTGTTGACGATTTGGACTTTTTCATTTTCCAACAAGTCTACCGCATCCAGTAAATCTTCATCGATGGTAATGCTTCCCACATATTCAAGATTTGCCTCTGTGACACGCGCCCGATGCAGTTTTCCTTTCATCATGGTTCGGAACATTATTGTCCCTCCGTTGCAAAGGGAGCATCGTACAGTTTTTCAAGCTGATCATCTTTCATTGTGAATGTGTTACCCGCTTCAGGAAACGAACGGGCTTTCACATCATTAACATAATTCCCTAACCCGTCTTCAATCTGGGACGAAATATTCGCGTATTGTTTTACGAACTTCGGTACGTGGTCAGATTCATAGCCAATGACGTCGTGATAGACGAGCACCTGGCCGTCGGTGTCAGCGCCACCGCCAATGCCTATCACCGGGATGTTCAACTGTTCCGCTACGAGAGCGCCGAGCTGTTTCGGCACGCATTCAAGCACAATGGCAAACGTACCGGCTTTTTCAAGTGCCTTTGCTTCATTGATCAGTGTCTCAGCCTCAGCAGACGCCTTGCCCTGCACTTTATAGCCGCCAAGCACGGCAACGGATTGCGGTGTCAAACCTAGATGTCCCATAACGGGAACGTCGGCTTGCACCAATCGCCTGACGGTCTCAACGGCTTCCATGCCGCCCTCAAGCTTAACGGCATCGGCTCCTGCTTCCTGTATAAGGCGCTTGACGTTTTCGGTTGTTTCGGAAAAATCCCCATGGTACGAAAAGAAAGGCAAATCAGTGACGACGAATGTGTCGCGTGCCCCTCTTTTCACCGCTTTCGTGTGAAGCATCATATCATCGACGGTGACCGGAATGGTGGAGTCATACCCAAGCACAACCATGCCTAACGAATCACCGACCAGGAGCAGGTCAACACCCGCACGTTCCGCGAGTCTGGCTGAAGGCGCGTCATAGGCCGTAAGCATAGCGATCGGATCCCCGTCTTGTTTCATTTTCCGAAAAGTAGCTGTCGTTTTCACATTCTTTCCCTCCAGTTTCATGTGTTCAAAGACCGCATGAAACGGCAAAAAGCCTTCTTCCAAGGGATGAAGGCAGAAAGATAGCGCATACAAAAAGCTTTGTGATCTCCGCGCTGTCCCAGTCCTCTAGGGATCCAAGCAGCTGTTAAGCTTTTTTTGCATGTTCCACTAACATCGGTGCCGTTCCTTACAGATACAGCCCTTGTGAGGATAGTATAGCATGCGTTCGCGCGTTTTTGTATATTTTTTTGAATGCGTTCATCCCCGAATATACGGCGCAATTCGCTCCACAAACGCTTTCAGCCATTTTCCTTCTTCTTCCGTAAAACGGCCGATGTCGGGGGAATCAATGTCGAGAACGCCAAACAACTCGCCATCGATCACGATCGGGACGACGACTTCCGACTGGGAGGCCGCATCGCAGGCGATATGCCCCGGAAATTCGTGTACGTTTTCCACGACCTGGGTTTCTCTCGTTTCGGCGGCTGTGCCGCAAACGCCCTGACCGATCGGGATGCGGATGCAGGCGGGGAGCCCCTGGAACGGTCCGAGAACGAGTTCGCCTTCCTTGTATAAATAAAACCCTACCCAATTGGTGCGATCGAGAAATTGATTCAACAGCGCGGCTATATTCGCTAAATTGGCGACCTGATCCTTTTCATCAGCGAGCAGGGCTTCTGCTTGCTGACATAACTGTTCGTATTTTTTCTCCATATTTTTACTGTAAGTGACAGGTTCAAACATGTTTATAACGCCCTCTTCCCTATTCAATGTCTGCCTTTATTATAACATGGCGAAAAGCTTTATAAGAAGTCGAGAAGTATTGGCAGGAACGTTTAAGGAAGAAGCGAAAATAGTAAGGAGAAGCTAATTACAGAATGGAGGCGACGAAGATGACGGTAAATTACGGCACGAAAACCAAGGTCGCCGAGGCAGCTATTGATCTGTTTATGACAAAAGGATACAGCGGAACTTCTGTACGGGCTATTGCCAATCGCGCAGGGGTAAATGTCGCGTTGATTTCTTATTATTTTGGCGGAAAAAAAGGGATGCTGGAACACTTGCTCAACGATTATCTGGAAGGATATTTACAGGAACTTGAAAAAGGGTCCGAAAGCGCGGAGGGCAGTTACCAGAGGTTACTCGCGATTATTGAAGCAGCCCTCAAGTTCCAGCAAGAGCATCACCGTATGGCGAGGCTCGTTTTACGGGAATTAACGCTCGATTCCATTCTCGTCCGCGAAGTAATGGCAAGTTATTATATGAAAGAAAAACATCTAATCACACAAGTGTTGGAAGCAGGAAAAAAAGAAGGGGTTTTCAAAGGAATGCGAAAAGAGTGGGCGATCCTGCATTTACGCGGAATGATCACCATGCCGTTTTTGCATGCACAGCATATCCGGGAAGTTTTTCATCTGGAGCCACGGGACCGAACATTTTTACATCATTATATGAAGCATGTGCGCCAGTTTGTAGAGGTGCAAATTTGTGAACCCCAGTCATCTCCGGGGTCATTGGTTGCTCTGTCTTAGGTATACCCGATGAAGGCGTATGAGCAAATGCCACGCTCCATCGAAGGGTTGGAAGGCGCGGGAGAGTGGCACGAATTAAAAATAATGATGCCCGCGCTGCGAAATAAAAGGGTGCTTGATTTGGGCTGCGGTTTCGGTTGGCATTGCCGATATGCCCGTGAAAAGCAGGCAAGTTATGTGGTTGGTGTGGACCTATCCGAAAAAATGCTTCATAAAGCGCGTGAAAAAACAGCTGACCCTTTTATTTCATATGTAAACATGGCCATTGAAGACATTGCATATCCAGACGCTGCATTTGATGTGGTGATGAGTTCGTTAGCGCTTCATTATGTTAAATCGCTTAAAGCCATCAGCAAAAAAGTCTATAATTGGCTAACACCCGGAGGAACATTTATTTTCTCGGCGGAGCACCCCATTTTTACTGCACGACACGAACAAGATTGGTATTACGATGGAAACGGGAAGCGTCTTCATTGGCCCATCGATCATTATCAATCAGAAGACGTCCGTGAAACGATGTTTTTGGGCGAAAAGGTTGTAAAATATTGCAGGTTTTAGTATTAAAGCCATCAGTGAACCAGTTCCTTCCGAGGAAATGTTAAAGCGTGTGCCCGAAATGAAAGACGAAAAACGAAGGCCGATGTTCCTTATGGTCGCAGCGGAAAAACCGAAATAAAGAAAACTTGGCTTATCGCCAAGCCTTTAAGGCGATAAGCCTTAGTTGCACTTATGCAGGATAAGAAAGTGGTTTATACCTTTCTTATCTGCTAAATAAAAACGCTCCTATAGGCTGGAGCGTTTTCTTATCGCGCGCAGGAACACAGATGGTTATCGAATGTCAAACAGTATTTCCGGCAATTCTTCCCTTCCCTGCCCGAGTCCGTCCGGGTGATGGGCATCGGAGCCATACACGAGCGGGATCCCCATTCCGGCCGCTTTTCGGGTGATATCGACGGGCGGATAAGGCTGTCCGCACATCGGTTTAACGACGCCTGCGCCATTGATATCCAGGGAAAGCCCTTCTTTTTTTGTTGCGGCCAGAACTTCATGGAGCCAATGTGTATCATCGGGGAGTGCAACCTCTTTCTGAAATTTGCGCACGAGACTCACGTGCCCGAGTCGCCGGGGCTTATACTTTCCAAGGTCAGCAGCAATGGAAAGGAGAAGCGTTTCATAATACCGGGTGACCAAAGCTTCGATTCCCCCTGATTTTTCCGCTAGAGACTGAAAAGTTTCCAGGTTATAGTCGAGGAGGCCATATGCGTTCCGGGTATAAATGAAATGGACGGAGAGAATGGCGTCATCAAGGGCAGGACCATACTCATCGAGCAACCGCTTCGTCTCTGCTTCGTATCCCTCAATAAAATCAACTTCCAGGCCGATATGAATATCGATATCTTTATGGTAACGCTGTCGTACATCGACGATCGCACTGATATAAGTGTCCAGATCGGCGAAGGGCATCCCGCTGTCTTTTGCAGGTGTCGGGTCGGTAAATCCCTCCGGTAGCGGCGCGTGTTCACAAAAACTGATCCCTTTATAACCCAGCAGTAACGCTTGTTCAATGTATCGATCAAGGGTCTCACGGCTTCCGTGTGGACAATAAGGAGTATGAACGTGGCCGTCAAATTCAATGTTTTTCATCTTTTGCCTCCAAACTTGTAACTATTATCCCAAAATCCATGTTATCATAGAATATATGACATTTTTTCCTATGAAGAGTCGAAACATATAAAGGAACGCTACGGATAACTGGAGTGAGGATAATGGTGTATTTTTTCATCGCGATTTTTGTGGTTATTGCTTTGGTCGTTGCCTATGGGGTATTTAATCGTCGGCATATTTATCAAAGGGTAGACAATTTGGATCAGCGCAAAGGCGAGGTTATGGGTGCGCCTGTCGCTGATGAAATCAGCCGCGTGAAAGGATTGACGATTTCCGGAGAAACCGAAGAAAAATTTGAGAGATGGCGTCAGGCCTGGGATGAGATCGTTGATGAACGCCTTCCGGAAATGGAAATGGAATTGTTTGACATTGAAGAAATCGCGAATAAATATCAGTTTCGCCGCGCAAAAGATAAACTTCTGGAGACGGAGAATCGTTTAAAGGAGATCGAGAAAGAAATATCCGAGATTCGCCATGAAGTCGAGCAACTCGTCAACAGTGAAGAAAAGAACCGTGAGGAGATTGAAAAGGTTACGGAAACTTACAGAGAGGTCCGTTCCTTGTTGTCCCGCCAATGGCGAGCGCTAGGTGAGGCGGCCGCTCCCCTGGAAGAAGCGTTGAAAAAAAGCCAGGAAGAGCTGGATATGTTCTATGAGGAGACCGAAAGCGGCAACTATATGCGTGCGCGCGAACGCTTGTTATTTTTACAGGAAACGTTGGAACGGCTACAGGGACAAGTTGAAACCATTCCCGCATATTTACATGAGATCGATGTCGAGATTCCAAAACAAGTTCGGGAATTACGCTCGGGAGTACGGGAGATGGAAGAGCAAGCCTTTTCTTTTCAACATTTTACCATTCATGATGATCTCAAGGACATCGATGCATCACTGGCAGACCTGAAAAAAAAGGTAAACGCCCTGGAACTGGATAATGTCAGTGAAAAGCTGCAGCAAATCAAGGAAACGATCGAACAAAATTACCGGACGATCGAAGAGGAAGTCGAGGCAAAGCATGAAGTGGAAAAAGGGCTGGAGTCATTGAGGACACGTCATAAAACCCTTGTTGATGCGATGTCCAATTTAGACCAGGAGCGAGCCAATATTGAAGTCAATTATCATCTTTCTGATAAAGACAAAGAAAATTTTGAGTTGATAAAAAAAGAAATTGGTGATGCCGAAAAGGACCAGCAAGTGCTGGAAGACCTCTATGTCGATCACAAACAATCTTATGTGGACTTACAAACGACCGTGAAAAATGTGGATGAGCAAATGGCTGCGACGGAAAAAAACATCACGGAATCGCTGGAGCGACTTCAGGAAATGCGCGGAGAAGAAAGACGCGCGATGGAACAATTGAAAGTGTTGCGGGTATGGTTGAAGGAAACCCATTATAAGATGCAAAAAAGCAAACTTCCGGCCGTCCCGGAAATGCTTGTCGATCAGCTGGATGCGGCAGGCAAGGAACTGGAAAAAGCGACGGCGTTGTTGGAAATGACGCCTCTGGAGATGAGGAGCATACAGGATGCGCTTGAACAGAGCCAACAACAAATGGAGGCAGCCGCTGATACCCTCGATAAGATTATTGATGAAGCCAATTGGGCGGAACGCCTATTGCAATTTGGCAATCGCTACCGTCGCGAATTCGAAGAACTAAATCCCATTCTTAATGATGCTGAAAGACAATTTAGAAATGGTTTTTACGAGGACGCGATTCGCGATACGTCACAAGCTTTTGAACGGCTCGTTCCGAATGCATTCACTAACTTGCAATTAGAATGGGGCAAGCGAAGCCAGCGGCAAGTAGCTCTGGATAAAGTGAGATAGGGTTCGGTGATGACTTGGGGCACTAACGATTTCGGTTGGTGTCCCTAATTTTTGGTCAAGCTCCACTGTATGCTATAATATAAAGCCGTATCAGCCTTATAATAAGGAGAACGACTCGATGATTTATTTAGATAACAGTGCGACGACTGTAGCTTTTTCCGAAGTGCTGGAAACGTATCAAAAAACGGCTCTTCGTTATTTTGGCAATCCGTCTTCGTTGCATGGTTACGGTTCGGAAGCGGAGCATTTATTGCGCCAGGCGAGGCAGTCGATCGCGGGCATATTGGATATAAAAGCAAATGAACTGATCTTCACATCCGGAGGTACGGAAGGGAATAATCTCGCGATTAAAGGGGTTGCCTATGCTCGTCGCAGGCGCGGCAATCATATTATTACGACCGCCGTTGAGCATCCATCGGTGCTGAACACTTGCCGTTATTTGGAAAAAAACGGATTTGAGGTCACGTACCTGCCTGTGGATAACGACGGGTTCGTCAGTTTGCAAGATGTTAAAGATGCGAGTCGCGAAGAGACGATACTCGTATCCATTATGCATGTAAATCATGAAACGGGAGCGATTCAACCTGTAGAAAAAATCGGGGAATGGCTAAAAACCCGGGAAAAAATTCGTTTCCACGTGGATCACGTTCAAGGGGCGGCTAAAGTGCCGTTACACCTTCATAACAGTGGCATTGACCTGTGCACGCTATCCGGACACAAGTTCCATGGCCTTAAAGGCACGGGAATGCTTTATATCCGTGAAGGGGTCCAGATTGAACCTTTGCTCCACGGGGGAGGTCAGGAGCAGAACCTGCGTTCAGGGACGGAGAATCTGCCAGGCATTGTGGCATTCGCAAAAGCATTACGTCTGGCTTATGAGCGTTACTCAGAAGCCAAACAAGCGTTACAAACCCATAAACATGAACTCATGCAAGCGCTCCGAAAACGGGAGGGCATGCTCATCAATACACCGGAAGAAGGAAGCGCCCCTCATATTATTAACGTTTCTATCTCGGGCACTCGTCCTGAAATTGTCATCCAGGCGCTTTCGAAGAAAGATATCCATGTCTCTTCGAAATCGGCCTGTTCAGCACGCCTGCAAACGGCGAGCGAAGTGCTCGATGCCCAGTTTGGTCCCGGGGAACGCGCCGAGACAGGCTTACGTTTCAGCCTGGGTTACAATACGACTGAAGTCGATATACAACAACTTCTGGAGGCGCTGGACGAGGTTGTTCCGGAGATCCGCCGCGTGAAAGAGGTGAAAGCATGAACGTCGACCATATCCTTGTACGTTACAGTGAAATCGCGTTGAAGGGAAAAAATCGCGCTACATTTGAACGGACGTTAAAAGGCAATATCAATCGTGCCCTCGCACCTTTTCCACAGGCGCGAGCAAAGCGGACGACCGGAAGATTAATCGTGGACATTCATAATGAAGACGCAGAAGCGATCATGAAAAAACTCCGGCATATTTTCGGGATCGTGTCGTTATCCTATGCCTTAAAAACGAGCCATGAGCTTATTGATATCCAGGCAACCGCCCTGGAGGTGATGAATCAAAACCAATCGGCAAAAACGTTTAAAGTTAATGCCCGTCGATCTTATAAATCTTTCCCCATCCGCTCGCAGCAATTGAATCATGACGTTGGAGGCTATGTTTTAAAAAACAGCGAGGGCATCACTGTCGATGTTCACAATCCGGATGTGGAATTGCTCGTGGAAGTGCGGGAACAAGGCACTTATATTAGCGCCGGCAAAATTTCCGGTCCCGGTGGTTTGCCGGTTGGTTCATCCGGAAAAGTGATGCTTATGCTCTCGGGAGGGATTGATAGTCCGGTTTCCGGCTATCTCGCCTTAAAGCGAGGGACACAAATCGAAGCGATTCATTTTCACAGTCCGCCATTTACAAATGAGCGGGCCAAGCAGAAAGTGATCGACTTAAGCCGCGTGCTCGCGGACTACGGTGGTTCTGTCCGTCTGCATGTCATTCCGTTTACCGACCTACAGCAATATATTCACGAAGAGGTCGCGATGAACTATGAAATGACGATTATGCGGCGCGTAATGATGCGAATCAGTGAACAAGTCGCCCGGGAACAAGAAGCCCTTGCCATCGTTAACGGTGAAAGCCTCGGTCAAGTGTCGTCACAAACGCTCGAGAGCATGCACACGATCGAGGAAGTGGCAAATACTCCGGTCTTGCGTCCGTTAATTACGATGGACAAAGTCGAGGTGACAGATATTGCCAAACAAATCGGCACGTATGAAACCTCGATATTGCCATATGAAGACTGCTGCACGATTTTCCTTCCCGCGGAATCAAAGACGAAACCGAAAAGAGAAAAAGCCCGCTTCTATGAATCGTTTTTGGACATGGACGAGAAGATCAACACAGCCGTCTCGAACCGGGAAACATTCGTCATTGACGCTGAGAACCGGTCGAACGAGGCGTTCGCGGAATTGCTCTGAGACCAATGAAATGATTGCATTTTAAGGAAGGGTCTGGGACAATAAATCGAGGTCATTTCCTATAAGATGAAACGTCCATCGGAGATGGTTCTCCCTCTCTGATGGGCAGTTGAACTTATTCGTACTTATGGGACATTTATGGGAATACATAGAGGAGGAATGACATGAACGTCAAACGCTGGGTGGCGTTGCTTGTAGCCGTAGCCGTATTGGGCATAGCCTTGATGTTTAACATGTTTGCCACCATCGCTACCGCCGATTTTGGAGAGGTCTTTGAAGGAGCAGCTGTTGATGAGCCATATGTGGAAGAAATTGAGGAGACAGGGACGGACGGCCGGATTGTCGTTCTTGAATTAGAAGGAGCCATTCAGGATTTAGGGGAAGATAACCCTTTTGCACCTGTAGACTATAATCATCAGCAGTTCCTGGATATGCTGGATGGCGCTATGGAAGATCAGACGGTTGACGGGATCGTTATCGAAGTCGATAGCCCGGGCGGAGGGCTGATCGAAAGTGACGAAATTCACGATAAAGTGACTACCGCACAAGAAGAATTCGACAAGGATGTCTACATATCCATGGGCGGAATGGCCGCTTCCGGAGGTTATTATGTAGCCGCTCCCGCCGATTACATTTCCGCTCATCCGTCAACATTGACCGGATCGATTGGCGTTGTGCTGTCGGGCGGCATTGGAGGTCTGAATTTTTCCGAGTTGCTTGAAGATCTTGGGATTGAAGATGACACCATTACGACAGGCCCCTATAAGGATATTCTGAGTCCGACCCGTGAGATGGAAGATGACGAAGAGGCTATGCTCCAGGATATGGCCGATGAAATGCTCGATGAATTCGTGGACGTCATTGTGGAAGGACGCGATATGCCTGAAGATGAGGTAAGAGATTTAGCGGATGGCAGCATTTACACGGGAAATCAAGCGCTGGACAATGGTCTCATTGATGGAGTGGGCAGTCTCGACGACACCCTTGAAACCATGCAGGAAAACCTGGGGCTTTCCAACCCTGAAGTCGTACGCTATCAATCCGAAGCGGGCTTTGCATCGTTATTAGGTGGTGTCGTCAACGAGATCAGGGGTGATGACGTATCAGACCTCGTGTCCGTGCTTCAACGGGAGAGCTCACCAAGATTAATGTACCTATACGAACAATAAAGGAGGGGTGAATCTTGGACATACCTTACGATGAAAGAGAAGAAGGGCTTGGGCAACATCGGGAGCAAGGTGAAGAAGTCAAACCGACGCAAGTCATTGAAATGAGTATATATGCCGGCTTTTGGATGCGGTTTTGGGCTTATATTGTTGACTTGATTATCGTCTTTTCACTGAATGCTTTGTTTATCAGGCCCATTTTTATGTTCCTGGATGCCTCTCCGACATTATTTTTTGGGATCACGGTCGTCGGCGTCCTAACCGCTATTGTCGCTTATATTTATTTTGCGGTCATGACGAAACTGATCGGGCAAACGCTCGGGAAAATGATCTTTGGACTCCGTGTACGCAGGGAAGACGGAAATCCGCTCACATGGGGAGATGTTTTCTTTCGTGAAGTGGCGGGACGCATGATTCATCGCGTGCTTGGCTTTACCAACCTTATGTACATCGTCGTAGCTTTTCACCCGCAGAAAGCAGGTGTCCATGATATGCTTGCCGACACAAGGGTCGTCTTCGATCGTCGCCAGAATAGCGTCAGGGACGATCGTATAGAGGAAACAGGAGAAGATGAGAACCGCGTGCCGTAAGGCACGCGGTTTCGTGTTTTTAAGGAGAAGGGTGGGGATTTTGTTCGTTATCGCTGGCGTCCTCTTGCGTCAAAAGTTTCTCGCTGTTCATATTGAGCATGTCCAACATCGGGCAATAGCGCGTGATGCCTTCTGCTACCTTCATTGCCGAATAAAAGGAAACAAGCACAGGTAACGTCCGGTCCGAATGCCTGTTCATTTTCGATGTCCCCCAGGCTAACCCCGTGAAACCGCACGTAATGCGCATAATGGCGTCGAGCGTTCCTACATTTTTGTTCATGGCTGTATTGCCTCCTTTCCGCTTTATTAGTATGATTCATTAAGGCAAATCCATACGGCATAGTTTAGGCTCGCTCGCTAATGACTATACTGCAAATAAAAACGGTGATTTATATGACATGGGTGCTCGTGGGTTTCATCATCGTTACGTTTTTACTGATTTTGTGCCTGTTTCTTCGTGTGAGGGTTCACATTAGCTATCAACAACAGGGGCAAGATAATGACGGGAGCTTGACGGTTTCCATTTTGCGGGGACTCATTAAAAAGCAGTGGGAAGTACCGACGATGAAAATGGATGAAGACTCTTTTTCCATGGATTATGAGGCTTATTCGTCGGGCTTATTCAGTAAAAAGAAAAAAAAGAAGCAAGAAAAGAAGGGGACGCTGAAGGATGTGGAAAAGCAACGGGAATACATGCAAACGACGTTGCATCATGTCGCTGGCTTCACACGAATCCTCCGTCGCTTTCTGAAAAACGTCCGTGTCAGGGAATTCCGGTGGGAAACCGTGATCGGAACCGGTGATGCCGCGTCTACAGGGACCCTTTCGGGGGTTGCCTGGACGGGAAAATCCGCTTTGTTCGCTCTTGTTGCCGAGAAAATGAGCGTCAGGCATTTGCCCGATTTAAAAGTGACGCCCTTGTTTCAGGCTGCTTTTTTTCATACCTCGCTTTCCTGTATAGTAACTTTCTCTGTCGGGAATGCTATGCGTGCGTTGATCCAGGTTTTAATACACGCCCGAATAAAGGATGAACCAGCGTCTAAACATAAACCTGAGGATCGAAATGTATCGAAGGAGGCATAAACGTTCATGTCAGAGCATCCGATTCAAGGCTTAATGCAAACAGCCATGGAAAACATTAAAGAAATGGTTGATGTGAATACGATCATCGGCGATCCTGTCGAAACTCCGGATGGCAGTGTGATTATCCCGGTGTCGAAAGTAGGTTTTGGCTTTGCCGCCGGCGGAAGCCAAATTGTAACGGAACGAACTGAAAACTATGATGACGAAGAAAGTCTCCCCTTTGGCGGAGGCAGTGGCGGAGGTGTCTCCATTACCCCCATCGCTTTTCTCGTCGTCGGCACAGCCGGTGTTAAAATGATTCATCTCGATAACCAAACCCATTTTTATGAGAAATTGCTCGAGCTCGCCCCGCAAGTGGTGGAGAAAATAAAACAATTGATTCGCGATGATGATGACGATGAGGACTTACATCATGTCGAGGGGCGTCATTATCCGCATATCGATTAAGAGAGACAAGCCTCAGCCTCCCCGCTGGGGTGTTTTTATTAGCATGGGCGGGAGGGTCGGGGTGAGATCGCCGATATATTTGCGGGATCGCCGAGATAATCGTGTTGTTGTACCTCAATGGGGGTGGGGGCCAGTTGGGTGAAACCATTCGGGTAGCTGATCGGCTGTCGAACGGTGTCATTTGAGTCGAGTGAAACCATTCATGTAGCTCATCGCCTTCTGAGAGGTGTCGCTTGCCGAAATCACCGAAATCATCCCCCAAAAGAGGAACGGGCAAGCCCGCGAGGTATGAAATCGCCGAAATCATCCCCCAAAAGAGGAGCGGGTAAGCC
>NZ_FNEN01000006.1:0-27353 GCF_900100185.1 Natribacillus halophilus | reverse complement strand
GCGAGGTATGAAATCGCCGAAATCATCCCCCAAAAGAGGAGCGGGCAAGCCTGCGAGGTATAAAATCGCCGAAATCATCCCCCAAAAGGGGAACGGGCAAGCCCGCGAGGTATGAAATGGCCGAAATCATCCCCCAAAAGAGGAGCGGGTAAGCCTGCGAGGGATGACACCCTCGGAATCATACCCTCATAGACGAGCAGAACATGATGAGTGAGGCAATACGCGTGATACGCAAATAGCGTCACCTACCAGGACTTTGAAGAAACCGTGTTTTGATTAGCGTATATGTGGAGATTATAGCTGTGTCATGATAAACTTGGACATGCGAGGTGAACGAATTGGCGGAACAAACAGAACAACTTTTTAATACGTTGGATCAAATGGCGACAGCTATAAGTCAAAACATTGAATATACATATTTGGACGCGTTGGCAGAAGCAGGGGATATTTTATTCCACGGAAAAGTCCGGGAAGATCTCCCGGAGTCCCTGCAAAAAAACCTGGAACGTTTGTTGGCCAACGCTCCTCAAGATGATGTGGATCGCGAGACCGTTCGCAAAGCTTTTCAACTTGCCATTTTAAAGGGGATGAAGGAGAACGTCCAACCCCATCATGCGATGACGCCAGATGGCGTGGCCCTTTTTGTTTCCTACTTGTTAAAGAAGCTTATCGCGGATGACAAAGACATCCGCCTTCTCGACCCGGCGATGGGAACCGCCAATCTGTTAACGGCGATCCTTAACGAAACGGATCAGATCGCCACCGTTATCGGGGCGGAAGTAGATGATTCCCTCGTACGCGTCGCGTATGCCATGTCGAATTTACAACGCCATTCACTGCAGCTTTTGCAAATGGATAGTATTCGTCAACAAGGCTTTCCCGAGGTCGACGCGATCGTTTCGGACTTGCCTGTCGGCTATTATCCCCATGATGAGGTGGTTGCCGATTTTCAAACTCGTCCCGAGCAAGGCCGTATGCCCTCGGAATACGCACTTTTTGAAAATTCCTGGCAAGCCCTTAAAGAAGGTGGAGTCGCCATATACCTGATCCCAAACACGATGTTCACCCGTGAAGGTGCCGAGTTCCTTCACAATTTTGTAAAAAACGAAGCGGTGACGCTCGGTCTTTTGCAATTGCCGGAGACGATGTTCAAAAACGAGCAACACGCGAAAAGCATTTGGCTGCTGCAAAAGAATGGACCAGGGGTACAGGCGCCGCCACAGGCACTGTTTGCCGAGCTTCCTTCGTTTTCCCGAGCGGAAGCTTTGAGTGATATGGTCGAGCGTATCAATGAATGGTTTGAACAATTTTTTGACAAGTAAAAGCGCTGTAAAAAAACTGTAGAAAAAGGGGAAATCACATCATGTCCTCGTCGCCGGAACACATTCAACAGCGTCTGGAAGCGATTCAGGAATGGGAGAACCGTTATTTTGAAGGAAGTAATGCCGAAGCGTGGGCGATGCAAAAATGGCAAACAGAGGCACTCGCCCGGATGCCGGAAAAATGGCATGAAAAATTGCTGGACGGTGTGGACCGTTTTCTTTTTTACACACAAAGTATGATTTTGAATTCCAACGTGCAAAGAGAGACAGAAGAACGCGTGCTCGTGACGGCTCGTGTCTTCCAGGATGATATCAATGGAATTAATGATGTACGCAAGCTTCGCGTTGAAGAGAATCAGTTTATTCTTTCACAGTTGATGGCCAAACAACGCCTGCTTGCTTTTGGTCAGGGTGGGGTTACCGGGTTTGCCGGTCCCTTTTTGCTGGCTTCGGATATGCCATTGTTAATGGCGATTAACTTGCGGACGGTACAGTTGTCTGCGCTTGCTTTCGGCTATGATTTACGCCACCCTGCTGAAATGATGATCGCGTTAAAGGTGTTTCAAGTCGGTTCATCTCCCTATTTTATGCAATATCCGGGTTGGAAAGAGCTCGAAACGGAGACGGAGAATATTGTCGGTGAATTTTATAACGGTCAAGAGCGTGTGATCGACGAAAAATGGCTGCAGCAACCTTTGCGACAAGTCGGAAAACTGGCGATGATCGCGATGCTCAGGAAAAGGCTCATCCAGGGCGTACCGTTGGTCGGTGTTGCATACGGGGCGTATAGTAATTATCGCTTAACAAGACAAGTATCAGAGATTGCCAGTGCTTACTATGAAAAGCGTTACTTGCTCGATAGGCAACATAACGGTTGATTCGTCTTCTCACAAACGCTTCTTATCATGTATGGAAATGAAACCCTTGAATACATTTTTATAAAAATGTATGTATAAGTATTGAGTTTCGAAGCGAAGGATGATAAAGTAAAACTATGGTGAACGTAGAAGAGGAGTCATCCTCTTTTTTTACACAATAATGTATAAAAATAACCTTTGAAGTATAACCATACATGGGAGGAAATCGATATGAATAAGGGAAAAGTCGTTTTGGCTTATTCCGGCGGACTGGACACATCCGTGGCTGTGCGTTGGTTGATGGATCAAGGCTATGAGGTTATCGCGGTGGGCCTGGACGTTGGTGAAGGCAATGATCTGGAGAAGGTGAAACAGAAAGCACTGGACGTCGGCGCGACGCAATCGTATTCCATCGATGCAAAGAAAGAGTTCGCGGAAGACTTCGTGTTGCCGGCTTTGCAGGCGCAGGCGATGTATGAACAAAAGTATCCGCTCGTCTCCGCGCTGTCCCGTCCGCTCATTTCGAAAAAACTCGTCGAGATCGCGGAACAGACCGGCGCCGGAACCATCGCTCACGGTTGCACCGGAAAAGGGAATGACCAGGTGCGATTCGAAGTTTCCATTCAAGCGTTAAATCCGGATGTCGATGTCATTGCGCCCGTACGCGAGTGGGGCTGGTCCCGGGATGAGGAAATTGATTATGCCAAACAGCACAACATTCCGGTTCCCGTCGATCTTGATAATCCCTACTCCATTGATGAAAACCTCTGGGGACGCAGCAATGAATGCGGGATCCTCGAAGATCCGTGGGCCACACCGCCGGAAGGCGCTTATGCTCTAACGAATCCCCTTGAGGAAACGCCCGATACACCCGAGGTGATCGAAATTGAATTTGACCAGGGCAAACCTGTAGCCGTGGATGGCACCGCCTATGAGCTCGATCAGCTGATCATGCATTTGAATGAAAAAGCAGGTACCCATGGGATTGGTCGTATCGATCACGTGGAAAATCGTCTCGTCGGCATCAAATCCCGTGAAGTGTATGAATGCCCCGGGGCGATGACGCTTCTTACTGCCCACAAGGAATTGGAAGATTTAACGTTGCCGCGGGAAATGGCTCATTTTAAACCGGTCGTCTCCAAGGAACTGACGGAGCTGATCTATAAAGGCCTATGGTTCTCTTCATTAAGACCGGCCCTTGAGGCATTTTTAAAAGAATCACAGAAAAGCGTAACCGGAAAAACGCGCGTGAAATTGTTTAAAGGCCACGCGATCGTTGAAGGGCGTACATCTCCTTATTCGCTGTATGACGAGAAGTTGGCCACGTATACACCGGAAGATGAGTTCGATCACAATGCAGCAGTCGGCTTCACGCAATTATGGGGTCTGCCGACGAAAGTGCACAGCCAGATCAATAAGAGTGGTGTGAAAGCATGACGAAGTTATGGGGCGGCCGGTTTACAAAAGAAGCGGAAGCCTGGGTCGATGAATTCGGCGCGTCGATTTCTTTTGACCAGAAGCTCGTGATCCAGGATATTCGAGGAAGCATGGCCCACGTGGCCATGCTTCGTTCTTGCGATATTATTAGCGAAGAAGATGGGCACAAGATTCACGATGGCCTGGTCACGCTGGAAAAGAAAGCGGCGAATGGTGATCTCGAATTTGACGTCAAGTATGAAGATATTCATATGAATATCGAGAAGCTGCTCACGGAAGAAATCGGCGAGGTAGCCGGTAAACTCCATACAGCCCGCAGCCGAAATGACCAGGTAGCGACAGATATGCATCTTTTTATGCGAGAGGAAACCGAAGAGATCATCGGGCTGATCCGCGATTTACAACGTGTGCTCGTCGGACGTTCCGAAGAGCACACAGAAACGTTGATCCCCGGATATACTCATTTGCAGCGGGCGCAGCCGATATCGTTCGGGCATCATCTGCTCGCTTATGTCGAGATGCTCGCTCGCGATGCAGACAGGCTCACGGATAGTTTGAAACGCGTCAATGTGTCACCGCTCGGTGCCGGAGCCCTTGCGGGAACGACCTTCCCGATCGATCGTCGACAAACGGCGGAAGCATTAGGCTTTGACGGGATCTATGAAAATAGTCTGGATGCGGTCAGTGACCGTGATTTTCTCATTGAGTTTTTAAGCATCGGCTCCACGATTATGATGCACCTCTCTCGTTTATCCGAAGAAATCATCCTTTGGTCGAGTGAGGAATTCGACTTTATTGAACTCGATGATACATTCGCCACCGGCAGCAGCATTATGCCACAAAAAAAGAACCCGGATATGGCCGAATTGGTCCGCGGCAAAACCGGGCGCGTATATGGGAGCCTTTTCAGTTTGCTCACGACATTGAAAAGCTTGCCGCTCGCGTATAACAAGGATATGCAAGAAGATAAAGAGGGCGTGTTTGACACGGTAACAACCGTGAAAGGATCGCTGAAGATTTTCACGGGCATGATCGACTCCATGATCGTCCAGGAGAAGTCGGCAAAAAAGGCCGTTTCCACGGATTTTTCCAATGCAACCGAACTCGCCGATTATCTGGCCGCGAAGGGCATGCCGTTCAGGGAAGCCCACGAAGTCGTCGGCAAGCTCGTTCTCCACTGCATCGAAAACGACATCGTCCTCGCCCAATGTCCGTTCGCCACATTCGAAGAAGCAAGCGCTTTGTTCGAGGAAGATATTTATGAGGCGCTGGATCCTCGTGAAGTCGTTGCGCGCCGGAACAGTGAGGGAGGTACAGGATTTACGCAAGTGCAGCAGGCGATAGCCAAGTGGAAAGAGCGATTGGATATATAGAGGAGAGTCGCCTCAATTAAACAACATTCCCAAGCAAAAAGCTTGGGAATGTTTACATGGATATTTTTTTATGACTCTTCAGGGAGTTCATCGCCTTCGCTCGGCAGTTTCCGGTTCCATCTCACAATCATTACATCGCAGCTTGCATTGCGTACGATCGCCTCGGAAACACTGCCGATGACCATGCGTTCAACCCGGTTGGCTCCGGTGGCTCCGGCCATGATCAAGTCGATATCATTGTCCGGGGCAAGGTGTCGGGTGATCCGAACCTTCGGAGAACCAAAGTCGAGGATGGTTTCCACTTGCGGCACCCCTTTATCCAGCGCTTGTTTCTTGAAATTTTCGAGGGTTTCGTGACCTTGTTCTTCAGCTTTTTTTACGATTTGACGGTCAAAACGTTCGATGGTTGCGAAGTTTTTCGTATCTATCACCGTTACAATGTAAAGGGTGGCTTCCTGATCAATGGCAAAATCACAGGCTTGTTCAAAGGTGAAGCTTGATTCATTTGATCCGTCAACACCTACGAGAATTCTGCTGTAACGATTCATGCGTTCTCCTCCTTCAAGTGGTATAGTGTGATGATGTTAAGGGTATTATAACACAACCGGTTCTTGGATTTGCTAGTTGCGCTTATGCAAGATAAGAAAGTTTATACTTTCTTAACTGCTAAAAAAGATCTCTAGGTAGGTGTATCCTGTGAAGGAAAATTTTAAACCTAAAAATCAGAAAAAAAATAGCGACGAAGTCGTGCATGACCAGATGCTAAAGAGTTATCAAATTGCGAGTGATGATGAAAAGAAAGCCAATCCAAAGCAAGATAAAGGGCAAAAATAGGGCCAGAAAACTTTTCTGGCTTTTTTTTCTGAAGAAACCGTAGTAAAATCGATGTAAAAGAACAGCAGCAGGAGGAACCACGGCATGAGGCATGCGATTGTGACGGCAGGCGCAAAAGGGCTCGGGCGCAAAGTGACCGAGGCCCTTTTGCAGGAAGGTTATATCGTGACGGTCAGTTACCGAAATGATGAACAGGCTGTCCATCACTTGCGTGAAGAACTGGGAATGGATGAAACACGCTTGTTTGCGGTACAGGCTGATGTAACCCATCAGGAAGACATTGAGCAATTATTCACTGTAGCGATTGAACGATTCGGCCGTTTGGACGTATTAGTCAACAATGCGGGTCCGTACATATTTGAAAGAAAAAAAATACACGATTACAGCACCGAAGAATGGAATGAAATGATCAACGGCAATTTAACGGCGATGTTTACAATGCTGAAACAGGCGTTGCCGCAAATGCGCAAGCAGCAATACGGTCGTATTATTGCCTATGGCTTCCAGGATGTCGGCAACGCGCCGGGATGGTTGTATCGCGGGGCATACGGAGCGGCAAAAACCGGTTTGGCTTCATTGATCAAAACCGTGTCCATTGAAGAAGCGGAGCATGGTATTACGGCTAACATGGTCTGTCCGGGCATGATAGTCGATGACTGGAAAGAAGGGACGATTGCCGAGAGTAAAAAGTATCATGATCCGCATACGCCTATCGGCCGTTCCGGGACAGGGGAGGATATCGCGCGAACGGTTCTTTATTTTGCCAGTGAAGATGCTGATATGGTCACTGGGACGATTATTGAAGTCACCGGGGGTGTGGACGTGATTCATCGCCGCCGTCATGAATAAAAATACTGAAATGGGTCACCTTAGAGACTGAGGTGATACCATGAAAAAATTTCTTTTTATCATGATGGCCGTGTTGCTGTTGCTCACATCGTTCCTGGGCTCGGTTCGCGCTGATGAATTGATGGATATGTTCTCGATGCGAATAACGATTGAAGCGGAGGATGAAGTCTATCAATGGAAATATGACAGTCCCGATTATTATGAGTTCCAACATGAAGATCGGGTGTTGCGCGCAGAAGATGCGGAAACACGAGTCGATAATATGGCAGCACTTGTGAATGTGAATGAAGATGTAAAGGCAGAAACGTTGGCAAAGAGAATCAAGGAAGAATTTCCGCAACTCGAGAGCATGGATATCCGCTGGCGGAATGGCGATAGCGAGTTATATACGTGGCGATGGGAGAAAAACGAGCAGCCTATGGAAGATTCGTAAAGTTTAATAGTTAAGGGGTGGGGAAAATGCGTATCGGCATACCCAGAGAAGTGAAAAATCAAGAGAACCGCGTGTCGTTGACACCGGCAGCTGTTGTGCAATTGAAGCAAAAGGGACATCACATCCTCGTCGAAACAGGAGCTGGAGAGGGATCGAGCTTTCCGGATGAGCAATATAGGGAGGCGGGAGCAGCGATCGTAAGCAGCGCGCAAGAAGCGTGGGAAGCTGATATGATCGTCAAGGTGAAGGAACCTACTTCGTCCGAATATCAATATTTAAAAAAACATCAACTTTTATTTACATATCTACACCTGGCTGCGGAGCCGGAGTTAACTAAGGCTCTCCTGGAGCATGAAGTGACCGCTGTTGCCTATGAAACCGTGCAAACGGCTGATGGCTCATTGCCGCTTTTAACACCGATGAGCGAGGTAGCCGGACGGATGTCCGCGCAAATGGGCGTTCAATACCTTGAAAAAACGAAAGGCGGAAAAGGCATCGTGATCTCGGGTGTTCCCGGTGTTGAACGAGGAAAGGTAACGATCATCGGCGGGGGTGTGGCCGGTACCAACGCGGCTAAGATCGCCCTAGGCATGGGAGCAGACGTAACGATACTTGATCTTAATCCGCAACGCTTGCGGGAACTCGACGATTTGTTCGGCTCGCAAGTCAATGTGCTGATGTCCAATCCTGTGACGATTGATCAGTCCGTCAGGGAAGCCGATCTTGTCGTTGGCGCTGTTCTTATTCCCGGCGCAAAAGCACCGACACTCGTACGTGAAGAAACGATAAAACAGATGCAGCCGGGCTCTGTATTAGTGGACATCGCCGTTGATCAAGGGGGTATTTTCGAGACGGTGGACCACATAACCACTCATGATGATCCCGTGTATATCAAGCACGATGTCCTCCATTATGCCGTCGCCAACATCCCCGGCGCTGTTCCGCGCACAGCGACGATGGCCCTTACCAACGTCACGCTTCCTTATGTATCGGCCCTCGCGGATAAAGGCGTCGTACAGGCGATGCATGATGATGAACCTTTGAAAAAAGGCCTGAATACGATCGCCGGTCGCTTAACCTATGAAGCCGTCGGTCAGGCGCAAAATATTGAATCTGCTAATGTGGATGATAGCCTGGATGCTTTTTAAAGAAAACTTGGCTTATCGCCAAAATGGCGAAAGCCTTAGTTGCACTAAAAACAAGTTTGAGCCTTCGTTGATTCGGATATAGTGACGTTAGAACTAAAATTGAGGTGATGAAAGCAATGAAACTAACGTTTCACGGTCAATCCTTTATCGAAATCGAAACGCCGGATGCGAATATTCTCATCGATCCGTTTATTACGGGCAATGGCACGTGCGATATTAATCCGGAAGATGTGGAACCGGACGCGATTTTACTTACCCACGGTCACGCGGATCACCTTGGGGACACGGTTGACATTGCCAAGCGATCAAACGCGCTCGTTGTAGCGACCCACGAGCTTGCCGGCTATCTTGGCTCAAAGGGGCTGGAAACGCACCCGCTGAATATCGGCGGCGGACACCAGTTTAAGTTTGGCCATGTAAAATTAACCCCGGCGTGGCATAGTTCTTCCTACGCGGAAGAAGAAGGCCAGATTATATACACGGGCATGCCCACGGGTATTTTGTTCACAGCAGATAACAAAACGATCTATCACGCCGGAGACACAAGCTTGTTCTCCGACTTGAAGCTGATCGGTGATCATAATGATATCAGCGTTGCCTTTATACCGATCGGAGACAACTTCACGATGGGACCCGATGATGCCAAGGTTGCAACGGAATGGATTAATCCGGAACTCGTCGTTCCGATACACTACAACACCTTCCCGCTGATCGAACAAGACGGACAGAAATTCGTCGACGAGTTATCGCCCATCAGGGGACGAGCCCTGCAACCGGGAGAAAGCGTTGATATTTAATGGTAAGGAGTAACCCTTGGTTGGGTTACTCCTTTATAGTTATATTAGGGGTGGTACCTACTGTCACGATGGACGATTTTTCAAATGCTTGCTTTTGCACTTTTAATATTCATATTCATCTGCATTGAGTCTTTTTCGGCATCAATCGTATCTTTGTTTGGGGTAACGGAAATTCCACCTTACTTTAGCGTCCTGTTTATAATGTTAGTCTTGAGCTGTTTTTATTTTTTATTTCTATTTGAAGCGAAAAAAGATAATAATATTTTCGCTTCTTCCTTATGGCGCATTGGACCCTTAGTTACAGGTATAGTAGGGGCAATTGCCGCCGTTGTGTTTATTGTCAGTGCGGAGTTTTTGCCCTTGATCACTTGGATGCAGGAATGGCGGGTTCTTCTTTATGCCTTTTTTGGGGCTTTTTTGTTTCTTGTGTTTTTGTTCGTTTTTTCGATTGTTCATAAGTATCAGACCGGATCCAGCGATGAAAATAAATTGCATCTGACGCTCGTTTTGTTGTTTGTGTTTGTGCTTGCCTTATTCTTTTTACTTGGGTAGAGGACGAGTCATACGAAAAGAAGTCTGCACATATCCTAGCGTAAGAGGGGAGGGACCTGAATGCGCACGCGTCTTTTTATTTCGTTGGGGGTAGCGGCTTTTCTTCTCTGGCACGCGTTTGAACAGTTTTCCATGCAAGCCGGAGGGATCGCCGGTGTGTTTGCAATCGTTTGGTTTGTCTTTGCCCTGCTCGTCGTCGGCGGGAACCTCTCGGCATTGCTCCATGAGCGGCATAAAAAGAAAAGCGGTACCATTGACACGAGAACCGTTCTTGAAAGCCGTAAAGCCGTCCAAACGCAGGGAAGACGCCTCCGAGCTTGATCATCTGCACCCCTAAGTTTATAATGAAAACAACCGGACACGGATTTACGCGCAAAAACTTGGCTAGCCACCAAGTTTTTTACTTGCTTTAAAGAATGGGGGTGAAGTTATGTCAACGAAGCACGAACAAATCCTGCAACATATTTATCACCTGGGTGTCGGTGAGAAGATCTCTGTTCGTTCGATTGCCAAAACCTTGAATCTTAGCGAGGGGACCGCTTATCGAGCGATTAAGGAAGCTGAAAATCAAGGGCTCGTCACGACGATCGAACGGGTCGGCACGATTCGGGTAGAGAAGAAAAAAGAAAACTTCGAACACCTCACGTTTGCCGAGGTTGTCAATATTGTCGATGGACATGTTCTCGGGGGCCGGGAAGGCTTACATAAAACATTGCAGCGGTTTGTCATCGGCGCCATGAAAATGGAAGCGATGATGCGCTACGTAGAACCGGGCAACCTGTTAATCGTCGGGAACCGTTATCAGGTACATCAAATTGCTTTGGAAGCAGGTGCGGCGGTGCTGATCACCGGCGGCTTTGACACGAATGAAGAAACGATTGCCTATGCCAATGAACTTTCACTTCCGATCATTTCCACGAGCTATGATACATTTACCGTCGCGAGTCTCATTAATCGCGCCATCTACGATCAATTAATCAAGAAGGAAATCGTCCTCGTCGAGGATATCTTGATCCCGCTCCAGGATACCCATTTTTTAACGACCGATCATATGGTGGAACGGTGGCATCAATTGAATACAGACACGAGCCACAGCCGCTTTCCGGTCGTCAATAACCATATGAAGGTGCAGGGGATGGTCGCGGCGAAAGATATCTTGTCGATGAAAGAAAGCACGCCTGTCGAGAAAGTGATGACCCCGGAGCCGATTACGGTCCATGCCCATACCTCGTTGGCTTCTGCCGCCCATGTAATGGTATGGGAAGGGATTGAGCTCCTTCCAGTCATTGATGATGAGTCTCGCCTGATCGGTGTCATCAGTCGGCAGGATGTATTGAAAGCCCTTCAGGTTGCACACCGGCAACCTCACGTGGGCGATACGATCGATGATGTCGTCACCGGCCATGTGGAAGAGGCGCCCGGCGGCTCCGTTTACGATTATGTCTGTCATTTAACCCCGCAAATGACGAATCCGATCGGAATGATTTCTTATGGCGTATTGTCAACATTGGTGACCGAGGTGGGCAGCCGCCTGCTTCGCCGTCATCGAAAAGGGGATCTCGTCGTTGAAAATCTCTCGCTTTATTTTCTAAAGCCTGTCCAGATTGAAAGCAAGATAGAAATGAAAGGGAAAATCCTGGAGGTCAGCCGCAAAAGCGGCAAGGTGGATGTGGAGCTATACTTTGAGGATGAACTTGTCGGGAAGGGGCTCATGATGGCCCAGTTGCTGGAGAGGTAGAGGACGAGGTGAGAGCTCCCACTTCCCACTTCCCACCTCTCACCTCTAGTAATCACGTCTCACCTCTAGAAACTCGCATCGCTTCAGACTCTTCCCGCGCGTACGGCAGGATCTTGCGGTAATACTTCGTGCCGTAAATCACATAGACGAGCCCGAGTAATGAGAAAACGAGTCCGACAGTGAGCTCAACGAAACCCCAAAAAGGCGGGAGCGTAAATAATAACCCGGGGGCGAGAATGAACACCCCGAGCGAAATCATACTTTTCGTTTGGTACCACTGTTTCATGGCATCGCCCGGGGCTCGGAAACGTTTGAATTTATTGTATGCATAAAGCGCGATGGAAATCGCCATAGCGGCGATAGCGACAATGGCCATGGATATTCCTCCCTTACACGTCCCAGTGTACCTTTTTTGTAGCTTGAATGAAAGATCCAGAACGGGCAAAGGAGCAAAAAAATGAAGCAGAAACTAATCGATACGATCGCCGCATATGAACATATTATTATTTGCCGACATGAACGGCCGGACCTGGACGCGATCGGTTCCCAGGCGGGCCTTGCCAGGTTAATTGAAATAAATACCGGAAAAAAGGTACATTTGGCCGGTGAAGAAGAACCATCATTAAATTTTTTAGCAAAGATGGATTCAATCACAGATGAGGCATTCGCAAATGCACTCGTTATCGTTTGTGATACGGCGAACACCGGCCGCATCGATGATCAGCGCTATCAGGACGCTCGTGAGCTGTTTAAAATCGATCATCATCCGGCCGTCGACGATTATGCGGAGCTCGCATGGGTTGACACCTCATTCAGCTCCACATCCGAGATGATTGTCTATTGGTATGAACACGTTGCAGCTCAAAAGGACTGGATCCTTGACGATGAGTGCGCCCGCCTTTTATATGCAGGGATCGTCGGAGACACCGGCCGCTTTATGCACCCGAATACAACCGCGCGTACGTTTGCAGCCGTTCAGCTTCTATATGAACGTACCTTCGATATTCGTCGACTATACAGTGAGATGTATAAAAAGTCGCTCCCACTCTTGCGTCTGGAAGGGGAGCTGCTCTCCAGTTTTACATTGAGTGAAAATGGCGTCGGTGTGATCGTTCTTAGCCAGAAACAGCTTCGGCAGTACGAAATCAGCGTGAATGAATCATCAGCGATTGTGCATGCCGTTGCGAATGTTGAAGGGATCGTCGCCTGGGTCACATTCGTCGAGTTGGAAGACGGAAGTTATCGAGTGAGATTACGCTCCAAAGGCCCGGTCATTAACGAACTCGCGGGCCGTTTTCAAGGCGGGGGGCACCCGCTCGCAGCCGGTGCCACTGCAGAGACCGAGGAAGAACGAGGGCAAGTCGTGGCGCAACTGGAAGAAATATGCGCGGCCTATCAGGATAACCCCAGCCACTAATCATCTTCCACGGGGACAACCTCCACATGGATTTCCAGTGTTCGATAGAGGGTCACTTGTTGAACGATGAGGTTATATTCATAATCGTTGGAAGGGTAGCGCTTATTCTCGATGGTGCGCACGAGCAGTTCACGATTTTCGGCTACGCTTTCCACATCCTCGTCAAGCAGATGTTCAAGTTCCTCCATGGCTTGTTGTTGCAAATCATACAGGGCAAGTTCACTCAGGCGGCTCTCTTCTTCATTTTCAAAAACGATCGAAATCTCTTCGATGACAAAATCGCGCTCGTCGTTTTCCTCTTCCTGCTCGCGTTCCCGTAATGATTCCAGATTTCTTTCCAGTTGCTCAATGTGTATTTCCTTTTTCCCCAGTTCGACGACCATATCTTCGTGGACATTGCCAAACTGATAAAGGAACAGACCCCAGCCTATTAACGAGCCGATGATGACACCGGCTAAAAATCTTTGCCAGCCAGGGCGTCGGTGCAAGGGAGGAATTCTCATGGGTGAATCTGCTCCTGCGTGATCCATTGCACGAGCAAACTACCGGTATTGGCTCCCGATAACGCTGCCAGAATCATACATACCGTTTTAAAGATATCAATATGGGTGCCGTAAAATATCCCACGCTCCAGGCTGGTGATGGCGTCAAATGTTCCGCCAATCGCAGCGACTAGTGCCCAGATTTTTAAGCTCCCGGCCAAATCGTGAATAGTGGCAAGCGGCGGTTTTCCGATCATGAAAGCACCGATTCCGCCGATGAGTGCCCCGCCGAGTACTACCCCGAAGGCAACGAAGAAATCCATGACTAATGTAGCCAAAAAATCCCTGGTAAACATGTGATGGGGTCCCCTCCTGTCCTGATCTTGAGCAAGGGTTGTCTTGTTTCATGTATAATCAGGAGTAGGCCAAGTTATGCTTCCTTCTGGATGTGAGAGGTAAGAGGAGAGATGTGGGAAGCGGAAAGGAGAGAGTGCTGTGGATTCATTTGTCCATCTCCAGGTGCGAAGTGAATATAGCTTGCTGACGAGCACATGCCGCATCGATGATCTCGTGGACCGGGCAGCAGATCTCGGTTACGATACTCTTGCGCTTACGGATCGCAATGTCATGTACGGGATTCATAAATTTTATCAGCGTTGTAGGCAGCGGGAGATCAAACCGCTCCTCGGCCTGGAACTGGATCTGTTTTTTGCAGACGGCACGAACGGGACGCTTCTTTTACAGGCGATGAATCTTAAAGGCTATCAACAATTAATGGCGCTATCGACGCAGGCACAAACACGTTCATCGCCGGGCGTGGATGCTGATTTTTTTTATCGTCATTGCAGTGATCTTGTCGTTATCATTCCGGAGAAGACGAGCCACATTGCACAGTTTGTGCAAAAAGAAGATAAAGAAGCCGCGCGTGAAGCGATGCGCGACCTTCAGGAAAAGATCGGCGCCGACCGCTTATATGCAGGCTCCTTTCCGCCCCATGTGCCGGAAAGTGAAGCGCATCATGCCTGGGTGGCGTTTGCCGAGGAGATGAAGATTAAGCGGGTGGCCTGCGGCAATGTGGCTTTTTTGCATGAAAACGATGAAAAATGGCGGCGGTGCCTGGAAGCCATTCGTTCGGATCGACCGATTGAAAATGTCAGCCCCCTTGAATGGCGGGATGAACATCCTCTTTTCACGCCATCAGTTGCCAAGGCTGCCTGGGAGCTTGACAAAGAAGCATTGGCACATACCGTTGAGGTCAGGGATCGCTGTTCGGTTAACCTTGAGCAGTTGCAAACAACACTCCCCGCTTATGAGGATGAAAACGAGTCCGCGCACAATAAACTGAGACGGATTTGCTGGCAGGGAGCGAATGAGCGCTACACGGAAGTGGACGAAAGAGTCGCTGAACGTCTGGAGCATGAACTCGCTGTGATCGAAAGAATCGCGTTTGCAGATTATTTTCTGATCGTCTGGGATTTTATGAGTTATGCTCGTAACGCGGGGATATTAACAGGTCCCGGACGGGGGTCAGCGGCCGGTTCGCTCGTCGCGTATTGTCTGTATATTACCGATGTGGACCCCCTGGCTTACGGATTGCTGTTCGAGCGCTTTTTAAATGAAGAGCGCGTTTCCCTGCCTGATATCGACATCGATTTTCCCGACCACCGCCGTGAAGAGGTGATTTCGTATGTACGGGAAACATACGGAAACCGACATGTGGCCCAAATCATCACCTTTGGTACTTTTGGAGCTCGGGCGGCTCTCCGGGATGCCGGGAAAGCTTTGGGTACCCCGCAGTCGTTCATCGAACAGGCGATTCGTGCTCTCCCGCAATCCGGCGCTTTGCCGCTCAAGACGTCTCGGACGAGAGATGAAAAGCTCGCCGGCTGGTTAAAAGAAAACGAACGAGCGGAGACGTTGTTTCAGTATGCCGAGGCAATAGAAGGGCTTCCCCGTCATACGTCCCTGCACGCGGCCGGGGTTGTCCTTAGCGCCCGCCCGCTCGCGGATATTGTACCCACCCTCCCAGGGGAGTTAACGGCCGTCACCCAATGGCCGATGGAAGATGTGGAAGCCTATGGTTTGCTGAAAATCGACTTTCTCGGCTTAAGGAATTTAACATTACTCGAACGGCTTCGGGACACCATTTCAGCCAGATATCAGCGAACGATCCATCCTGAATCGATACCGCAGGATGATGAAGAGACGTTAGCGATGCTGGCCGCCGGGGATACGACCGGGATTTTTCAATTTGAATCCGCAGGGATGCAACAAGTGTTAAAAAAACTGAAGCCGACGACGTTCGAGGATCTCGTCGCGGTGAACGCGCTTTACCGTCCCGGTCCCATGGAGCAAATCGATACGTATATTGACGGCAAACATGGGCGGCGCACGATTAACTATGTTCACGACGATTTGCAGCCGATTTTATCGTCCACTTACGGGGTGATGGTCTATCAGGAACAAATCATGCAAGTCGCGGTGCAAATCGCCGGATATTCGTTAGCACAGGCGGACTTGCTCCGCCGGGCCGTGAGTAAAAAAAACCGGCAAGAACTGGAGAATGAAAAAGCGGCATTCATCGCCGGTGCTCGTGCAAACGGCTATGATGAAGCGACGGCGGAAAAAGTATACTCATGGATTTTACGCTTCGCGGATTACGGCTTCAATCGCAGCCATGCCGTCGCGTATAGTTTCATCGCCTATCAGTTGGCCTACTATAAAACGCATTATCCGCATGTTTTTTTCTCTGCCTACATGTCAATGGTGGAAAATGATAACAGCCGTCTCGGCCGGGCGATCCGGGAGATGAGGAATCACGGATTACGCATATACCCGCCCTCTATCAACAAAAGCACTGAACGTTTTGCGATTGAAAAGGAAGGCGTACGCTTTCCTTTGCAAACGATCGCTCAAGTCGGTCGCCAATTTAGCCGACGACTCTTGCAGGAGAGGAATAACGGCGGTCCTTTTCAAAGTTTCATTCATTTTTGTGAGCGCACTACACGCTTACCGATCACTCGCCGCATGCTCGCAAACCTCATTAAAGCCGGGGCATTTGACGAACTGCATCGTGACCGGGCAATGCTGCTCGCATCCATCGACCGGGCGTTTGAATTCGTCGATTTCCAACAGGACCTGGGTCCATTATTCGAAGGGGGGAGCGGGGACTTTCGTTACGCAGAGGCTACGCCGTTCAGTCCGGAAGAGTGCTATCGGCTGGAGAAAGAGGTGACCGGTTTTTATATGAGCGGGCATCCCCTCGACCAATACGAAGATATCATTACTATACGTCACCCTTTACTTATCGCTGAACTGGAGCAGGCCCCGGTGAAAAAAGAGCTTTGGGTCATGGGTGCGATTGAACAGCTCAAACATATCCGAACGAAAAACGGACAAACGATGGCCTTTTTACAATTGAGCGATGAAAGCCAGACATGCGAAGTCGTTATTTTCCCGGCCATTTACCGGAAGGTCAATCACGTGCTTGAAGAAGAGAGCTATGTATTCATCCGTGGCAAGCGGACGGTGGACCAGTATGGACATAAAGTGATAGCCGAGGATGTAATCCCTGTTGAACAAGCGCGGGCGGAGGCGAGCGATGTCCTTTACATTAAACTACTGGCGGATAAAGAGGTAAATGCCCAATCCCGCCGCCTCAAAAGAATGCTGCAAAAAGAGCCCGGATTCTCGCAAGTACGGGTATACAACGAAAAGACCCAACAGTTATACGCTTTGGCTGATCATTATCGGGTCCGAATCAACGAAGAGCTGCGAACGAACTTGAAATCACTGGTAGGCGAAAAGAATATAGTAGAAAGAAAAAATTCCGCTCCTGACCGTTAATTTCCTAAAATGAGTGAAAGGGCAGGTCGTCTTTGTTATAATAGATCACAATCAGAAAGCAGCCGCGAACTGGAACATATCTTTTCGGAAAAAACCGAGAAAAGGAGCGTGCACATAATGGCATCGTCAAAAGAAGAAGCTTTACATCTTCACAAAGTGAAACAAGGAAAACTTGAATCAAAGTCAAAGATTCCAGTTCGTAACAGCCGTGATCTCAGCCTCGCGTATTCGCCCGGGGTTGCTGAACCGTCCAGGGAAATTTATGAAGACCCGCAAAAAGTGTTTGAATACACGATGAAAGGCAATACCGTCGGGGTCGTATCAAACGGGAGCGCGGTCCTGGGCCTCGGAAATATTGGTGCATCCGCCTCTTTGCCCGTCATGGAAGGGAAGGCGGTTCTATTTAAATCTTTTGCCGGTGTCGATGCCTTTCCGATCTGCCTGGATTCCGCAGACAACGAGAAAATCATCGAAACCGTCAAAATGATGGAACCGACATTCGGGGGAATTAACCTTGAAGATATTGCCGCGCCGGACTGTTTCATCATTGAAGACCGTTTGAAAGAAGAAACGAATATCCCGGTTTTCCATGATGATCAACATGGCACTGCCATCGTTACCGTTGCCGGATTGATCAACGCTTTAAAAGTGGCAGGCAAAAGCCTTACGGACGCCAAGGTAGTCATTAACGGCGCCGGGGCAGCAGGCATTGCCGTAATTAAATTGCTTATGAATATGGGCGTACAGGAAATCATCATGTGCGACTCCCGAGGGGCGATTTATGAAGGCCGGCCGGAAGGGATGAATGAAGTTAAGGATAACATCGCGACCGTAACGAATCTGAGTAAAAAAGAAGGCCCGTTGGTGGATGTCATTGCAGAGGTCGATATTTTCATAGGGGTATCTGTCGAAGGGGCGTTAACGAAAGAGATGGTCGAGACGATGAGTGACGATCCTGTCATCTTTGCGATGGCAAACCCCAATCCGGAAATCATGCCTGACATTGCGAAGGAAGCCGGTGCGGTGGTCATCGGAACCGGACGTTCGGATTATCCCAATCAGGTGAACAATGTTCTCGCGTTTCCGGGCATCTTCAGAGGGGCGCTGGATGTCAATGCCTCCCATATCAATGAAGAGATGAAACGAGCCGCCGTTTACGCGATTGCCAACCTCATTACGGATCGTGAATTATCGTCAGATTATGTCATTCCGGCCCCGTTTGACCCGCGCGTCGCCCCGGCAGTTGCTGCCGCGGTAGCGAAAGCCGCCATGGAAACAGGCGTGGCGAGAAAAAATGCCGATCCGGACGAGATTGCCGAGCGTACGCGCCATGAAGCTTTAATCGAGGAAGAATAAGCAGCGCGCGATGTGCTTTTGTCAGCGATCGCCCATGAAGGCGATCGCTTTTGTGAAAAAGAGGTGAGCATTTTGTTTAAGGATTTATTTTCAAAAAAAAGGAAGTACGCGACGATTCCTTCCGAACGAACGCAGCCTACGAAAATGAACGATGGTGTGATGACAAAATGCCCCAACTGCAAGACGATCATGTATTCCCGGGAACTTAAGAAATACTTGAGTCTTTGCAGCGAATGTGGGCATCATTTTCGTATGACCGCGGATGAGCGGATAGAAAGTACCATCGATGCCGGAACGTTTCGAGAGATGGACGTGGGTTTGCTTTCCGGAAATCCTTTGGATTTTCCCGAATACGAGGAGAAATTAACACGGGATCAAGAGAAAACCGGATTAAATGAAGCCGTCGTCACCGGAGAAGGCAAGATCGATGATTATCCGGTTGTATTGGGGGTTATGGACTCACGGTTCCGGATGGGAAGCATGGGCACTGTTGTCGGCGAAAAAATATCCCGCGCGATGTTGCAGGCCGAGAAAACCAATACCCCCCTGATCCTGTTTAGTGCATCCGGGGGCGCAAGAATGCAGGAAGGTGTTTTAAGCCTCATGCAAATGGCAAAAACAAGCGTTGCCCTTGAACGCTTAAACGAAGCAAAAATACCGTTCATTTCAATCATGACGCACCCGACGACCGGAGGAGTGTCGGCGAGCTTCGCGTCTCTGGGCGATTATAATTTCGCCGAACCCGGCGCCTTGATCGGTTTCGCCGGCCGAAAAGTGATCGAGCAGACGATACGGGAAGAGCTTCCCGAAGATTTTCAGACGGCGGAATTTTTGTTGCAGCATGGGCAGCTTGACCGGGTCGTCCATCGCTCGGAGATGAAAGCAACGCTCGTGCAAATCCTGAAAATACATGGGTGGAGTCAGGAAGAAGGAGATAAAAATGAGTCACAATCTTCCATTTGAAAAGCCGGTGGTCGAGCTTCAAAATAAGATCGATGAACTTAAAAATTTTACACAGGAAAAGGATATTAACCTGGAATCAGAAATCAAGCACCTGGAGGAACGCTTGCAGGATCTTGAGAGTCAAGTTTATGATGAACTCAGTCCCTGGGAGCGCGTGCAAATTGCCCGTCACTCGGAAAGGCCGACGCCGCTCGATTACATCGATTATTTGTTCACTGATTTTCTGGAACTTCACGGAGACCGGCTATATGGAGATGATGAAGCGATCATTTCCGGCATCGCACGTTATAAAGGCAGGCCGGTAACGGTCATCGGGCAACAGCGTGGCCGCAATACGAAAGAAAATATTCGCCGCAACTTTGGGAGCCCGCATCCTGAAGGTTATCGAAAAGCGTTGCGTCTGATGAAACAGGCGGATAAGTTCGGTCGCCCGATCATTTGTTTCATCGATACGAAAGGAGCCTTTCCCGGCAAAGCAGCGGAAGAGAGAGGAATAAGTGAAGCCATTGCCAGGAATTTAGTGGAAATGGCCGCCTTGCGTGTTCCCACGATTGCCATTGTCATCGGGGAAGGGGGCAGTGGCGGCGCCCTTGGTCTTGGGGTGTGCAATCACATGTATATGCTTGAGAACGCCACGTACTCGGTGATTTCTCCGGAAGGGGCGGCGACGATCCTTTGGAATGACGCTTCACAGGCCCAACAGGCTGCGGAAACGATGCGGATCACCACTCCTGATCTGAACGCATTCGGCATTATTGACGGTGTGATTCCGGAAGTGCGCGGGGGAGCCCATTACAATATCGAAAAACAGGCAGCTTATATTGATCAAACATTGGAAAGCAGTTTAAACGAACTTCTCGGCTTCTCTTCCGAAGAATTACGGAACCAGCGCTTCGAGAAGTATAACCAAATCGGTAAAATCGACATGTAGCAGGAGGACCATCATGAAAAACATAGGCGTTTTGACGAGCGGAGGAGATTCACCGGGCATGAACGCGGCCATCCGTGCCGTCGTCCGGAAAGCGATTTTCCATGATTTCAGGGTCTGGGGGATTAACTATGGATTCGCCGGACTTTTAAACAACGATATACATCCTTTGGAAATCGGCGACGTCGGCGACATCATTCACCGCGGGGGCACAATGCTCTACACGGCACGATGTGAAGATTTCAGAACAAAAGAAGGACAACAAAAAGCCCTTCAAAATATCGAGGCAGCCGGTATTGATGCGCTTGTTGTCATTGGTGGAGACGGCTCATTCCGAGGGGCGCAGGAGTTGACGAAATTGGGCGTTCCGACGATAGGGGTTCCGGCCACCATTGATAATGATGTCCCGGGAACGGATTTTACGATTGGTTTTGATACAGCCCTGAACACCGTTATCGATGCGATTGACAAAATCCGTGATACAGCGACTTCCCATGAACGAACCTATGTCGTCGAAGTGATGGGACGGGACGCCGGGGATCTGGCTCTTTGGTCCGGCCTGGCTGATGGCGCCGAAACCATTCTCATCCCCGAGCAACCTTATGAAATGGAAGATATCGTTCATCGTCTCATAAGAGGGAATAAGCGAGGCAAAAAACATAGTATCATTATCGTGGCGGAAGGGGCAGCGAGCGGAGTAGAATTCGGCAAGCAAATTCAGGAAAAAACCGGCTTTGAAACAAGGGTGACCGTTCTCGGACATATTCAGCGGGGAGGTTCGCCGACCGCTTCGGATCGTGTCCTCGCGAGTCGACTTGGCGCACATGCCACGGAGTTATTGATCGAAGGAAAAGCCGGTCGCATGGTCGGCATGCTGGCGAACGAGGTGGTTGACCAACCGATTGAAGAAGCCCTGGAAGCGTCGCATCAAATCGATAACCACATGTACCGGTTATCGCAGGAACTGTCCATTTGATCAGAGGGGGGGGTTCCCCACTCCAACCTCCACCCTCTCACCTCCCACCTCTAGAACATAGAAAGGATTTTACCTATGAGAAAAACGAAAATCGTTGCCACGATCGGTCCGGCATCCGAAGACAAACATACGTTGAAACAATTAATCGCTGCAGGCATGAACGTCGCCCGTCTCAATTTTTCACATGGAGATCACGAGGAGCATCGGGCAAGAATGAGAGCGATCCGCGAAGCGGCTGCAGAAGCGGGCAAAGAGGTGTCGATTTTACTCGATACGAAAGGGCCGGAAATTCGCACGTTTGACGTGGAAAATGGCGAAATTGATTTGCAAAAAGGATCCACTCTGCGCGTGACCGGAGAGGATGTGCCCGGAAATACTGAAAGAATTGGTATTACATATAAGGACATCGCTGTAGATGTCTCTCCAGGGCATAAGATTCTTCTCGATGATGGCTTAATCGAACTCCAGGTGGAAGCCATCGAAGGGGACGACGTTGTGACGACGGTGATGAATGATGGCACCCTGAAGGATAAAAAGGGTGTGAATTTGCCGAAAGCCAGCGTCAACTTACCCGGAATGACCGAGAAAGACGCCGCCGATATTCGGCTCGGGATTGAAGAAGAGATCGATTTCATCGCGGCTTCATTTGTACGCAGAGCTGCGGATGTGTTTGACATCAGGGAGTTGCTGGAAGCGCACGGAGCTGAAAGCATTCCCGTTATCCCGAAGATTGAAAATGAAGAAGGCGTCGAGAATATCGAGGAAATTCTTGAAGTCTCCGAGGGCATCATGATTGCCAGAGGAGACTTGGGCGTGGAAATCCCCCCGGAAGAAGTCCCGCTAGTACAAAAAACATTAATCAAGCATAGCAACAAATTGGCAAAACCTGTGATTACCGCTACACAAATGCTCGAATCGATGACGAGAAATCCACGCCCGACGCGAGCGGAAGCCAGTGATGTCGCGAACGCGATCTTTGATGGCGCGGACGCGATTATGCTGTCCGGAGAGACAGCTGCAGGTGATTACCCCGTAGAAGCCGTTGAAACGATGGGGCGCATTGCAGTCAAGGCTGAATTGGCGTTAAACTATGAAGAGGAGCTCATAAGTCGCACGAATGAAAGCAAGAAGACGATTACCAACTCCATCAGTCAAGCGGTAGCGAGAACCGCATTGAGTTTGGGTACATCCGCGATTCTGACGGCCACCGAAAGCGGTTATACGGCACGGTTAGTGTCAAAATATCGCCCCCAGTCAAAAATTATTGCCGTTACGAGCGACATTCACGTGCTTCGTCAGTTGAACCTCGTGTGGGGGGTCATCCCTTTGCTCGGAGAAAAAGCGTCAACCACCGATGAAATGTTCGAAATAACGGTGAATGAAGCTTTGAAATCCGGTGAATCGAAGCATGGGGATCTCGTTGTCATCACCGCCGGCGTCCCTGTAGGAGAGACCGGCACGACGAACATTATGAAAGTGCATGTGATTGGTGAAGTGGCGGCAAAGGGGCAAGGGATCGGTCAAACGACAGCTTCCGGGAAAGTGGTTGTTGCTCATACCCCTGAGGAGGCGATGGAGAAAATGGAGAAAGGAAACGTTCTGATCGCTCCGGCAACGGATAAAGATATGATGAGCGCCTTTGAAAAGGCTTCTGCGGTCGTTACAGAAGAGGGAGGGTTGACCAGTCATGCTGCGGTTGTAGGACTGAACCTCGGCATACCTGTCATCGTTGGTGTCAGACGCGCGGTTGAACTCTTCGAAGATGGAGAAGAAGTAACGCTCGATAGTACGCGCGGCGATATTTATAAAGGACACGCGAGTGTTCTTTAAGTGAAAGGGGGATTATTTTGGCGAGACTGTTCCTGGTTCTTTTACTCGCTGTCCCGATTATCGAAATCGCGATCATTTGGCTCGTTGGACGAGGGCTCGGATTTTGGTGGACGTTGCTCCTGTTGTTGCTCACGAGTGTGATCGGCGTATGGTTGGCACGTAGAGAAGGCAGACAAACGTGGCAGGTCTTGCAGCTGCAGATGCAAAATCGGCAAGCGCCCACCGGGGTTGCCCTCGACGGCATTTGCATCCTTTTTGGCGGTTTTTTGCTCGTCGCGCCTGGATTTTTGACGGATATCATTGGTTTTATGCTCGTTATCCCGTTTACACGGGCGTATATCAAAGGATTTGTCCGCTATTTTTTCAATAAAATTTTGCTCAATCGAAATATCATGATTATACGGCGATGATGCTGGATGTGATGAAGGAAGGACCGTGCATTACCAGTAATTTTTAGTAAAGAATAATGAGTATTCATTCACAAAAGCTACAAAAATGTATATAATAGAGGATGGTGAAAAAACAGGAAAAAGCGTGAAAATGCTTGGAAATCGCTTTGCTATTCTCGGACAAGCCGTCAGATGCATTGAAGTAGCTTTTCGCTGAAGAAAGAGATTTTCTAGGTGCAAAGAAGGAGAGATTGCAATGAGTAATACACGTGGTCTGGAGGGTGTCGTTGCCACGACATCAAGTGTGAGTTCCATCATCGATGATGTGCTCACCTATCAAGGTTATCATATTGATGATCTTGCCAATTACTCCTCTTTTGAAGAAGTGATTTACTTATTATGGAATGGGAAATTGCCGAATAAAACAGAGCTCGAGACATTCTCAAATGATTTAGTCGCTAATATGAGCGTACCGGATGAAATTTTTAATGATATGAAAGCCTATTCTATCGCTGATGTCAATCCGATGGCGGCGTTGCGAACAGCGGTTTCACAACTGGGGCTTTACGACAGGGAAGCAGATGAAGTGGAAGAAGACGCCGGCAAACGGATTGCCTTGCGGCTGCAGGCAAAGATTGCGTCTATCGTTACCGGTTTTGCGAGAATACGCGGGGGGAAAGATCCCATTCAACCAAAAGAGGACTTGGGTTTCGCCGCCAACTTTCTTTACATGTTAAATGGCGAGGAACCGAAAGACATTGCCGTTGATGCACTGAATAAAGCGCTCGTCCTGCACGCGGATCATGAATTAAATGCTTCGACGTTTACAGCGCGCGTGTGTGTGGCCACGCTATCTGATTTTTATTCAGGCATTACTGCTGCGATCGGCGCTTTAAAAGGGCCATTGCATGGCGGGGCTAACGAGCGTGTTATGGCGATGTTGAATGATATTGGGGAGCTCGATCAAGTGGACGATTACGTCCAGGCATTGTTCGACAACAAAGAGAAAATCATGGGATTCGGTCATCGCGTGTATAAGGATGGTGACCCCCGGGCGAAACATTTGCGCGATATGTCCAGACAATTGACGAGCATCACCGGTGAAACGAAATGGTATGACATGTCTGTGGCTGTTGAGGAAAAAGTGACGAGAGACAAGGGCTTGCTGCCGAATGTGGATTTTTATTCAGCATCCGTCTACCATAGCCTGGGCATCGATCACGATTTATTCACGCCGATTTTTGCCGTAAGCCGAATCGCAGGCTGGAATGCTCATATTATGGAACAATATGCGGACAATCGTCTCATTCGGCCTCGCGCTGAATACGTTGGTCCCGACACACAAAAGTATATTCCGTTGGATGAGCGCTCGTAACTGTGTCTTGAGATAAATTTTTCTAGGAGGATTTTACTATGTCTGAAAAGATTAGCGTGAACGATGGAAAACTGAACGTCCCGGACAATCCGGTCATCCCTTACATTGAAGGGGACGGCACCGGCCCCGACATCTGGGCAGCCGCTTCCCGGGTTATTGATGCTGCCGTTGACAAAGCCTATGATGGCCAGAAAAAAATTGATTGGAAAGAAATCCTCGTCGGTGGAAAATCCCACGACAAAACAGGAGAATGGTTGCCTGATGAGTCTCTGGAAACGATCCGTGAATACTTAATCGCGATTAAAGGGCCGTTGACGACACCGGTTGGCGGCGGTATTCGTTCCCTGAATGTCGCGCTACGTCAAAAACTGGATCTGTTCGCATGTTTGCGTCCTGTTCGCCACTATTCAGGTGTGCCCTCCCCGGTGAAGCGACCGGAAGAAGTGGACATGGCGATTTTCCGCGAGAATACGGAAGATATTTATGCCGGCATTGAATACCAGGAAGGAACACCTGAAGCGAAAAAAGTGATTGATTTTATCCAAAATGAAATGGGCTCGGAAAACATTCGTTTTCCGGAAACGTCCGGGATTGGCATCAAGCCGATTTCCAAAGAAGGAACGGAGCGCCTCGTTCGCTCCGCGATCCAGTATGCTATTGATGAAAATCGCAAAAACGTAACGCTTGTTCATAAGGGCAATATCATGAAGTTCACGGAAGGATCCTTCAAAGCTTGGGGCTTCGAGCTCGCAGAGCGTGAATTCGGCGATCAAGTGTTCACTTGGCAAACCTATGACGAAATCGTAGAAAAAGAAGGCAAAGAAGCAGCCAACAAAGCGCAAGACGAAGCGGAGGCAGCGGGAAAAATCATCATAAAAGAAGCGATCGCCGATATTTTCTTGCAGCAAATCCTCACGCGCCCGAAAGAACATGATGTTGTTGCAACGATGAATTTGAACGGGGATTATATTTCCGACGCGCTAGCTGCACAAGTCGGCGGGATCGGTATCGCTCCGGGTGCGAACATTAACTACGACACTGGTCACGCCATTTTCGAGGCGACCCACGGCACTGCCCCTAAATATGCAGGTCAAGATAAGGTGAATCCATCTTCGTTGATTCTTTCCGGAGAGCTCCTGTTGCGCCATCTCGGCTGGCACGAAGCGGCAGAACTGATCACGAAGTCGATGGATACAACGATCGGCAGCAAAGTTGTCACCTATGACTTCGCCCGTTTGATGGATAATGCAACAGAAGTGAAGTGCTCCGGTTTCGCCGACGAACTTATCAAGAACATGTAATGCTCAGCAAGGAGGCAGACGAATGTCGATTAAACGCAGAAAAGTATCTGTCATTGGGAGCGGGTTCACGGGTGCGACCACCGCGCTCAATGTTGCTCAACAAGAACTGGCAGACGTAGTGATCGTAGATCTTCCGGATAAGGAAGACCCGACAAAGGGTAAAGCACTGGACATGCTTGAATCAACACCTGTTGTCGGTGCAGATGTGAATGTGACCGGTACTTCGGATTATAAGGACACGAAAGATTCCGATGTCGTCATTATTACAGCGGGTATCGCCCGCAAACCGGGAATGGACCGGGAAGAACTCGTGAATACAAATGCCGGGATCATGAAAACCGTCACGGAGCAGATCGTTAAGTATTCTCCGGATACTCGCATCATCGTATTGACGAACCCGGCAGATGCCATGACTTATGCTGTCTATCAGGCTTCCGGATTGCCGAAAAATCGGGTGTTCGGACAATCCGGTGTGCTTGATACCGCTCGGTTTCGCGCCTTTATTGCCCAGGAGCTAAGCATGTCCGTTGAAGATGTCCAGGGTTTTGTGCTCGGTGGCCACGGGGATGACATGGTTCCGTTGATTCGGTACTCAAGCGTCGGAGGCGTGCCGTTAACAGACTTATTATCCCAGGATCGTATCGATAAAATCGTGGAACGCACACGAAAAGGCGGGGGCGAAATCGTATCCCTGCTCGGGGATGGCAGTGCCTATTACGCACCGGCAGCGGCATTAACGCAAATGATAGAGGCCATTCTAAAAGACAAAAAACGTATATTGCCGACCATCGCTTACCTCGAAGGTGAATATGGATACAATGACCTTTACGTTGGCGTGCCGACCATTCTCGGCAGTGAAGGCGTCGAACGCGTCATTGAACTGGAGTTGACTGAAGATGAAAAACAGGATCTGTCGACTTCTGTCGACTCCGTCAAAAATGTCATGGAATTGTTACAGTAAAACGAAGAAAAGCTGAACGCCGTGCGTTCAGCTTTTCTCGTAGGTGTGCATCAACATCAGAATGAGAAAGAATAAGGTTCATCTTTCCACTTGTGATCCCTCAAATGAAGTTATAGCCCCTTCGAGAGGGATCAGAAGCGCGATGCGATCCCTCAAATGAAGTTATAGCCCCTTCGAGAGGGATCAGAA
>NZ_FNEN01000015.1 GCF_900100185.1 Natribacillus halophilus | reverse complement strand
ATTTCCGCCCGAAGGGGTTCTTCCCTCACAACAGAGCTTTACGATCCGAAAACCTTCCTCACTCACGCGGCGTTGCACCGTCAGACTTTCGTCCATTGCGGATGATTCCCTACTGCTGCCTCCCGTAGGAGTCTGGGCCGTGTCTCAGTCCCAGTGTGGCCGATCACCCTCTCAGGTCGGCGACGCATCGTCGCCTTGGTAGGCTTTTACCCCACCAACCAGCTAATGCGCCGCGGGCCCCTCGCGGAGTGGCGGTCAAAAGACCGCCTTTCTCCCCGCCTGCAGGCGCAGGCAGGGACATATCCGGTATTAGCACCGGTTTCCCGGTGTTATTCCAGTCTCCGCGGCAGGTTGCCCACGTGTTACTCACCCGGCCGCCACTGTCTAGAAGTGAGAGGTGGGAAATGGGAAGTGGGATTTAGGTGACATCGGCTCTGCCGATGTCTACGACAGCTCACTTCTCACCTCTCAACTCTCACCTCTAGACCGTTCGACTTGCATGTATTAGGCACGCCGCCAGCGTTCGTCCTGAGCCAGGATCAAACTCTCCATAAAAAGTTCCGCTTCGCACACGGGGGTGTGCGTTGCGCTGGCTTGATTCATTCTTCTTACGCTTGGCTTTCATTCAGTTTTCAAAGGGCAAATGATTGTCGCTGCTGTTTAAAGCGACCTTTTTATAATAGCAAATGATTCAGCTTACGTCAACACCCAAAATTTACGTTTATGACGCGAAATGATTGATCTGTGTTAACGCGAATACAAAGATATCATGCCAATTTTACGTCGTCAACTGTTTATTTGATTTTCTTTCATTCGTCATTTAGCATACATAACAGCTACCGCGGTCATAAAGACGTGATTCGCCCCCAAAAGCGGATTCGCCGATAAATTTATGAGATCGCTCAGCAATTATGATACAATAGGAGACAAGAAATTCAGGGAGGTAAAATTGTGGCGAAGATCAACCGAATTCGTACATTCGCGATGGCTTTAATATTCATCGGGATATTCATTATGTATATTGCCATTTTCGTGTTTAGCGGCAGCCCCATCCTCATGTCGATAGCCATGATCATTGGTTTTTTATCCGTTATGTCAAGCACGCTCGTCTATTTGTGGATCGGGATGAAGTCGACGAAGACCGTTCGAGTGCAATGTCCCAACTGTGAAAAACACACGAAAATACTCGGACGGGTAGACGCCTGCATGCATTGTAATGAACCGTTGACCCTCGATAAGGAGCTGGAAGGCAAAGAGCTGGACGCCCGGTATAATCGCAAAAATTTCCAATCATAATCAACAATAATCAACATAAAAAAATCCCCGGCTCTTTGCGGGGATTTTTTACGTGCCAACCGGCTCTTTACTTACGCAAGCTGGGCACTTTCCATATATCTCCATGCGATGGGAGTCAACTTGAAAATTCGTCACGTGCTCGGCCAACGTTTCCACTTCATCCAAAACAGGGTAATGAAAATCGACGATCGTGCCGCATTCCTTGCAAATAATATGGTAATGATTGTCCGTAACCGCATCAAAACGGCTGGAGGAATCTCCATAAGGTAACTCGTTAACAATGCCGACTTCCTTGAAAACCCGCAGATTATTATATACCGTAGCCACGCTCATGTTTGGAAATTTTTCTTCGAGCGCCTTGTAAATATCATCGGCGGTAGGATGGGTCATCGTTTCAAATAAAAATTCCAAAATCGCATGACGTTGCGGTGTCATTCGAACTTTTGCAGTTTTCAACGATTCAACCGCTTTTTGAAGGTCTTCATTCCCCATCGTCATGCCCCCTCTCTTTCATACAACAATAATTACAATATAATATCTATACTTATCTGCAACTTTAACTGATTATGGGGTTAGTGTCAACGAAAGAAACTTGCCGTTGGTGTGGATTAACGCTGATTGAATCGGGAGATCCATTCTCCTTCCTGAGCCGTACTAAGCATAAATGATGTATAACGGTATTGATAACGACCTTCGATCTTCTTTTTCTGCTCTAACTGGACACAGGCATTCTGCATCGACTGCTTTAATTGCTCAACGTCCCGGTCATTGCAACCGATTAAAAATGTCGTATTTCCCCTACGCAGAAAACCTCCACTACTTGCCAATTCCGTAATGCGAAAGCCTTCATTTTCCAATTGTTTTTCCATTTGATCACGATAGACATCATTGACAATGCATACGAAAAGTTTCATCGTTCCCACACCCCCCGCGTTCCCTAAATCGCTTCGTTATTATTACTATTAGTATAGCAAATTCTGTGCGATTAATGACTTATAAAGAAAACTTGGCTTATCGCCAAGCCTGGCGAAAGCCTTGGTTGCACTTATGCATGATAAGAAAGTCTATCTGCCAAAAAACAGACAAATCACGCCTCGCTTTTTTCTTCCACAAATGCCTGGACTTCCTCAACGTGCCCTTTCACACGGACTTTCCGCCATTCCTTCCTGATTGTCCCCTCGGGATCGATGACAAACGTCGAGCGGACGATACCCATATACTCTTTTCCGAAGTTCTTTTTTAACTGCCATACGCCGTATTTCTCGGCAACTTCCTGGTCAGGGTCGGACAACAACAAAAACGGAAGGTCATGTTTGCCCGCGAATGTTTCATGTTTCTCTATAGAGTCAGGGCTTATTCCGAGGACCGTTACGCCCTCTGCCTGTAAAGCCGGCAGTGCGTCCCGAAAGTCACAAGCCTGGGTCGTGCACCCCGGGGTCATATCTTTCGGATAAAAATACAACACAACCGTCTGGCCCCGGTAATCACTTAACGTTACGTGCGTACCGTCATTCGCCTGCAAGGTAAAATCCGGCGCTTGCTCGTCAGTTAAATTCATTGTACATCCTCCTTGTGGTCATGTTACATCCATTATGCCTCTCTCCGCAATGTCTTGTCTAATCATCATCTGGTAAAATAAAGAAAACTTGGCTTATCGCCAAGCCTTTAAGGCGATAAGCCTTAGTTGCACTTATGCAGGATAAGAAAGTGGTTTATACTTCTTACCTGCTAAAAAGAAATGGACATTCGGAGGTCATAAAATGGATATTCAACGCTCACAAGAACTATTTGCAGAAGCTGAGTCCCACATCGTCGGCGGGGTGAACAGCCCTTCCCGTGCCTTTAAAGGCGTCTCAGGCGGGACACCCGTTTTTATGGAAAAAGGGGAAGGCGCTTATTTATATGATGTTGACGGCAATGCCTATATCGATTACATCGGCGGCTACGGCCCGATCATCACGGGCCACGCCCACCCGCATATTACCCGGGCCATTACAGACGCTGCCGAAGCCGGCGTTCTGTACGGCACACCGACGTCCCTGGAAAACCGGTTTGCGGAAAAATTAAAAGAAGCTATTCCTTCGCTTGAAAAAGTACGTTTCGTCAATTCCGGCACCGAAGCGGTCATGACGACGATCCGTGTCGCCCGCGCCTATACGGGACGGAATAAAATTATTAAATTCGCCGGATGCTACCATGGACACGCCGATCCGGTGCTCGTTGCCGCCGGTTCCGGCCCGGCAACGCTAGGGTCCCCCGATTCCGCAGGCGTAACGAAAAATACCGCTGCCGAAATCATCACCGTGCCTTTCAATGATATTGAAAGCTTTGAGCAAGCCATGGGCACTTTTGGTGACGAGATTGCCGCTGTCCTCGTCGAGCCGATCGTCGGCAATTTCGGCATCGTCGAACCCAAACCCGGCTTTCTTGAAAAGATCAATGAAATCACCCATGACGCCGGAGCACTCGTCATTTATGACGAAGTCATTTCGGCCTTCCGTTTCCATTACGGCGCGGCCCAGGATCTTATCGGCGTCTATCCCGATTTGACAGCGATGGGCAAAATTATCGGTGGCGGCTTACCCATAGGCGCTTACGGCGGGAAAGTGAGCATCATGGAAGAAGTCGCACCGTTGGGTCCGGCTTACCAGGCGGGCACGATGGCCGGCAACCCCGTTTCGATGAAAGCGGGCATCGCGTGTCTGGAAGTCTTAGAAGATGCCCGCGTCTATGATAAACTGGAAACATTGGGAGAAAAACTTGAAGAAGGATTAAACACACTCGCAAAAAAAGCGCAAGTGCCCATACAAATTAACCGTAAGACAGGCGCTCTTACCGTGTATTTCAGCTCGCAACCCGTCGAGAACTACGACGATGCAGACGCCACGAACGGCGACCAATTTGCCACGTTTTTCCATTCGCTGTTGAACGAAGGCATCCATCTCGCCCCTTCGAAATTCGAAGCCTGGTTCTTGACGAGCGCCCATTCGGAAAAAGATATAGACACGACACTCACGGCTGCCGAGAAAGCCTTTCATGCCGTTAAAAGTTCCTAAACGGAAGGGAATGACGATAATGCGTGAGGATGAAAATCATAAAGAATATCTGGAAGAACCGCTGCATTTGCTGCGTAAAAAAGTGATTCCAAAGTTACCCGCGAACATGCAAAACAATGTCGTAGGGGAAGTGGAACGCCTGGAAGAATTATTCGTCGATGCCCGCCCCCCGCGCTTTGCCATCGTCGGCCGGCGCGGCGCGGGTAAATCAACGCTTGTAAACGCCATTTTCCAGGCTCCCGTGGCTGCGATTGGCACCGTTACCGCTGAAACCGAACACGGCAGTTGGCATACGTACACAAGCTCATCCGAAAAAGCGGTCATGGAAGTATTGGACACGCGCGGTTTCGGAGAAGGGGACGATACGCGTTTTCAACAAACACAGGAAGATGCGTGGGCGTCCGCCCTCTCCACCCGTTATCCCGACGCGATCCTGTTCCTCGTCAAAGCGAAGGAAGTCGATGCCCGCGTCACAGAGGATATCACTCAGTTAAAAGAGCTTCGGGAAGCTGTCAAGGAAAAGCATGATTATCTGCCGCCGGTGATTGGAATAGTCACGCAAGTCGATGAGCTCGACCCCGCTTATGACACCGACCCTCCCTTCGAGGAGGAGAAAGGTGCCAATATCGAAGAAGCGAGTGCTCATCTGGGGCGCATGTTAAAGGAACATCTTCCGGACATCGCCCGTATTTTTCCGGTATGTGCGTATACCGTGTTCAAAAACGGCGAAATGGTCTATGATAGACGTTGGCAAATTGAGGAGCTGATCGATTTTTTGCTCGAACAGCTGCCGGAAAGCACGTGGATGCAATGGGCACGCATTACCCAGGCGAAGGCGATCCAAACCCGGATCGCCAAAACGATCGGTAAACGTGCCTCCGCGATTACCGGCGGCGTGGGTGCCCAACCGATCCCGCTGGCCGACTTGCCTTTTATTACCGGCATTCAAATGTCCATGATCGCCGGAATTGCTTACGTATCGGGGCGTAAACTGGACCGAAAGACGCTCACCGAGTTTTTGGGCGCCCTGGGTGCAAATATCGGAACGGCTTTTGCCTTTCGACAGTTGGCCCGCTCATTAAGCAAAGTGGCTTTTCCGGTCGCAGGTCATGCCATTTCCGGAACCTTGGCAGCTACGGCCACGTGGGGATTATGTAAAGCGGCCATCCTGTATTTTATCGAGAGACGACCGGCTCATGAAGCCAAACAAGCCTATTCGTCGGAAATCGAATAAGAGGTGGCCACCTATCCCACCTCCCACATCTCACCTCTCACATCCAGAACGAAAGGAACGACACCCTTTATGAGATTTGGCGCCCGCATTTTCAAGACGGGGCTGGCCATTGTGCTCGCTCTCTATGCAGCCACCTGGCTCGGGCTGGAACCTGCTTTTTTCGCAGGCTTAACTGCCGGTTTAACTATCCAGCCATCCATATATCGAACCTATCAAAGGATTCTCCATCAAATCCAGGCGAACGTGATCGGTGCCGTGTTGGCGGTGATTTTCGGACTGGCTTTCGGTAATGAACCGTTCGTGATCGGCGTCGTTGTCGTCATCGCCATCGCGATTATTTTAAGGCTTGGCCTTGATTCGTCAACGATTCCGGTGACACTCGTCACGATTATTATCATTATGAGCGGCAGTCCTGATGACGGCTATCTCCTTTTTGCCGCCTCTCGCTTCAGTCTGATCATGCTCGGTGTTTTTTCGGCATTTCTCGTCAATTTGTTCTTCTTGCCGCCAAAGTACGAAAACAAACTTTACGATGAACTTGTTACAACGACGGAAAACACCGCCCGTTGGATTCGGTTGACGACGCGACACGATACGAATATTCAAGCGAGAAGAGAAGATCTGGATGAATCGCGGGAGAAACTTACTGAATTGGACCAGCTCTATTTATTTTATAAAGAAGAACGGAATTACTTTAAGAAAACGAAATTCGCCAAGGCCAGGAAAATCGTGCTGTTTCGGGAAATGCTGGCAGCGACGAGAAAACTGATCCATGTCCTTGAAAGCCTTGATGAACGGGAAAACGATTATTATCATATGCCCGAAAATATGCAAAGGCTTATCCTACAACAATTGGATCATCTCACCAACTATCATGGCCGTATTCTGGCCCGCTACTCCGGGAAGGTCACGACGCAAATGACCGACTGGATGACCGACGAAATCGACGAAGGCAACGAATCCTTAACGGAATTGTTTATGGATTCGTACGATTATAAGGAACTTGAACGGGAAGAGTGGCTGAATCTGCTCCCATTAATCGCCTATATTATTGAGTATAATTCCCAACTGGAACATATCGACCGCTTGATGGAAAGTTACTTTACTTACCATCAAGACGAATAAACTGCTCATACCAATACGCAACGAATTGTGGATCAAAAGGCCCTTCCCCTTGATCGATCCAGCTTTTAAGTTCATTAACCCCCTCGGCGATTTTTTCCTCTATCGCTCGGGGGTATTGCATTTCCTCGCGGTTTTGTTCGTATTCGTCCTCATCGAGCATCTGTATACGGCGCTCGGGCGTAACCTTGATATCGAGATCGTAATCAATATATTTCAGTACTTCAGAGTCAATGACGCATGGAGAGCTGATGTTGCAATAAAAATAAATGCCGTCCTCGCGGAGCAAAGCAATCGTGTTAAACCACTTGTGCCGATGGAAATAAAAGATGGCCGGTTCTCTCGTCCGCCAACGTTCGCCACTCGCTTCCTGCACAAGCACACGGTCGTTGCCGCCAATAATTTCCGTTGACGTTTTTTGTAAAATTGTTGACGTTTCCCAAAGACGATGAAGCTTGCCATTGTGTTTATAACTTCGTATTTCCAAGCGATAAACGCCCCCTTACAATGACATTATATCATGCATAAAAAAGGTGGGAACGATCCGTTAATGGACGTTCCCACTACTCTTTTTACAGAGTTACTGATTGTTGTTGTTTTGTTGGTTTTGTTGTCTGTTTTGTTGTTGATTTTGCTGGTTCTGCTGGTTCTGCTGCTGCTGGTTGTTCTGTTGCTGGTTGTTCTGTTGGTTCTGGTTCTGCTGATTGTTCTGTTGCTGGTTTTGGCGTTGTTGATTTTGGTTTTGGTTTTGGTTTGCCATTTCATCATCACCTCCACGTTTCTTAACATGCCCGTGCGACGTGAGAATATACATAAAAAATTCCTGATTTACCCTGAGCGTAAAAGGGAAAAGAGATCGAAAGGATATATGGAGGTGTAAACATGGAACGGAAGACATTTTATGTTACCCTGGATCAAGCGATGATGGGCATATCAGAAGTGAAAACAGAGGATAACAAGATCCAGTATGAAATCAGGGTAACCGAAAACGAAAAGGAAGAACTCGAACAATTACTGGGAAGGATCGAAGGAGAAGATATGGAAGCGCAGGAAATTTTGATACGGCCTTTTAATGAGGAGGCTGCAGATGAAGATAAAGAAGAAACGAGCGGCGACATCCAAAAGCTTTATTCCTATCTTTATGACTTCGGGACCGAGCGCACGCGATCCTTTCTCGAACAATTGCGGGAGCAAAGTTAAGCAGGCAACCTGCCATTTTTTTCAGTTATAAACCCCCTCGTGCTTTCACATCCTAAGGAAAGTCACAATGAGGGGGTATTCCAATGTCTAAAAAGACTTATTATGTCAATCTCAACCCGACGAGCATGGAGGATATTTCCACCACTAAGATCGATGATCATGAACTGATTGAATACGAAATTGAGGCGACGCCGGAAGAAGTCCAGCATTTACAACAATTGATGATGGATGTGCAAAAGCATGACATGGAGCTGGCGGATTTATTTACCTTCCGGCATTTCAATGAAGAATTCACGACGGCGGACAGCGATCGTTTCCAGCATGGTATGAATGACGTGTACCGAAAGATCTATGAGCTCGGCACGAATGACACCAGGACAAAGATGGACAGCATGCATCCTTCCCCGTTAACCAATGATGAATAACAATCAGAGCTGCTGTTGCCAAATTTTTTGATGGGAGACGGGGAATGCTAACTGTGCAGCCTCTGTTCGTGTCAGCCACCGCCCGGCTCTAGTAGGCGTTCGTGAACGGACGTGCACGCGATAGACGTGAATGTGCCAGATGAGATGGGTGAATACATGAGCAAACGTTTGCCCGGTTTCGGCCGGTTCCGCCTCGACATGATGCACATCTTCCAGGTAATCCTTAAGGGCGGTCCTTTGTGAAGCCGGTAACGCCTCGACCATGGGAAATTGCCACAACCCCGCAAGCAACCCTTGTTTCGGACGCTGTTCAACGAGAATATCTCCATCTTCATTTTCCACGACGGCGGCCGCCAGTGTCTGTTGCTTCTGCGTTTTCTTTTTGGCCTTTATCGGCAACGCATCGACCATTTCATGGTTATAAGCCCGGCACATCTGCTTTAACGGGCAGTTCGGGCAGTCAGGGTTCTTCGGGGTACAAACCAATGCCCCCAGTTCCATTAAAGCCTGATTAAATTCGGCGGGCGGCGTACCGGCCATAAGCTCGCGTACATCAGCTTCGATTTGTCGGCGCGTGCTCTGTTTTCCTACATCTGCTTCGATCAGTAACACCCGCGCGAGTACACGCATAACATTACCATCAACAGCCGGTTCCTCGCGGTCATGGGCAATACTCATGACAGCCCCTTTGGTGTACGGCCCGACCCCTTTTAAGGAAGCAAAATCTTCGGGGTCCTTCGGGACTTCGCCTCCGTAAGTGTGCATGACTTCTTTTACGGCCGAATGTAAATGACGGGCTCGGGAGTAATAGCCCAAACCTTCCCAGGCTTTCATCACCTCGTCCTCTTCTGCTTCGGCCAGGGCTTCCGGTGTCGGGAATTGCTCCATGAATTGTTCGAAATAAGGCTTTACGGTCTCCACTTGCGTTTGTTGCAGCATGATTTCGGACACCCAAATACGATAAGGATCTTTACTTTCCCGCCATGGCAGTGAGCGTTTATGTTTTTCATACCACGTTAACAATTGTTTACGAAAGGCTCGAATGGGGAAATGGGTGAGCTTCATGTTTCACTGTCTTCCTTTTCCGTTCGGTCTCGAAACGCCCAGCAGTTGACTTCCTCCAGTGGTTTGTGCATCCATTTGGCCAAATCGCCGAATACAGGATGATCCTTCGTTCGGCGAAGGTCTTTAATCTGTTCATATGTTTCCAGCGAGGGGACCGTGAACAATTCCACATATAAGCCGGGTTGATCCCAAGCCTCGAACCAACTGAAATCCCGGGCTCCGTACCGAACCAATTCCTTCGGCACTTGCTTCATCCACGCTTCATACGCGCGTTCATTACCTGCCAGTATTTTGTACTCCATAAAGACTTGCATACGTTCTGCCATGTATAAACCAACTTTCATTCGTGTATATCTAAGGCTAAACTCGTTTACTATTTAGCGAAAATTTGCTACGCTATTTTATATGAACAAAGAAATTAAAAGGAGGCAATGACCGGGAATGGACACAGCTTCCCATGTGGCTATGGGCGTCGGCATTACCGGCCTTGCCACGCTGGACCCCGGGGCTGCCGCAAGCACGGCTACGATGCAGGCCGTCGCTTTAGGCGCTATCATCGGGTCACAGGCACCTGACTTCGACACCGTTTTGAAAATGAAAAATAACGCAACGTATATTACCAATCACAGGGGAGCCACCCACTCAATTCCCGCGGTCATCTTATGGTCTGTGCTGGTCACAGCCGTCATTTACCTGTTTTTACCTGAGGCGAGTCTGTTTCATCTCTGGTTATGGACATTTCTGGCCATTGTCGTGCACGTGTTGGTTGACATTTTCAATGCCTACGGCACGAAAGCACTGGCCCCCATAAAAGATCGCTGGATTGCGATAGGCGCCATCAATACCTTTGATCCGTTCATTTTCATGCTGCATATTGTCGGCGTGGTATTCTGGATCGCAGGCGCTCACCCCGGGTATACGTTTCTGATCATTTACAGTATTATCGCTCTCTACTATGTGTGGAGAATGAAAGCCCGCAACAGGGTGATTCGTCATGCCCGCAGACTCCATCCGTACGCAACGCATATATTCGTCTCCCCGACGTATCAATGGTCGGAGTTCCATCTCGTCATTCGCACCCTGGATTATCTTCATGTCGCTACCTGGAAAAAGAACAATATACGCTATCTGGAAAGTTATCCCTTTGAACCTATTCCAGACGATCCGATCATTCAGGCCGCCCGTGACGATCATAATCTAGCGGCTTTTCTTTCTTTTTCCCCAACCTATCGGTGGGAAGTCCACCAACGGCCTTTCGGCGGTTATGACGTCGTCTTCACCGATTTGCGCTACCGCGCGGCCGGGTACTACCCGTTCGTATCAGTCGTCAGACTCGATCGCGATCTTTGTATCGAAGGCTCTTACACCGGTTGGATATACGACAAGGAAAAGCTGGAATACAAACTAAAAATCTCCCGGGATTCCAAAAAAAGAAAAAGGGCACGACTGCTGAACGCAACGTGACATCAGCGTTGTAAAAGGGCGATGGGGACTGATGTCAACGAGGTGTTCTCATCCCGGTATCCCCAGGCAAACACCCCATTCATATAAGAAATGACGAAATGACTCTCGTTCTCATCCTCCGCAATCGTATAGCGCTCGCCCGCCTTGAAATCATCGGGGTTCAATAAATACGATTGCGCGATCAGCTTTTTCCGTTCATGAATGGCGAATTCGCTGACCATTCCTTTTTGCTCGGCTTTTTTCGCCTGCTCGTTTAAGCGGGCTACCTCATCATTCAGTTCCTGCCTGCTCATGTGGCCATAGCGCTTATTATTCATTCTGCTCCTCCTCAAGATACCGGTCGATCATGGATAGTGAAAACCCTTTTTGGTAAAGGTGCTTTTTCAGTTTTTGTTTGACCACTTCATCTTCGTATTTTTTTCGCCATTTACTCGCTGCCTTCTCCGCCTGGAATTGCAAGGCCTGCCAGTCTTCATCGGTACGGTCGGCAAAGTCATGCGCTTCAAAAGCGGCGTTGATGAGCGAATAGCTAAATCCCTTGCGCAACAATACGTCGGTCAGTTTTTTCTTTTTCATGACTGCGCTTTCTCTCGGCATGGCTTTTTTGGCGATTATTCCTGTCATCGTTTCGATTTGCTTTTGCTCGTCATATTGTTCCAAAGCGTCGTTAATGAAAGCGTCCTGAATGCCTTTTTCCTGCAAATACTGCCGGATGCGGCCCGGCCCCTTGTCTGTCGTGCTCATGGTGACGCGCGTGTAGGTCTGGGCGTATTCGGCATCATTGAGGTATCCTTTCTCGGCCATCGTATCAATAACTTCTTCGATATGCTCAGCGGGCACGTCTTCTTCCCGGAGTTTGTCGCGCAGTTCTTTTTCCGTGCGCATGCGTTTCGACAAAAACTGCAGCGCCTTTTTTTTCGCCTTTTCCAGCTCGTCCTCCCGTGTCATATCGGTCAGTTCGGCGGCCGTGATCGCTTTTCCCTTCGCCAATCCCCACCGCACCAGGACCGCTTCATGCACCCCGCAAGCAAAACGTTCTCCCTGCTCATCTTCTACATACAGATTGTAGCGCTCTGCATCTTTTTTCTGCGTCGTAATTCTGGAAATATGTATATGGTTAACCCCCTTGTTTATAAAAGGTTCATGAAAGGGAATGAGTATTAAAAACAACGAAGGAGCGGATCCCGGACATGCATATCGTTATTACAGGAGGGACAGGCCTTGTCGGCAAAACGCTTACGAACAAATTGCTCGCCGACGATCACTTCGTCTCCATTCTAACAAGAAATGCGCAAAACAAACAGAATGACACCCACTTGCAATATATCGAATGGCTGGGGGACAACGAACCTGAACGGGAACTTGAACATGTCGATGCCATCGTCAATCTGGCAGGCGCCTCCATAAGTAGCCGCTGGACAAAAAAGCATAAAGAGCGCATAAAAAACAGCAGAATTGAGGCGACGAGAGAGTGTATACGTCTGCTTCAGAATCTGCCGGGCGAACGTCCGAGCGTATTCGTGAGCGCTTCAGCCATGGGATATTACGGCACATCGGAAACGGATGAATTTACTGAGGAAAGTGCTCCCGCGAATGAAAATTTTCTGCAGAAAGTGAGCGCCAGGTGGGAGGAAGAGGCTGCGCCTGCCGAAGATTTGGGGGTAAGGACGATTTATGCGCGATTCGGCCTGGTCCTTGACGCTAATGAAGGTGCATTGCCACTGATGATGCTGCCTTATAAACTAGGGGCCGGCGGCCCGGTCGGCAACGGCCGGCAATGGTATTCCTGGGTGCACCATGAGGATGCCGCCGGCGTTATCGTTCATGCCCTGGAAAATGAACATGTCGAGGGCGTTTACAACGTCACAGCGCCCGCGCCGGAACGTATGCGCGATTTCGGAAAGAAACTTTCCTCGGCATTGAAGCGCCCCCACTGGCTGCCCGCCCCTGCATTTGCCGTACGCGGTGCCCTCGGAGAAATGAGCGTGCTCGTCGTCGAGGGACAGAAGGTAATTCCGGCACGCACCGAGCAATCGGGCTATGCGTTTCAGTATGCCAGGCTGGAGCATGCGCTGGATGATCTGTTGCGGGATGATTAGAGGGGGGCGTGCTCGTTTATAGAAGGGATCGAGGAGCCAGATTTGGGTTATGGCGCCTTAACGCGTGATCGCGGAAGTCGTTAGGTCGTCAACTCTGCGTTTTGACGACCTAACGCATGACCACGGGTGGCTTTAAGGCGTCAACCCCGCCGTATGGCGACCTAACGCTAGTCTACGGCTGGGGTTAGGGCTTCAACTTCGCATTATGGCGACCTACTAGTGCGGGCGGCACTACACCGCCCGCCCGCAAATCTATTAATACAATTTCCCGTGCTTATATAAAAGCGTGATCAGTCGCTTAAGTGCAAGTTTATAGCATAAAACGCGCGCCGTGTCGTGCGTTTCGGCATAAAAATAGTGGTCATAGACCCGCGAACTTATGTGTTTCATTTTCTCGCTCATTTCCGAAATAACTTCCTCTTTTGTGAAGGGCTTGGGCATATTCGTTTGTATCCACTCCAGATAAGACACATGCACGCCGCCGGCATTGGCCAATATATCGGGGATAACCATAACGCCGTTTTCTTCAAAATATTTATCGGCGCCCATCGTTATCGGTGCGTTCGCCCCTTCCACCAGGATTTTAGCGGAAATGTCCTTCATATTGTCCTCGGTGATTTGATCTTCCACCGCGGCCAGAATGAGTACGTCACATTCACTCGTTAAGACAGCCGCCGGATCCTCTGCAATCACGGCTTCAACGCCGGCTTCAGCCAATCCCTCCTGGCTTTCCGGTAACTGCCCGTGCACGTCATGATAGGTAATGAGCTTCTCTATATCCAGGCCTTCCTCATTGCCAAGGGACACATACTTATCGGAGACGGCCACGACCATATGCTCATAATCACAATGAATCGCTTCTTCAGCCGCTATGCTCCCGACATTTCCAAACCCCTGGACAGCGACTTTAATCGGTTGCTCCCCCGTTCTTAAAGCTTCGATGTTCTGCCAGCTTTTCTTCCGCGTTACTTTTTCGGCCTCGGCCTCCTGAAACCAGCGACTGATAAGATGATAATAAGTTAAAAAAGTCCCGATTCCCGTGGCTTCTCTGCGACCGGTGACCCCGCCGTTGACGTCACTTTTCCCCGTAAATGAGTTAATATAAGATTCGCCGGGAGTGATCGTTTTATATTCGCCGACCATCCAGTCGATGATCGTTTCGTTCGTCCCCAGATCGGGGGCGGGAATGTCATTGGTCGGCCCTAAATCGGGTTTTAGGCGCTGCACATATTTTTTGCTGACCATATTCAGCTCTTTTTGGGAAAATTTCTTCGGATCGACGTAAACACCGCCCTTGGCGCCTCCGAAGGGCAGTTCATGAAGGGCGTTTTTGATCGTCATCAGAATCGCGAGGTTTTCCACTTCTTCCTCGTTAACCGCGTCGCTAAAACGGATGCCCCCTTTATAGAAGCCGCTGATATTATTGTGCTGCACACGATAGGCCGGGATGCGAGAGATGCTGCCGTCATCCCTGGCTACCCGAATGTAGCTTTTGATAATTTTATCCGTCGTTTTTAAAATCTCCGCCGCCGAATCAAAAACACCCCCGTTTTCATTCTTCTGGAATTCAGCGCTAAACGACTCCTTTTTCAATTGATTGACAACGTCCTGAATGAATCGACGCGTGTCATCGCGACTCATGTCACATCATCCTTCCTTGCTACAGTCCAATCTATAGGTCCCATTCCCATTTGCCTAGGTTATAAACCTCTTTTTTGACGAAATGATGAACTATAATATCATTAGCAGAATCGTTACCGTTGGAATGCTGATGAGCGTCGACACCAGTGTGGCACTCGATACCAGGCGCGGTTGCGCATTAAACTGGACGGCAAAAATAACGATATTCGCGGCTGTCGGCATCGCCGCCGTTAAAATGAGCACATTCGCCAGTAACGGTTCCACCGGCAGAATGCTCGTAAGGCCGACGGCAATCAAGGGAGATATCAACAAGCGGAGCGTCACACTATAGTTTATTTTTCCCCATTCAAACCCTCGCAGCGGAATTTGCGCCAACTGCATGCCGAGGATAATCATCACCGTGGGGATCGTAGCCGTACCCACAATCTCGGTGACGCCCGTAATCGCCTGCGGCAGCGCATAAGGAAGAAGCTGGGCGAGTAATGCAGCGAACAGCGCCCAGGTAGCCGGCATCGTCACGACCACTTTCAACGCCTGCCTACTTCCCTTGGAGGCGTAATACACCCCGAAACTATTCATGAACACGGACTGAATCACCATAAGCGACACCGCATAGGCAAATCCTTCTTCCCCAAAGGCGAACAGCACGATCGGCGCCCCGTAGTTACCCGCGTTCATAAATGACGTCGACAGAATCATCCCCGTCTCCGTCTCCGGGGATAACTTCAAGAAAAAAGAAATCACCTTATTGAGCATAATAAGAATAAATAAAAGCAAAAGAGCGAAGACGAGCATATACACGTATTGCATATTGAGTGTTGCATGATAAATCGTATCAAAGACTAAACAGGGCGTCATGACGTAAATGGCCACGGTCGATACCGCCTTGATATCCACCGGTTTCCATTTTTGAATGATGAATCCGAGAGAAAAGACAAGGACGACTGGAAGAACAACATCGAAAAAGATTTGCAAGCTTCTTCTCCTTTCACGTGTACATCGCTCATTTTATCAGTTCTTCTTCCCGCTGTGACGAAATATGCTGAATGATTCCGTTATTTTTACATATAAGATGCTACGCTGCCAAATAGGTTAGGAATCTTCGCTATCTCCTTATGCAAATAAAGCCAACTCGGCCTTAGCTGCTCACATCAACTTTAATCACTTTTAAAGCGATTTGAATTTTCTCGGGAGCATGCTATTATAATACACATGGTTGCAATAGCCATGAATACGTACCTGCCCTTTCTTTTAAAAAAGCAGTTTGAATTTTGCTTACACAGGGAAAAGTCAAAGGTACGTAAATACTTCAAAGGTGTGATAGGATGAGTGCAACACCAGTGTTGCATAAAGAGAAGCTTGAATTTGACAAACCAGCCGTACAAGATGGGAGTAAAATGTGGGAGCTTGCCAAAAAACTTGGCCTGGATCTCAACTCCTCCTACAAGTATTTGATGATGAGCGAATACTTCTCCGAAACTTGTGTGGTGGCCAAAGAAGAAGGAGAACTCGTAGGGTTCATAACCGCGTTCATCCTACCTGAACAAGATGATACCGTATTTGTATGGCAAGTCGGTGTCGATAGCTCGCAGCGCGGCAAAGGTTTAGCCTCGCGGATGCTGGATGAATTGCTTGAACGCAATGCTTGCCAGGAAATTAAATTTCTTGAAGCAACGGTCACTCCGTCGAACGACGCTTCGCAAAAGCTGTTCCGGCGACTTGCCCGTACCAATGGAACCGCCTGTCACGTGTCGGAATGTTTCTCCGAAGAATTGTTCCCGGAAGATCACCATGAACCGGAGCTCTCTTTCAGAATCGGCCCAATGGATCATCGCTAACTTCAAGCACTAAGGGGAGAATACCATGGCATCAACCAATGTAATGAGCGTATTTGAAGAATTGGAATCAGAGGTGCGAAGCTACAGCCGTAGCTTCCCCACCGTCTTCCATAAAGCTAAAGGCTATCAGTTATGGGATGAATCGGGCCATGAATATATTGACTTTTTTTCTGGCGCAGGTGCGCTGAATTACGGCCACAATGATGATCGTATGAAGGAAAAGTTAATCGAGTATATTCAGGAGGATGGCATTACCCATTCATTGGATATGGCTTCTAAAGCGAGAAAAGAATTCCTGGAAGCCTTTCATGAAAAAATATTGAAACCCCGTAATATGTTTTATAAGGTTATGTTCCCCGGTCCAACCGGAACGAATACCGTGGAAAGCGCCCTGAAACTCGCCCGTAAAGTGACGGGACGAACGAACGTCGTCAGTTTCACAAACGGTTTTCACGGCATGACCCTCGGCGCACTTGCTGTAACGTCCAACGAGTCCAAACGTGAAAGTGCCAGGGTTCCCCTCGAACATTCAGTCAAAATGCCTTTTGACAAGTTCATCGACGAATCCGTTGACACACAGATGAAGTATCTCCGCAGCTTCCTGGACAAGGATGGAAGCGGCATAGACAAACCTGCGGCCATCATCCTGGAAACCGTCCAGGGTGAAGGCGGCCTAAACGCGGCAAGCTTTGAATGGATCAAGGAGATCGAGCAATTGGCCCGCGACATCGGCGCCCTGCTTATCGTCGACGATATCCAGGCCGGGGTTGGACGCGCAGGCACATTCTTTAGTTTTGAACCGGCCGGTATTACACCGGATATTGTCTGTTTATCGAAATCGATCGGAGGATACGGATTGCCATTGGCTCTTACCCTCGTCCGTCCCGAACTGGACATCTGGTCCCCGGGAGAACACAACGGAACATTCCGCGGCAATAATCCGGCCTTCGTAACGGGCAAGGCTGCGCTGGAATACTGGGAAGACCCTTCCTTTGAAAAGGAAATCGCGCGAAAATCGGATAAAATCACCGACTTTCTGCAAAAGATGATCGAGAAATACCCTGCCCTGGAAGGAAGTTTACGCGGGCGCGGCTTTATTCAAGGCATTCGTTCCGACGTTCCGGACCTGGCAGAGAAAGTGTGTGAGAAATCTTTTCAGAATGGTTTAATCATGGAAACCGCAGGACCTAATGATGAAGTCTTTAAGCTTTTTCCACCGCTCATTATTGATGACGAGGGGCTGGATGAAGGCTTGCGGCGTCTCGAACTGGGTATTCGTGATGCAGTGCAATAAATCAACACCATGACATTAACTGGACACGGAGGAAAACAATCATGAAAATCGTTAATCTCGAAGATATTAAAGGATCCGACCAGGAAGTAGACGCCGGAAACTGGACGAGTCGCCGCCTGATCATGAAGGATGATGGCATGGGATACTCGGTGAATGATACGGTCATTCGCGCCGGTACCGAAACCCACATTTGGTATCAGAACCATCTGGAATCGGTCTACTGTATTGAAGGAGAAGTCGAAGTCACGACGCTCAAGGACAATAAAACATATCGGATTACACCAGGCACCCTTTATGCCCTTGATGAACATGACGAGCACCTGTTACGAGGCATTAAGGATGCACGGTTGGTATGCGTATTCAACCCGCCCTTAAGTGGGCGTGAAGTGCATGACGAGAACGGTGTTTATCCTGCTGATTTAGATTAAAAACGCAAGAGCCCCTTGATCATGTCATGACCAAGGGGCTTGTTAAATGTCGTTATTCACTTTCTGTCGTATAAAGTTCAGGTTTCTCCCAGTACTCCTCCGTGATATCCTCTATATTTTCAACCTCTACCTCATTCCATTCCACATCTTCCAATGTGTCCTGCTCCGCTGTCATGTCCATAATCGTATCGAATTCCCCGGGGCCTGATTCAGGTTCAACATAAATATCCCAGACTAAATGAATATAGTTCAGTTCATTAATTTCCGCCATCCTTTGCAAAACATGAGCGGATCGGTTTAACGTAGACGTTCGAATGAGATCGGTCGTCACGTTATCCTCAGTAATCAATTGCGCCTCCAGCACTTCTGTCTCATCATCATAGGTAATGTCCTGGACGACGTCATGATTGGTCGTTGTTACCTGACCCAGTTCGGACGTAATATGCCATTGTGCTCTCTCTTCGACCGTTTGCACTGATTCCGGCACCTCATAAGAATCGTTGGCGGTAATGGTGCTGGATGTATCCGACAACATTAAAAAAGTTCCCAGCGTAATGATGGCCGCTGCAAAACTGGCGGAAAAATATTTTGCGTGTTTATAGCGATTTTGTTTGCGTTCCGGCCAGGTGACCAACATGAGAAAAGCGGTGAATACGGAGAGTATGCCGGCAATCACAAAGGCAGTGAGTAAAACGATCGCCACTTTATTTCCCCCTGTTATACCTCATCTTTTCTCCAGTGTACACGCTGCTAAAGCTTCACTAAAGCATAAAATATGAACGTTTCATGACCAACTTATGTCTATTTTGTAGAGGAATGGAAAGGATTTTCAAGTGTATACATATCGAGCCACTGCTTTCGTTTAAAAACCGTGCCTTGCTTTTCCATGCCGAGATGACGGGCAATTCGTATGGACGGTGCATTAGCGGGATGGATTAATGACGTCAGCGCAGGAACGCCCAAATGGTCAAAGACGAATGTTCGGCAGGCCTGGGCGGCTTCTTTGCCGTACCCTTTTCCCCAATAGGAGCGGGCGATGAGATAACCGAACTCCACACGCACTTGGCCTTGAATTTTTCGCGGACGGATCCCGCATTGACCCACACATTCACCGCTGTCTCGTTTTTCGGCCATCCAAAAGCCTATGCCGAAACTTCGATAGTCCTGTATCGTTCGGTTCAGCCATTCCCCGGTTTCTGCAAATGTTTTTGTGCCCTCGGCAAAACGCATCACGGCCGGATCGGAAAACATCTCGTGTAATGATTCCCGATCAGCCTGAACCATTTCCCGAAATTGTAAACGCCCGCTGCGGAACACGTTTTCACCTCTGTTCTTTTATCGTTCACTAATCAATGGGAAAAAAGCTTTTTCCGGTTAGATGATCCAACGACTGAAATTGGTAGCCATCCGCCTCCAGGTCATCGATGACATCTGCGAGCGCCTCGGCATTATCCCGGGATACCGAATGTAACAAGAGGACTGCTCCGGGGTGAACGCGATCCAGGATACGCTCATACGCATACGACTTGCCTTTTTGCGTATTCGGGTTCCAATCGACATAGGCAAACGACCAAAAAATATGTTGATAACCTTCATCTTTTGCGATGTCCATCGAGCGATCGTTAAACGTACCCTGGGGAGGGCGTAAGTAATCCATCTCCTTCCCCGTCAATGACTCAAAAGCGTCATTGACCTTCGCCAACTCGGTCACGACGTCCTCATCTTTTAATTCCGGGAGGCTGGGGTGGTTCCAGGAGTGATTGCCGACGATGTGGCCCTCATCGTCCATTCGTTTGATTAACGCTTCCTGCCTCTCGAAGTAATAACCGGTCACAAAAAAGGCCGCGGGCACATTCTTTTCTTTTAGGACATCCAGAATGATATCCGTACAGCCATTTTCATAACCGCTGTCAAACGTTAGATAAAGGTTTTTTTTGTCCGTATCACCAATATAGTATCCATCATGGCGATCAAGCAACTCAAGGTAGTGGGGTTCAGTCGTCGGGGGTTCGTTATTTTTGGCCGGTTTGAAATTCCATTCATACACTTCCTCGCTATGGGCAAGGTTGCTCGCGAAAATAAAACAAAGCAGCGCCATGGCCATGAGCTTCACTCCTCTTCCCACGATCCGGACACCTCCTTTCAACTCCGTAAGCAACCTTTAAATCGCGAAAGTTTTAGCCGTTGCTATACTTTAACGCCACATGGTCTTTCACGGGAATCCAGCCATCAACCGCCTGCTTCTCGATATTTTTGACCTCGAGGGAGCGTTTGGTCCCTTTCACTTTCACATACACTTCTCCGTAGGTGACCGTGCCTTCTTCATGGACGGCAGGCACATAGCCGTGCAAGACGCCGAGTTTTTTGCCTTCTACCTGGTAGTTGGGGCCGACTTCTGTGCCCTGTCCGATCGTTGCGTTAAAAGAAAGCGGCAAAGACGTTTTATCAGTGGCCTTCATTCGCATCAAGTTTTTAACACCGTCGATTTGTGGTACATCGCTGTTCAATTCACCGGCGACTTCCTTGTTTTGGCCTTGCTTATACTGGAGCGAAACGACGCTGTCCCCTCCGCGGTTGTCCTGTTCGTTGGCATTAATGTTCTCGTATTCCCAGTTCACTTCCGTGTGCCCGGAATCGTAATTGAGCGCCCAGGTGCCTAAATAAATGGAAGCATTAACGCCAAACGGGATTTTCGAATCCTTGATGGTCGATTCATTCAACAATGAAACAAGCTCGGGGTTATCGATGTTTACGTCCGCTGTTTCCTGCAAATCTTTCGTCAATTCCGAAGGCTCGAGCTCAGGCAGCTCGCGGTCCGTGTGGCTGTACGTGTTCTCTCTGGTAATGTTGTAGACATGGTCCGGTTTCGTAAACGAATCGCTGTCCTCTTCAGTTTCAGCAGCCTGAATATCACCTGTGAGGACTGAAGATATACTCAAAAGCATGATTGTAGCTATGATGGCAAAGCCTTTCATTCCTAAAGCCTCCCTTGATCATTTTCGCTTATTGTTATCTGCAGGAGGCGTTTTTATCCATGGCTCGAGAAAAAACAGTGCCTCTGCACGGAAGCACTGCCTTTGACTACATTATTCCAATGTGAAAGATTCGCTGACTTTAATGGCGGGCTCGACCGATTGGACGATGGTGCAATTCTTCTTGGCAAGCTCCACCATTTTCTCCATTTGTTCCTCTTTAACGCCCGCTGCCCGGACGGTGTAATGAAGGTGGACGGTTTCGACTTCATGAGGTTCTTCGTCGTTGCGGGTAACGTCGGCACTAATGCGAATATCTCCGATATCAATACGTCTTTTCCGCATAATTTTTCGCAATACACTCCCGCTGCACCCGGCAATCGCCGAGACGAGCAGTTGATACGGACGAAAGCCGTGTTCATCCTCGCCGGAAATTTGCAATAATCCGAACGGGGCCTCTGTGCTGAATGCTTCTTCATTTTCGATCCGAAATTCCATATCATTATCCCTCCCATTTCCATTTTACCGTATAGGGCGGATTTACACAGTTGTGGCGCATTATAATCTCAGTGGAAGGACAGGGACACACGATCTTATGTAACAATTTGCGCTATGTAATCATAATGACATTCGTATCCACCCACATCTCCGATAGCATTATATGTTCCCCTCATTTCTCCTCTTTTCTAATCGCTCTTTTTTCGATTTCTCCAAGATTTCTTCAAAATCACGCTCATTCTTTTCGTGCACCGGCAAAGAACCATACAAGTCCATGATATCTTCTTCTTTCTTTACTGCGACCACGACCTCGCCTTTTTCATTCACAGACCATTCTAATTGGTCCCCGTCATGAGCTTCTAAATACTCTCGAAATTCCTTAGGTATAACCGTTTGTCCTCGTTCTGAAATAGCTCCAGCAATTTCTTCTGCGGGAGGACGTTTATTTTCGGAATCTCTCTTTAATAATGCCATTGGAGTCACCTCGCTTATAACTATAATTCTTATTCATCATCTTATCATATCTTTTCACACAATTCATACTCAGTGTCCGAACCGATTCCTCTTCCATACAGAGCTAATTTTTGTCTGTTTACTTTTACAGGAATATACATTGCGGCGGGTGAGGCCATTACAGTCAGGATATCGTTAATTTGTGGCTTCACCTATGGCCGGGTGACGCCATTGTAGGCAGGAGATCGCTGGTTTATGGCTTCACTACCCCCGAGTGATGCATCACCTGCTTACGCGTCCGGTGATTCCTCTCATTTTTTCTTCACTAAAAAGAGAGCACCCCTCAAGTGAAAAGAGCTGCTCTTGGCTTTCAGGTATCAGGAATCATTCCGTATATCATCGATAAGGTCCTGAAACGATTCGGATGTTTCGTCGCTGGCGTTATTATCCAGGCGTTTAGTGATCTCTTCGCTGTCCGTAACAAGGATTTCTTTGTCCGTCATCTCGGCTTGTAGCCATTTTTCAATCTCCTCCAGCGGTTGTCCTTGCTCATCCGTATCGGTTCGAACCCCGACCAACACGTGATGATTGTCAACGAAAACTTGAGCGTCTTCTACGTGATCCATGGTCTCAATCTCTTGCGCAATATCTTCGGATTGAGAGCCGTTTTCCACTTCATAGCGGTGGGCACGTTCTTCATTTGCCCGCCGTTCTTCCGCTGTATACGTGTCCTTATCCACGACGTCCTGAGGATTGTTATAATAAAATGAACCGCGGCCATCTCTCATATTACGGGCACCGTGACGTTCCCCTCTTTCGACGCGGTCGTCAATGGTGAACTCCGATTCATCATGTTCCCGGCTTTGATCATTCACTTGATTGATGTCTGCCGAATCGATCGGGTCTCTGCCCGGATCAGCAGCATTTTCATCCGTTGTTCCGCATCCGGCAACACTTGCTGTTACAACGAAAAACACAGCTGTCGCTACTGTAATTTTTTTCATAACTAAGATCCCCCTCTTTACACATTAAGATGTAAACATCAGGGGAATCTTACTCCTGCCATTTGCAGGAAACCGCTTATTCATGCCAACGGTCCCGGATTTTCATAATACTGTTTGATGCCCTCAACAGCACGATAAGAAAGGGCTCCTACCGTAGGTGTCGGATTATAGCCGCTGTTATGGGGAAAAGCGGAAGCGCCCACAACGAAGAGGTTTTCACAATCCCACATCTGCAAATAATTGTTGACCGCCGAGGTCTCCGGATCGGCGCCCATAATGACCCCACCCGTATTATGGGTCGTTTGATAAGGCATGATGTTATAATCGCCGATATCCGGGTTGGCGACAATCTCATTCGCCCCCATTTCTTGCATAATCTCTTCCATTCGCTGGGTTTGATGGGCGGCAAGATTCCGGTCTTGCTCTGTAAAATTATACGTCATCCGTAATAAAGGATCACCGAAACGATCCGTATAGGTTGGATCCAGATCAAGATAATTATTCACATAAGGCATACTCGCGCCTTGAGACCCGACGGATAACGTTCGAAATAAATAATAAGCATTCGCTTCTTTAAATTCACTACCCCATTGTTTCGTTCCCGGAGGGACCGGGTTGGTATTAATCGGCCGAATCCCTGTTTGTGTGAGCTGGATCGTGCCTCCGTGGATGAAATCAAGATCGCCATGATCAAAATTGTCGCCGTTGTAATCATCCAATTGCCCGGCCAAAGCGCCCGCACCCGCGTATAGATTAAACTGTTGATCAAAGTACCCTTGCGCTTCCGCCATAATTTGATAACAATAATTTTTACCAATAACACCGCTTTGCGTATCCGGATCATAAGGCGTGCCAATCTCCGACTCTAATAACAGGCGGGTGTTGTTCATCACATAAGTAGTCAGAATCACCATATCCGCCGGCTGAAAAAACTCTTCACCGGTTCGGGTATCAATGAAATAAACGCCGTCTGTGTATTCACCGTCATATGAGATGCGTCTCACATTGGCATGTGTGCGCAATTCGAAATTTCCTGTTTCCTTCGCTGTCGGAATCACCGTGATGATCGGATCTGATTTCGCCTGATAGTCACAGCCAAAACGCTCACAAAAAGAACAGTACTGGCACTGTTGAATCGTTTGTCCATCCGGATTCGTATAAGCCTCCGTCAAATTGGCAGAAGCCCCTTGATAAGGGTGTAACCCCAAATCACTTGATGCTTCCTTAAACATGCGAATGGCCGGGGTTTCGACCATCGGAGGAGTTGGATATTCCGTCGACCGGGGCGCGGTCATTTCATTGTCTTCCCCGGAGGTTCCGATCGTTGCATCAAACTGGGCAAAGTACTCTTCCATATCCTCGTAACTGATGCCCCAATCTTGAAGCGGCATATCGTCAGGAATTTTATCTTCGCCGTAGCGGTCAATGGTCTGTGAGCGAATCTCAAAATCATAAGGGAGAAAACGCGGGCACTGTCCATTCCAGTGAACCCCCGCCCCACCCAGATCTGTTCCCAACAAAAATGAGCCCATCTGCCGCATCGGCAGCGCACGCATATCCCGATCGTTTCGAAAGGTGAGCGTCTCTTTCGATAAATCCTGCATAAGGTCATAACGCACCGCGTACCTTAATTCATCCTTTTGCATAATAAAATCATCAACCGTCCGCTCAGCGCCGCGTTCCAGTCCGATAACCTCGATGCCGTCTTTCGCCAGTTCCGAGGCAATAATCCCACCGGCCCAGCCAACCCCGATGACGGCTGCCTCTTTTCTAGGTAACTCTGTTGCCATAATCGCTCTCCTTTTTAAGCCATTTATTTATTCGTGATGGTCATGTAAACTGACCGGGTCCATTTCCACAAATTCTTCTTCCTCAATGACATTCGTATAAGACATTTGGGAGCCTGGGTAGCCAATTTGCCTCCAGCCGTCCATATTGAGGTTTCCGCCGTAGACAGGGTCAGAATATGCGCCTTCGATGGTGGCCGTCCGCAACTTGGAAAAAAATTCATCGGAAGCAATGCCCGTCATGTCCACTTCCCCTTCTTCAAAGGCCTCTAAAATTTCATCCTGGGTCTCTGATTCCAGATCAAAAAAAGATTCATCAAAGTGATCTTCAGCTATGTTTTGGATCGTACGCACCCCATGAAGAAAAGCATCCCTGCGAAGCAATCCCGTCTGCGGCCCTTGCGTCGGAGCGCCTTCAAAGAAAGGCCCCTCCATATACTCCCGGGAATTAAAGCCGTATTCACCGGCCAATTGCTTGTCTATGAAATAGGGAACGGCCAGACTTATAGCCCCCGGTCCGGTATCGTCATCAGGAAAAATGCGTTCTACGGCTGCGCTTAACACATCAAAATCTTCCTGGCGTTTAAAAAACATGCGTGCCTGCGTCAGTTCTCCGGGAGAAGTAGTGTCGACCTCGTCATCCGTATCGATATCCGGGGCATCCGTTGTGCCGAGAAAATTTTGTGCAAAAACGCCACCCAGGAGCCCTCCACCGACGAGTCCGCCGGCAATATAGCCACTATTTTTAAGAAACTGCCGGCGTGAAATGCCACTATTTTGTTCATCGTTTTCGTCTGCCATTGGTTATCCCCCCTTTTTCTGTGAGTACAGGAAAGAATTCTTTATTCTTTTGCCCAAAAGGGGTGGCTTATATGCAACATTAAACCGCCGGCATTTATCCGCCGACGGTTCGGTTATGACGATTTCTTCGAGGTCGTTTTCTTTTTTTCCGATGCCGATGTTTTCTTCGTGCGATCGACGGAAGCCTGCAAGGCGTCCATGAGGTCGGTGACATTGTCCGGTTGCTTCTCTTTTTCGGGGGTGACGATGTTTTCGCCGCTTTGTTTCGATTCGATGAGCGCGAGTAAATTCTTGCGGTATTCATCTTCATACTTTTCCGGGTCAAAGCTGGCTGTCAACTGATCGATGAGCAGAACCGCGGTGTCCAACTCTTTTTTCTCGATATTTTCGCTTGAAGGTACGTTCGGCACATCGGCGCTCGCGCGGATTTCATCCGGGTAATGCAGCGTCTCCATCAACAGCGTCTCTTCGCGAATCCGCAAAACAGCCAGTTGTTCCTTGGAACGAATGATAATCTTCGCGATCCCGACTTTTCGGGTGTCGGAAAGCGCCTTGCGAAGCAGAGCGTACGCTTTCGTGCCTCCTTCATCAGGCCCCAGATAATAACTGCGGTTAAAATAAATCGGATCAATCTCATCAATATGGACGAAGTCGAGGATTTCCACGGCTTTCTCCGTATTCGCTTCTTTTAATGATTTCAGTTCCTCGTCATCGACGACGACGAAACGCCCGTCATTCATTTCATGACCCTTGACGATATCGTCGTTTTCCACCGATTCCTCACAAACCGGGCACACTTTCTCGTACTTAATCGGGGTGTGGCATTTTTTATGCAGGTTTCGAAACGAGACCGCTTTATTTTCCGTAGCAGCATGCAATTTAATGGGGATAGACACGAGCCCGAACTGAATACTTCCTTTCCAAATCGTGTGCAAACGACTTCCCTCCTTTTTAAGCCTAGTTTGGCATTAAAAACAAAGAGAATACGTTGAAAAACTTGGGATCATGCTAACAGCGGAGGTGTTCCCATGTCGTTCATGTTGGCATTCAGCCGTGACGAAATCCCTAAAGGAGCCCAATGGCAATATGAATTAAAATACGACGGCTACCGCGCGCAGCTTATCTGGGACGGCTCGACCTGTTCGTTGCTCAGCCGCAATCACAAAAACCTGGCTTCGCAATTTCCAGAGATCGTCGCTACATGCAAGCATCACTTCAAGGACAAATCCTCCATTCACCTGGATGGTGAAATCGTTCTGTTGGAAAATCCGGGGCTCGCGGATTTTCATACCCTTAAACGCCGTCACCGCCTGCGTTCCCAGGCAAGCATCAACACTTCAAGCCATGAGCGCCCGGCCGCTTTTCTCGTCTTCGACATGCTTTCTGTAAAAAATAAACCTTATAGCGAGCGTAAACAGGAACTCGCACGAATACTGAAAAACCATCACCTTCCCACCATCCCGGCGCCCCATGATGAACGTCGCATTCAATTAATCCCTTCCACCCAGGATGTAGAAGACATTCAATATCAGACACATCTGTACCGCAGCGAAGGGATCGTCGCCAAAACCTCCTCGCACACCTATAAAGACGGGCGATCAGAATCCTGGCTCAAAATAAAAACCCCTCGCCTCCTCACCTGCTTCATTCAATCCTATAATCCCGAGAACGGTTATTTTGACGTCGGAGTCTATAAAAACGGCGAAGCGGTCACGCTTGGACAATGTGCGCACGGATTTTCAAAAGCTGAAAAAGAATCGCTCGTCACGATCATCAAAAACAACGGGGAATGGGTTCCGGCGCGTCGTAAATATGACATCGAGCCTTCCATTGTTGTAAACATGGCGTTCACCACTTATTCGGAAGATTTTCGTGAACCACGCTTTCAGTCCTTTCAATTCGATACCCCAGCGCGCCAGTGTACGTGGGAGCACTGGCAAAACGCTGCGCTCAAATGGCCGGAACGTGTGTCGTTAACACATCCCGAGAAGCCGTTGTGGTCCGATCCCGAGATTTGCAAGCGTGACTTCCTGGAATACACACGCACGATCGCACCATACGTATTGCCACATCTTGAGTCTCGTTTATTAACGCTTGTGCGCTATCCGCACGGCCAGTTCGGTGACGCTTTTTTCCAAAAACAGTGCCCCGAGTACGCACCAACATTTGTGGAAGCGGAAACTTTCGAAGATACGGATTACATCGTTTGTCAGCATGTCGATACACTGCTCTGGCTCGCCAATCAACTCGCGATCGAGTGGCACATTCCTTTTTCGCTATCGTCGAGCCGTTACGTCGAGGAAATCGTCATCGATCTCGATCCGCCGGACGCGGCCGCCTTTTCATTGGCGATTGAAGGCGCGAACCTGCTCAAAGAGGTCTTCGACCAATTACAACTGGAGAGCTTTGTGAAATTTTCCGGAAACAAAGGACTGCAAGTGTATGTGCCTCTTGCGAAAAACCAATACACGTATGAAGATACACACCCATTCACTGAAGCCATAGGCGCCTATTGCCTGCAAAACCGCCCCGATTTATTTACACGGGAACGTCTAAAGAAAAAGCGCGGACGTAAACTCTATATCGACATCCCCCAACATGCCTTTGGCAAAACGATCATTGCACCTTATTCGCTCCGAGGCAACAAAGAAGCACTTGTCGCTTTACCCCTGTTCTGGGAAGAGGTTTCATCTGACCTTGACCGTACGCGCTTTACGCCCCGCGGCGTACAGCAAAGGCTCTTGTATGAAGGGTGTCCGTTCGCTTCCTATGGAATGACAGCCAATCGGCTTCCGGATTTCAGCGCGAAATGATATATGGTAAAATATAGAGATACGAATGATTGCTTTTCCACCAGGAGCTGTCCGCCATGAATGAAGGAAAAAAAGCCAATAAATGGGGCGTGCTCGTCGCGACTTTGCTCGGCGGGTTTATGGTAATTCTCAACAACAGTCTGATGAATGTTGCCTTGCCATATTTTATGCAACTCTTCGACATTACCGCCGTTGAAGGGCAATGGATCGTGACCGCCTTTGCCCTCGGCATGGCGATTGTGATGCCGCTCACGAGTTATTTAAGTAAACGCGTCGGCCGGAAAAAAATCTTTTTGCTCGGCACGCTTATTTTTTTTGTCGGCTCTTTGGCCGGTCCTTTTTCCTGGGATTTTACGAGCATGATCTTTTTTCGCCTGCTGCAAGGATTTGGCGGCGGTTTGATTATGCCGCTGACGATGATGCTGATCTTTAAGCATTTCCCCAAAAACGAGCGGGGACTGGCCCTCGGTATTTGGGGGATCGCCGCGATGGTGGCACCGACGATCGGGCCGACGCTCGGAGGGGTGCTTTTAGAATTTTTTTCCTGGGACATGCTTTTTTATATCAATCTTCCCACTGCTGTTGTAGCCGCCGGTGCCGGCCTTTATTTTCTGGAAAAAGACGGGGAGCCAATGATGCTTAGGTTCGATTGGATCGGCTTCCTCTTTATTAGCTTTGGACTCGTGGCAGCCATGATCGGGATTGACCTTTTACAGGCGTATCCGGGTGAACTTTGGGTTTACGGTTTGATCGCCGCCGGTGTGAGCGCGCTCGTCTTGTTCATTTGGCAGGAACTCCGCAGTGATGAGCCCCTTCTGAACATACGGATTTTGCGAAACACGGTCTTTAGCGGAAGTCTGATTGTGATTTGTTTCAGCGTGATGGCGATGTTTTCCGTGTTATTGCTCGTTCCCATTCTCATTCAGGACATCTACGGGTACTCCCCGCTGTTCGCGGGGTTGCTCCTCTTCCCGCAAGCGCTGTCGATGGGCATTGCCATGACGATTGGCGGCAGGGTGCTGGATAAAAAAGGGCCTTATATCGTGATAATGACCGGTGTCGTGACGACAACGCTGTCCACGTTTGCCATCGGTTTCTCCATCGGGGAAGTCGGTGTCGTTATGCTCACCACTTTCCTCGTCTTTCAGGGTATCGGGAACGGCATGATCAACACGCCTGCTTCCACGGCCGGGTTGAACGCTTTAAAAGAAGAACACGTACCTGCCGGCTCGGCGTTTAACAACGTCTCCCGGCAATTAATGAAAGTGATCTGCATCGTATTCATCTCGATCTTTTTTGAATATCGCCGCGGGACGCATTTAAGTACGAACGAGTGGGCAGCCGCCGGAGAACAAGCGGTCCAGGAATCCTACTTGCTCGTCGCCGTTTTCTTGCTCGCGTCCATCCCCCTCGTTTATTATTTGCGAAAGCGGTGGTGAATTTAGCAGCGATCTCCCCCACCCTAGCGGCGAAATTTCCATTTCTAGCGGCGACTTCGCTGTTTCTAGCGGCGATCTCCCCACCTTTACCGGCGACCTCCCCCGCCGACCGCTGCCATTTGCCTCTCTCTCCAAAAAATGCCATACTATGTGAACGAAGAGAGGGCGTGGAGGTATGATCGTAGAGCTCACTAAGCGCATGGTTCGGACGACCTGGGAACATCGCTTATTCGATATCGCGGCCCAGATGGCTTACTACTTCCTGTTGGCGTTATTTCCCTTACTGATCGTTCTGCTCGGTATCCTGAATTTTTTACCTGTTGGTACAGCGGATGTTATGGATCTCATCAGCCCTTACGTTCCGGAAGAATTGTTATCGTTTATCGCCGTGAATTTAAGTACCATCCTGGATGTCAGGAATGCGGAGGCGCTCTCCATCAGCACGCTTGCGACGATCTGGATCACGTTGATGGGGGCATTCGCGGTCATTCGCTCGGTTAATCGCGCTTATCAGCTTCCGGAGCCGACATTAAAGAGAATGATCCTCGTTGGATTCGTGCTCGTTTTCACATTGTTATTCGCTGTGATTATATCGCTGTTATTGCCGGTTTTCGGGGAACCTATCGGAGAATTTGTGTTCCATATTCTCGGGCTGGGAGACATAATGACCGCCATCTGGTCAGTTAGTCGGTGGGGGATCAGCTTTCTCGTCGTCGGGATCGTGCTGCTCATTCTTTATATCATCGTGCCCAGCCAACGAATGAGCTGGCGCGATACGTGGCCGGGAGCCTTATTCGCTACGGTGGGTTGGCAAGCTGCTTCCCTGGGCTTTTCTTATTTTAACCAATGGAATGATTACACGCTGATCTACGGAGCCCTTGGAACTATCATCGGTTTGATGGTCTGGTTTTTTTTAACCGCCTTTATGATTTTACTGGGCGCCCAGCTCAACGCCCTCTTGATGGACATGCACCACACGGTAAGAAAAAAATAAACCCCCACATGGTGGGGATTCTCATTCCTATCTGACGTTTTCTCCATACACCTGGTTGACGATTTCATGAGCCGGTTTAGATCCCAGGTTTTTCGCGATTTTACCTTTTATATAGGAATCACTGATATGCTGGGTGAGCTCGGAGACCGTCTCTTTGCTGCCGACGAAATAGGAACCGGTTAAATTTCGTTTCTTGAGCTCTCTCGTTAATACGGGGGCCAACTTTTTATACCAGCGCTGCTTGTTTTCCTCGAAGCGTCGCTGAAAATCATCGACGCTTGTATCTGCTGCCGACGGTGGTGAGGCTTGATCTTCATAATCCACCCAGTCTTCTTTTTCCAGATCCCAGCTGAACTTTTTCTCATCGCGAACTTCACCGAGCGCGGTATCGATGAGGGTGACATCCCGTTGTTGGGTCACGATGACGCCCGTGGCCGGGTATCTTTCTTGCAAGTCTTCCAGCTGTCCGGTGTCTGCTTGTTTTTCCCAGTGGAATGACGTTTCCACGGGAACCTGGAGCGTCCGTGCGATCCATATATCCCCGTCTGCGGAGGCGATAAGGACGAAACTTTTTTGCATATTCATCTGCTGATCATGAATATGAGTATTGGCTTCTCCCAAAAGTTTTTTCAGCGCCTTTTTGCTCTCCTTGTCATCGCTTTTCTCCGCGTACTCCTCCAGTCGCTTTGTTCCGTTCTTGAGACGGATTTTCCATTCGCCCTGTTCACTTTCCGTGTTTAAGTAAATCGTCAGCACACCCAGGTCGTCGGTTTTGTTATTAATCCTGTTCAATTGTTCTGTTAATGCCATCTGTCTCGCCCTCCTCAACCGTCTTTATTCTTTGTATTTCCGAAGAGGATGAAGCTTAAACCTGACATTTTTAATCAGCGCCCGGAAGCCGTTGCTCTGTCTGGCCTTCACGAATTTTATAGGCTTGTCTCTGTCGTTGAATATCCTGGCCTGCTTCCTTGGCCGTGTCAAGCACATCTGTCGCTGTATCTTTTAAATGGGCCGAATGCCTGGCGATTTGTTCGATATCTTCACCGGCCACTTGCACGAGTTCATTGACCCTTTCTGTCGTGCCTTTCACCAAATCACTGATCTCCTGGCGATTCTCTGTCACAAAGGCGCTGGCATCGCTGACGAATGCTTTGCTCTCTCTGACGCATGACACCGTTTTACTCCGTGCCCTTTTATTGAAAAGTAAATAACTCACAAGCGCCGATACACTACCGGCCGTCACGTAAATCGCCCACTTTTTTTCTTTATTTGCCAACATAATCCCTCCGTTCACTTTGCTCCTAGTTTACCACAAACATCGACATTTTATCTCGAAGCGGAAATAATACGAATACTTCTTTAAATTGTAACATTTTGTTCATGTTTTATTTTGCATAAATCGGGTATACTAAAAATACAAGAAAATGTTCATTCGGTAAATAGACAGAAAAATTTTGAATGTCATTTTCTTAAATTTCTAAAGGAGAGAGAGAAGCATATGCGCAGACCATTTCGTACTTCATTTTCAGAGTTAGTGGATCAAAATAAACAGGATCTCGAACGAGATGCGGAGATGCTCGACCATATCGAAAGACGTGTGGAGGACAAGCAGCTTCGCCGTCTCAAGAAAAATAACCGCAAAAAAGAGGCGCTTTCCTAAGCCGCCTCTTTTTCGGAAGAAAATACTTTTTGAGCAGATAAGCTTATCATGCATAAGTGCAACTAAGGCTTTCGCCAGGCTTGGCGATAAGCCAAGTTTGCTTTAGGAAGCCGGGAGTCATCTCCCGGCTTCCAATGTTAATCCAGTTGGCTGATACTGCGATGAATCAAGTGATAGACGATGGACCGAATCGGTTCACCTTCGTTGAAAAGCTGGTGTTTGCCGTCTTTAATCAAAGAGATCGTCGCATTCGGAAATTTTTCCCGGAAAAAACGCACATTATGTTCCCAGGCCACGGTGCGGTCATCCGTCCCCTGGAAGATGTCAATATTCAGCGGATGGGCGGGAAGTTCGCGAAAGCGCGCTTCCCATTCAAACATGGCTCGTACCCAGGCGAGGGGGATGCGCGAGGCTTGCAGGGGATCTGTCCGTTGCTGCTCCAGATAGGCCTCATCCGATGAATTCGGACGATAGCGCCGCGGGACATCTTTTAAAAATGAGGAGGCGGCATACATCCCCAGCTTCGCCTGCCGCCAGCCGCGAAAACGGGCCAAGGGGGCTACGAGGATGAGTTTTTGCATATCCAGCTCCCGCCGGGCCAAGGCATAATGGGCTGCTACCCCTGCCCCGGTGCTATGGCCAATCATGATACGGGGGTTTATCCCCTCTTCAGCCAGCCTCAAAAGCGCGCTTTCCAACGTGGCTTCGTACTCGCTGAAATTGTCAACGCGATATCTTTGCCCCCCTGATAAGCCATGCCCCTGAAAATCAACCGCAGAGACGCTGTATCCTTCAGCGGTCAATGAACGAATAAAAGGGGCGAGGGGGCCAATATGCTCCATAAAGCCGTGCAAAAGCAAGATCTCTTCCCTCGGTGCTTGCACGGGCGTAAAGCGCTGCATAAAAACAGCGGCACCGGCAACGTTCAACCGAAAGTGACGATAATGAAGGTCGGTGGGCAGCCCGTAATAGTCTAAGTAGTTTTGCAAACGCTCCACGGTCTATGCTCCCTTCATGAAGCAACAGGCGGAAGCTGACCTCCCGCCTGTCGGCGTCTTTATTTTTCCTCTGTGAAATGCGCCTTATACTCTCCATATCCTTCTTTTTCCAGTTCATCGACGGGGATAAATTTCATGGCCGCCGAATTCATGCAATAACGAAGCCCGGTCGGGCCGGGACCGTCCGGGAAAACGTGCCCCAAATGGGAATCTGCCTCTTTACTGCGCACTTCCGTACGGCGCATGCCGTGGCTCGTATCCAGGTTTTCCTTAACGTCATCCTCTTCGATGGGATTCGTAAAACTCGGCCACCCACAGCTCGATTCGAATTTGTCCCTGGACGTAAACAGCGGTTGCCCGGAGACGATATCCACGTATATCCCCTCTTCAAAATGGTTCCAGTATTCATTTTCAAATGGGCGCTCCGTCGCATCATTTTGCGTCACCTCATATTGCAGCGGCGTCAGACGTTCTTTTAAATCTTTATGATCTTTTTTTTCGGCGCTCATTTAGACTCACTCCAATACGTTTTAATAAACTTCTCCCGGCCGGAACCCTTCTTGTAGAGCTGATAGTGAAAAGGGTTTTTTAGATGGTAATCCTGATGTTCAGCTTCCGCGTCGTAGAAAGTGTCTGCCGGCCGTATCGGGGTAACGATCGGATCCTCGAAAGGCCCGTTTTCCTGCAGGTCACGGCGCGAGGCCTCGGCCAACTGCTTCTGCTCATCATCGTGATAAAAGATCGCCGTCTCATAGGATTCCCCGCGATCGGCAAATTGCCCGCCTGCATCCGTCGGATCAATATTCTGCCAGAAAATCTTTAACAAACGTTGATAACTGACGGTTTGCGGGTCATACGTCAACTGAATGGCTTCCACATGGCCGGTTTGATCAGTGCCCACTTCCTCATAGGTAGGGTTCTCCGTATGGCCGCCCGTGTAGCCTGATTTCACATTCAACACACCGTCTTCAGCCTGAAAAGGGCCGACCATACACCAAAAACACCCCCCGGCAAAGGTGGCGTGTTTCTTCGTGTCACTCACAATTCATCATCTCCTCCTAGAAACAAAGTTCCGCCTCGCTTAAAGGCGGAACGCCATGTTTTCGTTATACCGATTGCTTCAGCGCATTAAGCGATGCTTCCGTGAAGGCCGGTAAATCATCCGGCTTCCGGCTCGTCACCAGGTTGTGGCAGACGACGACTTCTTCATCGTGTACGTTAGCTTTCGCGTACTCGAGGTCGGTGCGGATGTGAATCGCGCCGGTGACATGCCGCCCTTCCAGCGCTTTTGCCGTGATGAGCAGTTGCGGACCATGGCAAATCGCAAATACCGGCTTGTTTTCATCCATAAAATGTCTGGCAAAGGATACGAAGCGCTCATCGGCACGAAGCTGGTCCGGGGAAAAACCACCTGGAATGAACAAGGCGTCGAAGTCTTCCGGCTTCACATCATCGATGGCCACATCCACCGTAACACGCTCCGTGCCCTGTTTGCCCGTAACACTTTTGCCGCTTTCTTTTTCGATTGTCGTTAATCGATGGCCTGCGCTTTTGAAGTCTTCGGCAGGCTTAGTATATTCAACGTCCTCAAACAGATCGGTAAGTACAACAGCGATATGACTCATGTCGTAAGCACTCCTTTATTACGGTAAGGCTTTCGCCAGACTTGGCGATAAGCCAAGTCTTCTAATAATTTACCCCGTAGGTCGAGCTCATAAACATAGGTTGTTATTTGCGATCATAGTCCGCTTTGATCTCACCCCAAGCCTGTGTATCCCACTTTAATACCGGAGCGGTAAGGTCATTGTGATGAAGCCAGCTTTCCGCTCGTCCGATGGCTTGCCAGATCTCTTCGGTCGTTTCATCGCGTGCAAGCGTCGGTTTCGCTTTTTTCTTTTTCACCCAGCCGATGGCTGTTTGTGAATCAGAATAAATGGGAAGGGCCATACCTTCTTGCTTTTGCCAGGCGAGCGCATGAACGATGGCAAGAAACTCCCCCATATTGTTCGTCCCTTTTGCAAAAGGTTCGACGGCGAACAAAACATGCCCATCTTTCGTATAGACGCCCTGGTATTCGACAGGGCCGGGGTTGCCATGGGTTCCCGCGTCGACAGAAATGCTTTCTTCTATGTAAGTCTGTTCCTTATGGGAACTTTCTCCGTCCGTATGTTCCGATTCGTATGCGCGCTCAGCTTCCTGTCTCGATGTAAAGGATTTGAAACGCGCCCCTTTAAACCCATTGACCTGCTTCTGACACTCCGCCCACGTCTGATAGATGCCGGGCGTGCGCCCGTGCCACACGACATAATATTTATTTTTCGCCATTTTATCCTCCCGCTTCTAAAGAAAACTTGGCTTATCGCCAAGCCTTTAAGGCGATAAGCCTTAGTTGCACTTATGCAGGATAAGAAAGTGGTTTATACTTTCTTACCTGCCAAAAAAAAGAGCCCGAGGCGCCGGGCGCAACACGAGCTCCTTTTTAACGGTTTTAAAACTTACAGATCCTCTTCCTCATCGTCCATGCCTTCGTCCATTTCTTCGCCGCCGTCGTCCATGCCATCGTCGCCGTCTTCCATTTCACCGTTGCATGCGGCGAGCATGCCAACAGCGAAGATTCCGGAAAGCGCACCGTACAAGAGTTTCTTGTTCATTGTAAATCCCTCCATAATAATCCTTGAATCGTCGGCTTCTTCATTTATAACCGACTTTCTACTGCCAGCATATTCCCTTTTGCGTCCTATTTAAACCGGTAAACCCGTTTTTGCAATATTTCTCATAGAGATGCGACAGAAATGAGACTTTCTTTTTATAAAATTACATTTTTTAAGATGGAAAAGAACCCGTGACGATCACAGGCTCTCAGTTCTGTCTACATGTCATCGTCTTCGTCATCCATGTCGTCGTCCAAATCATCTTCCATGTCATCTTCCATGTCATCTTCCATATCATCGTCACCGTTTTCTTCCATTTCGCCGTTGTCGTCCATACCGTCGTCCATGTCGTCGCCGCCATCATCCATTTCACCGTTGCAAGCCGCCAGCATGCCAACGGCAAAGATTCCGGAAAGCGCACCGTACATTAATTTCTTATTCATCTCAATTTCCTCCTTAATGTTTTGATTCGCCAGATTTGTACTGGCCTCCTGGTTATGGTTATTCCTTTCATCCGATCGCTTAAAACGAATTTTATGACTTTCTCATCTTTTTACATACTTCTGCGATAGTATGAAAAAAAGAGCCCTTTTACAAAGGCTCTCTCTTGTATCCAGACAGCAAAATCAGTTGCCTTCTTCTTCCATACCGCCATTATCCTGACCGCCCCCGCCGTCGTCCATGCCACCGCCATTACAAGCTGCCAGCATTCCAACGGCGAATACGCCTGATAACACACCATACAATAATTTCTTATTCATTGAAATACCTCCTTCAAATATATCTGATACAGGAAATTGTCTTGCCTGTTTGTGATTCTTCCTCATTTCGCTATCGTTATACAGCACAAATGGTTTTCACATACTTTTTCATGTTCCGACTTCTAAAGAAAACTTGGCTTATCGCCACGCCTTTAAGGCGATAAGCCTTAGTTGCACTTATGCAGGATAAGAAAGTTATACTTTTATCTGCCAAAGAAAAAAACCGGGCATCACGCCCGGCTTCCTGCAAAGATACGCTCAATACCGATATATATCGAGAAGAGTACCAATGAAACAAATGTAAACCCTAGATAAAAGCGAATGATCCAATTCCGGCCCACTTCAAGTACTTCATTCGTATAAATACCGGCACCGACCGCGATCAGAAGAATGATGAATGCAATCAGGCATTCCAGCTTCCGCTGCTGGATCAATGTGATAATTTCTCTCATGGTCTTTCCCCCTCGTCCCAACTTAGTGCCTTAAGTATATCACATCGATAAGGGCTATAAGTGCTTAGCGTGCAATCTCCTCGCTGATTTTATACAATAAGGGCAGTCCCATTTTTAATTTCTTGAGGGAGGTCACGCAAATGATATTTGTAGATAATGGGGGCGTCACCGACCCCAGTATAAATCTTGCCATTGAAGAGTACGTTCTCACGCAATTTCGTGAGGCCGATCGTTATCTGCTTTTTTATGTTAATGAACCTTCGATTATCATCGGCAAAAATCAAAACACGATCGAAGAAATTAACACCGATTATGTTGAAGACAACCGCTTGCACGTCATCCGACGGTTATCCGGCGGCGGGGCAGTCTATCATGACCTCGGAAATTTGAATTTCAGCTTCATCAGTGAAGATGACGGCAACAGTTTCAACGACTTTCAAAAATTCACCGAACCTGTTGTGGACGCCTTGCAACAAATGAGCGTTCCGGCGGAAATGAGTGGTCGCAATGATCTGCAAGCCAACGGGTACAAAATTTCCGGCAATGCGCAGTTTGCCACGAGAGGCCGCATGTTCAACCACGGCACCCTGATGCTGGATTCCGAACTGGAAAACGTCGTCTCCGCCTTAAATGTCAGCGATGAAAAAATCCGCTCCAAAGGGATCAAATCCATTCGCAGCCGCGTCGCCAACATCAATGATTTCCTTGACGAGAAGCTAACGATGGATCATTTTAAGGAAACGTTGTTGCATTATATTTTTGCAGGCGACAGCGACTTTGAACGCTATACCCTTACTGACGAAGACTGGAAACACATTATGGAGATCTCGGAAAATCGCTATCGAAAATGGGACTGGAACTACGGGAAATCTCCGAAATACGATATCAAAAAAGCGAAGAAGTTCGATGCCGGATTGGTCGATTTCCGTTTTAAAGTGCAAAAAGGTATCATTGCCGATATGACCATCTACGGGGACTTCTTTGGGACAGGCGATGTGAAAGATATCGAAACACGGCTGGACGGAACAAAATACGAACCTGAGGCCATTGCCCATGCTCTGGGTGATATCGACACACGAACCTATTTTGGACCCATTGCCAAAGAGGACATCATTGCTTTATTGTATTAAATACTGGGAGGCTAAGTTATGAGAGACTACGTTTACGGAAATACACCCACCTTTCTGGAATCAACATGGGCTGTCGATAAAAAACCACGCGGGGCGGATGTCATCGTCTATGGCGTACCCTGGGAAGGCGGGGTCACCTGGGGAGATTATACCGGCGTTGAGCTCGGCCCCAAGTCGATGCGCCTGGCCTCAGCGCGCTATAGTGGATACCTTCCCGAACTCAATCATATGGATGTTTTTGAGCATTTACATTTAGCTGATATGGGAGATGTTGATGTCGTTCCGGCCGAGATCGACAAAACGATGGAACGCATTACTTCGTTTTCAGGAAATGTTTGGGAAAGCGGAACGTTTCCGGTGGCCCTCGGCGGCGATCACAGCATAACGTATCCGATTATCCGCGCGTGGAGTAACCAGAACCCGGGTCAGCGTATGGGCATCATCCACCTGGACGCCCATTACGACAATATGCCCCATTTTAACGGGGATAAGTATGCCCGCAACACGCCTTTCGCACGACTTTATGAACTCGACGCGGTCCGCAACGAAAGTTTGTTGCATGTCGGCATCCACGGTCCGCGCAATAAGCCGGAGAGCGGTCGTTACGCCCGCGATGCGGGGGCCAAAACGCTCACGATTAATGATGTCCGCGAAGGCAGCGACTTGCGTGCCCTCGCAAACGATATTTACAAGCAGGCCAGCGAAGGCACGGACGCGGTTTATTTGTCCATTTGCAGCGATGTTCTCGATCATGCGTTTAATCCGGGTGGTCCCGTTGACACCAACGGTTTATCCTCTTATGAGTTATTGACGATGATTCACGAATTCGGGAAACTGGGCTTATGCGGCATGGACTTCGTCGAAGTCTATCCCCAGCAAGATGCGAACGACTTGTCGTCCCACCTTGCTTCTACCGTTGTCCTTTATGTCCTTGCCGGGCATGCATCGCGACAATCCTAAACGTACAAAACCGGGGAGCTCCCCGGTTTCATTACATAGACGAGCAGCTTCACGCGTAGTATGATATACGAATCAAACAATGACGACGAGGCGTTAGCAATTCTGCCCCAATCAATACGGAAAGGGCGAAAACGACATGACAAAAGAACATGCCCACATTATTGGGCGAGCAGTCATTGTTATCGGGAGCATCATTCTCATCTTGTGGGCTACGGGCTATTTATTTACACTTACCTATCCTTTCATCATCGCCGCAGTCATCGCCTGGATGCTCTCGCCACTTCTTAAATATTTAAAAATAAAACTCAAATTTCCATCCGGGGTGGCTTCATTTATATCTTTGCTCGTCGGGATGTCATTATTAGGCGGTATCATTACCGGCCTTACTTTCCTGGGCATTTACGGTTTCCGGCAACTCTCTGAACAATTGCCCGGTTGGATCGAGCAAGGCGCCGAACAGTTACAGCGGATATTCAATGAAACCATTCTGCCGATCTGGACGGAAATGACCGGGTTTTTCGATAACCTAACCGCAGCCCAACAACAAACCATGCAGGAAGGCATTACACAGCTGGGCAATCAAATCGGAAACATTTTAGGTAATCTCGGCCAAACGATTGCCGACGGACTGGGGAATATATTTACGGCCATTCCTACATTTTTGCTCGTGATTATTTTCGTCTTTCTGGCCGTATACTTTATCGGCAAGGATATGGGAGCGATTAAAGTTGGCTTGCAACGCCGAATTCCCAAGTTCGTACAAGCAAAATTCGTATTGTTTATCCAACAAATGCGCGTGCGGGTGTTCGGATTTATCCGCGCACAATTGATTTTGATGTTCATCACTTCTGTGCTTGTGCTGATCGGATTACTGATCCTGGGCACTGAAAACCCACTCATGATGGCGATTATTATCGGGGTTGCCGAAATCCTTCCCTATCTGGGAACCGGGACCATCCTGATCCCCTGGGCAATTTACAGTTTTGTTACAGGAGAAATTTTCATGGGCATCGCTCTGTCGATTCTCTATATAGTCGTCGTCATCGTTAGACAGAGCCTGGAACCGAAAGTTTTATCCTCCAGCATGAATTTGAACGCCCTTGGTGTATTGCTGTCTTTATTCATCGGCTTACAACTTTTCGGCGTCATCGGCTTGATTATAGGCCCCGCCCTCCTTGTCATCATTACTATTCTGAATGATATCGGCGTTGTCGCTGAGATTGAAGATTTTATTTACCACGGATTCAGGAAAGAGTGATATGTTGCGCTCGATCATCATTTCTCAACAAATGAGCGTAATATGTGAGTTTATTACAGCCAAATTTGTCGCAAACCCCCTTTATTACAGGGGGTTTGCAGTTTGTTTAAATCACCCGTGATCCCCTTGCCTCCTTTTTCAAAGCTTGCTAGGATGCTAGTGGTTGTAGATATGTACAACTACGCTTTAATTTCTACCAAGAGGAGGCGTTTGCTACATGCGCAAAATGCAAACACCTAAATGGGTTAAAAATTACGGTTTGTCTACATTGGTAGCTGGATTTGTTTTCCTTCTTTTACCGATGGCGGCAGATGCCAGCGACTTTGGAGACGAACTGTTATCCGACGGGATAGAGAATGAGCACGTTGAACAGCTTCAGGATCTACTTATTGCTGAAGGGCACCTGGATCAAGCCTCAGCTGATGGTCTCTATAATGAAGCCACTTCGGAAGCGGTCAAAAGTTATCAGGAAGAAAACGACCTGCTCGCTGATGGTCTGGCCGGACCACAAACGCTCGGGGCATTGAAAACACTCGAAGAAGGCGATGAAAATGCGCTCGTCACCGATCTGCAGGAAACATTGGATGCAGCGGGGCATTATAACGGATCTGTAGATGGCTATTTCGATGAGGAAACGTATGATGCCGTAAAAGACTTTCAAGCGGCTACTGATATTGCTGTAGATGGCCTCGCCGGTCCTGAGACATTCTCTACGCTGTATTATAGTACGACAGAGGATGCCAAAGAGGAAGAGGAACCGGAGAGCGAGGGAGCTGCTGATGATGAGGCAGCGAACGAGGAAACAGCCGAAGCCGCTGACGAAGCCAGTGTAGAACAAGAGACTAACGCAGAAGCAGGCGCGGACGAAGGCAGCACTGAAAGTGACGAAGCAAGTGCCGAAACAACGGAAGAAACAACGTCCAACGACAACGAATCTTCTTCCGAAAGCCCGGAAGGTACAACATATCAAATGGAGGCTACCGCCTACACAGCTGAATGTAACGGTTGCTCCGGCATCACAGCAAACGGCACGGACCTTCGTAACGATCGAAACGCAAATGTCGTAGCTGTGGACCCTAATGTTATCCCGCTCGGTACCACCGTCCATGTGGAAGGCTACGGTGAAGCTGTCGCCGCGGATACCGGAGGCGCCATCAATGGTGAAAAAATTGACCTGCACGTTCCCACCAAAGAAGAAGCCATGAACTTCGGCCGCCAAAACGTTGAAGTGACCGTCCTGGATTAAGCAAGGACAAAAATCAGCACGGAATGAAAGCTGATTAGCGATTGTTGTCATTTTTTGCAATATTGCGTGTGCGGTCTTTTCATTGAAAACTAGGGTTATTGGGATCGTTACGCGTGTTGAGGGACTTAGGAGCAATATATTGCACAGCAGCAGGTGATAAACACCAACGTTGACGACCTAACGACCTCAGCCACAAGGCGTTAGGGCATCAAAAGTCATTGTTGACGACCTAACAGCTTCCGACACATTACGTTAGGGCGCCATAAACTATTGTTGCTGCTCCTTGATCGTCATGATAAATATTTTTAGACAAAATTTTCATTATTTATGCCTGGAATTATCTTTTTCGACACATATATTTGATATGGGACGTTTTATGTGGTTTAATGTCGTTTCATGGCGGCTCTTGTAAAATTGCCTGCTTGTCTTCTTTATACTATGCTACGGGGCAAGGAGGTGCAAGCAATGAAAAAAACTCTCTTTGCATCCGCACTCATCGGTATGGTCATGATTGGAAGTGTTAGTCTCGGAGGTTCCCTGACCGGATTGGAAAGTTATGGTCTGCCTTTCGCACATGATGTCTCACCACTAAGTCTTCCATTTGCACATTAAACACGTGCAAAAGCAAAGGGATCTCCCCCTTTGCTTTTTCTATTCTTTATTATGCTCCATCTCTTTTTTGGCCATTTCTGCAAGGTGTTCTTTCTTTGCCACTTCGAATATACCGATGGCTTGTTCAAAGTGACGTTTCCATAATTTAACATCTAATTTCCTTTCACAAAACCCTTTTTGAAAAAGTAACTCCCCCAGTAAATACATCATTTCTTCACGCACGCAAATTTGAATTCCGCGATCAGCTGCCTGCAGCGATTCTTTATAACGATTCTCCATTGTAAGAATGTTAGAGAGATTATACCACATTCTAACTTTAATATGGGGTTTTAATGCAGGTACGAAAACACTTGCATTGATTGCTTTTAAAAGGTTTTCATGTGCTTCTTTGCAATTTCCTTCTGAGTACTGGATGATCGCCATACTATTCATAATTTCAATTTCTCGTTCCGTATATATTTTACTTCCGCGATAAGTAATGGCTAAACTTTCGTTGATATATTCCATTGCTTTATTGTAGTTCCCGTATAAATGGTAAACACAAATACCCAGGTGCCATAAGTGAAACTGCTGTAAATAAATAGTGTTAAAAAATTTTTCGTGACTTTGCAAAGTTTCCATAGCATCCTTATAATCATAGTCACGAATTTTTTTCCGGATTTCATCTTTAAGTTCTTCTATGTAATCAAGCCGCTCGTGCTCCCCGATCTGAAAAAAATAATTGACATCAATGTCCAGCTTTTTGGCAATTTCATACAAGGTGGAGGATAAAGGGATAATGTCTCCTTTTTCAATTTTACTGATTTGGGCCTGTGTGCAGATGTCTTCTGCGAGTTGCTTTTGCGTCAAGCCTTTCATCTCACGATAATAACGAACATTAAAACCTATGGTATCGTATTGCATTTTCTCCCCCTCTTCCATCCCTTTCCATCGTACACCTTTTTAAAAAATAAGTAAAAACAACTGATCATAATGATCAGCTGTCTACATTTCAATCGCCTTTTCAGAACGGTAAGCATCGATGAGCAACAAAATTGCTGTGATCGTATGCATCGTCCAGCCTACCCCGGGAATAAATCCAACACAGGAGGTGATAATACCGAGAATACTGCCGTGTTTGGTTTTACCTTCACTGATACTGAGCAGCAACGTAATAATGTGCAGGACCAACATAATGATAAGCGGTGTCCAATTTAAAGAAAGAATGATCGTGCCGCCAATGAAGGGGATTGCCCAAAACCCTTCCAGGGCACCCGTGATCCATTTCATAATCGATGATCTATTCACGAATCCATCCTCCTCTCCAATAGTATTACTAAAATATACATTATCATACACTACATTACACGGGAAAGGAACGGAACTGTGTACGATTCCTGGCATAATTTCAAAAAGGTTGAATATTCATGTTTTACAATGACCGGTCAGTGGAATAGACATATAATTCCGTAAAAGAAAGAGGGATTTCATGGCAACCGTTGATTTGTTTGCAATTATTGGATTCTCGGCTTTATTGGTCGGAGTGAGCATTCTCATGACATTCATCCTCTTCAAACTTTCTGCAAACGAAGGCAAATGAGGCTAACGAAAGCCGGTCCCTGTTACCAACAGGGCCCGGCTTTGCCTATCACGGCTCAACGATATGACTTTTCCTCTCACCATCTGTACTGTTCATAAAACTGAGCGCATCCAGAAACCGTTGTTGAAAGGTGCCGACCCCGTCTTCCTTCGCTCGGGCAAAGGCCTCCTCGCTGGCGACGCCATATTGGGCGAGACCGGCCGCTGACGCTTGCACGATCCCCTTTTCCTGCCCGGAAGCGATGTAGGCCAGTATGACAGCGCCCAACAAGCAGCCTGTCCCGACGACGCGCGCGAGCCATTCATGTCCATTTTTTATTTGGTACGTCCGTGTGCCATCACTGATCGCGTCGACTTCCCCGGTGACGCAAACGGTCGTCCCCAACACTTTGGCGGCTTCTTTTGCCAACGTTTCCGCCGCTTGGTCGCTCTGTCCCTCCACGCCGTGCATTTGGGAATGCATGCCGATGAGCGCGGCAATTTCTCCGCCGTTCCCGCGAATAACGTCTGGCGTAACCTCTTGCAAAAGGTCCTTAACCACTCTCGTGCGATAGGATGTTGCACCGACAGCCACAGGGTCCAATACGACCGGTGTTCCGCTCTCGTTAGCGGCCCGGCCGGCGAGGCGCATCGCTTCATATTGATAGGGCGTTAACGTCCCTGTATTCAGCAACAAGCCATCCGCTATCTGGGCCATCTCCTCCACTTCTTCATGATTACCCGTCATGACCGGGGCCGCTCCAACGGCGAGCAATCCGTTTGCTGTGAAATTCGTTACGACTTCATTCGTGATACAATGAATGAGCGGGTTTTTTTTCCTTACGTCATCAATCATGGCTTTCACTGCCCCTTGTTAATTCGTTTCAATAAATCTTCCCAAAAATGATTGCAAACGCTCACTTTGCGGATTTTCGAGAACGTTGCGGGGATGACCTTGCTCTGCGATTTTGCCATTATCGAGAAACAACACGTGATCGGCCACGTCACGGGCAAATTCCATTTCGTGGGTTATGATCATCATCGTCGTATCCCCTTCAGAAGCAATATCTTTGAGGACTTCGAGCACCTCGCCGACGAGTTCCGGGTCAAGGGCGGCGGTAACCTCATCGAACAGCATGACTTTCGGCTGCATGACGAGGGAGCGGGCAATGGCCACGCGTTGTTGTTGTCCCCCCGACAATTGCGCAGGGTACTGATCAACTTTATCGCCGAGGCCCACTTTATCGAGCATTTCCTGGGCCCTTGCCTTCGCTTCATTCTTGTCGACGCCAAGTACATGCACCGGCGCTTCCGTACAATTGCGCATGATCGTCATATGCGGGAAAAGATTATATTGCTGGAACACCATGCCGATACTTCCCCGCACTTTTCGTAGATGTTTTTCGTCGGCAGGAACGAACTCCCCCTTGACTTCCTTGTGCCAAAGCATTTCCCCATCGACTTCGATCGTCCCTTCCGTCGGTTGCTCCAGCGTCATGAGCATGCGAATGATCGTCGTTTTCCCCGAACCGGACGGGCCGATCAACGCCACCTTCTCCCCTTGGTTCACATTGAGGTTAAGATCGTTTAAGACGACCGTATCACCGAAAGCCTTCTTTACATTTTTATAACTGACGATCGTATTGGCATTGTCTTCACCTGGCGTTTCCACTGTTTCTTCCCTGGCTTCTTCTGTCATGTTTTCACTCCCTTTTCTGCACTGCCGGGCAACTTACCGGACCGTTTCTCCAGATATCGGATGAATAATGCCGACGGATAACTGAGAACGAGGAACAAAAAGCCGACAATCGTAACCGGTTCGAGAAAGCGGTACGTATCTGAACCGATTTGTTGCGCCACCGCCAACATTTCCAGAACATAAATCCCGGACAACAACGGTGTTTCCTTGAATAGTACGATCAAGTAGTTGCCCAACATCGGGATGACCGGCGGAATCGCTTGCGGCAAGACGACCTTTTGCCACGTTTGCGCCCGCGAGAAGTTTAATGCCTTGCTCGCCTCCCATTGACTGGAAGGTACAGCTTCAATGCCCGAGCGATAAACCTCCGATACATACGTGGCGTAATGAACCCCGAGCACAATCGCTCCGGTTACAAATGGAGACATATCAAAGGCAAAATAAACAAAGAACAGTTGCACGAGCGGCGGTGTCATCCTGATAAATTCGATGACTCCCGCGATGAGCAGAGATAACGGCTTGAAGCTCGACCGGCGCAACAGCGTCAACACAAGCCCGAGCGTAAGTGAAATAAAATAAGCCGCGACAGTTGCTCCGATCGTTATCCCAATCGCGCTTATAATGTCCGGAAAAACTTCAAAAGCAAATTCCCAATCCCATGTCATGCCGTACTCACCCCTTTAGACGCCTGTTTTTCCAGCCACCGTGTCAAAAAGACGAGGGGAAGGGCGATGACAAAATAAGTGAATAACAAATACGTATAAATTTCCACCTGATCGCTCAGGGCTGTATTCGCTCCTCGCAGGATATCGGCGCGATAGGTCATATCGGCAAGGGAGATAAAATAAACGAGCGACGTCCCTTTTAATAATTCGATCGAATTATTGCCGATACCCGGGAGCATGATACGGAATGCTTGCGGCAAAATCACAAGACGCATCCGTTGGAAATTGGACATATTGAGTGAAATGGCGGCCTCTTTTTGTCCTTCCGGCACGGCCAGAACCGCGCCCCGAACCACCTCGGATGCATAAGCACCGTAGTTAAAACCGAGCGCGAGACCCCCGGCCAGGAAGGTCGAGATCGTAAACGGTGCCAGCGACGGGAAGACGAACGCGAAGAAAAACATTTGCACAAGCAGGGACGTCCCCCGGAAAAGCTCGACGAATATCGTCGCAATCACCCTTACAATCGCGAGTTTCGAAGTTCGAGCCAGGCCGGCGACAATCGCGATGGAATAGGCCAACGCCGCGCCAAACAGAAAGGCCTGTACGGTTATCGTTAAACCTTGCAATATAAAAGGTAAAAATTCCCCTATGTTCGTAAACACTGGCATCTCCCCTAAGAGCTGACGCTCCAACTATGTAAAGAAGCACGGTGGCGTTTGCGGACACCGTGCTTTATTTTTAGCCTTCACCTTCACAACGCTCTTCCGTTGTCATCTCGTCAGTGACGACATCATCCTCCTCGAAACCGAATTCTTCGATGATCTCCGCAATTTCACCGGATTCTTTTAATTCCTGCAGGCTTTCGTTATAGGCATCCCGCAATTCTTCGTCTTCGTCACGGAAAACAGCTGCCCCGTAAGAAACCATTTCTTCTCCGTCAATCACCGGGTCTGTAAAGTCTTCCGGTTGTTCGATGGCATCTGTATCAGCGTTTTCCATCGCAGAGTTCATCGTCGCGCCCGTCATGACGGTCGCGTCAACATCTCCGGCTTCAAGGGCGGCAATGTTGCCCGGAATGTCATCGGAATGCTGAATATTATCTTCATCAATGCCGAGATCCTCGAACATATCGAGCTGATTCGCCCCCGACATGACCGATACGGTCGCGTCTTCCTCTACGATATCCTCATAGCTGTGTAAATCCATGGGGTTTCCGGCTTCTACAGCCATGCCCTCGCCATAGCTGTATTCAAGATCTCCGAAGCTTGCATTCTCACACCGTTCCGGTTGAACGTCCATCCCCGCGGTGACCACATCAAAGTTGCCGGCATTCAAGCTGGGAATCAGGTTGCCGAACTCCGTGACCGTCGCCTCGACATCATCGACGCCCATATTCTGGAAAACGGCTCTGGCCACTTCCGTACTGGCACCGGTGGCTGTTTCGCCATCAAGATAACCGTATGGCTCTTCATTGGCAACCCCTACCTGAACGACACCTTCTTCTTCAAGATCTCCGACCGTCGTTTCGCCTCCGCAGGCGGCGATGAGCATACCGACTCCTGCCAGCGCACTAAGTAATCCCATTTTCTTTTTCATATGTTTTTTCTCCCCCTTAATAATCTTGACAATTTTTTATAATAGCTTTTTATTATTCTATCATATATAAAATTTGGTTCAAACATACCGAAAATTTTATAAAAGCATGATAAACGATTTAATCCTGTTATTTTAGATAAGATGCTTGTATCTTACTATACAAGCATTTTCTTAGTTGATACTCATATTTTTGCCCTTTCTACCTATCTTCTTCACCGGATTCTATCCGTTGATGGCGAAGATAAACATTCACGTTCACAACGATTAACGCTATGGGATAAAACGCTGTAAACGGGAACACATCCGGCTCGGCATTGATGATGCCAACCAGTTCCAAAATGCCCACCAGGATGAGAATAACCCCGACAACCCATAAGCTGCTGCGTAAACTTAATCGATAAGATGCAAAGGTGTTGGGCGCCAGTCGTCGTTCAATATCGAGCAAATCGCGATAAAATGGAAACAGCCGTTCCACAATCGTCCTTTTCCCGCGTCCCTCGCTGAGAGCCCACAATATAAAAAACCCACCAAGTAGAGGAACGATGATCGTAAACGGGAGGTAAATAAACAGATACATATAGACAAAAAAAGCGACAGTAAAAAGAATGCTGACAAGAAAGTGATCCATCTTTGCTTTGCGTCGATACGCCTGTTGTAGCTCCATCTCTGTCCGGTCACCTCTGCTGCCAATCTTCGCGTAGCAAACTAAATTGCACGAGATCGTGGTAATGGTCGTAAAGCCACTCCCCGTCCCGAACGATCCCTTCAAAACGAAACTCTAATCTTTTCGGAATGGCCTGGCTTTCATAGTTGTTCACGCCACATTGGATTTGGACCCTGTTTAACTGATATTCATCGAATACTATGGATAATACCGCCTGCGTCGCTTTCGTCATAATTCCCTGTCCCGTATAGTGCTCGGAAAGCCAATATCCCAGGCTTGTCCTTCTGTTGCCCCAGTCGATATCATGCAGGCCGATCACGCCGACAAGCGCTCCGTCTTTGCGAATGCCCGCCTGAAACCCTCTCCCTTCCGCGTATTGTTGCAGCCAGGCATCGATGACCGGCGGATAATCGTGCACGGACTTCATCGCATCGACCCAGGGCAGCCATCGTCGCAGATAATAACGGGAGTGGTGAACAGCGGCAAATAATTCGGAAGCATGGTGCCTTTCAATAAGATGTAAGTATAAATCCTCTTCCAACGGTACCTTAAACATAATATCCCCTTTGTTTTCTTTAAAAAAAAGCGGTTCCCGTGCGTAAGTCATACACGGAACCGCTCCTTTCCGATGATTCTCTATTGACGTATAACGTTAGCCGCTTGCGGGCCACGATCGCCTTCGACAATTTCAAATTCTACCGTTTCACCATCATCCAACGTTTTGAATCCTTCGGCCTGGATCGCGGAAAAATGAACGAATACGTCGTCTCCGTCCTCCCGTTCGATAAACCCAAACCCTTTTTCTGCGTTAAACCATTTTACTGTGCCTTTCATTTTGTACAAAGGCCTCCTTAAACTAAAATTCTGAAGTGATACACGAAATAAAGCCTGTTGGATCTTCCTGATCGAGCAGAGGCCTGTTGTTCACAGTTCGTTCATCACTTTCACACTAACAAGGTAACACGTTTCATTTCCCATTGCAACCAAATGTCAGAGTGATTACCGAATTTTTTTAAACTTATAACACCCTCGCATTTTTTAAGGTATTTTTCTCCGCGGTCGTCCATACTATGATATTATGAAAGCGATTTCAATATTTTAGAAAGGATGTGAAAGATGTATGCCGGGCTTAGGCGTAGCTGCCATTGGACTCATCATATTCGCACTGGGATACTTCTACTATTCCAAGTTTGTCGCCAAAAAAATTTACCGTCTCGACCCTGACTTCGTCACTCCGGCCCATCAGTTTAACGATGGCGTCGATTTTGTTCCGACGAAAAGGAGCGTCGTCTGGGCGCACCATTTCACCTCGATTGCCGGTGCCGCCCCGATCATGGGTCCGGCCATTGCCGTTTACTGGGGCTGGCTTCCCGCTTTTATCTGGGTCGTGCTTGGAACCGTCTTCGCAGCCGGGGTTCATGACTTCGGAGCGATCGTGTTGTCCGTACGCAATAAAGGACGATCCATCGGCACGCTTGCCGATCGCTTAATCGGCCGTCGGGCAAAAATGTTGTTCCTGTTCATCATCCTCATTCTCGTGTTGATGGTTAATGCCGTGTTCGCCTGGGTGATCGCCAACTTGTTCGTAACATTTCCGGCGAGCGTATTATCGATCTTTATTCAGATTCCACTTGCCGTCATCATCGGCCTTTACTTTCTCCGGCGCGGAAAAGGACTGCTTTTCCCGTCCATCATTGCCATCATTATTATGTATGGAACAGCCGTGCTTGCAAGTGGTATTCCTGCCTTGCAAATCGATCTTGTCAGTTACTTCGGAGGTGAAAATACGACGGTCGCCTTCGGTCTCGATGCCGTATCGATGGCGTTTTTCATCTGGATCGTCATTCTGATGGCGTACGTTTACATCGCTTCGACGCTGCCCGTCTGGAAACTACTGCAACCGCGGGATTATATTAACGCGCATCAACTCATCATTGGGCTTGCCCTTTTATACCTGGGGTTGTTGTTCACCAACCCGGAAGTCAATGCGCCGGTGGCGCGTACCGTTGATGATGTCTCCTGGTTCCCGCTTCTTTTCATAACGATTGCGTGCGGGGCTATATCCGGTTTTCACTCGCTCGTCTCCTCGGGAACGACGTCCAAACAATTAAACAAGGAAACGGATGCTCGCGTTGTCGGTTACGGAGGGGCGACCGGCGAAGGCATCCTCGCTCTCCTCTCGATCGTTGCCGTGGTGACTTTATTTTCGTCGCAAGAGGAATTTGTCGCCACTTATTCCAGTTTCACGACCGCCAATGAAATTGGCTTGAACAATTTCATTGAAGGTGCCGGCAATCTCGCGAACGGTCTCTTGATTCCGGAAGCGGTCGCCCAGACGATCGTCGCGGTCATCGTCGTTAGCTTTGCCGCCACGACGCTGGACACTGCCGTTCGCTTAATGCGCTACATCATCTCCGAGATCGGCCGTGAGTACAAGGCTTTTGCGCTGACGAAGAAACATGTCGCTACGGCCATCGCTGTCGGCTCAAGTATGGCGCTCGTCCTTATGCCCGGCGATGAAAGAGGCTTCGGCGCGGGCGGTTATCTGCTCTGGCCGCTGTTCGGCACGTCGAATCAGCTGCTCGCAGGCATTGCGCTCTTGCTGATAACGATCTGGCTGCGCAGGCAAGGGCGAAACTTTCTCGTCACCTTTATTCCGATGGTGTTTTTACTCTTCATGACCTTATGGGCGATGATCTCGCAAGTCTGGGGGCAATGGGCCTGGTACGGAGATGAAGCCAACATTCTCCTCTTTGTCCTGGGAGCCATCATCCTCATCTTTGCGGTCTGGATTTGTCTGGAAGCTTACCTCTTGTTTAAAAATGATAAAACGCAAGGGCTGGAAGATGACGAGCAGTAACAACCGCTTCCGTGGGATCGTATTAGGGTTCATCATCCGGGGTTGGAGACCTAACGGTTCCGCGGGTTGCGGGTTAGGTCTTCATCGGCCACGGTTGGCGACTTAACTCCCTCCGCGGTATAGCATTAGGGATTCATCAATCGAGGTTGGCGACCTAACAGCTTCCGTGATCCGGCGTTAGGTCTTCATAAACCAGGGTTGGCGACCTAACTACTTCCGCACTACGGCGTTAAGGGTTCATTACTCATGAAACAATTTCGTCATCGTGTCTTCATCTGCTACAATGACGTAAAGAACGTTGAAATGGAGGGTCGCCATTGGGTTTTAAAGATCAACTGATGCGTGCCCTGGCATTTTATGATGAAGTGCTGCGCATGCCGCATCGCGCGGAGATCAAACGGGAGCTTCGGGATGAAAATGATATTTTTTACCTGCTTTGTTTTTCCGAAATGCTCGGTCTTCCGAACCCGGTTTCCTATTATACGCTAGAGTTATATCCGGAAATGGTTGAAGAATTTCATGATTGGCATTTGCGCATGGGCATGGAAAAGTCACCGATCGACGGTATTCGTTGTTGCTAAAAAAGCAAGCTTTACGCTTGCTTCTTTTTTAGCAGGTAAGAAAGTATAAACCACTTTCTTATCCTGCATAAGTGCAACTAAGGCTTGTCGCCTTAAAGGCTTGGCGATAAGCCAAGTTTTCTTTATTCCAACCCAAACCTTGTAATTGCAAAAATAATAGCGGATTCCTATAATGGACGCTGAAACGCTTACAATATTTTTGGTAGGATGTGATCATCTATGTCAGGCATCTTGTTGGCGATCATCGGTATGATCATTCTCGCCCTTGGTTACCGCTTTTATTCCAAGTTTATCGCGAGACGTATTTACCGTTTGGATCCGAAATTTCAAACACCCGCGCATCAATTTAATGACGGTGTTGACTTCGTTCCTACGAGAAAAAGCGTCCTTTGGGCCCATCATTTTACTTCCATTGCCGGAGCCGCACCCATTATGGGGCCGGCCATAGCCGTTTACTGGGGCTGGCTGCCCGCTTTTCTCTGGGTCGTGCTTGGAACCGTTTTCGCCGCCGGTGTCCATGACTTTGGCGCCCTTTTCCTTTCGCAACGAAACAAAGGGCTGTCCATAGGCACATTGGCCAACCGTTTGATCGGGCGGCGGGCAAAACTGCTCTTTTTATTTATCATTCTCCTGCTTTTGCTCATGGTCGTCGCTGTCTTTGCCTGGGTGATTGCCTCATTATTCATTGACTACCCGGCCAGCGTCATCTCCGTCCTTATTCAAATTCCCCTTGCTGTTCTTATCGGGATGTACTTTCTGCGCCGCGGAAAAGGAATACTTATTCCATCGATCATCGCCCTGGCTGTTATGTATGGAACGGCTGTCATCGCCAGTTATATACCGGCCCTGCAAATCGATCTCGTGCAATATCTCGGCGGTGAAGACGCAACCGTCGCTTTCGGGTTGGACGCAGTGACCATGGCCTTTCTAATCTGGATGCTTATTCTGTTCGCGTATGTTTACGTGGCTTCCACACTCCCCGTGTGGAAATTGCTGCAGCCACGTGATTACATTAACGCCCATCAGACATTTATTGGTATAGCCATCTTTTTACTCGGCCTGCTGTTTTTAAATCCGGAAGTAACAGCGCCGACCACGCGTTCTGTGGATGATGTTTCCTGGCTGCCGCTTCTCTTTATTACCATTGCTTGCGGCGCCGTATCCGGTTTCCACTCCCTTGTGGCCTCAGGCACGTCGTCCAAGCAATTGGACAAGGAAACGGACGCCCGCCTCGTCGGTTATGGAGGCGCTGTAGGTGAAGGGTTGGTGGCGCTTATATCGATCATCGCCGTCGGTACCTTGTTCGCCACGACAGACGATTTTCTGGCGGCTTATCCCAGTTTTAACGTTGCCAATGAGGAAGGGCTCGGCAATTTTATCGAAGGCGCCGCCCAACTCGCGACCGGTTTGTTCGTACCCGAGGCCATCGCGACAACGATTGCAGCGGTTATCGTCGTCAGCTTCGCGGCGACAACGATGGATACCGGGACACGCTTAATGCGCTACATTATCTCTGAGATCGGCCGTGAATACAAGGCTTTCGCCCTGACGAAAAAACACGTCGCAACGTCCATCGCCGTCGGTGCAACGCTCATACTCGTCCTCCTTCCAGAAGATGAAAGAGGCCTTGGGGGCGGCGGTTACATCCTGTGGCCGCTTTTCGGCACGACCAACCAGTTACTCGCCGGCATCGTCCTTATGCTCATTTCGATATGGTTGGTTCGAAAAGGAAGGAACTTCCTCGTTTCGTTTATACCGATGGTCTTCCTCATCGTAATGACGATTTACGCCTTGTTTACCCAACTGGCCACCGAATGGTGGGGCGATTCGCTGCTCGTCGTTCTCGGGTCCATTGTGCTCGCGTTTGCCCTGTGGATTATCCTGGAAGCTTATCTCCTGTTTAAAAATGAAAGAGGAGATAAGCTTGAGGATGACCAATAACTGCAGAGGAGGAATCGCTTATGCGTGACCATTCAGTTGTCTTTTTCGGCGGAAAAGGCGGCGTGGGCAAATCAACCTGCTCCGCTGCTTTCGCCCTATCCGCCGCCCAAAACGGCAAAAAAGTGCTGCTCGTCTCCACCGATCCCGCCCACAACCTTGAAGATTTATTCGCGGTTAAGATCGGCAATGACATCACGAAGTTGCAAACGAATGTGTATGGCCTGGAAATTGACGCGGAAGAAGAATCCAAACGGTATATCGCCGGCGTCAAGGAAAATTTACAAGGGCTTGTCCACGCGCATCGCGTAAGCGAAGTGCACCGGCAGATTGACATGGCGGCCAACACACCGGGCGCCGATGAATCAGCCCTTTTCGATGCGCTCGTCAATGTGGTCCTCGAGCAAACGGAGCACTTTGACCTCATCGTCTTTGACACTGCTCCCACCGGCCATACCCTTCGGCTTCTTTCCCTGCCGGAAATGATGGAAGCGTGGATCGACGGGATGTTAAAGCGCAGACGCACCGTGAATGAAAATTACAGCCAACTCTTAAACGACGGTGAACCTGTGGAAGACCCCATCTACCAAACGTTAATGCAACGAAAGCAAAAGTTTGTTGACGCGCGGGAATGGTTGCTCGACAGGAAAAAAACCGGCTTTGTCTATGTCCTTACGCCTGAACGTCTTCCGATCGAAGAAACGTCGCGGGCCGTCGAGCAACTGGCAGAGGCGAAGATGAAAGTCGAGACATTAATCGTCAATAAATGCCTGCCCGAAGAAGCTGAAGATTCGTCTTTTTTCCGAAAAAGACGCGAACAGGAACAGCAGTATATACACATGATTCATGACCAGTTCAAAAAACAAAAGAAAGTCTTCCTGCCTTTATTGGCGGAAGATATTTCCACAGAGGCGAACCTACGGGAAGTATCTGAACACTTGTATTCATTATAAGTGCAACTAAGGCTTATCGCCTTAAAGGCTTGGCGATAAGCCAAGTTTTCTTTACTAGTGCACTTGCCCAGGATTACTCTGCTTGATGTTGGCTTGCGAAGGCTCATAGCCGTGTGTCATTTTATCCATATCGGTTTGCTGTAATTGGGGCACTTGATAATAGCCATGTTTGTTTTGATAGAGAAAGAGTTCGTATGACATTTCGATAAAGTCGGGAATGCTATCGGCGATCACCCGGCGAAGCACCGAGTTGGTCACTTCCGCTGCTGACATCGCAAACATGGATGACGTTGACTTTAACAAGCCGAGCATATGCGATGATATGCCCTGTTCGTTCACTTCCCCTAAATTGTTGGTCGGTTTCTGCGGTGGCGAAGGCTGCAAGCCGTATGTGATATCGCCCATCGTCGGAATCTCGTACGGCTGAATATCCACGGACGGTTTTTGGCCGGTGCTAAAAGCTTCTACCATCCGGTTGTACTGGGTAGTGATGTAATCATACTGCTGATCGAGGATGCCGAGCAACTCCTGATCCTGCACATAGGGGCGGAAAATCATGTACTGATCGAGGACGTTAATCGCCGTCGTCAGCGTTTCATGCACGTCAAACATTTCATGTCCGCCATGGTCCTGCATCGGTTGCATCTGATCGGATCGTTGTGCGCTCGTGTTCATCTGCCCTTGCTGATTTTGCATAAGCAATGCCTCCTTCATTTCTTCTTCAAAAGGTAGTATGCAAAGAAGAAATGAAAAAATGCATGATCCGTCGCAATCTTCGCTATGTAAAAATGCGCGATTGTCACTATTTTCAGCCAGTAGTGATAGCCTCGCAATCACTGTTCGACAAAAAAGCTCTAAAATTCCCTATTGTTTATTACAAATTTTAATTTTTTTCTACCGATGAATTTTATAGAATGAGAGAAACGAGTTGAAAGGAGCTATATTTATGGAAGACAAAATGAGTAAATTTGAAAGAATTGCTAAACGACGGACAGAGGAAACGGTGAAAAAAATTCGCTTGATCGGTAATTTATCCAATAAAAATAATTATGAGTATACAGACGAGCATCTGGATAAGATTTTTACCGCGCTGGAAGCGGAACTTAAAGCAGCCCGTCGCAAATTCCACGGCCACCATAGTTCACCGGAGTTTCACCTGAGCTTTGATCCGATACGTAAACGTAAAAAAACAAGCTAATGTAAACGGGGTTTTAGCCAGTAGGCTAAAACCCTTAGAATTTGTAAGTCCATTTCCGCCACAATGCTTCCAGCGGGCCCTGGTTGAAGGTTTGCAGATAAAGGTTGCTGAGAATCATTTGTCCAGCGTATATAATGACGGCGATCAGCAAGCCCATACCACTTGATATTTGCCCAAACATGCCTAAGCCAAATCCGTAGAAAATAAAGACCGCGATGACGGTTTGCAATAAATAGTTGGTCAGCGCCATGCGGCCGACCGCGGCAAACGGCATGAGCCACTTCCTCCGGGATTCCGCCCGCAGAAACAAAACGAGTGCCGATACGTAGAAAAGCATAAGCAATGGACCGGCCGCAAAGTTCAAGCCTTGGGACAGCCCGAAAGTAAGATAAGTCGGGAGCGCGATAACATCATAGTGGAGCGCGGTCACGAGCACCGTTAATAACCCCCCGCTCCAAAAGCTATGGATGCAGAGTTTTTTCCAGCTCCGCCTATAGCGATCCATGTCGTGGAACATGCCTTTTTTCCCCATATAAAGCCCAATGAGAAAAAGGGGCAAGACAGAGATAACCATAAATACGGCTTGCATCAGCATCGGGATCACCTCGTTGACGAGGCGGTACTGTAATATTTCCCCGTACGACCCGTTGGCCATCACGGCCGTTCCCGTCTCCACGCTGTTTTCAAATTCAGTCAAAGAACCGAAGCCACTTTCCACTTTCAGTTGTAAACCAAGACCTGTAAAGCCGATAAAAAGCAGGGCGAAAAGCGAAGACACCCCCAGCAACGCCACGGTCCAGATCATGATTGTTTTCGGTTGCCGGTGGATGAATAACACCAGCAAAAAGCCGGCAAGGGCATACGTATGTAATATATCCCCCGTCCACAGAAAGACGAGATGAACCAAGCCGATGACTAACAAAAACAGCAATCGTCGCACAAAGACCCGATCGGCATTGACATCTTTTTCAAGCAGGCGATTGTAAAAGATAAAAAAGCCAAGCCCGAAGAGTAAAGAAAACATCGGGTAGAACTTCCCCTCAACAAAGACAGTGTTCAAAACATCAGCAAACTGGTTAAATGCTCCCTCCGGCATAGTGCCGCCTTCAATGTAGGGACGGACGTCTGTTAATGCCAAAGCCTTAAAAACGTACATGTTGGCAATCAAAATGCCAAACACGGCTATGCCTCGAATAATATCAAGCGTGTGCAGGCGTTCCCCCGAGGTTGTCGCGCTCGCGTTCATATAAGAGCTCCCTTTCTCTTTCTCCACTGTTTCCCTTTAAAATTATTCTACACCTTTTAAGGGTATGTTGGAAATACTTAGTTATAAACGATGCAAGGTAAAGTCAAAGTAAAACGATTTTTAAGGGAAATAAAAATCGCCTTTCTAAGACGAGCCCGAGGGAGATCACATCGCCCTCTCGGATTGGTTCGATCCCCGTCGTTGAGGGATGACAACGTGATTCTTGGTCCCTCTCGGAGCGAGATACCCTGCCTTTGGGGGATGGCAACGTGCTTCTGGTCCCTCTCGGAGTGAGATACCCTGCTTTTGGGGTATGGCAACGCGCTTCTGGTCCCTCTCGGAGACAGATACTCTGCTTTTGGGGTATAACAACGCGCTTCTGGTCCCTCTCGGAGTGAGATGCCCTGCCTTTGGGGTATAACAACGCGATTCAAGTGTCATAAAGATCGCAGCAATCTCCGTTCCCTCGGATATCCGCGAATATATTTGGACTTTGACGGAACCGTGATAAACGATGCACCCCTTTTATCGTTGCTCGTATCGATATAGTCTATGAAAAGAGGTGAGCCTATGACTCCGGAAACGACGAGCCTGCAACTAGTGTTTGAAGACGGTGTGGACGAGCTTGGCAATCCGATTTTTTACAGCCGACGTTTTAACAATATCAACGTTGAGGCGAGCGATGATGACATTCAGACGATTGCCTCCGCACTCGCTTCATTGTCGGCCGATGCTTTGAGTGGGGCCACCCGCAGAAACGACTACAGCCTATTGCCAGTAGAAAGCGACTAATTAATAAGGGGGGAATGGAAAAATGAACGTAGAGTTGCAATTGCGTTTTCGTAACGAGGAAGAACGGATGCCGACCATCACTGTGAACAACCCTGATGAAGGGCTGGAATCCGAACAGCTCGAAGACGTTATGGATCAAATCATTGACCATAATGTATTTTACACATCCGGGGGAGAGCTCGTAGAAAAAGTCGACGCGAGAATTGTTTCACGCTCTGTTGAGCCGATTTACGAAGCATAGAGATTTACGAAGCATAGAGAGGAAGTTTAACCATCATGGAGGAATGGATGTCGCTCGTTTTTAACCATGGCTTTGCCGCCGTAGTCGCCTTCTACCTGCTGCATCGCATGGAAAAAAAGCTCGACCTGCTGATCACTGCCGTTGGTAACGACCCGTCAAATGAATGACAAAGAGAGCCCCCCTTCAGTGAAGCGGGGGTTCTTTCTGCCATTATATGGACAAGCCGCTCGGAGGATCCTGTATAACGACGACGACCGCCCCTTTGTCCAACTTGGCTTCCAGGGTATCAGCCTCTCCCGCGGAAAAACCAAGTTCTTCGAATTTTGCTCGCAGCTCGTCCCCTTTTTTGCGGAAGACATTTTTGACCTGGACGCCAAAGCCGGTTTCACTCATCCCGACCGTGTTGGCATCTGCCCGCTCAGCCACGTGACTCGTATGGCTGCGGTCATGGGAAAGGACGTAAATATTATCCTCACTCACCTCTCCCTTTATCCTTTCGACCGCGGCTACTACTTCATTATCGTTCATAAATTCTCTATAGATCGGTGCCATATCTGATCATCTCCTTTCATTCAAATGCTTATGAATTTATTTCCCTTTCGATTTCTTTCTTAAACAACATCCCGATAGGCAAGTGAATGTGCTAAAATGGACGAAAAGAAGTCTACGCTTAGGCCATCCACTGAATGCAGAATGAACTGCGAAGAGGAGCATGACGAATGGGGAAATCAACGATAAAAAAAAGACGTAAACGCCGCCCCCTGCTAATCAGCTTAGGATCCATTTGCGCGCTTCTCTTTCTTACGATCGGCATTTTTATGATCGCGCAAACACTCAATGAGCAGCAACTGGATCGTTTTTTTGATGGAGGGCTATCCGGTTACAGCAATGATGAAGTCCCGGCAGAATATTATCCGATATATCAAGAGGCGGCCGAAACGTATGACATTCCCTGGCAAGTGTTGGCAGCCGTTCATCGGATCGAGACGAAATTTTCAACGATGGATCCGATGGTTTCACCCGTCGGCGCGGAAGGACACATGCAGTTCATGCCCTGTACATGGCACGGATGGAGCCACCCAACTTGCGATGATGTCGGGGAAGGGGATATTCCCGAGGATGAGCTCACCGATCCGGACTTGATCGACTCGAACGGGGGATACGGGATAGACGCGACCGGAAGCGGTGACGCCGACCCGTGGGATGAACGAGATGCCATTTTTTCCACCGCCAATTTTCTGGCTTCCAACGGCGCCGATGATGGCGAGCTGGAAAGCGCCTTGTACATCTATAACCAATCTGAATGGTACGTAGATGAAGTGATGACCTACTACGACATCTATACGAACGAAGGTTATCAAGTTAGAAAATAATGAAGAGGCAGCAAGCGTCAATGCTGCCTCTTCATTAACTGCTCCCATCAAAATCGATGTTGACGACCTAACCTCTTCTGCACCCTCGCGTTAGGGCGTCATAAACCTCGGTTGACGACCTAACGCCTTCCGCGGATTCGCATTAGGGCGTCATCAAACGGGTTTGGCGACCTAACGACTTCTGTGATCTCGCGTTAAGGTGCCATATTGTAGACCGGGAACGACTAAATCAACCGGTGTCCGCCTTCGACATGAAGCGTTTCCCCGGTGGAAAAGCCGTTACGCAGTAAATAAATGACGCTTTCAGCCACATCTTCCGGTTGGCCGACACGGTTCATGGGCAATTGTCCTCCAACTGCATCATAGAACGCTTTCCGATCCTCTTCGGCCATGCCATAGCGTGATGGTGTATCGATAACCCCAGGGGACACGACATTTACTCGTTTCGGCGCCAATTCCAGTGCCAACGTTTGACCAAGCGTAGAAACCGCAGCGTTAACGGCGCTCAGCGCAGAAGCCCCTTCCATCGCCTTATATGCAACGACTCCGGAGAAAAAGATAATGGAGCCATCTTCAGCGACATTTGGTGCACCATATTTTGCGACGTTATACTGCTCCCAGAATTTACCTTCAAACAAATCACGATCCTGAGACGTGTCGGTTTCAAGGAAATTACCGTAAGTAGCAATGCCTGCCGTCATTACCAATGAATCGAGTTTTCCGATCTTATCAAAAAATACTTGAACATCATTTGATCAAGAAATTGTTTGACTTGCCCGGGGACGTTTCCGAAGCGGGTTGGCGTACTGAAAATAAAGGCGTCTGCCCAATCAAGATCATCCGGTGACGCTACAGGAACATCTTTCGTTTCTTCCAGATATTGCCCCCATGCGGGGTTTTGTGCAATAGCTTCCGCCGGTGCGAGCTCTTGTGTCCGAACGACTTTAGCTTCATGCCCCGCTTCTTTTAAGGGTTCTTCTGCCCATCGTGACAATTGGTAATTGGTGCGTTGACTGTAGTAAATAATAGCGACGTTTACGCTCATGTCAATTCCTCCTTATGTTGATCATCGTTTCCTTTTCTTCCACGTGATAAAAGCAACAAACTGTATTAAAATATATTACAGTATCGGCGAAAATGAAAAAAAGCTATCAAACGCGCTCCTTTTTTATTAAATCTAACACGTCACTGATGGAGTATTGCCGCAAATAAGCGATCACTTGTTCTTCGGTATCAGATAAAATATTATCCAATACAGTTTCAATATTAGAACCGATGAAACAATGATCCCCGCCACCGGGCACTTCGGTTTCAGTGTTTCCATTGCTGTTAATCGATACATCTCATCCAGTGAAATGTGATCAGGATCCTCCTTCAATATGAAGCCACCGCCTGATCCTTCCTTGGAATCGATAAACCCGTGTTTTTTTAACTCTGCCAATACTTTCCTAATTCTTACCGGATGCACACCTGCACTGCCTGCAATGACATCACTCGTCGTTATTCGACCAGGAGCGTCTGCAAGCATTGCCAGACTAAGCACCGCCAATGAGAATTCACTTTTCATTTACCTTCCCCCTCGAATATCTGTAATTATAAACTCGAGTTTCGCACCTTGATAAACCAAGAAAAAATGGCCTTTGAATCCGCATAAAATCCATAAAAAACCCGCATGAACACAGGGCTTTTGGTATAATTAAGGTACCAATCCAAATCATGCCAAAAGGACGTGTTATCACATGCGGGGAAAAACCAAAGAGATTGAAAAAGTAATTCAAACTCATGGATTTTCAATTGATTCTATTGTAAGGGATGTTATGAAATCGTTCAACTTCCGCTCCCTTTGTCATAAGGTTGGATTCAAGAAACAGCAAGGATATCCCGTCACCGACATCATCACGTTAATGTTGGTGTTTCCGCTAATGCTTTTAAACAGCAT